>JAZLKM010000018.1:0-2562 GCA_045597645.1 Lachnospiraceae bacterium | reverse complement strand
GGGTAAAACCAGAATATAAACAACATTCTCCGTCATTTTTTATCATATTTTGACCATCATATTGCAAAACGTGCTATCTTTGCGCTACACCTAATAATAAAATAAGACAAAGCAGCGCGATATGAATATTAGAATCCTGAGTGGAAGTATCCTGAAGATCATTGCTGTAGTGAGCATGCTGATAGATCATGCCACGAAGTATCTTTTTGCTGATTATGAAGGAATAAATAGGGTACTTTTCTCCATAGGCAATCTGAAGGTCACCCCGTTCTTCTGTTTATCCTCTGGCATAGGCCGACTTGCCTTTCCGCTCTTTGCCTTTCTGATTGTCGAAGGTTATCAGCATACACGCTCAGTGACTCGCTACGCCCTTACCCTGCTGCTGTTTGCTATCCTTTCCACCTTACCTTATAATTACGTACAAGGCGATGTCTTCGCCTTCCATGGCAGCAATGTGTTGTTTTCGCTCTTTCTCGGGGTGGTGTGTCTTTATGCAATTGATCATACTACGAGGCTCAAGAGCGCGCTGGTAATCTTCGCAGCACTTTGTATAGCCTTCCTAATTAGATGTAATTATGGCCCGACAGGGGTAGCCATGATTATAGCCATGTACCTACTGAGGCAAAGGCGCGAATACCAATGTCTCCCCATCATCATCGCCTTCATGTCAAGAAAAACCGCCATGTGTGCCACCCTGGCCGCCATCCCTATCATGATGTATAACGGTCAACGAGGCTTCATCCGTGGCAATGTGGGTAAATATCTTATTTATATCTTCTATCCGCTGCATCTGATGGTACTGGGGTATCTCAGGAATTAATCATGGATTCCAAATTATATTCAATCTTTGATTTTTTTTGATAATTGTTTGAAGAAATTTTTAGCAAAGAATCGCAAATATATATATAATGTGTAAATAACATAAGATTTTTTTTGAAAAAATGCACAAGATATAATATTATTCTTTATATTTGCAGCGGATTATGGGCGGAAGTGAACCTGATACTACCCTGTTTATTCAGTAGTCTAAGGTTGTCATAACTTATCCATAACCAGCAAGAAGGCGTTCCTGCTTTCATCCTTTATCTCGAAATCTGGAAAATTTCATTACAGAAGGATGTAGCCACAAGAACGCCCCCTGTATGTGTATCCTCGCATACGGTTGCCACGCCGTTTTCTGGCATCCGCGCCGTATTGCGTCTGAAGCATATACGGCGTGGGTGATTGTAGTTATTCATTTCTGTAGAGGTTTTTCCAGAGCCTGAGATAAGATGAATAAGGACAGTTCCTCACGTCTTTTTTGCGTTTAAATGTCACACAATACATTATTATATAAGCTGAGATCGGAGGAACTGGGGAAGCAAATATTTACTATGAAAAAGTATTACATTGAACCAAAGATGGTAATCGTCGAGATCGAATCAGCAGACATTATTGCTACAAGTGATCCTACAGGTGAAACAGATCCATGGATTGAGGGATAAACTCTAAATCATCAGGCAAATGAAACAACACTACATAATTTTACCTTGCTTATTAAGCTTGGTGATGTATTCTTGTGCTGATAATGAAACACTCAACATAGAAAACGGAAGTAAAAGTCAAGTACTGTTTTCTGTTGACGACTTCATTACAGAGTCTCAAACAAGAACCAATTGTGACCCAAGCAATAATTACAAGATTACTTGGGCATCTGGCGATGCTATTGGCATTTTCCCATGTGAGGGCGATCAGGAACCTTTTGTAATTCCCGTAGAACAGGTAGGACAATCTACAGCTGCCTTTGACGGAGGTTACTGGGCATTGAAAGCAGGCAAGACCTATAATGCCTATTATCCATTCAGCAGAGAAAACTATGCATCTTCTGATATGAAGACAAAGATTCCAGTAACCTATCTCGGTCAGTATCAGAATGGCAGAGAGTGCAGTGTAGGTCCTTACGATTATACCTATTCCGATTGGAAGGAATCTGTAGGGGGTGCTTCTGTCAGTTTCAGTTTTCATCATTTGGGATCTTTCTTAGTTCTGAAATTACCAATCCCTGCCAATGCTACCTACACCTCATTGACATTGAATGCAGGTAGTGCTGTCATTCCCACAACTGGTACTTATGATTTAACTGCTACAAAACCTGCATTCGTCTCTAAAACTAAGGCATCATCCTTGTCAATGCAGCTGAATAGCTTTACAGGTGTAGCAGGAGAGAATGCCACATTCTACATGATGGTTCCTCCAATGGATTTGAGCGCAGAAACGCTAACCGTGACATTGTCAACAGGTTCTACTTCATGTACCTATTCTATAGAATCTAAAAATATATCAGCTGCAAGGCTTTATAATATGACAGGCACTCCAGTGTCAAGCACAGTTACAGGCACTGTTGATGAATGGCTACCTGCTCAGAACATACATAACGGCCACGAATATGTTGACCTCGGCCTTCCAAGTGGCCTAAAGTGGGCAACCATGAACGTTGGTGCCACCACTCCAGAAGGCTATGGTGATTACTTTGCTTGGGGCGAGACAGAGCCATATTATACCGCAGGTCATGCTTATGACAAT
>JAZLKM010000017.1:0-44992 GCA_045597645.1 Lachnospiraceae bacterium | reverse complement strand
GTAAATGAGCCCCAACAAAAGTGGATGAATTCTAGAAGACCACATCGAGTTTCGGAGGAGGGCGCGCAATAAAACATCGCGAAATGAATCACCCGCAAATCCCGAAGGTGGCTCGCCGTGGAGGGAGGGCGCAGCGCAGCTGCAAACAGGTCGGAAATTAGTCGAAAACACGAATGCACGATGGAAGGATTATGTGATGCCGTGGCGGGCGGCCTAGTGGTGGTGAGGATGGCGGCGAGGAATAAAAAAACCACCGGCGATGGCTCGGTGGTTAAGGGATTATGGTGCCTATTAGAGCTGTCTGCTACTCTCTTTAATGTCCAATGTAGGACTTACAAGAGTGAGCTCGTCAATTTGCTTATGGTCTAATGCGTCTAGAGCTACTTTGACAAGCGTGCGACCATACTCTTGGTAATTGTAATCTATACTGGTGAGCTTAGGAATCATAAGTCCTGCTATGTTGGTATTATCGTAGCTTACGATTGAGTAGTCGTCAGGGACAGAGAGTCCCTTGTCCATAATCAGACGCATTACTCCAGCAGCTGCAAAGTCATTGATTGCAATAATAGCCGTTGGCTGGTCTTCAAGTTCAAGAATCTGAGACATACCATTGTAGCCAGCACCATAGTCATAGCTATTGAAGACTACATAGTCATCATTTACGGCAATGTTGTGGTCGTTAAGTATCTCGCAGTAGGTTTCATACTTGACTCTGGTTGATACTACGTCAAGGCGACCCCCTATTAGGGCAATTTTTCTGTGTCCCAACGACAGAAGATGATCCATCAAAAGAATCATGCCCTTCTTTGCATCTATACTTACACGATATGCTCCCGAGCCATCAGCCTTACCAGTAACAATAACTGGTATTCCTGCGTCTACTACCTGTTTTACATTCTTAGCGTATTCTTCGTCTGTATTATCATCGTCTGCACGTCCACCGAGCTGAATAACTGCATCTACTCGCTGGCTTCTAAGTACTTCAAGCTGAGTTATTTCAAGTGATGTTTCACCCAGAGAATTGAGTAGTAAAACTGAATATCCCAGTTCTCTGGCAGCCACTTCAATAGCTACAAAAGTATCAGCGTAGTATGGGTTGCGCACATCTGCTGCTATAACACCTATTACACGTCTTTTTGTGTCAGACAAACCCTTAGCTAACGCGTTAGGAGTAAAATTGTACTTGGCGATGATTGCCTCGATACGCTCCCTTTTTTCTTTACTCACGTTGGCACTTTTTGTCAGTACTCTCGATACTGTAGCTGCTGATACTCCTGCTTCCTGAGCAATATCATAGATTGTGATAGTTTTAGCACTAGTCTGCTCTTCCATTAGCTACTCCTTTTACATTAAAGCTCAACCTCACAGGTCTCGCCATTAATAGCCTCACTGATAAATACATTGATTGGGCCAGCGGCACATCTTCTTACATAAATTGCCAGATGTCCCTCATATGTGGTTCGATGGTTCTCAGCAAACGATGTAAGGTCAGCCAAGTCTCCATTGTCAACGCAAATCAGTTCTCCTGCACCTGACACCTGAACCTTCACATCATCTCTTGCATCACATAGCTGTCCGTCCTTATCCAGAAGGTTCACAAGAATCTGGAAAATATATCCATTCTTTCCAGATGTAATCGCATAGTCTTCACCCGTGATTGCATCACCCTCTGCCCACACACTGACATCTAGCTTGGCTGGAGCATTTTCCGTAAGCACGTAGCTGCCCTGTTCTTGTCCCCAAAGCTCGCAGCGCTCATAAAAACGTTTTTTCCTAAAGCCAGCCGTGGTGAGATATCCAGCTGAGCTACCATGTATCGGCCAGCCGTGTGCCTCTCCCAGGTAGTCTATTCCAGTCCAGAGGAACTGTCCGCATACATACTCTTTCTGCACTACTGCGTCCCAAGCTTCCTTGCTATGGCCGTTCTCTGAACCAAGGAACGCCTTCTGCGGATATCGCTGATGCTCACCGTCGTATAGATGCTCCTTGTAATTGTATGATACTACATCCATATAATCTGACAGACCTAGCTTTGATGACAGCTCCGGAAAAGCTGCTGCTAAGGTGACAGGTCTTGTGTTATCTTCCTGCTTAACAATATTAACCAAATCTTTGGCGATGACAATAAGCCTCTCCATGTTTGGTTTATTTGGGTCATACTGCCTTTCTGCCGCCGGCTTATTGGCATCATTATTTCCTGTCATGGTGTCAAAGCTAGGATGAGCATATGGATCATTTGGATAATCTATCTCATTTCCAATGCTCCACAGGAATATTGATGGGTGGTTATAGTCTCTGCGAACCATGGCACGAAGGTCTGCATCATGCCAGGTTGGGAAGTCCTCAAAGTATCCCTGATGACGTGGTGGATATACATTATGACCAGTTGACCATTTATTCTTGGCATTTTCCCACTCATCGAAGGCCTCGTCCATCATCAAAAATCCCATTGCATCACACAGGTCATACAATTCCGGCATATGAGGATTATGGCTACATCTTATTGCATTGCAGCCTGCCTTTCGTAGTTCCTCAAGGCGTCTCTGCCATACTTCCTTCGTCATAGCTGCGCCCAATGCTCCACCATCATGGTGTACGCAGACTCCTCTGAACACAGTAGGCACACCATTTAATATAAATCCCCTCTGTCCGTCAAATTCAAATGTACGAATACCTACATACTGCTCATCAACGATGCTCCTGCCCTCAGCAGTCTCATAGAAGCTTCGCATAATATATCTGTTTGGAGATACGTCGGACCACAGCTTGGCAGACTTAACTATACCTCCAAGACAGCATTTTTCTGTACTATTAGCCGCAACTGTAGCATTTCCTTCAGTAGAAAAGGCAACCTTACCGTCTGACATATCCAGAAGTTCTGTTGTTACCTTAACCTCAGCATCTGTGTCAGTAGTATTTACAATATTATGACAGATAGATACTTCTGCATCTCCATTATTAACTTTTAATGTGGTAAATCTTATACCGTATTCTGCAGGATGAATATTATCCTCCAGTCGCAGCGTTACCTTCCTGTATATTCCGCTTCCGGTAAACCATCTGCTGTCTGCCAGATCAGTATGGGTTACTTTTACACAGATAACATTCTCAGTTTCACTGCTTACAAACTGTGATATATCATAAGAAAATGAAATATAGCCATTAGGTCTTTTTCCAAGATAATAACCGTTGACCCAGACTTGGCTATTTTTATATACACCATCAAAAGTAATGCTGACGCTACGGCCCTCATACACCTTTGGCAGATTGAATTTACATCTATACCAGCCAACTCCACCAGTAACATAACCTGTACCGCTAGAATTAGTCTTCTCAAATGGAAAATGAACTGACCAGTCATGCGGCACTACTACAGGCTGCCATGCGCTGTCATCATATCCTTTGTACCATGCTTCTTCGATATCCCCCAGATGAAACTTCCAATTTTTCATCTCTATCAAATCCATGTCAAGACCCCCTTCTTGAAACCGATTACATTTTTCTTGAGTGTACTACCCATTATTTAAAAATGCAATGGCCTTTTCAAATAAATATTCAAATGTTACACTTATCTCGTTATTGGAATGCGGATTGGAGGCATATATGTTACCAGATTGTCATATGCACACTTCTTTTTCTGGTGATTGCGATGTTACACCGGAAATCATGATAGAAGCAGCTATCGAGAAGAAAATAAAGACTATTACTATCACAGATCATCTGGACATAGATTATCCCAATGAACCTGATTTGTTTTTGCTGGATTTGGATGATTATACTAAGACAGTGAATACGTTGAAAGAAAAATATCGTTCAGACATTGAACTGTTATATGGTATTGAGCTTGGTCTTCAGCCTCATCTTAGCGCAGAACACAAACGAATTACTTCAAACTATAACTTTGATTTTGTGATTGGCTCCTCACATGTTGCCCACAAAGTAGACCCTTACTATCCTGAGTTTTTCACCGGTCGTACTTCTACTGATGCATTCCGTGAGTATTTCGAATCTATTGTTGAGAATATTAACGCCTTTGACGGATTTGACAGCTATGGTCACTTGGACTATGTCGTTAGATATGCGCCTGACAAGAGTCTAAGCTATGACTGCTACGAGCTCTTCCCTGAGCTTGTAGACAAGGTGCTCATACTGCTTATAGAAAAAGACAAAGCTATCGAAATCAATTCTGGCAGCTACAAAGCCGGACTAAATACGCCCAACCCCACCGCGTCTATCTTACGACGCTACATGGAATTGGGCGGTAAATATATTACCTGCGGTGCTGATGCTCACAAGCCTGAGTTTATAGGCTCTAATTTTGATAAGCTGTCACTAATATTATCTGAAATAGGGGCTAATAATATAACAGTCTTCAAAAGTCGCAAACCTGTAATGCTACCTCTAAACGCTTAGTACCTTTGATATTGACTGGTTCCACGAAAACAGCTTCGCTGCTATTTCAAAGCCTTCATCTGCTATACTCTGCAATCTATCCCAGTGACCCCAGATTTTCTCTAACTGTGCTGATGCCGAATGTGGCTTAAGTATATCGTAAGTCAAAAGTTCCTTGTCCGACTCAAATTCTCTTAGTATTCCAGAAGTCTCATCTGTCAAGCTGACACAGCCCCGTCCAAGTGCGCACGGCACTCTGTCATGTATTCCATCCTTCAAATACGGTGATACGTTAAGTACTATCTTGGAATTGTTCATTATTTCAAGTGTCTTAGGATACTGTATTGCATCCAATATCGTTACGTTCGGTGAATCTGACTGTTTAAGATTTTTCCAGCCCTTCCCTACAAGTGTGATTGGAAAACCAGCCTCTATCACAGCTGTAACAACTCTCTCCCTCTCGTAGGCTGCCATATAACTATCACACATAAACATGTGATTCATTGTAGCCGCAAACCTGGCATTATCATAGTCAGCCTCTCCTCGGTAGCTCAGATATAATCTGAGGGCTCTTTCCATGGTAAGCTCTTCGTGCTGCTTTAGAAAATCTATAAATTCGAGTGTAAACTGGGCTTCTTCTTTTTCAAGGAGCTTTATTGCCTCCAACGACTTGTCCGGGGAGTTGAAGGTTGCCGGAAAAAATATCTCTATCTCGCGATTCTTAAGAGGAGTATTATCATAGATAATCTCTGTACCAATAGGCAAAAATATTACCTTATTCACATGAGGATAATACTTCTCGATGTATGCCTTATGATGTCCATCTATTACAAACACATTGAGATTTTTGCATGGCGTGCTAAGGCATTCATGCATATAAAGTGGATGGTCCAGTACCACAGAATAAAACGGACAATTAAAGGTATCAACAACAGGTACACCGTCTGCATTCTTGATGCGTGGGAGTCTTGAACCAAACTCTAATATCCCCTCGAACTCATGGTCTCTAGTAATACGACTAAGTAAAGAAGCATTTTGAACACTATAAGGTCGTACCCACACTTCGTAACCGTATTCAGTAAGAGTGCGCTCCACCATTTGCACAAAATATTCAGATGCATTGTAGCTAAAGCCTTGAGACTTTAACAAAAGCCATTTTTTCATATCAATAGCGTCCCCTTCGCAAGTACATTATGTAGTCAGTCTGATATTATTGTCAACGCGAATCTGCTCTATCTTATTGCAAATAGTATTGATAACGTAATCGACATCTTCCTTAGTTATATCTGAGCCAAGTGTCATTCGCAGTGAACCTTTAATTTCATCGTTAGACAGTCCAATTGCTCCAAGCACATGAGACTGTGCGTTAATAGCTGCATTACATGCTGCCCCTGTAGACACACATATTCCGCAGGTATCAAGCATCACGACCAATGTCTGAGCATCGATATACTTAAAGCTCATATTAACATTCGATGACAGCCTTGCATCTACGCTTCCGTTTATCCTTGAAAAAGGTACTCTAGACATTAAGCTACTCATAAGATAATCTCTAAGTTCCTTCATTTTCTGATTATCGCAAGCCATATTGGCTACTGATATCTCTAGTGCCTTTCCCATGCCTACAATTGCTGGCACGTTCTGCGTTCCAGCGCGAAGTCCTCTCTCCTGGGAACCACCATGTATTATCGGTTCGAGTTTAAGCCTTTTATCTATGTATAGGAAGCCCACTCCTTTAGGCCCTCCAAACTTATGAGCTGAAGCAGACATCATATCTATGTGCATCTTCCTAACATCTACAGGAAGATGTCCTACCGCCTGAACAGCATCTGTATGAAAAATAATACCATTCGCCTTGGCTATTTCGCCTATCTGCGCTATCGGCTCTATAGTACCTATTTCATTGTTAGCCATCATGACTGATATCAGTATAGTGTCTGGCCGAATCGAACGCTTAAGGGCGTCAAGCGATATCATTCCATCACTATCCACATCCAGATAAGTAACTTCATAGCCATGACGCTCAAGATACTTACATGTATTTAATACCGCATGATGCTCTATTTTGGATGTAATTATATGCTTACCCTTGCCTGCATATGATGAAGCTACACTCTTTATGGCCCAGTTGTCAGACTCACTACCACCAGATGTAAAATAGATGCACTCGGCGTCTGCGCCAAGTGCATCCCCTATTATTTTTTTGGCTATTCTAATGGCTGATTTAGAGCGCCCCGCAAAATCATACATTGCCGATGGATTACCATAATCCTGCATAAAATATGGTAGCATTGCATCCACAGCCTCAGGCCACATCTTTGTTGTAGCAGCATTGTCAAGATATATCATACTATGTCAATTCTATCATCTTTCCAGGCTCAACGCTTACATATTTCGAATCGTTAACCTCAAGCCATACCGTTGTCGCTGTTGGGTTATACACTTTTGAACTGTCTGCAAAATAAATAAGCTGACGAGCTGCGCTAATATAGTCAATTATTTCTATGTTTGTAGCATACCAGATATCAGTCCTGCCACTTATGTATTCACAAAATTCCTCTATAATGTGCCAATTGTCATCACGATCAAATTCGTAGCTATGTCCCCAGACATACATGAGTCTCATGTATTGTTTTTTCTTGTCTTCAGCAAAGGTCTGTGCCAGCTCCATAAGTCTTGGATCCGCGTGATGGCAGGTGGGATACCACTCCATCGGGTCTGTAGGTATTTCAAAGCTGTATGATGATGGAACCACACGTCCATATGCTATTCCAAGCTGATGGAAAAGGTCCTTTATCTCCTGTGTGTATGAGCCATTAGGATATGCGTGTCCCCTAACCGGATAACCCACCAGTGATTCCAGTTCAACCCTGTCCTCCAGTATTTCATTAGCTACCTGCACAAGCGGACACCTCTCCAGTGTAGGATGATGGCTTGTATGTGTAGCTACCTCATGGCCCATATAAAGTGAAGCCACTTCATCTGAATCTATACGTCTATCATCCATGCCAGGATGCATCATAACGCTATTAAGATTAAAGGTCCCCTTTATACCGTACTTGTTAAATAAATCAACAAGTCTCCTATCGAATTGCTGTCCATCGTCGTAGCTCATTGTAAGTGCCTTAGCCTTACCTTGAGGGTAACATATATAGGATTTCATTTTTTCTCCTTACATTTGGCTATGCAAACCAATAGCCTTAAGCCTAATCCGTGTCAGAGCATTGTCTATAGCCTTCTCCGACTTGTTCATTTTTATTGCAATGGCATGGTAATCATCTCCTGCCATAAAAGCTCTAAATACTTCTTTTTCCATCGGGCTAAGAAGAGCTTCAACCCTAGCAATCCTACTGCCAATCTCTTCCTTTGCTATCACCTGTGCTTCTGGGTCCAATCCAATATCAGAGTCGCTGGCCGACTGAGATAATATTGAGTCTACCTCTCCATCTTCATCCGGAGATAATGACACGTATAAATTAAGTGGCTGATTCTTTTGTCTTCCGGATGCTTCTACTGCTTTTAACATCTGTCTTTGAATACATATAGATGCGAACGTGTAAAAACTGGCTGCCTTATCATCTTTGTAATCTTGTATCGCCTTAAAAAGCCCAAGCATTCCCTCCTGTATCAAGTCATCTGACTCCGCACCGATTATAAAAAGCGGTTTGGAAAGCTTTAACACAAGCGGTTTGTACTTCGTACACAAGTACTCCATTGCGTCAACATTGCCATTTGAATATTCTCTTATTAGCTCTTCATCTGATAGATTTGCCAAAATCATGAAAGTCTCTGCCTTACTATTTCAAATGCCAAAACACCGCATGCAACCGACGCATTAAGGGAGTCAATATCGCCCTTCATTGGAATTGATGCTACAAAATCACAATTCTTTTTCACAAGGGCACTCACCCCATCGCCCTCATTGCCTATTACGAGCCCAATCGGTCCCTTTAAGTCAAGGTCATACATAGTGGTGCCATCCATATCGGCACACACAAACCACATACCGGTTTCCTTTAGCTCCTCTATGGTGCGAGATATGTTTGTAACTCTGGCAACCGGAGTAAAGTTCAAGGCTCCAGCGGAAGTACGTGCCACTGTGGCTGTAAGTCCTACTGCTCTATTTTTAGGGATAATAACTCCATGCGCGCCAGCCAGATTAGCTGTTCGTATGATTGCCCCAAGATTATGCGGATCCTCTATCCCATCCAGGACAAAGACGAATAGCGGTTCCCCCTTCTGCCTTGCCTTTTCAAGAATATCCTCCACCTCAGCATAGGCATAAGCTGCAGCCATCGCAACTACGCCTTGGTGATGGCCAGTCTCAGATAGCTGATCAAGTCTCTCTTTTTTTACAAAATCAATACGACAATCCGTCTTTTTTGCCTCTCGCAAAATAGTCTGTATTGGTCCATCCTTACAGCCATCTAAAATATACAATTTATCTATGGTCTTTCCTGATCTAAATGCTTCAATAATGGCATTTCTGCCCTCTATGAGGGTGCTTTGTATCATTTCTTCCATATGTTCTCCAAATTAAAATTCAAGGCCAGTACGTTCCATCCCCAGCCTAACAAGCTCAAGCGCTCTCGCATCTTGTCCCTTAAGATATAGCCATCCCAGAAGTGCTTCATAGCCTGTGGCAATTCTATAATCATTGACCGATGCATTCTTTGCATGTGTCCTGGGATTAGCGTTTCTACCTCTTCGGAAAATATCTGCTTCCTCCTCAGTCAGATCTTCTTGAACTGATTTTAGCAATGCGGCCTGGCTAGTTGCTCTTACTATGTGGCTGGAATGGGCGTGAAGTGTATCAGCCGGCATGTTTCCTTTTGCTAAGACAGCAGTCCTCACTATTATCTCAAGCACTGCATCTCCCAAAAAAGCCAGTGCCAGAGGTGAATATGTATTTATATCACCTCTGGCATTACCTAAACTATTTAAAATAAAGCTGTTTAAATCCTGCTCCATTTAACTCCTTCTCTTGTATCCTTTATCTCGATTCCTTTCTCAAGAAGAATGTCACGAATCTCATCTGCTCTTGCAAAATCCTTGTTTTTCTTGGCAGCTGTTCTCTCTTCGATAAGCGCCATAAGCTCAGGCTCAAGAGTATCCTCCTTCTTCTCGGTAATAATGCCAAGAATATCGCAAAGGCAAGTCGCTGTGTCAAGCAACTTAGCTGCATATGACTTTGAAGTGCCATCTACTGCTGTCTGATTTGCAAAGCGAGCGAACTCAAACACTGCAGAAATAGCATCCGCTGTGTTAAAGTCATCATCCATTGCAGCCTCAAACTTCGCAACATAATCATCTACCAACTTTACATTTTCTAACTCCACAGCAGACATATCGCCATCCACACCGTTAGATGACTTGTCTTGGAGATTGTAAACAGCTGTAAGAATTCTATCTAAGCCTGCCTTAGCTGACTCCATAAGGGTATCTGAAAAATTAAGCGGTGTTCTGTAATGTGCGCTAAGCATTAGGAACCTAAGCACCTGAAGATCATATCTTTCTGAAATATCTCTTACAGTGAAAAAATTGCCCAAAGACTTTGACATTTTTCTATTGTCAATATTAAGGAACGCATTATGCATCCAGTACTTTGAAAACTCCGTACCATTGCATGCCTCTGACTGTGCAATCTCGTTCTCATGATGCGGGAACACAAGATCCTCACCACCAGCATGAATATCAATTGATGTACCCAAATACTTCTTACTCATAACCGAGCACTCAATGTGCCAGCCCGGGCGTCCCTGGCACCACGGAGACTCCCAGTAAGGCTCTCCATCTTTTTTAGGCTTCCATAATACAAAATCAAGCGGATCCTGCTTCTGATCCTCTCCTGATACCTTAAGTGCATGGGCCTCAGCTCTGTGACCGCCCTCAAGCTCATCGATATTCTTGTGCGAAAGCTTTCCGTAATCCTTAAAGCTCCTTGTTTTAAAGTATACTGTTCCGTCTGCTGCAACATAAGCATGTCCCTTCTCAATAAGGGTGCTGACCATTTCAATCATTCCGTCGATTTCTTCAGTTGCCTTTGGATGGGTAGTTGCAGGCTTAACGTTCATCCCCTGCATATCTTTCTTGCATTCTTCAATATATCTCTCTGAAATAACTGAAGAATCAACGCCCTCCTCTATCGCCGCCTTAATTATCTTGTCATCAACATCAGTGAAGTTGGATACATAGTTTACCTCATATCCTTTGTACTCAAAATATCTGCGCACAGTATCAAACACTATCATAGGCCTTGCGTTACCTATATGTATAAGATTATATACGGTTGGACCGCACACATACATGCGCACCTTTCCTGGCTCAATAGGCTTAAAATCCTGTTTTGTTTTGGTAAGAGTATTATATATTCTCATGTTAGTTTCCTTCCTTATAATGCTTTAAGAACTGTATGGTGCGTTCTGCCTGTGGATTATCTATAACCTGACGCGCATCTCCCTTTTCCACTATCACGCCCTGATCCATGAACATAACCTGATCTGCCACATCTCTGGCAAATGCCATCTCATGGGTTACTATTATCATCGTCGTCTTCTTCTCAGCTAATCCCCTGATAACCTTTAGTACCTCGCCTGTCAGCTCAGGGTCTAATGCTGAGGTCGGCTCATCAAAGCATAATATATCAGGACGAAGTGCAAGTGCCCTTGCTATGGCAACACGCTGCTGCTGACCGCCTGAGAGCTGATGCGGATAATGGTTCATCCTCTCCTCAAGCCCCATAGCCACCAGAAGCTCCGCTGAATTAGCTTCTATTTCAGCCTCTATCATTTTTCTATTTTCTTTGTAATCCGGTCGTTCTCTTGCTAATAACTCCTGCGCCAGCATCACATTCTTCATAGCCGTATACTGCGGAAATAAATTAAACGACTGAAACACCATTCCAAAATGTAATCTTCTTCTGCGAATCTCCTTATCACTAAATGATGATGGATCATTCGCATCAAATATCACTTCATCCCCCACCTTGATAGAACCTCCGCTCGGAGTCTCAAGGAAGTTAAGACATCGAAGTAATGTAGTTTTTCCAGAGCCTGAGGAACCTATGATTGCCAAAGACTCGCCCTTCTCCAGTGAGAAGGATATATCACTTAGCACCTTCGTGGTGCCGAAATGTTTCTCTATATTATTGCATTCTAATATTGCCATATCGTCACCTGAAGTAATCTAACTTGTTCTCTAATTTACTCAAAAATACGGTAAGTATTCCTGTGAATGCCAGGTAATATACCGCAGTGAAAAACAGGGGCCAGATAGCTCCAGATATCCCCTGTGAGCCCTTAAGGAAAGCCTGGCCTGCCCAAATAATCTCTTGCAAAGCAATAATTCTTGCAAGTGAAGTATCCTTAACTAAGGTAATTACCTCATTTGAGATAGGCGGTACTATACGCTTAACCATCTGAAGTAATGTAATCTTGAAGAAAATCTGTCCTTTTGTCATACCAAGGACCATTCCAGCTTCTTTCTGGCCTACCGGAATGCTTATTATACCTCCTCTGTATATCTCAGAGAAATAGCATGCATAATTCACAATAAAGGCGATGGCGGACGCCATAAATCGTCCGCCTTCACCGCTACCCCAGACATTATTATGCATCACAAGTCCGGGAAAATAGTAAATAATAAGTAATTGAATCATAAGAGGTGTACCTCTTACTACCCACACGATAAATCTCACCACTGCTCTAAGTGGAGAAATGCGTGACATTGATCCGAACGCAATAACCAGACCAAGTGGTAGCGCCCCAAGCAGAGTCACTACAAACAACTTAAGTGTTTGCAGAAATCCTATATTAAGTGACCGAAATACTATCGGCATCTGATCCATTAGTGTTGACATTCTCTAGTCCTATATTTAGTAATTACTGCGCAATAATTGATGCGTTTACGCCATACTCTTCTGCCACCTGCATAAGTGTGCCATCATCATAGCACTTCTTAAGAAATGCATTGAGCTCATCTGCTAGGTCAGAGTTCTTTCTGAAGCCAACGCCGTACTCCTCGCTGTTAAGTCCAATTGTGTAGGTAAGCTCTGAATAACCAGTTCCATCTCCTACCATGGCACTTGCCATAAGTGCATCGATTACGGCTGCATCTGAAGTACCAGCTGCTACTTCCATAAGGGCATCAGCCTGAGCCTTAACTGGTACATAGTCAAGTCCTAACGCTGCAACTTCTTCCTCGCCTGCAGATCCTGCCTCAACCGCAAATATAAGTCCCTGAAGCGAATCGATTGACTGATACTGATCAGCAACCGCCTTGGGCACAATCACAATCTGTGCATTATTGCAATATGCCTTTGAACAATTCATAGCAGAGGTAACCTCCGATGTAAGGGTCATACCATTCCATACGCAATCAATTGCCTTTGAATCAAGTTCAAGTACTTTATTGTCCCAATCAATCTCTACGATTTCAACATCTACACCAAGATTCTGTGCAAAGAGCTTAGCCATATCTGCATCAAAGCCAATCCAATTTCCGGCGTCATCCTTGTAGTCCATTGGTGCGAAGTCTGTAACTCCTACTACAAGCTTGCCATTTTTTACTACATAATCCTTGTCCGATGTTGAGCTGCCACCGCATGCTGTCAATCCTACAAGCATAAGCGCTGCCATTGCAGCTGCAATTATTCTCTTCGTCATCTTTTCCTCCTAGGTACGAACAATTCTTTTATTCTTTACTACGCAAAAGCGATGCTAATTTTAACATAAAAGCATCGCCAGTACAAACCTATTATCTTTCGAAAAGTTCCATCTCTGCAAAAACATTAGACCTATCGCTAGCGCTTCGCAAAACTGCTAAGGTTTTCACGTGACGCACCTTTTTATTATTCCTTAAAAATACGGCAAATGTCATAACCCACAGCACCGGCCATGTAATCACTGCTTTTGACGCCCTTGGATAATTACACTTCATCTGATGGTGAAATTCTTTAATAAGAAGCACTTTACTTCTGCCCTCAGCTGCCACCATGCGTCCATCCGCTTTACTAGGATCCTTCGAATCAAATATTTCGTTAAGGAATCTCTCCATTAGACTATCTGAAATATCACTGGTAATAAAATCAGACCCTTTATTACGCTCTAATCCCAAATAGTCTACACACACTTTGGTTACCAGTGAAGTAAACACTCCGAGTCCTAATTCATTAACATATTCCAGACACTTATTTCGTGACTTTCTGTCCTTTGTAGCATTAAGATAGCATGCCCAGTCAGCCAAAAGTCTTATCCCAAATCCATAGCCCACCAAATGTTGCAGCATATGTAATATAAGGTGGAGACCCTGCATAGCCGGGGAAAAACTTGACAATTCAAAGCCTGGTATTATCTGGCTCATTGTCCTATCGACAAATTCAGTCCTGGCTATATCAACTATCTTTTTATTTATATCATCTTTTACAAAAGGTTCTGTAATGAGATTATGTATCTCAATTTCAGTATTGCCAGGCATCATAAATGCTCTATGATGTGCCTTGGGACTAGATTCCGGATAGCCTTTATCTAAGAGAATCTTGCAGGCTGCAGCAAATTGCTTGCTGTCATTAATATATATATCAATGTCAAGTGATCCTCTGTATTCTGGTACAGGATACAGCGCCGCCACAGTCGGCCCTTTTAGCACCACTGCATCTATTCCATTGGCCTTAAACTCTTCAACAAGTTCACGCGTCATGAACCAAATGCGATAGGTCTGCTCAATCGACTTAGCTGCAGCATAGCTTGCCTCGTCAATAATGTACTCCGGCACATTCTTAGAATTGCTCAGTACATCATAAGCAAATGACTTTACATCATGGGCATGAGCTCTTTCATAGATATCCCTGTACTCCTGCTCCGTAAGTGTAGCATCCATCCCCTGCCTATCACCTGCAATAGCTTTTTTTACATATTCAAAAAATAGCTGTCTGTCAGCGCTAATAGTCACACTCATGGTATCAGCTCCAATCCAGACGCCTTCATTTTATCTAGAAATGACGTCACATCTGCCCTTGCGAGCGAGATGTCTATGCCGTACTCCGATGCGATGTACCTCACACTGTCTTGGTCGTCTCCTCCATTTATCAGCGGAAGCATTATGTCCGCACCAATTTCATTCAAAATCAGTGGTGACCTATATTCACCACGCCTAGCTACGTTCACCAAATAGAATCTGCCAGCCAGCTCACGAATTATGAAGTTGTCGGCATTTGATAATCTCATAGTGTGTATGCTACGCTTTCCTCTCCAGCGAGTACTTTTTTATAGTCCTCATAGTTTTTCTGCAAAAGCTGTGGTGTATTCAGCTCATATGGACACTTAGACATGCATTTGTTACAGTGCAAGCACCCCTCTATCTTCTTCATCTCCGCTTGATTGTCTGCTGATAACCAGCCAGCAGACGGAGCTCTTCTTAGCATCAATGACATTCTTGCACAATTATTTATCTTTATCCCCGCAGGGCAAGGCATACAGTATCCACAACCTCTGCAGAACTCTCCTGACAGCTCCTTCTTTTCATTTTCTATGTACTCTCTTATCTCATCATTCATTGAAGGAGTATTATCCATATATGACAGCCACTCTTCCAACTCATCGGGCTTTTGCACACCCCAAATCGGAAGCACATTATCGTACATGGTCATATATGCCATTGCTGCGTCCGAGCGATGAATGAGACCTCCAGCCAATCCTTTCATAGCTATAAATCCCATATTCGCTTCCTTACAGCGTCTAACTAATTCAATCTCCTTGTCTGTAGACAGATAACTAAATGGAAACTGCAGTGTCTCATATAATCCTGAATCAATAATATCAAATGCAATCTGAAGCTTGTGTGCAGTGATACCTATATGTCGTATCTTTCCCTCTTCCTTAGCTTTTAACATGCACTCATACATTCCGGTTCCATCGCCTGGCGCATATACCTGATTAACGCAATGGAACTGGTACAAATCCACATAGTCAGTTCTGAGATTCTTAAGCGACGTCTCAAGGTGCTCCCAAAATACTTCCGGCGTAGTAGCTCCGGTCTTAGTAGCGATAAATATCTTGTCGCGCATACCATCAAAGGCAGCTCCCAATTTTTCCTCGCTATCGCTATAAGCTCTTGCTGTATCAAAGAAGGTCATACCGCCTTCATACGCTCTGCGAAGAATTTTAACAGCAGTATCCAAATCTGCTCTCTGCACCGGAAGTGCTCCAAATGCATTTTGTGGTGTTACTATACCAGTCTTTCCAAGTGTAATCTGCTTCATTTTAGCTCCTATTTCAACAATCCACTGTCATCTATAGCTGCTATCATTTCCATTATTGTCTCAGCTGGCTGTACCAGCGCAAATCTTACATATCCCTCACCTAATGGTCCAAAGGCTGAACCCGGCGTACACACTACACCTGCCTTGTCCATTAGTTCCATGACAAACTCAAAGCTTGTTCCGTGTCCTTCTGGCACCTTCGCCCATACGAACATGCTTCCCTCTGAATCTGGTACATCCCATCCGATTCTTCTAAATCCCTGACACAGCGCATCCCTTCGTCTCTCATATTCCTTGCGGCGCTTCTCCACTCCGTCTTGAGGACCATTCAACGCTGCTATGGCACCATATTGTACAGGAAGGAAGATTCCATAATCAATCTGGGAGCGCACTTTTCTGAATGCCGCTATAAGCCTGCTGTTACCAAGCACAAATGAAATTCTTGCACCTGTCAAATTATATGTCTTAGACAGCGAATTAAATTCAATACCAACATCCTTTGCCCCTGGAATTGACAGAAAAGATATGCCTTCTCTTCCGTCATAAATAATATCTGAATAGGCATTATCATGTATGATGATTATATCATTTTCCTTAGCGAATTCGACCAAAGTCTCATAAAAGCTTCGTGGCGCTGTACGGCCTATGGGATTAGCCGGATAAGACACCACCATTGCCTTGGCCGCCGCCCTCACATCTTTTGGAATCGCATCTAAATCTGGAAGATAATTATTTTCCGGAAGCAAATCATAATATACGATTTTAGCCCCACATAGCCATGGTCCTATCTCAAATATTGGGTATCCGGGGTTTGGACATAAAATCACGTCACCATAGTCCAAATACGGCAGTGCCACGTGGGCAAAGCCCTCCTGCGATCCATTGACTGACATTATCTCATCCGGTAACAGCTCCACATTGTATCTTCGCTTATACCAGTCCTGCACCGCCTGCGTTAGCTCTGGCAAATTGACCATAGAATATTTGTAATTCTCAGGTACAGATGCCGCTTGAGTCACTGCATCCATCACATGCTGCTCCGGCTTAAAATCCGGCGTTCCTATTGATAGATTGTATACGGTTCTGCCCGCTGCAAGAAGTTCATTTTTCTTGTCATCTAGAGTATTGAATACCCCTTCCTCGAATGTCTCCATCCTCTTTGCAAGCTTACATTCCATTATTTCTTTATCTCTCCTATTAATACTCTCTGACCTGCTCCCTCGTTAGCAACATATATAGGTGACAAGTCTTTTTTTCTAACTATACTAAGGTATAAATAACCTGGCTTATCCATTCTAAGCTTTCGTGCTTCATCCTCAAGTATCTCAACCTTAATGGTACCCGGCGATAGCTTTGGCACATTTTTTAATCCGCATGCGTACTCACCATCATTAGTCTTAAAAATAAGTGCCATCTCGATTTCAAAGACCGGAGATGCAAATCCAACATTTTCCAGTGTCAATGTGATGCCGTCATACCTAGTCAGCTTGACGTCTCTTACAACTATTCTATAGCCCAGATGCTCGCCAATATATTTTAACCCATCCGCATCGCGCCATATACCTGCTAAAGGTTTTTCACTCTTCCATACCGACAGTTGTTCCGGCTGATATGCACCGTTTAGATAAGTAAGATGCATTTTCGTAAGCACCGGTAATGCTTCCATAAGGCCTACACCTGGTGTATTGATGGCCTTTAATACCTCTCCACCGTTCGGCACTCCATCCAGCATGTCATTTTGCCATGCCAGTTCCCTCTCTCTTGTCCAAGGCTTGGTGGGCTCAGGCTTAATTGATAACGTCACGCCCTCCGCATAAGTGCCAAGGTCAGTATCACTACCAAAAATCCCATCGTTATATATGCCTGCATCACCTTTATTTCTAAAGGCGCATCGCCACTGGCAAGGTTTTCTGACAGCTAGTGTCACACTACCGCCAGTTTCATATTTTAATGTATCAGCCAGTTCCTTAAGATTTGCCGGCGTGTCGTAATGAGTTCCATGCATTTCACCCCAGCTACCTAAAAACAACCCTTGAAGCACCAATATGTGCGGGGCATGTGCCTTAACTATTGGCCCTACATCTGCCATGTGACGAGCTATCCAGCTCATGGAGTGAGGCTCACTTTCAGTGCCTTTGCCTTCACTGTCATAGGCGAATCTTATAATCAGATCATAACCCTTTTCCTCAAAAAAGGTCATAACTGTGTCAATATTTTTAAGAGCTTTATCATCTAGTGGCACATTTCTATATGCGCCTATATTAAAAAAAAGATGTACCAACGCATCATCTGCCCACAAGTTTTCCGAAAGCTGCTCCGTATCCGGATCTTGCTCCACATAAAAGCTGTACATATGGTAGAACCCTCTGCCAGGATTCTTAAGGTGAGCAGTCCCCTCCGGGGTAATGCACGATACAAGTTTTTTTCTCAATTGAACTCCCCAAATTTTCTAAAAAAGCACCCCTATACTAAAAGCTCTGAAAATAGCTGCATCTGTGTTGACACGTCAAAGCCCTTCTCTCCAGCACCCTCCGCCAATCTATCCCGAAGGCTGGCATCCTTTGCCAATCGTATAATCGCCTCGGCTAGCTTTTGGGAAGTGTATTGACACAACAATCCATCTTGCTCATTTACTATCTGCTCTCGATTGCCACTAACATCCGACGCAACTATGGCACATGCCAGTGTCTGCGCCTCCTGTATAGCTATACTCTTCCCCTCAAATCTAGAGGGCTGAACATATATATCTGCCTGTAGATAATATGCAAATGGATTTTTCTTGGCACCTAACAGCACAAACTCATTCATGAGTCCGTATCCAGCTGCCTGCTTCTCAAGCTCAGGCCTTAACTCACCCTCGCCAACCACATACCACCTAGCTTTTATACCAGCATCTTTCACTAGCTTCATAGCATCAATTGCCACATCATAGCCCTTTTGGTATGTAAGTCTACCTACAGTAAGTATTCTAATACCGTCAAAATCATCCTCAAAGCCAATGCCATTTGCGGCATTTATCCAACAGCTGTCTTTGTTTACGATATTATGGAATACAGCGGTCTTGTCACTAAGCTCCGGATAGACCTCCAAGAAATGTTCTCTGACCTCATCAGATACCGTAAACACTCGGTCAAAACCCAAATAGCAGTTATGATCAATTTTACGGGTATAGCCTGCTTTAGTGTAATCTATATGTACAAAGGTGGCTTTCCTTTTCGCCTTTACATGATCTGACACATAAAATGTGGATGCACCCTCAAGAAAAGCAACCGCTAAATCATATTCCTTATCTATTCTCTGTACTCCATCTGACACAGTACGCCACAACAACTTGTCTGGCCAAATATGACCTGCCTTAACCATTGAGAACAAGCAACTGGCAATGTCACCCCAATTTTTCCAAAGTGCTCCATTGCTAAAAAATGCTCTCCTTACCAGCCTCATAGTTGCCTTATGACCAGCCTTGCTATGAATGGCAGTATCATCATAGTTTGTGTTGAGCAAGTTAACGTATTCAGGCAGCTCCGACCTTAGTTCCCCTTGTCCCAGGACAACAAACAGATCAACATCTACCTCATCCGGATCTAACGCTCTAAGCAAAGATAAAAGTGCTATCTCAGCTCCAGCTGTACCCAGAGTGTTAATTACAAACAGTACCTTCTTTTTCATTATGCTCATCAGGTATTAGCAGCCTTCTGCGGCTCCGGGAATTCCTCCCCTGCAGGCTTAACCCATGACTTGCTGTACACTTTGTCATCAGGTCTTCTGCCCTTCTTCTTTCCCAAAATCTCTCCTGCACAGAAAATGTGCTTATCCAGATTACGTTCTATAAATCTAAGTCTGAGATACGCAACAGTCCATCCTGCAAATGCGCCCATTATAACACCTGCTCCGTACCACATGACAGGGAACTTGGTTGAAAAATAACTTCCAACCAGAGTTACTATGAAAAATACCCCCGTAGTAAGCAATGCTCCCAAATTATCCTTGAAGTAATAAAGGAAAATAAGTGCGGAATACATTACAAAGAGAATAAAATAACCAACTGCAAGTGACGGATATATCTGCATTACAAGACCAGATATACCGAACTGCGGCAATATAACAATAGCAGCAAGAAATACCACTACGGACACGATAAACTGAATGCGCACAAGTGTCATAATCTCACTGGCTAACTGGCGGAACATACGTCTTTTTGAATTGTCTATGTCAGTACCCTTTCCACCGATTACAGCCTCTGAATAGCTCTTATATCGCTCATGGAAAAACATTTCCATACGCACAGTCAGAATGATGGTTGCCGAGATATTCGTAAACATTGCTATACAGGTAGCCAAGTCATATGTAGGTGCTGAAACAAAGCTTTTAGCCACCACTATGCGCATATCTGTATTCCAAAATACGAAGTTATGTACATAAAGTCCAGCTGTATACAGCAAGTTAGAGATTGCAATTACTGCAAATTCTCTGAAATATACGAAAAATGGCTTGTATACATTACTGTTATCTACGAAATATTGCTTAATCTGTGCTAGCTGCAAGCATGCTGTAAACATGAATCCCACTGTAAGTGAAAACAGCATAGCCCAGGTGATTTCCCAGTTGAACCAGTATACAAGCATCAATGCCAAAACCAATGCAAGCACCTGTCCAAAGAAGTAGAATCTAGCAATACGACCGTACTCCTTACAAATTGAAAGGAAAGTCATTGTATAGAATACAAGAACCATGCCAATATACCCACAATAGCCTATGAATATGTAGAGTATGTCGACTCCTCCTGTAAAATATTCATGAATTACAAATGGGATTCCAAGGCATAAGCTCACTAGCATGTTGGTGAAAAGGCCTGCCCAAAAACAAGACCTTATATCCTCATATCGTTCCTCGTATATTACGTCGGACATATACTTCGAGATAACTGCATTGAAAGGTGCTGTTGTCAAAAGTCCAAATATGAATATATAGAGAACTGTCGATGAAAATAGTTCCCTAGTGCTGTATTCCAGCTTTGATAAGCCCAATAGCTTACCCATAAGCAGAATATTTCCAATGATAACAAACATGGGGGCTACCGTTATTACAGTAGAATAACCAAAACCAAGTATGTCAGTGGCAATGGTGTTTTTCCCAAATATTTTATTTAACCTTACGCCTACACCGGCCATATTTAGATCCTCTTTGCAAAGTCGCTATATATCTGTCTATATGTTTCCTTCATATCGGCAATAGTATATTTGTGCATTACGCGCTTATACCCTGCTTCTGCCATATCAAGTCGCTTAGACTCCTCACGGGCCATCTCCAGCATAGCAAGTGATATTTCCTCCACATTCATTATATGTGTGAGAATACCTGCTTGACCAAAATCATCATCCTCGCCATATATAAGTCCATAGCAGTTACCTACATCTGTGGCTATACATGGAACGTGGGCAGCAAAGCCCTCTAAGATAGTCAGTGGCTGTCCCTCTGAAATACTGGTAAGTATGGTAACATCCATCCTTCCCAAATAATCATGTATGTCGATTCTTCCTGTGAATTCGATGTCAGGTATGCCCATAGTTTTAACTAGATCAAAACACTCATCTGCATACTCTTGATCCTCATTCCAAGGTCCCATTATCCACAGCTTCAATCTCTTATTTTTTTCCTTCGCGTATCCAAAGGCCTGAATCATGGTTTTTACATCCTTAATCGGTGATACACGAAGTACTGCACCTATATTAAAGAACTGTTTGTCTTCCTCTGTCTTTGGCGCCAGCTTGCTAATGTCAAGACCCTCTACATTAACACCGTTCGGTGTAATCTTAGTCTTCGTCTCAGGACATCCCAGCTCTATCTGGAGCTCTCTTGCATGGGCGTAGAGGCTTGTAACAAGATCTGCTCTATCGTATGCGAGCTGACTCATCTTACGGAACTGGTCAATCCACAGGTTCTTATATATACCCTGAACCCACTTTGCCTTGATAAGCTCTTCCTCTCGCTCACGGGTATAAATTCCATGTTCAGAAATCAAAAGTCGTGATCCATGAAAGTATCTGGCCATACTTCCCAGTACACCGGCATATCCAGTTGCAACACAGTGATACAAATCAGCCTTCGGAACATGCATCTTCAGTGTGAAGAAAAGAGGCATGTAGATTGATCTCATTGTCCAAAGAAAATCTGAAAATACCAGCTGATTATACTGAAGGTCATAGCACTCTCTGGCTGCACGCATAAAGTCTTCACTCATCAATACGTCATTTACAGATGTATTTTTGCGATGAAAAAGCTCGAACAAAGTCTCCCAATCTACATCACGATTAAGAATCAGACCACGGATGGCCATGTACTCTTTGCGGCGTAACGTCTTTGTACTTTTCCCTGCCTTCCACTCTTCATCATCAAGATACAGTTCGTGCACCTCCGTTACGTTATCCGGAAGCTCATATACAAACTTTCCTCTCATAGACCTATTGGCCACAATGGTCAACAATATGAATTCTGTGTTAGGAAAAGACTTTATTATGCTATGAACCCAGCTTGAGACACCACCTACTACGTAGGGGTAGCATCCCTCCGCTACCATGCATACTCTCATTTATACCCCTTTACTCTATTAACTATCAGCTTTTATAAAAATGCGGTAGTGGCGATGAAACATATATATCTGCATGAGCATCGTCTACCTTAATTAGATATACATTGTCCTCTATTGGCTTGTAATAGCCTCCCTCAACCTTGACCACCTGCTGATCATGAAGTCTCAGGACAAAAAAGCTATCACCCACTGAGTTGGTCACATCCAGAGATATAACATTCTCTTCTGAAGAATGCTTATATCCAAGGTTTAAAAAGTTTCGAATCTTTAAGTCACAGTTAGAAGCGGTTGTGGCATCAAATGTATTATACTTTTTGCCCCAGAATGTAAGTATATTTCCAGAAAGCTCGTCATAGTAATTCTCCCACAAATCGCTTTCATCCTGCGGAAAAGCCACCGCTCCCATATCAACTGCTATACTGGTATACCCCAGAGCAGCTTCTATACTTCTAACCAGAAAGTCCTCACTGTATGTATAACCTATTCCGTCAGATATTGCTCTTTGCGCTGTCACATCATCTGTAATATATGACACAATATCAGGGCTGCCATCATACCCTTTTACAACAGTCTGTACCTGTCCTAAAAGCGGCTTATTAAGTGCTTTGAGGATTTCTTCATCCGTAATATCTGCTCCATAGAATGAAGAGAAAGCATAATCTGGCATATTAGCTGTCCAGAACGCTCTGTCTGCATCCAGCTTATCTGACAGAGACAAATCAGATACATTTCCATCTGATATACCGGTCTCTATTCCCTTCTCCTCCATCAGTCTCATGTAGTATGACAGATTATCCTCAGAAGGCTCTATGTCGTCTGTATAGTCAAGCTGTGGTGCCAGCATACAAGTCAGCCCGAAGTCTGATCTGGATTGTACTGCACCTATTCCAGTCCATACTATATCTCTAAAAACCGCAGCAGTAGTACGACTGTAGTACTTATCTATCGTTTCCTCATTCTCTGAAGCCAAATATGGATAATCTGCAAATACCAGATTCTGCGCGTTTACAATAGGATACAGTGAATAACTATTCATCTCCGCGATAGTACCAGTCAAGATGCCCAGACCTGTAGCCTTTTGCATGTAATCGTTGCCAACGACAAACACATATGAATTACCGTATGAATTCCTCCATATAATAGACGGATAATCCTCCATCTTTACTGAATCATCCTCTGGAATACCTCTCATATAGGTCTTGGTACCAGCAGCAGGATGAACCCAGGGTACCTCCATCGTTAGATCCTGGTATTTTTCGTCTTCCGGCTTAAGCGCCTCATACTGAATATCTCCACCCAGGAGCAAATCTCCAAACAAATATGCCCCATGAAGCTTTACCGAATCTCCTTCTACTCGCATTATGCCAAGAATATCTCTAAGCTCTGGGCTGGTCATAAGCGAATTATCTGGATAGCCACAAAAAACAACCCCCACACCCTGCTGTGCGAAATCGGCAATATAGCTTGCATCATCAACTCCCAATACAGCAGAATCAATAATCACAACGTCTGGGTTACCATTTTTAAACTTAACCTTCGATATTGCTTTCTCAGTCGTAAGCTTGCGTTTGGTGTACTTTGCCCATTGTTTTACTACCTCACCAGTCGCCTTATCCTTGCCCACATATATTACATATGCATCACCCTTTTTGATAATTGCATCTGGTGAAAACGCCTCTTTTCCTGAAGTCAGCGCTTTTACATCAGGCGATGCATAAGGATTGCTACCGTAAGACGACAGCGCAGTGCGGGCCACTCCTGTAAACTGAAAAAGGAATAGGATGACCGCCATAATTATTCCGATAATGATGTAGTTTCTCTTTGATACCATTACTCGTTATACCCGTAATCTATTGCAAAATTATATAAACTATACATGTTCTGTGTAATGTGGTAGCACACAAAAGTGTCTGTCTCATAGAACACATCCATCTCATTTGGATACAGCTCCATAAAACGCTCTGCCCAATAATACATTCGAGACATAACTACATTTCGATTTCTACCATTAACATAAGCTCCTGTACTCACTGTCTTAGGCAGCTCCATACTAGCCCATTCGTCGCTTATCCTGTAGCCATTGCCATTTTCATCCTTACCAACGGGAGTTTTTTCTACAAAGAAGTATACCTCAGGCACCTCAAGGAGCACCTGCATATTACTCTTATAGCCTTCCATATCAAGAAGAAACTCAATGGTCTCATAATGATAGCCATAGTCCTCCATCATACGAAATTCATCGTTAGCAGAAACGATGACCCAGGTAAAGTCCTTGTTCTCAGTCATGACATTAAACATACATGTCATAGCATCGTTAAGTTCCATTGCTCCTATTGTTGATGGTGTACGCAGTAATCCGTACTTCCACCCTGCCATGGATGCAATTATTGTGGTAATGAAGGTAACAGTAGGTACTACCATCTCATTTTTAAACCACTTAAGCATCAGATAAAATATGCCATCTACACTGATACCAAAAAGCAATGGCAATAGCTGATACACATATGATGCCGATCTATTTTCATCCATAAGTGAAGGAAGCTCAGAATGCTTACCTCCCATCATCAAAAATAGCAGGCACATAGTAAATCCAATGGTCAGCAGGTTCTCTGCATACTCCCGCTCCCTAAGTGCAAGAAATAAAAGTCCCAGCACGATTGGCACCGGCAGTGCATATAAGAAAATTCTAACCGTAGTCTCTAATCCATCTGCGAGCCACCAGAGCGTAACATAGTGAACACCATTAAGCATTATTTCAATTTTATGAGGGATGGCTTTTACTATGCCTCCCACGCGCTTTAATATGCTCTCGCTTTTATTCTTAACAGCCTGGGCTACGCCTCCTTGCGCTGTCTGTCCGTTTTGGGCTCTCTCAATATCTCCTACGGTTTTGCCTGTCGCCCCTACCTGTATGGTGTCTAGGTCTACTCCCGCTGGTACAAATGTACTAATCTCAACAATCTTGCCATCGTCATCTTTGTACTGATAGGTATATACCTTTCCCTCGGTTCCAGTGAAAGTGATATTGCCTTCGTCGTCCACTTCCTCTTTTACTGCGGTCTCCTCAGCTTTCTTCTCTCCGCCATTCATTACGCCAAGAGCCCATATGAGCGAACCCTCAAGCTTTGTACCCATGGCCACTGCCACTGCCATTGGAATAACTGCAATCACAACTGAAATAATTCCTGTGAGCATTATTCGTCTGAAGTATCTCGGCTTTAGAAAAGCTATGAGATGCCCGCCTGCAATACCAAGGCAGAATACTCCTGCCACAATAGTATTGTAAAAATGCGAGGTCAATGTCAGTGAGAAGCCTAGCGCAAAAAAAGTAAGGCAAAGGCAGGTCTTCCTATCAAGAAACCTCCTGGCATCCTTTTTCGGTTCCACAGGCATCCATCTAAAAAACCGAATGATGAAATACATGGCTGGAAGTATGAAAATACGGCCAAACTCCTGTGGAAGTGTAGAGTAAAGTCTGGAGTAAACGTCCGGACTTACTAAATTAATAAAAGTAAACGCTAATGTCGCCAGATAAGGAAATACAGGCGACTTAAATATCCTTCTCATAAAAGCCAGCATGGTAAGGTGTACCATCATGGTCTGAGTAAGACTAAACACTCGTATCACTACATATGTAGGAATGTGAAACAACTCATGTATATAGTAGAGAATAATGTGGTATCCAAACGGATACACACCTGCCACATATATCTTATTTTTACCTAGCGCATTTACCCAATAGTTATGAACCGGAAGATCTGACGAAATATAGCCATAGGTAATGGTCAGATTTGAGCCATACATGTAGAGCACACCAGCAATCACTGCAAGCGTAAGGAAAAAATCTACCGGGTGCTTTTTTATAAATGCTCCAAGGCTTTTAATTGCCTTTTTTATTACATCTCGAATATTGCGACCTATTATATGCCACATGGTCCTTCCTCCTACTTTTCCACCGATAAAACGGCTAGTAGCTGTGGACCAACCAGTGACAGTCTCTAAAATATGTCCCTTGTTACGCCTAAAGAACAGGAAAATGCATGGTGCAAATGTACCTAAAATAAGGGTCGGGATATAGGATATATGGCAAAGTTCAAGTATCTGCACCATATTTATGATATAGAAATTACCCATTATAAGGCACGCCATAAATCCCACTGAGAACGGGTATGCCTTGAGTTTTTTCCTAAAGCACAAATATGGTAGCAACAATGTAACCACATTATATAAAATCAACACTTCTGCCGCCCTAAGGACGAGCATCGTGGTCATCGACACCTAAAGTTCCTCCCTTCCATCAGCTAAATACTCGGATAAGCTCGAGTGTCTCCTGATCGACAGTAACCTTAGAGTTGCGCAAATCCTTAAGTGTAGCCAAGAAGCGCTCCTTCTCCTTGGTGGTAAAATACATCTTAAGCTTAGTAGTATATGCTGCCAGCTCCTCTGGGAATGCTGCTGTCAGCTTATTACACCACTCACTCATTAGTTCAAATTCTCTGACCTCTAGAAGCCTAAGACACATTCCCTCGTACATCTCTACTTCTATCTTTGTCTTATCTTTTTCATAAAGAATCTGCATCGCCTCACTCATAATAAGAGCAAATTTGGACTGCTCCATATCCGAGAACACTCTCTGACGCAGAATCTGATTCATATAACCCACAAGCAGAATCTCATAATCAGTCTGCTCTGGTCCTTCTTCATGTATAGCACCCATTATTTTCTGGACGTTTGCTCTGAAGTCATTGAGCTCATCTACCAATACTGCCGCTGCATAGTGTGACGTCTCAGAGTCAGAGCTGTTAAGTGCCATCGTAATTGCAGCCAAGGACTCAGATACATCCTCCTTAACTACGTTCATCATAAGTCCACGAAGGTCCCTCTTGTTGGAGATAGCAATACCCTCCTCAAGCGGCACCAGATTACGCTCGCGCTCCTCATCTGCCATGATGTAAGTCTTTACTCTCTCCTTACTGAACACGACATCATCAAGACTTACCTTCTTATGAAAGAAAATCGCATAGAGGACATGGCCTACTCCAAAGAAAACGATGCCTGCTACAGGACAAAGAAGCATTATAATAAATCGCATTACATAAGTTGCTGCACCATCTCTAAGGAAGACATACTCTTCCTTCTTCTCATCGATAGATACCGGCTTATTGCGCTGTTTTTCCTCCCATTCATCCTTGTATTTTTTCTTGCTGATTGGCAATACAATAAACAAAGATATAAGGAGATATGCTATGGCGATAATCGCATTTATGATGACAATTATGAGAAAAATTATCTCACGTCTCATAGTACTACCTCTTCATTTGGCACAAGTCTGCAGGTATATCCTACTTCCTTAAAACGCTCAATTATTGGATCGGTGTTGTTGCTGTTTGTATTTGCCAGAAGAATATAAATGTTATCGTCTGAAAGGAATCCCAGGTAATCATTCCTACGAAGCTTACGTGAAATGTCATCTCCCAACGTAGCAATATCTTTAGCAGGTCCGCTGACTACTTCAAGCAAAATACTCTCTGCCAAGCCTCGCTCACCAGCCATCTGGTATGCTCGTACAAGTGATGTGAACGCCTTTGGATCAAGTATCTGAGTACCCGCAATGTACCTCTCACTCTTAAGGCTCTCAAGGTATCTGGCCGCACGAAGCGACGCATTCTGAATAAGATAGCCTACTACCGTAAGCCTGTTAGCCTGAGCCAGGTTCATATTCTCCCACGGAATATTCCATACCATGAGAATCAGCTCCAGATTGTCCTCGGCATAAATTCCATTAGCCATAAGCGGATATGCATCATCCATGGTCTTGTTAACGTATACGCGCTGATTCTTTATGTCCTCGTACAGTTCCTCCATGGCACTGTATTTTATTGAACCGCCCAGCTGACGAGCATCATCTGAAGTAGATGACACCAAACGTGCGTAATCTCCGTTAGCCACCTGATAGATTGCAACATCCTTGCTATCCACAAGCTCCGACAGAATCTCAGCCGCATAGAACAGCACCTGCTCCACCTCATATTGGTCTAGTCGCGAAGTAATCGAATAAATCTTGCCCAAACTATCATGCTGATTAATAATTTCAGTCTCAAACATCTGCTTCATTCGCACGTTTGATGAGTTAATGTCTGCTATGTCACCGACTCGGCTGTGCAAATACTCGATTTCCTCGTCATCCTCCTTCTTAATTTCTCGGAGTCTGTCTCGCATATATCCAACTACGAGTCCCAAGATGAAGAGCTGCGCTATCCATACATATGTATTGTAATCAAGGAAAACTTCGAATCCACTTCGTGTGTACATCTGTCTGAAGCAATATCCAGCAGTAGCCAGAAGCGCTGCAAAAGTAGCCTGCTGCTGTCCGTGAACGATAGCAAGCAGCAATACATACAGCAAGTAGAAGTCAAGATTGCTAAAATACAGGCTTCCAGTGGTACGGTTGTTAAGCATAAAGAATGGTATGAACAATACCAGCGTCTCAACAAACGGTACTAAAGCCTTCAGTATACGCAAGGTGTTCTGCCTTAACTTACCTGTAAGTCCAAGTCCTTTGTCCTCAAGCGAAAGGAAGTCACTTCTATGCCTCTTCATGTGGCTTGCAACTCTAGGGACAACATCCTCAGCCTTGCATATAAATTCAAAATTAAATTCCTTCTTAAACGCCTCTGAATTGAGCACTAGTCTGTGCATATCTCCAACGGAGTTATCTAGAATGACCGCATCACTGCCCATCTCCTTCTGGACAATCTTAGCCAAATCCATATCTGTAATTGTCTCCATCGGAGAAATATGATAGAGATTATGTCGCACCTGATCGGCTGCAACCACTTTATAGATAGCCTCAGTAGCATCATCCAAATACAGCATGGAGTAAGAAACTCTGTCATTTGCAGGAATCTTGCCGTCTCGAAGTGCAGACAGGCACTTCTTGTAGCATTCATCATCATTCCTAATCTCTTTCTTGGGGACAGCGTATAAATGATCAAGTCTTAATACCGTAAGGTCCATGTTACGGCTCTTATGATAGTCCTCACATATCTCCTCGCCCTGGCTTATAGTAAGTGCCTTTATACCCTGCGGAGATACTGGCTCATTCTCCTTTATTGAATCAGGATAGGTACGACCATAGACATCCTGCGAAGAAAGATATATGAAACGTCCGCTCTTTTGTAGCGAGAACGTTGTAAGTATGTTAATAAGACCAGCGACATATCGAACTGACTCTTCCTTCGGTTTGTCCCAGTCAAAATTGGTATCGTATGCTCCGGTGAAAATAATCGTGTCTGGTCTGACTCCTTCAAGAATCTCCCCTACACTCTCGCTTTCATATGGAAAATTGTATTTTTCAAACACCTTAGCATAGCTGTACTTTTTCACCCCTGCACCGGCCAGTAAATACACCCTGTGGCCGTTCTTATTCAGCTTGCTGATTAGTGCATCCATTAGTGGGCTTCCGCCACCAACCATGAGTACTACCATATAAGTCTCCTTTTCTGCATAATAATGCAAAATAAATTTTAGCACATTTACCAACACGACGCTATAAAAAAGCGCTAATAAATCCCACTTTTTTAGTAAAAAAGTGCAATTTTTTATTTTTGGAACTATTTTTTCTCTATAAAAATCCATTTTTGAGTAATACTTGTAACATTTTTGAAACCTTCTTGTAATATTTCTCATTTTTCGATAAAATAACTCTGTATTGCAATAAGAGGTTCCTTGTCTGCTTTGGACGTGAAAAAAGTAGAATCGAGGGACAAAATGAACAGAATATTGAGATGGCTATCGATAGCTATTGTCGCGCTATTTTGCACTGCTTGTGGCAATGATAGCATTTATATTGATCAGGTATCTGAGGTGGACGATGCAAGTCTAAATCTTACCGCCGGCGACACTTATAATATGCAGGATGCTCCTATGTATGTACAGATAGGCGGTGCTGTAGTTAATCCCGGCGTGTACGAGGTAACCGAAGGTACAAGAGTCTATCAGCTGATCGAAATGGCCGGTGGATTTACATCAGATGCAGCAGCTGACCAGATTAATCAGGTCACTCTCCTATCCGACGGTGAACTGGTTCGTATCCCAACTGTCGAAGAATACGAACGCTCTAAAATCACAGAAGAAGCTATGGCAAGCGGATTAATAGACATTAATTTAGCATCTAAAGCTGATTTGATGACCCTTCCAGGCATTGGAGAAAGCAAAGCTCAGGCCATAATCTCATATCGAGATGACAAAGGTGCGTTTTCCTGTATCGAGGATTTATGTAATGTTCCCGGCATCAAGGAAGGCACCATAGCCAAATTCAAAGATAAAATTATAGTGCGATAAGCATTTACACACAAATGAGGAAGTATTATGTCGAAACGTGTACTCGTCGTAGATGATGAAAAATTAATAGTAAAAGGTATTCGCTTCAGCCTAGAGCAAGACGGCATGGAAGTTGAGTGCGCATATGACGGCGAAGAAGCGTTGGCGCTCGCAAAGCAGAATCAATATGATATGATTTTGCTTGATGTAATGCTCCCCAAGCTAGATGGAATGCAGGTATGTCAGGCCATTCGTGAGTTTTCTCAGGTGCCTATAGTCATGCTTACTGCACGCACCGATGATATGGATAAAATACTGGGCCTGGAATATGGCGCAGATGATTATATTACTAAGCCGTTTAATATTTTGGAAGTGAAGGCACGTATCAAAGCCATAATGCGAAGATACAGCAGTACTGCCACTACTGCCATGCGCAAAAGCGTTATTGAAAAAGGTTCTATGCGCATAGATCTTGATGGCAGACGTCTCTATATTGAAGAAAAGGAAATCTGTCTCACATCCAAAGAATTTGACCTTATGGTGCTCATGGCCGAGCACCCCGGCAAAGTATTCACTCGTTCTGAGCTGCTCGTTAGTGTCTGGGGAAGTGACTACCCAGGTGACGACCGCACCGTAGATGTCCACATCCGAAGGCTGCGTGAAAAAATCGAGACTGATCCGGGCAACCCACAGTATATTCATACAAGGTGGGGCTCTGGATACTATTATCAGCAGTAATCATGGATACTCCACTCGCTAGATTTCTATACTGGATAAAAAGCCTACGCATTCGCATTGCTGTGGTTATATTTTTTGTTGCAATTTTCCCAGTAGTCTCTCTAGCAATAGGAATCCCTGCCTTCTACAACTATCGCGAGACAGCCACTGTCAAATCCACCTATTTAAATCAAGGACAAATGCTAGCCAGCCGCATTGCATCTTCGGGCTATCTTAATCAGAAACAGGATTCCGGCTCTGTCGATGGTCAATTGCAGTTTCTGGCAAGCATGAGTGGTGGACGTGTCATTCTGGCCGACAGCTCCTTTAGAATAGTAAAAGATACCAACGACCGAGCTGTAGGCAAATACCTTGTGAGTTCTGATGCCACAAAATGTCTATCCACTCTCACTCCAATAACTAGAGTAGCCTCTGATGGCCTTCTGGAAATAGTTGTACCAATTCAGTTAAACGCCACTGATGAAGTCCTTGGAATACTCATATTTAGCGTAGAAATGACAGATATGCTGCTCGTAGGCGAGAGACTTTCATGGGCATTATGGTTTGCATTTGGAGCCACTGCTCTAATTGCAATAGTATTAGGAGCCATATTTTCCGGTCTTTTCACTCATCCTATGAAGAAAATGTCCGCTGAAATTGACGATATTCAGTCCGGCTACAATCTTGACGCTCTATCCGAAAATACGTTTTCAGAGACACGCGCTCTGGCAGAAAAATTCAACAAGCTTTTAGGTCAGATGCAGACTGTAGACCAAGCCCGCAGCGAATTTGTATCTAACGTATCTCACGAGCTCAAGACACCGCTAACATCCATGAAAGTATTGGCTGATTCCCTCAACGGTCAGGAAAACGTGCCTGTGGAGCTATATCAGGAATTCATGAAAGACATCGCCAGTGAAATTGATAGAGAAACCGTTATCATCAACGACCTGCTAACCCTAGTAAAGATGGACAAAACCGGCAGTGTTCTCAACATAAGCACCGTCAACATAAATGAACTGGTGGAGAAAACCTTAAAGCGGTTATCTCCTATTGCCGAAAAGGCAGGCGTAGAGTTGGTATTAGAAAGCTTTAGACCGGCAATGGTCGAAATGGACGAGGTTAAATTCACCTTGGCTATATCCAACCTCATAGAAAATGGCATTAAATACAACAATCCATCCGGCTGGGTTCACGTGTCGTTAAACGCAGACCACCAGTACTGCTACATTAGAGTTGAAGACAACGGCTTAGGCATCCCTGCAGATTCTATCGAGCATATATTTGAGCGCTTCTACCGCGTAGATAAATCTCACAGCCGTGAAATAGGCGGAAGTGGTCTTGGACTTGCCATCACTCAGCAAGCCATTCTAATGCACCACGGCGAGATAAAGGCGTACAGCGTAGAAGGCGAAGGCACAACGTTTAATGTCCGTCTGCCTCTATACTATACAGAAAAAGCAACCAGTGAAGAATGATATGAAGAGCAGAAAATTTATTTCCATCTTAATATGTTTACTCATGCTAGTAATGACTATGTCAGGATGTGGCAAAGGCGCAAAGTCAGATGGCCCCTTGGTGAACGTATACTATCTCTCAAGAGATGGCTATTCTGTAGTTCCTGTTCAGTATGAGCTCACAGCCACAGACACTCACTCTCAGATTGAGGAGTTACTTGTAAGGCTAAGCTTAGAGTCTACTTTTAATGACTACAAGCGCACCATTCCAACCAATGTGGAAGTAAATGGATATGATGTGACCTCCGGATGTGTCACTCTATTTTTCGATGCCGATTACTCTTCTATTCCAGCTACTACTGAAATAATGATTCGTTCAGCAATAGTGCGCACCATGCTTCAAATCGAAGGCGTGGATAGTGTTTCATTTGTGGTAGGCGGAAGCACTCTGTTCGATGCAGGAGGAAATATCGTCGGTGTAATGAGTGCCAATTCATTCCTTATTGGCCTAGGAGACGACGGTGATGCTATAGAGACCACATCCGTTACTCTCTACTTTTCTTCATTGGATGGGCAGTCTCTCTTATCCGAAACCCGAGATATAGCATTCTCTGACAGCTCTGCTACTCCTCTCACCAAGCTTGTAGTAGATCAGCTGATTATCGGACCTACCAATCCTGATGCGCAGGGCATATTTGCCCCAACCACCAGAGTTATAAGTGCTACTGTTACAGACGGAATTTGTTACGTGAATTTTGACGAAGGTTTTCTAAATCAGGCTTACTCAGTGAGCGAGCCCGTGGCAATATATTCAATTGTCAACTCTCTTACCAACATAGATGGTGTTCAGAAGGTGCAATTCTATGTGAATGGCTCATCTGTCGGCATGTATCGCGGTATCATTGATCTCTCATCGCCGCTAGAGCGCAGCGACGATGCCATGATCCCAATCATCATCGAGGACGAAAATAGTCACGGTTAGTCCTCTATCATAGTTTAGAATGGAGAAATAATGACCAAACGCCCACTATGTATGGTCGTCATTGGTTTTCTTTTTGGTACTCTCGGAATATTGTACCCAGGAGCAAGCACCTTTTATCTCGTATCATGTATGATAATATCAGCTGTTGCTGTCATACTGCATCTAAAGGATGGTTCTTACTCAAGAGGTATTATTACTTTTATTGGAATACTGTCGATGTATATGGCAGGTCATTTTTTTACATTAAATAGCGAGACACGTCGCCAAGCAATATCTGACTACCTGACTTTTAATCAGGTAGTCACCGCTCAAGGGCGATTATATCAAAAAGAATTAACCGATGAGAAAATTATACTATATCTAGATAATGCATATATTTCCACTTCCACTCTGCAAAAATGTCAAGGCATCCAAGTATATATTGATGCTGGTTCAACCAATAATGACGGCTTGATACTTGGCAACATCTTTGTGATATATGGAAAATATACTCCGTATAAAGTTGCAAGAAATCCTGGCAACTATGACGAAGAAAAGTATTATCAGAATCTAGGAATTGATTTCAGAATATCAGATGCAAAAATAATATCAGTTCACGGCAAATCGTGCACATTTAGAGAGCAGCTATTTATGCTGCGCACAAGACTTGAAAAAGTGATTTTCAAGAATATGTCTGACGACAAGGCTGGCATACTGTCCGCCATGATATTAGGTGACAAGAAAGCCGTCGATTCCCAAAGTAAGACTTTATACCAAAATTCCGGCATAGCGCACATGCTCTCTGTATCCGGTATGCATGTAAGCTTGCTTTGTATGGGGCTATTCTATGTCTTAAGAAAAGCACTAAGAAGGCTATTGAGGCAGCTTACGCCTATGATATCTGCCCTGCTTTCTTTAACATTCTCTATTGTTTATTGCATATTTACAGGAAGTTCCATTTCGACGACAAGAGCTGTTGGTATGTTTGGGATATTGCTAGTTGCCAATACATTAGGCGAGTCGTATGACAGTATCACTAGCGCATTTGCTATGATTCTGATTTTAATGTTAAATAACCCCAGGTGTATACTAGCTGCTGGATTTCAGCTATCTTTTTCTGCTGTTTTTTGCGTTGCCCTTTTATACAAAAGGCTTACGCAGATTCAAAGACTCATATCCAAGCGGCTCCGACTCGAAAACATCGGTCGCTACAACCAACTGCTTTCCGAAGAGAGAAGACGTCCCTCAGAAGTTCTGCGCAGAAGCTTTGGACAACTTGCCAGCAGGCTTACAGCCTCCTTATTGCTGAGCTACTCCATCGCAATCGGAACTCTCCCACTTATTGTATTTTACTATTATGAGATTCCCATTTACGTAATGCTTGTAAATGTACTGTTGCTTCCGCTTATGGGCTTTTTGCTGGTTATAGGACTAGTTGGAGCAACACTAGGATTGTGCACGCTAGCTCCTCTTTCAGTGTTCTCCAGAGTATTGCTACAAATATGTCAAATAGTATTATCAATATATGATTTAATAGCCCAGGCTTCCCTGAGGCTACCCTCCAGTCAGCTAATCATAGGTCAGCCATCTGTAGCAGGAATAATAGCATATTACTTATTATTAACAGTCCTTCTATATTTTTTAACTCAACTTATTAAATTTTCTCATCGCACAAGAGATACTCGAAAAGCAATAAATACTCTGCGAATGCAAATCTCTGCAGACAGCTCGTATTCTTTGCTTCGAAAAAGTACCCTAAAAAAGAATTTACTGATGGCTGGGACAATGGTAGGAATATACATGTGCTTACTCGGAGAACTATATCTTTCCGTCACTAAATGTCCTGAAATTGTCATGTTAGATGTAGGTCAAGGAGATGGCTTATTTATTCGAAGCAAACGAGGTGAATACTTTTTTGTCGATGGCGGTAGCACTAGCAGCAAATCCGTTGGTAAGTACCAAATACTACCATTTCTTAAATCCCAGGGAGTAAACCATATAGACTATTGGTTTGTATCCCACCCTGATGAAGATCATGTATCTGGACTTATTGATCTTTTGGAATCAGACTTTGATATCAGGAATATTGTATTCGCACAAAGCATATCGTCGAATGAAAATTACGAGAAAATATGCTCAATGCTTACAGTTCGCAATACAAAGGCCCTATATCTTTCACCTTATGACAAAATTGCCTCAGACAACGTGTGCTTCACCTGTCTATTTCCATATAGTGATTATCAAGCCGACGACACAAACAGCCAGTCTCTTGTACTACTCCTCAATGTGCAAAATACTCGTATGTTGCTAACTGGTGATATCGGCGCCCCCGAGGAAGAAGCATTACTACAATCAGCAGACATAGAAGATTTGAAAAATATAGAGTTTCTCAAAGTTGCTCATCACGGCTCAAAAAATTCTTCATCAGAAGCATTTGTAGAATTTACATGTCCCAAGTATGCTCTCATCTCCGTTGCAAGCCGTAACCGATACGGGCATCCACATGAAAATACTCTGAACATTTTAGAGGCTAACGGTGCCAATATATATCGCACTGATACAGATGGGGCAATCATAATCAGCTTTTCCTCAAAAGAGCCTTCAATAAAAAGATGGATTAGCTCTAAGTAGCTAATCCATCAGTATATACACTTGCCTATTTCATAGGCCTTATTTCAAGGCTCTTTTCCCAGTCAAGGGCGATGCCATCGTCCATATACATTTCGTATATTGAGCCATTACTTCCAAGCATCACATACTTCTCTCCAAGCTTAGCTGTGGATGTGGCAGGCTCAAAGAATGGTATTGCCCTATTACTCCTAACAAAGAATATTAATTCGTTTAATCCCGCTTTAATATATTGATGTCCCTTTTGCACACTTTCTACATCATAATCGCTATAGGTTCGCATACGAATGAGAGTCATACCCTCCTCTGGCACATATACATACCTGCCCTTAGCATTCTGCTTGTACACAGGCGCTATCATAAGTTCATCACCTATCAGCAGCTGGTCTTCCACATTCACCGCATCTTCATCAGTTGGATATTCAAATGCCAGCGGCTTAAACATCATATTATTATACTTAATGGACTTAAGATATTCACTGTACAGATAAGGAATGAATGCATATCTTATTTTTATCATCTCAGCCAAGCTGGCAAAATTTTCAAACCTGTAGAGTTCCTGCATCCTGGTACCATCAGCCGAATGGTTACGCATAAGCGGCGTAAATATAGCGAACTGCAGCCATCTCATCATCAGATCTTCTGTCGTATCAGACCCAAAGCCTCCTGCATCAGCCCCAATATACATAAATCCCGCCATATTCAGTGCCGGAAGCTGCTGCATTCCCTGCAGAATATGAGACCACCATGACCTGTTATCGCCCTGCCATATTCCACCATAGCGGTGCGCGCCTATATATGACGATCTAGAAAAGAATAGTGTCCTCTTATCAGGATTAATCTCACATAACGCCTCATTTGCTGCACGCGTCATATTCATTCCATACAAATTATGAATATCACTATGCTTTACCAGCTTTCCGTCAACATTGTGATAAAATTTATCATAGTCAGCAGTCTTGCCGTTTAGGCCTCCCACCATACCGCAGAATTCAAAATACTCCTGGATTCCTATGTTGGCGCCTTTAATTTCAGCCGCTCTGTCTAGTACTTCGTCAAGACTATCCTCTGTATAGAAGTTAGCCGGCTCATTCATATCATTCCAAAATCCATCGATTCCAAGGCTTGTCAATGCCTGATATTTTTTGCCAAACCAGTCTCTTGCCTTTGGATTCATAAAATCCGGAAAATGTACCTTTCCTGGCCATACCGCGCCAATAAAGTCATTGCCATCAGCATCCTTGCAGAAATAATTATTCTCTACGCCTTCCTCATACACATCATATCCTGGCTCGATTTTAACTCCAGCATCAATGATTGGCACCAAGTGTATGTCACGATTTTTCATATCCTCACTAAGCGCCTTAAGGTCAGAAAATCTACTCTTTTCTACTGTGAAATCCTTGAAGCTGTCCATATAGTCAATGTCCATATAGATGCTATCAATCGGAACACCTGCCTGTTGATATTTGTCGGCAACTTCGCGTATATCGGCCTCGTTCTTGTAGCCCCAGCGACTTTGACCATATCCAAAAGCCCAAAGCGGAGCCACATAGCTCTGACCTATTATTTCTCTGAACTGGCGGACTATATCATATATAGAATCACCCTCAATGATATAGATTTGTAAATCAGGCCTTGCTGCCTTTACTATCATCAAGTCTCGTCTTGTATATCCTATATCAAATTCAAGTTGTCCAGGAAAATCGAAAAAAGCCCCAAATGTCTTTTTCCCACTTATGACAATAAAATTGTGTGCCCCGTAGAGCGATCTAGTGTCCTCCTGATGATGCGGATTGTCATAATTCCAATTTATGTACTGCCAGCCTCTTTTATTAATGCCGCGAGCCTGCTCGCCCAGACCATATACAGCATCATCCTCCTCTAATGTCAGCCTATACTCTCCGGGAGCTATCGTCTCAAAAAACGGCACAAGGCCGTCGCAAGCATCAATTGATGCTACGACAGCCTCAGTTTCAAATGGATTTCCTATTATATATTTTCTAATCATGCCTCTATCACTTTGCTTATTGCAGCTCTAATCTTCTTGTCGAACAAATCAATGTCGTCTTTTCCAATCACTAATGGCGGAAGCAAGCGCACAACATCAGATCCTGCCGTCAAGATCACAAGTCCCTCTTCAAGCGCAGCCTTTACAATCTGAACCGGCTTGATAGAAGCATCAATTACAAGCCCCTGCATAAAGCCCATTCCACGGTGGCCTTTTACTATGTCAAAGTCATTGCAGATAGACTCAAGTTTAGACTCCAGATATAGCGTCAGCTCGGCAACATGCTCTGGCACTTTTCGCTCATTCATAAGCTTAAGCGATGTAGCAACTGCAGTTGTAACCAGCGGATTGCCACCGTAAGTAGTGCCGTGATCTCCTGGCTCTAATGTATACTCAACGGCTTTGTCATTAAGTGCAAAGCAGCCTACAGGAACTCCAAGTCCTAGGGCCTTTGCGCTAGTAAGAATGTCAGGTCTAACTGTATAATTTTCAAATGCAAAAAGCTTACCGCTTCTGCCCATTCCACACTGAATCTCATCAAGGATAAGAAGTATATCCTTTTCATCGCAAAGAGCTCTTACTGCCTCTATAAATGCTGGCTCTGCTGGATATAATCCGCCTTCACCCTGGACCGTCTCCATGATGATTGCGCAGGTATTATCATTTACAAGTGCCTTTACGCTGTCGATATCGTTAAAGGTTGCGAATTTAACGCCATCCATAAGTGGCAAAAACGGTTCTCTATAGTGCTCGGTACCAGTTACTGAAAGTGAGCCCACTGTACGACCATGGAATGAATGATCCATTGCTATAATCTCACCGCCGCCATGTCCATGCTTCATATAAAAATACTTTTTAGCAGACTTAATTGCACCCTCAATAGCTTCTGCGCCTGAGTTAGTGAAAAACACTCTGCTCATACCAGTTGCCTCTATAACTGCCTTGGCAGCCAGCGAACCCGGCTCATGATAATACAGATTAGAAGTATGAAGTAGCTTGTCTACCTGAGCATGAATGGCATCATTATACTCCTTGTCACAGTATCCTAACGCGCTTACACCTATACCTGAGGCAAAGTCCAAATACTCCTTGCCATCAGTATCATAAAGCATCACTCCCTGACCATGGTCAAATGCCACGTCAAACCTATTATATACATGCAAAAGATTAGCATTTGCAGTGTCTTTAATCTGCGAAGTGTTCATAACGAATCTCCTCTGAATATATTATACTTCCTCTGAGTCTCCTACGATTGCAGTACCAATACCCTTGTTTGTGAATATCTCAAGCAGCAGACAATGAGGTATTCTTCCATCCAGAATATGTACTCTTCCTACTCCTGAACGTACAGCCGAAGTACAGTTTGTGAGCTTTGGAAGCATACCACCTCCAATGAAGCCACCATTAATGAGATCATCTGCCTGGCTGGCTGTGAGTCTTGAGATAAAGCTACTCTTGTCATTGATATCCTTATACAGGCCCTCAATATCAGTGAGGAACGCCAGCTTCTCAGCACCAATAGCCTGAGCTATAGCGCATGCAGCGTCATCAGCATTGATATTGTAGGTATCATAATTGTCATCAAGACCTATCGGAGCCACTATCGGTAAAAAGTCATTATCCAAAAGGTCATAAAGAACCTTGGTATCTACATTGGTAACTTCACCAACATAGCCTATGTCCTCTCCACCGGAAAGCTTTTTCTTGACAGTTAAAAGTCCGCCATCCTTGCCGCTTATGCCAACGGCTCTCACTCCGAGCTCCTGAACCATGGTAACAAGGCTCTTATTAACGCGGCCCAGTACCATCTCAGCTATCTCCATGGTCTCAGCATCAGTTACACGAAGGCCATTTACAAATCTAGGCTCCATACCAGCCTTTGCCACCCACTTACTGATTTCCTTACCGCCGCCATGCACAATGATAGGCTTAAAGCCAACCAACTTAAGCAGTGTAACATCCTGAATTACGCTTTTTTTGAGGCCCTCATCAGTCATGGCAGAGCCGCCGTACTTCACTACTATAATCTTTCGATTGAACTTCTGAATATAAGGTAATGCCTCAATGAGAACCTCTGCTTTATGCAGTACATCGTTCATGTTGTTTTCCATAATTAGCTCCTATAATCTGCATTAATTTTTACATAATCAAATGTCAAATCACATCCCCAAGCAGTGGCCTTAGCGGCTCCGCACTTCATATCACAGCGTACGGTAACCTCTTCCTCTGACAGCACCTTCAGTGCCAGTTCCTCATCAAACAGAGGTGCGGCTCCGTCTTTCACAACCAGTACGCTGCCTGCCTTGCTCTCGAAGAAAATATCTACTATATCCGGGTCAAACTGTACACCGCTATATCCTAACGCGCACATAAATCTGCCGCAGTTAGCATCTTTTCCATATATAGCTGCCTTGCAAAGGCTAGATGATACAACCGACTTTGCCAGAATTACTGCATTCTCCTTTGTATCTGCATTCTCTACTTTCACCTCAAAAAGATGGGTAGCTCCTTCACCATCAGACGCCATTTTCTTTGCAATCACTTCGTTGATATAGAACAATGCTTCCTTAAAGGTGTCATAGTCTGCTCCATGTGAAGCTATAACAGGATTTCCTGCCATACCATTTGCAAGTACCATACATGTATCATTTGTTGAGGTGTCACCGTCAACTGATACCATGTTATATGTGTCCTTAACAATATCTGAAAGCATCTCCTGAAGCATAGCCTTTTCAATAGCTACGTCAGTCATTATAAAGCTTAGCATAGTGCACATATTAGGATGAATCATACCAGATCCCTTGCACATAGCACCAATAGTAACAGTCTTGCCTCCTATCTCTACCTGGACTGCAACCTCCTTTGGTACAGTGTCGGTAGTCATGATGGCTTTTGCAGCACTATGAGCTGCCTCGCGGCTGTCATCCAGGCTCTTGGCCATAGCCTCCACTCCGGCTTCAAGCTTCTCAATTGGAAGCTGCATACCAATGACTCCTGTTGAAGTAACAAGTGATGCATCCTCAGGAATACCCAGCGCCTTAGCCATAGCCTGTGCTGTCTTTTCACAAAGCTCAAGACCTACCTTTCCGGTACATGCATTAGCAATACCTGCATTACATACAACAGCCTGAATAGGAGCTGCCTTTTCAACTCTGTCTCTATCAAATATAACCGGTGCAGCCTTCACCACATTAGTCGTAAATGTAGCTGCTGTCACGCAAGGTACTTCAGAAAATACCATTGCCATATCATCTCTGCCTGCATATTTAATGCCTGCTGCAGTGCGCGTTGCCTTAAATCCCTTTGGAGCTGTTACTCCACCGTCAATTACCTTCATGAATTAAACCTCGTAATATTTTCCTCATTGAGTGTGAAGTCATAATAATTTAAGTCCTCACGCTCAACCCAGCCAACCTTATGCCAAAATCCGTTGCCCAGCTCATTTGACTTAAAAGCAATTAGGCTAACCTTATTGATGCCCTCACGCCTAAGTGCTTCCATTGCTGCTGTAGCCATTGCAGTACCTATGCCCTGGCGTCTGAAATTCTCTGCCACGCATACATGATAAAAGCATCCACGTCTGCCATCATGGCCGCAAAGGATAGCTCCTACTATCTCACCATTTGACTGTGCCACCATGCTAAGACCAGGGTTGCGTCTGATAAATCGCTCAACGCCCTCCTTTGAATCATCTATGCTTCGTATGCCAAAGCCCTTAATCTTCATCCAAAGGTCATATACTTTATCAAAGTCCGCCATCGTCATAGGGCGGATTTTAAATGTCATATCTGCCATACACTCTCCTATGGGAACATCGGAATGAGGTCAAGTCCTGCATCCTCAGGTAAGCCAAATACAATATTCATATTCTGTACAGCCTGTCCTGCCGCTCCCTTCACCAAATTATCCAGCGCAGCCATCACAACCACTCTGTTAGTGCGCTCATCCACTTTAAAGCTAATATCCACATAATTAGATCCTTCAACCCACTTTGTCTCAGGGCATTTTCCATCAGGAAGCACGCGGACAAACTTCTCGGCTGCATATCTATTCTCGTAAGCAGCTCTAATCTCAGCTGAAGTAGGATATGTACCATCCGCTTTCTTAGCAAGTGATGCATAGGCTGTAACTAAGATGCCTCTATTCATCGGAACCAAATGTGGAGTGAAAATAAGAGTAACCGGCTTGCCACATGCATATGACAGTTGCTCCTCTATTTCTGGAGTATGTCTATGTGTCAGCACTCCATATGCCTTCATATTTTCATTAACCTCGCAAAAGAGGTTGTCTGTCTTAGCACCACGACCAGCGCCTGATGTACCAGACTTTGCATCAATGATAATGCTATTTGTATCAATCAAGCTAGATTCAGCCAGTGGGTAAAGCGACAATATAGACGTAGTGGTATAGCATCCTGGATTAGCGACAAGTCGCTTTCCCTTAATCTTGTCTCTATTAATCTCACACAGACCATATACTGCCTCTTCAATAAAGTCAGGGCTCTTGTGCTCAATCTTATACCACTGCTCATATACAGTTACATCCTTAAGTCTGTAATCAGCAGATAAATCTATGAACTTTGCCTTGCTGAGCATATCAGCGTTCAACTGACCTGCAAGATAACCCTGCGGGGTTGCTGTAAATACTACATCAACTTTTTCAACCAACTGCTCAAAGTCATCATCAAGGCACTTCTCGTCAACTATTTCAAAAAAGTTCCTATATATATCAGCGTACTCTTGATCTATATAACTTCTGGAACCATACCACACAATCTCAGCATTAGGATGGCGCAACAATATGCGTACAAGCTCTGCTCCTGCATATCCAGTTGATCCGATTATTCCAACTTTAATTTTTTCCATATTTAATGTTTCCTTTTCTCCAAAAACCTTTTTTGGCTAAACTCCGAATAATTATACGTCTGATTATATAGATATGCAATACCTAAATGTGAATATTTATTCATTCAATTTGTATATTTTTTCACTTGCAGATTATACAATATTGCGATATATTAATTCCGATGTTTTTTCATATCTTTATGATGAAAGGAAGTTTGAAATGGCAAAAGATAAAGTTATTTTGGCTTATTCAGGTGGTCTCGATACCACCGCTATCATTCCTTGGCTCAAGGAAAACTATGATTACGACGTAGTATGCTGCTGCATCGACGTTGGACAGGGCGAGGAGCTTGACGGTCTCGATGAGCGTGCTAAGCTCTCTGGCGCTTCTAAGCTCTACATCGAGGACATCGTTGATGAGTTCTGTGAAGACTACATCGTTCCATGTGTACAGGCTGGCGCTGTATACGAGCACAAATATCTTCTTGGTACTTCTATGGCTCGTCCAGGCATTGCTAAGCGTCTGGTTGAAATCGCCCGCAAGGAAGGAGCTGTTGCTATCTGCCACGGTGCTACCGGAAAGGGTAACGACCAGATTCGTTTCGAGCTTGGTATCAAAGCTCTTGCTCCAGACATAAAGGTTATCGCTCCTTGGAGAAATGACAAGTGGCAGATGGATAGCCGTCAGGCAGAAATTGACTACTGCCGCGCTCATGGCATTGATCTTCCATTCTCTACCGATCAGTCATACAGCCGTGACCGTAACCTCTGGCACATCTCTCACGAGGGTCTCGAGCTCGAGGATCCTGCTCAGGAGCCAAACTACGATCACCTTCTCGTTCTTGGCGTTCGTCCTGAAAAGGCTCCAGACGAAGGCGAATATGTAACCATGACCTTTGAAAAAGGTGTTCCAAAGACCGTTAACGGCAAAGAAATGAAGGTTGCTGACATAATCAAGGAGCTTAATCGCCTTGGTGGAAAGCACGGCATTGGTATCGTAGACATCGTAGAGAACCGTGTAGTTGGTATGAAGAGCCGTGGCGTATACGAGACTCCAGGCGGTACCATCCTCATGGAAGCTCACGATCAGCTCGAAGAGCTCGTTCTCGACCGCGCAACCATGGAGACCAAAAAGGACATGGCCAACAAGCTTGCTCAGGTAGTATACGAAGGCAAGTGGTTCACTCCTCTTCGCGAAGCTATCCAGGCATTCGTTGAGAGCACCCAGGAATACGTTACCGGCGAAGTTAAATTCAAGCTCTACAAAGGTAACATCATCAAAGCTGGTACCACTTCTCCATACTCACTCTACAGCGAGTCACTTGCGAGCTTCACCACCGGCGATCAGTACGACCACCACGACGCCGAAGGCTTCATAACCCTCTTCGGCCTCCCACTCAAGGTTCGCGCAATGATCCTCCAGGAGACCAAGACCAACCAGAAATAATCACACATCCCCAAGACCTCCCGCTTCGCTGGGAGGTCTTTTTTTGTGCCGCCGCTCCATCACTGCCAGGGGGTGGGCGCAAACCACCCTCCACTATTTCCTCCTGTCCGCTCCACGCCAGCCCCTCACCCTCTCATCATCGCTACGCCTCAGCTCCACGAAGATACACACCCCTTCATCCATGGCACTCAGAGCCTGAATTCGGTGATTCGCGTGGTGATTCTTATTTCGCGATGCTGCGCGCCCGGTCTCCAGTTGTCTGAGATGTGGCTTCTTAATTCATCCAGCTTTTGGGGGCTTGTAGATTTTCAAGGCTTGACCCGTACATGGATGCACCTCTCACCACTGTGCCGTATCGCTAAGTGCC
>JAZLKM010000016.1:0-29361 GCA_045597645.1 Lachnospiraceae bacterium | reverse complement strand
CAGCTGGTGCAGCATCTCCTTAAGCCTGCCCGACTTAATCCTCTCCATATAAAATTTTGTCTTCTGTGCAACTTTACCCATACTCCCAATAATACCACACCCCCTCGGCCCTTCGCAATCTGCTTCCGCCCGCCTCCTCTTACGTGGCATGGGGCCCGCGCTCGATTGCTCGCATGCTTTCGCTCGTCACCTGGCCTGTGTGCAGCTGCGCTGCATCCTCCCTCCACGGCGAGCCCGTTTTCGGAATCTGTGGCCGATTCATTTTGCGATGTTTTATTGCGCCCCCTCCTTTCCAACTCGATGTGGCGTTCTAGAATGCATCCACTTTTGTTGGGGCTCATTAACTTAACGAGGCTTGCGCACGTACATGGTGCGACTCTCACCACTTTAAGTGAGTGTTAGTGTCGCTTATTCAGATGACGGTAGGCAGGGCGGGCAAATCGCCACGGATGGCGATTTGAGCGAGAAGCAACAAGGACGTTGTATTCGAGCGACCGCCCTGCCACCGGCAGATGCATTAGCGGCACTTAGCGATAGGGCATAGTGGTGAGAGGTGCATCCATGTACGGGACAAGCCTTGATGATTCATAAAGCCCCCAAAAGCTGGATGCATTAAGAAGCCACATCTCAGACATTGCAGACCGGGGGCGCAGCATCGCAAAATAAGAATCGACACCAGATTCACGAATGCAGGGCTCTGAGTGCCATGGAGGAAGGAGCATGCAGCTACGCGCAGGCCAAGCAAAGAATGTATTTGCGAGCAATCGAGCGCGGGCCCCAAATCAATGGTGGCGGGCGGAGACAAAAAAAGAGACGGGCCGAAGCTCGTCTCTTGGATGTTTGGCTTTAGGTATTAGTCGAAATCACCCTGAACGTTTACTGCGTGGGTGCATGACCAGCTTACGCTTGGAGCTGGAAGAGCCTGTGTAGTAGCCTGATCACCAGTTGTAGCCCAGATTTTGAAGGTTACTTCGTCACCTGACTCATATGCATCTGCAAGAAGCTCTCTGTGTACAGTAGCAACGTTACCGCTGAATGATGACGGGAACTCTGAGTAGAAATTGGTAAGATTGCTCTCAAAAGTAAATACATAGTCTACAGCACTTGAGATATGCTTAACGCCCTCTTTGTGGTGTGTTGCATGAACCTCATAAACATGCTCAGCGCCGTTCCAGTCCTGAACTGAATAATTGCTTACGCTCCAGCAATCACCGCCTCCGTCTGTTGCACCACTGCCCATGTAAACCTTCTCTGAAAGTCCCTCAGTCATGAGTACTTCTGGTCTAGAATATTCTTTCATAATACTTCCTCCCGCGCCTTAGCGCTATCAATACAACATTGTTGTTGCATTATTACTTTTCCGTGCAAATCCATGAAATAGATGTAACTTGAATTGAATCGTTACCAGCAGCATCATTTGTCTGCGCCCAAATTTCAAAAGACCCGCTATTTCCACTCGGCCATACTCGAACAGTTCCAGTGTTGCCATCCATGCTTGCAGCACCACCGTTACTTGAGAAGAAAGATAACGGCTTGTTGAACGTTATAATATAGTCAATGTAGAAACACTCATGATCAAGCTCTGCCTTCTGAGCAGAATTGATTACCCACTGATGTGCCCAACCGTTATTGCCTGCGTCCTCCGCTTTAACGCTCCAGCATGATTCTGAAGATGCAGCAGATGCACCACTGCCCATATAAATCTTCTCTGAAAGTCCTTCAGCAAGAAGAACCTCTGGCTTTTCGTATTTCTTCATATTATCTCCTTGTATAGAGAAACACTAGCATATTTCTTATGTGTAGAAATTATCACTAATCCATTCTGCAAACAAGTACTTTAGACCTATAAATGATTTTTTAGATAATTTGTACAAGAATTGCATTGGTTTCCTATCCGATATACAATTTTTCCGTCATTTTTGTAGCTTTTGACAAACAGTTTCCCAAAACGTACAATACATTCTCTATTTTGGGGATTAACTAGCAGCCACGTTTTTCTACGGCAGCCTTGTATATTGGCTCGTTTTCATCAAGCAGTTCCCTTACAACATTCTGCACATATGCACCAATGTGCTTTTTATCTTCATCAGCGAGCGACTTAGGATCTATTGGCTTGCCATATCTAAGTACTACTGTAGCCGGCTTCATTTTTGGAAAATGCGATTCGAGGATCTCGCGGCTTCCGGTTATTGCCATTGGTACTATCGGGCAACCTGTCTTAGTAGCAATCTTGAAGCAGCCCTCCTTGAATGGGTTCATTTCCTGCTCTTTCGCATCGGAGTTCTTATTTCTGGTCCCCTCTGGAAAAACTGTAATTGAGATGCCATTTTTTACGTGCTCTATAGCCTGCAGAATCGTCTTCATGCCTTCCTTCATGTTGCCTCGTGCAAGGAAAAGACAATATAACCTCTCCATCCAGGTTCTAAGAAGTGGTACCTTCTTAACCCCATCTTTTGCAATATATCCTGTTAGCCCCGGAGTCCTGCAGTAAGTGATAAGTGTGTCAAAGTAGCTTCTATGGTTTGCTATGTACATTACCGCCTGATCTTTGGGCACGTTCTCCTCGCCTACGACTATCACCTTGGTACCGCATATTTTCAATATATACTTAAAGAAATTTTGCACATATCGTAGACTTAGCATATCTGCCTTAGGTTTGTTGAATCTGCCGATAATCCAAAATATCCCAAGCGTAACGCATGAGTACAGCAAGAATACTACTGTGCTAATCACTGCAAATATTGATCTAATCATTTTTCCCTCCAAAGATCACTCGGCCGCTCGCTCCACACGGAAGTACCAGGCCGGTTCTGGTGACAGGTAGTCCTATCTCATTAGATTCCACCTGCGGGTTGTATTTCTCAAGCGCTGTACTTAGCATGTATGTGAGCACAGCCGGCTGCAACCCTGTAGTATATGAATTTATCAAGAAAAACAGTGGCTTATCGGTCAATATCTCTGACGTAGCCTGGATAAGAGGATATACTGCATCCTCAAGCTTCCATATTTCTCCCCCCGGACCTCTTCCGTATGAAGGCGGATCCATTATTATTGCATCGTACTTGTTGCCACGCCTTTGTTCTCTTTGCACAAATTTCATGCAGTCGTCCACAAGCCAGCGTATTGGCTTATCTATAAGCCCTGAAGACTCAGCATTCTCCTTGGCCCAGGCTACCATACCCTTGGCTGCGTCAACATGGGTTACTGCTGCCCCTGCTGCCGCGCAGGCCAAGGTCGCACCGCCTGTATATGCAAAAAGGTTAAGCACTTTTACCTGACTCTTGCCTGATTTTCTAATGAGGTCCATAGCCCAGTCCCAATTCACCGCCTGCTCCGGAAATAGTCCCGTATGCTTAAATTTGAATGGTTTGAGATTGAACGTCAGCTCCTTATACGATATCTGCCATTGCTCTGGCAATGAGAAAAATTCCCAATCACCACCGCCTTTGCTGCTCCTGTGGTAGTGACCATTAAGTCTCCTATAAGCCTCATGGTTTTGGGGCGTGTTCCAAATTACCTGCGGATCTGGTCTTAGCAGTATGTACTTTCCCCAGCGCTCAAGTTTTTCTCCGGAAGAGGCATCCAACACCTCATAGTCTTTCCAATTGTCTGCTACCCACATATTATTCTCCTGCTTCCTGGCCAAAAGTTTCCTCCAAAAAGCTTACTATTTCCTCAAAGCCCATAAAGTGAGATGCTTTTACAAGTACTGTATCTCCAGGCCTTAGGTCACGCTTTAGTACTGGATATAAATCCTCTTTTGTCTCAAAGCTTTTACAGCTAATAGACGAATTTTCATGTCTCGCGCCCCTTGCATACTCAAGCGCAAGCTCACCCACAGTAAACAGCACCGGTATTTTTTCCTTGCCAAGGTGCTCACCTACTTCGTAGTGCATAGCACGCTCATCGTCTCCTAGCTCTCCCATATCGCCGAGTATAGCCACCGTGCGGCCCGTCTCAACTGCCAATACATCTATTGCGCTCTTTACGGATACCGGGTTAGCATTATACGCATCATCTAGCACTGTGATATCTCCGCATTCAATGCAGTAGCCCCTGCCTCGTACTGCCTCAACCGCCTCTATTCCCCTTTGAATATCTGACAAATCCATGTCAAAAGCCAGTCCAACCGCAGTTGCTGCGAGAGCATTGTAGATATTGTGCTCACCTATAAGTGGAATCTTCACGGAAAAATCGCCATCCACCGTGGAGATATGTGCTTCCATTCCATGCACGCCTAGCGCCTTAACATCCTTAGCTGTCACTTCACAGCTGTCATTATGCACACCGTAGAATGAAAGTGATGCGCCCTTTACTCTGCTTATAGTAGCAAGCTTATCATCATCTCCGTTTAATATAACCTTAGCATTTTCGTTTAGATGCTCAAAGCATTCTGTCTTGGCTTTTAGCACTCCGTCCCTATTGCCCAGGTTTTCCAAGTGGCATACACCTATGTTGGTAATCACCATTACATTTGGCTGCGCCACCTCAGACAGTCTGTCCATCTCCTCAAATTCTGATATGCCCATCTCAAGCACTGCTATTTCGTGTTCAGGGCGAATTCCAAACACTGTGAGGGGCAGACCTATCTCATTGTTAAAATTTCCAGCCGTCTTATGGACGCTGTACTTCTGTGACAGCACAGAAGCTATCATTTCCTTGGTTGATGTCTTGCCCACACTGCCTGTGATTCCAATCACCGGAATCTGCACCTCGTCAAGATAAAGTCTAGCCATCTGCTTTAATGCCATAGCACATGACTCAACAACTATAATTGGCGATACATCCGGCAATTCCTTCTCTGACAACGCTGCCAGCGCTCCATTTTCCAGGGTCTTAGCTATAAAATCGTGGCCATCTACTCTCTCGCCAGGTAGAGCTACAAACAGCCCACCTTTCTCGATTTTCCTGCTATCAGTATGAATCATGGTGACTTCCTGCGTCAGAAGAGCTTCATCACCCACATATTTTCCATTAACCGCTGCGCATATCGCAGCTAGGGTCATACCTTTCATTTACCGTACCTCTTAAATGAGAGCTTAATTATCTCTTCGCACAGCTGGTCAAAATCAATTCCTACTGCAGCTGCCTCCTGTGGCAATAGGCTTGTAGGAGTCATTCCCGGAAGTGTGTTCGCCTCAAGGCAATAAACCTTGCCTGCCTTCTCATCATACATAAAGTCCATACGTGAATACACATCAAGCCCCAGCACCACGCTAGCCTGCTCTGCATAATGTTGCATTGCCTTGAAAATATTCTCAGGTACTTTTGCAGGGCATGTCTCAACCGCACTTCCAGCCTTGTATTTATTTTTATAATCGTAAAAGCCCTCTATAGGCGCAATCTCAATAGGTGGTAATGCCGTATGCTCAAGCACTCCGCAGGACAGCTCTCTGCCATCTATATACTGCTCTACAACTACCAGATCCTCCCATGTGAAAGCTGCGTCAAGTGCCGCGTCATAGTCAGCTCGATCGTTTACTATTGTGACTCCTATACTTGAGCCTCCACACGCCGGCTTAACTACACAGGGAAATACCGGTGCATCCTTTGCTGTTCCTCGCTCACTCTTTTTAAGCTCAAAACCGACCGGCGTCGGTATATCTGCCATTTCAAAAAACTTCTTGGTAATAGCCTTATTCATAGAGTTCGCACAGCTGATATAATCATCACCTGTATATTTTATTCCAAACAAATCGAGAGTCGCCTGGACCTTGCCGTTTTCTCCATTTTCGCCATGTAATCCCAAAAAAACGATATCTGCTATAGAGCATAGGGCCAAAACATTAGGTCCAAAAAATCTGTCAGACTGGTCAGGCCTGCTAGCCTTGATAGCCTTTAGGTCCGGAGCTGTGGTTGGGATATCTGCCGTCACAACGCTAAGTTCCTCTCCGCGCTCAAAATCATCCACCGACCAGCTTTGCTCGCTGTCACCTATACCCATAAACACATCCAGCATTATTACCTTATGTCCATTTCTCCTAAGGGCTGCTGTTATCATTGAGCCCGACTTAAATGAAACATCTCTTTCAGTACTAATACCGCCTGCCAATACTACTATATTCATTGCATCTTACATAACCCAACTGTCTACAATTGGATTGTTCCTTTCCTCCCGCATGCGGGATAGCTATTAATCCTAGTATTATATCATTTCAGGTGATAAACATCCATATATCACTTATGCTCTGCTGACAGCTCTATTATTACAATCTCTCTTGGATTGCCAAGCCTTGGCACATATCCCGAGTTATTTGCCAACCCCTTCGATATTACCAATCTATTGTCATGTACTCCTGATGTGTACTTCGGAAAAAATCCCTGATTAGGTGCAAACAGTCCCTGTCCAAAGATTCGTATCTGTCCACCGTGAGCATGACCTGATACTATCACATCAATCGGATGTTTCCTGATATAGGCGGGATAATACTCAGGATGATGACTAAGCAAAATCTTTATTCCATCTTTCCTGGAAAATTCCTCCAACCACTTGAGATTCGGCACCGCCCAGTCCAAATGAGCTTTTCTGAGGCGCCTTAATACACCTGCCAAAGTCAGTCTATGCGCCCTTCTATCTAGCAATTTATTGGCATCATCCCGCAAAGGTGCCGCAAGTCCCCCTATCCAGACTCCGTTTTCCAGCTGGATGCACTCATCCTCAAGTACAATCGCACCTGTACGCTCTATCTTTTTCCTATTTTTGTCCCACACATCGTTGAGCATGAATCTTTCATGATTGCCCGGGCAATAATAGGTTGGTGCTATGCTATCGCACACAATAAGAAATCGATAACAATTTCTGGTCAGGCCATCCCAGCCAGTATCTGTGAGATCTCCAGCTATAAGGATTACGTCAGGCTGTGCCATGCGAAGCTTTTGGGCCACCTGCCCCCAAGGCCTATCATGTAAATCAGCCACCAAGGCAATTCTCATATTAGGTGCACTCTTTTTTATTACTTTATACGTCGTTACTCTCATATCCAATTATTCTCGCAAGTTTCTGTACACCTACAGCAAATTCATCCTCTGCGGATCCGGAACATGAAAGAAGTATAGTCGCTTCTTTTTCCGACTCCTGCAAAAACCTCACCTTGATACCTTCATTTTCCAGATTTCTTTTTAGCTTAGCTTTGTCAGCACAAGCGAAAGTGATCTCCATCTCGGTACCACTGTCTCCCATTCTAACATTTCCCAGTCCATCAAAGGAAGAAGTTGCCACTCTAATTGCATTATCTCTCTTTCGCGAATATATACGCCTAAGCTTTCTGACATGTGCAGCCAAGTGCCCGTCTCTTAGGAACTGGCAGAGAGCCATCTGCTCTGTCTTGGATGCCAGCTGACTTAGCCCCTGTGCCTTATGCATGTACTCCTTTTTAAGTTCTGCCGGCAGTATCATAAAACTAATTCTGATAGACGGCATAAGTATCCTGGAAAATGATCCAAGATATGCTACACTCCTGCCTCCACTTAGTGCATAAAGTGACGGTGTGGGGCGATTTGAATATACAAAATCATTTAGATAGTCATCTTCTATAATAAAATGGTCATCTTTTCTGCTGTGTTCAAGAAGTTCACTTCGCCTCTTATTGGTCATCACATCGCCCCAAGCGGTCATATAAGCCGGAGCTACATATATATTTTTGCATGTCTTATCTCTATAGCGTACATCATATCCATAATCTTTGAAAATTCTATCTGCCTCATGGAACGACCTCGTTGGCAATGATATCTCCCTGACAACAAGCATAGACGCCAATACGCCCAAAAGATACTGTACACCGGGTCCCACCACAATATCATCCGGACTGCATATAATATTACGTCTATCCCTCACATATTTTGCCAGCTCCACTCTAAGGTCATATTCCCCCTGAGGCTCACCATAAGTTGATAGCCTCACATCGGATCTAAGAGCACTCTTCATGTATCTACGCCACAAATCGTAACAAAAAGCATTCGGATCAGTAGCCACTGTGGATAGGTCATATTTTATTTTTCCCCATGCAGTATTCCTCATAAGTGAGTCATCAGTAGCTCGCGTTACGGTATCAGCATGTATCCTATCATCAGAAGCCTTCGGTCTGGCCATCTCACCTTCAAGTCGTATCGTACGATTTGCAAGCTCTGTCACATAATATCCACTCTTCTCTTTAGCGTATAAGTATCCATCATCCATGAGCTGCATATAGGCTGTTACTGCCGTCGTCTTGCTTACTCCCAGCGCTCTTGCACAGGTCTGCAGAGATGGCATGCGCGAGCCCGCAATGAGTCTGCCATCTAACATCATTTCCAGGTAATAGTCATAAACCTTCTGATATTTTTTTGCCATTTTTCGCGCCTCCGTATCTGTACTCTAAAAAAATATGTCAGCCTATGGCATTTTCCTCTACAAAGTGGTCTCCTGTATAGTCTGATTTTCCACTCGAATTATGCGGTTAGCATCCTTGATAGTCGAGAGTCTATGTGCAATGACAAAGCTGGTTCGCCCCGCCAATACTGCATTCATAGCAGACTGAAGTTGTTTCTCCGTCTGAGTATCTATGTTACTCGTGGCCTCGTCCAGAATGATAATAGCCGGTCGTCCTAAGATAAGTCTCGCAAAAGAAATTAACTGCCTTTGTCCTCCTGAAAGTTCTGTACCGGAACTTGTAATCTTAGTGTTATAGCCATCCGGCTTTGCCATGATAAAATCATGCGCCAAAGCTGTTTTCGCAGCCTCAATAGCCTCTTCATCAGTAGCCTCAGGGCGAGAGTACTTAATGTTCTCCATAATAGTTCCTTCGAAAAGGAATGTATCCTGCATCATAACTCCAACATTACGTCTAAGGCTATCAAACGAAATGTCGCGAATATCCACTCCGTCAATAGAAATGCTGCCGCCATTCACTTCGTAGAATCGAGCTAATAGACTTACCATCGTAGTCTTTCCCGCTCCTGTAGGACCAATCAAGGCTATCATCTCTCCGGGTGCTACATGCAGCGACACATCCGTCAGAATTGGCGAACCCTCGACGTATGAGAAATCAACATGTGAAAAATCTACCTCGCCCTTACAGTTCTCCAGATTTACAGCATCTTCCTTTTCCTGAATGAGAGGCTCTGTGTCAAGCACTTCAAATATTCTCTCAATATTAGCACTTACATTTGTTATCTTCTGTAGTCTTTGGCATACCACATAGATTGCCTCGGAAAATCTCGACATATAGTTGCTTATTGCAGCAATAGCTCCAACCGTAAGCGCACCTGCCATTCCGTGGTCAACCAGGAAAAGTACTCCAATGTATATAACTATGTAACATATAAACCTAATGCCGCCATGTGAAACAGGGTAAAAGGCTTCGCGTACTCTTGTGGTACTCATGAATGCCTTGTAGTATTTTTCAGACAGTTCATCGTATATTTCACCGTTCAAGCTCTCACGGTTAAACGCTTTTATTACCTGAAGTCCAGATACATCCTCCGCCACAAAAGCCGTGCGATTACTATTCTTGTTACGGTCATTTTGCACCCTGTCATGGAGCAATTTTGACATGAACCAAAGAATGAAGCCAAGTGGAATACTGGATACTATTGCTACGAGAGCTATCCGCCAGTCTACGATCGCTATGCACACTACAGCCACTATCATGATGAAGACGTTCTGCATCATTCTTACAAAATCATCGATGAAAAATGTTGCTATCTCCTGACAGTAGCTAGTGACTCTGACAAGTATCTTGCCCGTAGGTCTATTATCGTAAAAATCAAATGACAGCTTAGTAAGATGGTTAAATAAATCCTCTCTTAGGTCGCAGATTACGCTGTTTCCCAGAATGTTTGACATCTTGCCCGAAAAATAGTTCGCAACTAATGCTCCTACATTCAGTGCCAAAAAGCCTGCAAGGTAACCTATAGCCAGCTGCATATAGTTATCGCGAAGCACACCATTTTGAGGCAATACCTCATTTATGATATGCATATTTATCATGGACGGAACTAGCGACAAGAAGCTAGTCGACACCATCATCACTACAACGAGGAAATATGTCTTTTTATATTTTCCAGCGTAGGATAGGAGTCTTTTCAGCATATAGCCGTTGAATTCTTCTTGCTGCAGCTCGTCCTCATAATATAGATTTCTTGCCATCAGCACACCTCCAAATCCTGCTGAATATTGTATATTTCAGCAAATTTACCGCCGCAGGCCATTAGCTCATCGAAGGTACCGCGCTCCACAACTTTACCGTCCTCCATGAAGAGTATCTCATCAAAGTCTCGAAGTGCAGCGGCACGATGTGTAGCCATAAGCAGTGTCTTATCCTTAAAGTGTTCAAACAGGTTATTAAATACCTTCGCCTCCGTGTCCACATCCAGAGCGCTGGTACAGTCATCCAGCAAAGTGATTGGCGCATCCTTCAAAAGTGCCCTGGCTATAGCAACTCGCTGCTTTTGACCACCAGAAAGTCCAAATCCCTTTTCTCCTATCAAGGTCTCATAGCCTTCCGGCATATTCTTGGCGAACTCGTCCACCTCAGCAATCTTTCCGCACAGGCGCACTTTTTCCTCACTTGCAGTCGGGTCATAGAATGCTATATTGCTGCTGATTGTATTTGAAAACAAGAATACATCCTGCATTGCATAGCCAAAGGTTCTGGTTACTTCTCCCCTGTCATACTGGTGAATATCAAGGCCATCTATAGATATGCTGCCCTCATCTATTTCCTCGAAAGCCTGAAGTGCCTTAAGCAACAATGATTTTCCGCACCCTGTCTTGCCCATTAGACCAATACGTTTTCCAGGAGTAATATCAAGAGACACGTCGTGGAGCAAGTCCGCTGTATTCTCTTTGTCGGCATGAATGCTAATGTGATCTAGTACAATATGAGGTGCATCGCTAACCTTCTTGTCCCCATACGCTGCCAGTACTGTGTCTTCTTTTTCCAATAGGCCAAATACTCGCTTGGCTGACACCTTCGCATCCCTGATGTCTCCACTTATGAAAATGAAATCTATAAGGCATCCCGCGATGCTTAGCATGTAGATAATAAAAGATGTATACTCTCCCGCCGTCATCTTAAATCTCGTGCAGAGGAATATGCAAAATGCCATGCTGATTACCATACCCACCTGTTCATCCAAATCAAACAGGAAGAAATATTTAAATCTCTTAGCTGCGAAAATATTCTGGTTATCCCTAATATCCCTAGCCTTAGTCGCAAATCTCTCCCGGCGCATCTTTTCACGGCCAAGTGCCTTAATAGTTCTTATGCCGTAGATGCTCTCCTGTGTCTCAGTATTGAGTGCAGAATCCTTGTGCCAAAGCTTGTCATACATCTCATCGCACAGCTTCATAAATCCACGCGAAATAAGGAAAAATGTTGCCGCGAAAATAACCGGTACAAAAGCAAGCCATATATTAACCCTAGCAAGGAATACACCGCTAAGAATCATGTAAAAGCTGTTGTCCATAAGGAAGTGAAAGCCCTCAGCCTGAGCAGTTTCAACCTTTTTTGCATCTGAAGTCATTATGGTGACGATGTCTCCAGAGCTGTAGTCTTTCATAAGGCGCGGTCCATAAGAATTAATCTTGGCCAAGACATCAAATCTCAGCTTATTGTCACATTTTGTAGTCGCCCAATGAGATATATTCCATTCGGTATAAAACGTCACGAAGAAAAATACCACAAAAATTGCGAAGGCTGCTGCCAGCCTCCAAAGCTTTTGCCAGGAGCCATCTACTCCCTCAACCAAAAATGAAAGCACACTTGTATTTTGTACAACCTCACCCCCAAGTGCCGGCACTACTATAGAGTCGACCATAAGGGACAATATCTGTGGCTCGAGCAGCATCATCGTTGAATTACAAAAGCCCAGCAGCGTATGAAATATCATAGCGGGATATGCACTCTTGTAATATTTGAATGCTTTTTTGAATATGTAAAACATGATAAGTCCTCACAATAACAGATGCCACACCTTACGGTGCGGCACCTGATCTATCTAAATTCTGCTATTGAAGATAGCTCTCCGTCTATCTCCAATCTAATCTGATATCCACCAGCCTCCATCGGCGCTCTTAATACTTTAATCACGTCCTTTTCGAAAGCCGGCTTCTTATAGTTAATAATCAGCTCGTCAATGGTAAAATCCTCGGGCAGGTAACGACTCATCACATCCACATAATATGCGTTGTTCATGTGTCCATTTGTGTCAATAAAGGTAGCAGGAACGCTAAACTCGTCTAGCACCTCAGCATCTTCGAGAGGCTTAAGTCTTGCGTTGCTGTATACTACGTCAGGTTTCTCATCAGGTATATACGCGGACTCCATTTCCTGTGGTATCTGTGATGGCTTCAGTGTTTTTTCATCCACCAACACCCAGGTTGAGTCTGCCGTGAGCAGAAGCTCTCCGTTCGAATCCCTCATTTCATATGCTCTAAGTCCAAAAATCTTCTTAAAGCTATAAGGCATGGTATTTAGTGTCACTTCATCGCACAGCTTAGGAAGCCTGTGAATCTTTATTGAATAGTTCGTTACGAACCATCCCAAATCCATCGACCTAATTTTCAAGGTACCAAAGCCAATATCCTCCGAATGGAAGGTGGCTATATCTTGCAATATATTGACAAGTCCCACAAGGGAAAGCTCTCCTTTGCTGTCTATCTCGCTATACCTAATTCGAATCTTCTGACTATACATTTTACTCTGCCTTATCAGTGTTAGGAACGGTTACATTCAGTGTCTGAACGCCGTCTATGCCCGTAATGTTGATGTTTTTATTTACCTTTGCATCATAGGTCTCTGACCTCATAATCTCGGTAATATCAACACCTGTTGTTTCCTTCACTGCTTCTATGGTCTTAGCGAGTATTGATGGGACATAGCCTCCCATAGAGCCTACACCGCCATCACCATTTCCAGAGTCAATAATAGTCACCTTGTCAATAGAGTTCAAAGGCTCAGCGACAGCCTTAGCCATCTCAGGAAGTGCATTTACTATCATTTCCATCATAGCTGCCTGGCCGTACTTCTTCATAGCCTCTGCCTTTTTATCAATAGCAGCAGCCTCAGCCTCACCCTTTGCCTTAATAGCAGCAGCCTCAGCCTCGCCCTTTGCCTTCACACCGGCAGCCTCGTTCTCCATAGCAACCCTCTTAGCTTCAGACTCAGCCTTAGTAGCCTCTGCCTTCTGAATTGCCTCGAACTTCTCTGCCTCTGCCTGCTTTTGTCTCTCAAAAAGCTCTGCTTCAGATTTTCTCTGAGTATCATACAGATGTGCATCCGCCTTCTGCTGAATAGCATAGCGCTCTGCCTCTGCCTTTTTCTTAATCTCAGCCTCAAGAGCCTGCTCTGTAACGAGAACCTCCTTCTGCTTGAGCTCAATCTCACGCTCCTGACGTGCGATGTTGGCATTTGCAGTAGTGATCTCGATAGTCTTACGCTGCTCCTCCTGCTGGATCTGATATGCAGCATCTGCCTCAGCTTTCTTGATATCAGACTCGCGCTTGAGCTCTGCCTGCTTAATTGCAAGCTCATTCTGGCGCTCAGATATTCTGGTCTGTGCCTCTACCTCTGCATCGTTAGCTGCCTTTTTGGCCTCTGCCTCAGCGATAGCTACATCTCTGTCAGCCTGAGCCTTCGCGATAGATGCATCCTTCTGAATCTGTGACATATTGTCCTGACCAAGAGCTACGATGAGACCCTTCTCGTCCTCGATTCTCTGGATGTTACATGAAATAATCTCTACACCGAGAGCATTCATGTCCTTCTGAGCCTTTTCCTGCACCTCATCACCGAACTTCTTACGGTCGTTGCACAGTTCCTTAAGCTTAACAGTACCGATAATCTCACGCATATTACCCTGAAGAGAATCAGTAAGTGCTGCACAGATCTCCTCCTCGCGCATGTTGAGGAAGTTCTTCATAGCAAGCTTCATTCCTTCAGGATCAGTATTAACACGAATCTTAGCTACTGCATCGATATCTACGCCAATGAAGTCCTGAGTTGGAATATATCCGTTAGTCTTAATATCAACAGATACCTGCTTAACCAATAGGACGTCCTTGCGCTCGAAAAATGGCACCTTAATTCCTGCACGTCCAATGAGAATCTTAGGATTTTTTCTCATACCGGAAATGATGAATGCAACATCCGGCGGTGCCTTAACATATCCTGTAAGTACTATAACTACCAAAAGTATAGCGATTACCGCTACTCCAATAAGTCCCATTTTAATACCTCCTATTCAGCATCATCATGGTCTGTTGCAAAATGTCTTGTAACTGAAGACTTCTCATCATCGTCACAGCATACATCATTCTTAGCCGCTGCAGCTGTCTTAAGCGCAGTGTCATCTACGCCAAGCGCATTGCCAATGCCAAGCATCTCTGTCTTAAAAGTCAAATCGCTGGCTGCTGCTGCAAGATCAGTAGGAACCACAATCTTAGTTGCGCGTCCATTGCCTACTTCTTTGAGAGCATCGAGTTTCTTAAGCATAAGTACCTTTTCATCCATAGATGCATTCTTGAGCATCTCGATACCCTTTGCCTCTGCCTCATACACAAGACGAATAGACTCAGCCTTACCGGTAGCTCTTGCGATAGCAGCGTCTCTCTCAGCCTCTGCCTTAAGAATCATCGCCTGCTTATCACCCTCTGCTCTTGTGATTGAAGACTGCTTGTGGGCATCTGCCTCAAGAAGAGTCTGTCTCTTCTCACGCTCTGCCTTCATCTGCTTCTCCATTGCATCCTGAATCTCACGAGGTGGAATAATGTTCTTAAGCTCTACACGGTTAACCTTGATTCCCCACTTGTCAGTAGCTTCATCAAGTATTCCCTGCATCTTTCCATTGATTACATCGCGGCTAGTAAGAGTCTGGTCGAGCTCTAGCTCACCGATTATGTTACGAAGAGTAGTTGCAGTCAGGTTAGCAAGAGCCATAAGCGGATTCTCTACACCATAAGTGAAGAGCTTAGGATCCATCACCTGGAAATATACAACAGTGTCAATCTGCATCGTAACATTATCCTTGGTGATAACAGGCTGAGGTGGAAAATCCTCTACCTGTTCCTTCAAAGATACTTTTCTAGAAATTCTCTGAAGAAACGGAATCTTAAAATGAAGTCCATTTGACCAAGTTTTCTGGTAACTTCCGAGAAACTCTATTACATACGCGTTAGCCTGCGGTACAATGCGAAGGCTTGTTATAAGCAAAAACAAAGCAATTACTAAAATAATTAAAACAACCATTTTATTACCCTCCTTTTCATAACTATGTTATACCATTTATATATGACTTTGTCAAAAAAATAACATAGTCTGTGAGCGCCCCTATTTCAAGGCTACTAAAGGTACCCCCAGCTTAAAGCTCAAGGGATACTTTTTAGGTGTTTAAATTCCTCTAAATGAGAATTTGAGTTCTCTGTGAATAGTCGGATCAAGCCTGTATTCCGGGTGTGGAAGTGCTCCCCAGCTATCATCGCCGCCTACGCCTCTTTGCTGCTGTGACACTCTAACGAATGTGTAATGCACTGGCGGAAGCTCATATTCGTGGAGCGCATTTTCTATCTCATGAGGCGACCATGGAAGTGCCGAGAAGTTAACAGGAGTAGCTGCCTCAAATTGTAGTCCTCTGCCCTTTGCGTCCGTCACCTTCGCCCAGCGGGTACCAGTCTTGTTGCCACTTTCCTGTGGCACAAGATACTTAGCCATGTTGTCACGCACCATGTTACTGTATACTCCCAGCTTAGCTCCTTCTTTTCTGTCCTCATAGGTTTCAGCCGGGCCATTACCATACCAGGTTAGCCTGTCAAGATCAGCATCAAGTCTAAACATCATTCCGAACTCCGGCATCTCCTGCAACCCTTCAGCCCCATCATATACCTCATGTACTTCAACAGTACCGTCAGAGTATACCCTATAGCTTATCTCAACCATAGTGATAGGAGCTGTTGGAAGGAAAAGCTTATATGTAAGTCTTGCACCATCTTCAAGCTTTTCTACCTCAGGAGCCATAAACTGTCTCGTCTGAGGGTTAACGTTCACAGGATAGAGACTTGCTGACTTCCACATACTCATAAGAGCAGGAGATTTTGATCCGTTGTCATTATCAACCGGTGCTCTCCAGAAGTTTGGCATTGGAGTTCTGGCAAAATATTCCTTTCCTCCATACACGTATGACACAGGGCCTCCGTAATTGTCACTAAAGAGTACAGAAAATCCATCGCCCTTAACGCCTGTATGCATACGACCGCGAATGACTTCCACATATTTTTTCTCAGGTGTCTTAGGCTCATATTTTCCATATACCAACTGTCCGAATGCCACTTCATGTCCGGCATCTGCCCAAATAGTATCTTCTTTGAGCGCAAAAGAAATAGTCAGTACATGCTCTCCATCTGACGGTATATCGCAAGGCAGACCATAACGCTTTTCTGACAAAGGCTCTACATCTGTAGCTATAGTCTTTCTAGCAACTATCTTGCCTTCCTTTTCCAACACCGCCTTACATGTGAACTCATTTGTGTTCGTGAAAAGGTTCTTATTCTTAACTGTAAACCCTTCTGTATCAATGACAACATCTATATTTCTATAGTTGTACTTCACTTCCTGCATCTTAGGTGACTCGGCTCTGTCTCCGCCGTATGCTATACCATTTCCACTAAAGTTGTACTCGGTAGGTCTATCGCCAAAATCTCCTCCGTAGCCTAGATATTCCTCACCATATCGATTCTTAGTGTATATGCTCTGATCAATGTAATCCCAGATAAAGCCGCCCTGATACATAGGCTCTTCATCAGTCAAATCTGTGTATTTATGCATACCGCCACAGGAATTACCCATGGCATGCGTGTACTCACAGCAGATAAACGGCTTGCTTCTATCCTTCTTAAGCCAGTCCCTTATAAACTCAGCAGAAGGATACATGCGGCTCTCCATATCGCTTGTATCATTATATCTGCGATCGTTGCATATTCCTTCGTAGTGAACAAGTCTAGTGGGGTCGAGGCGTCTAAACTCATCCGACATTTCCATAATTACGGAGCCACCGTAAGACTCATTACCACACGACCAAATAAGTATGCACGCGTGATTTTTGTCCCTGTTGTAGCATGAGCGCACACGCGAGAGCATTCGCGCCAACACATTCTGTCTATCGCCCGGGGTTACTGTTGTCTTATCAAATCCCGGCATATTTCGCATCACCGGATCCCATGAGCCATGGCTCTCAAGATTATTTTCTGCAATCAGATACAAACCATACTCATCGCACAGCCTATATAGCTTAGAATCGTTGGGATAGTGAGATGTCCTGATGGCATTAATATTATTCCGTTTCATGGTAATAAGGTCTCTTCGCAGCTCCTCCTCAGATACTGCGCGACCTGTTCTACTAGAGAAGTCATGTCTGTTTGTACCCTTAAATACAATCCTCTTGCCATTAAGCAGCATTAAGCAATCCTTCATCTCAAATCGCCTAATACCTACACGTTCTCTTATTACTTCAGTGAGGTTACCATCAGCGTCTCTCATTTCAATATACGCATCATACAGGTAAGGATGCTCAGCGCTCCACAGGTTTGCGGACTTCACATCAATAGAAAGCTTTGCTGTGCCTCCATCTATAGAAGTGCATTGCTCTCCAACACATACATCCTCTGCCCACAGAGTAAGCTTAGCTGTGCCTTCGCCCTGTGCATCAATATTTATGTCAACCACCGCATCCTTGAAGTCATCATCCAGTGTAGTACGGATAGTGATGTCCCTAGCATGTGTCTTTGGAGCTGCATATAGGAAAACACTGCGGAAAAGTCCGCTAAATCTGAAGAAATCCTGATCCTCAAGCCAGCTTCCGATGCTCCACTTAATAACCTGCACAGCGAGCTTGTTCTCACCTTCCTTAAGGTATGGTGTGAGTTCAAAGTCTGATGGCGTGAAGCTGTCTTCGCCAAAACCTACATATTTACCATTGAGCCAGACTGCTATTACGCTCTCAGCACCCTGAAATGACACATAGATCTTCTGACCCTCCCATCCCTTAGGTACTGTAAAATATTTCACATACGAAGCGACCGGATTGAACTTTTCCGGGCTATTATCTTCATTTATGTCCTCTAATCCATCCCATGGATAAGCTACGTTAGCATAGTGTGGCTTATCATATCCCTCCATCTGAATATTGGCTGGTACTCTGATGTCATCCCATGGGCGGCAATCATAATCTTCGCTCTCAAACCCTGCTATGGTCTGCATGGTATTTTTTGCATAATGAAATTTCCATAAGCCGTCCAGACTATATCTAAGGCTTGTCTCTCCCGCCTTCAACTCATCAAAGTTGGCGTAGCTTACATGATCTGAGTGTGGCTTCTGCCTATTCTCCTCATAGAACTCCGGATCAGCTAGTTTTTTGTAATCAAACCCCATTTTATACCCCCTAGTTATGTGAAAATATTAATTACGACCCCGCAAATTGCTGCTATTGAATATAAGAGTAACGCTATCGCAAAGCATTGCTTCTTGTTGGGATTAACCTTGAACAACACTATAAGTCCTACTCCTGCGCCTGAACATAGACCCGCTACGGTCGAAGCGAAGGATAGCGAACCTGCTATATATAGTTCTGTAAACGCCACTGATACAGCACAGCTTGGAATCAGTCCAAACAACGCCGTTAGCAGCGGCTGATACCAGGTACCATGTCCTAATGCACTCGCTATGGCATCAGCACCTACCATCTCCATAAGAATCGCTAGCACCACAGATATCCCCAGTAGCCATCCAAAGGTTTTTGATGTATGTATTAGTGCCGGCTTCAGTGTCCCTGTAGCATTGTGGCATCCACAATCAGTACATATCTCTCCTACCTCGTGCTCTGTATGATTCTTGCCTCTTGCTATTCTGAGGACTATATCTATTGCATATCCTGCTACTATGCCTATCAGCAGCTTCGACAGCAAAAGCGGCCAAACCTTACCTATTGTATCTGGTTGACTCATAAGTATCAGGATTGCCTCATCTGATGTAGACAAAAATACTGCCAACATCGTGCCCAATGTAATAGCACCGCCAGCATAAAAATCAGCGAGGGCTGCGGAAAATCCGCATTGCGGCACAAGTCCAAGTACGGCCCCTATCGCCGGGCCACTCACCCTAGCACCTGCCAGCATTTTCTGAAGCACATGGTTTGACTTTTTCTCCAAAAGCTCTAATCCCCAAAACGCCAGAAACAAAAATGGTAATGATTTAATACAATCAACGAAGGCATCTAGTACAGCTGACCATATCATTGAAAAGCTCATATATTACTCCCATCCCTTTTCAGCCGTAACCTTAAATTGCAACAGCTTACTTTCAAAATTCTGAGGGCTCTTCTTCCACTGATATGGAGTAGTCCCTGTAAAATGTCTAAAATTCCTATTAAATGTCACTGTAGAGGTAAAGCCACACTCCGTAGCCACCTCGTCCATAGAACTGGTGGTTTTCCTAAGAAGCTTGCAGGCCTGCTGTATGCGTACCAGATTAACATACTCGGCAGGTGTCATATTCATATATGAGTCAAACAGTCTTCTAAAGTGCGTCTCACTAAGATCACAGCTATTAGCAAGCTGAACAATCTTTATATTTTCCTTGTAATGATCTCGTATATAATTTAGCGCACCGGATAGCTGAATAATCCCCTGCTTTCTATGAGTATCCGTCTTGTAGTCGACGCCTCCCTGCAATCTCGCAATACTCATAACCATGGCCTGAGTCATGCCTTTGACTACATACTCATAGTACGCACCCTTATTCCGCATCTCCTCCATTATTCCAAATATTATAGATGCAAAATCCTGATGGTCACTTTCATTGAACACCATCGCTGTCTTATTGATATAGCTAAGTAACTCAGTCTGTCTCTCCAGATCATCACTAAAGCAGTCACCTAGAATCGACTCCGGCTCAAAATATATATATTCCCAATAGCTTTTCTCGCCTGTCCTACTATTAGTTGTGTGGGGATAATTCGCTGGAATAACTGTGATAGTGCCTCTAGAATAGAGCACTTCTCTTTCATCGAGGATAATCTTACCCTCTCCATAACGGCAAAAGCCTATCTCCATCAAGTTATGAAAATGAAGCTTGGTTATACCTAATCCATACTCTCTGATCCATTCCTCTCCCAGAAGAGCAAATACACCAGATCCCTGAGGTATATCATAGTAGCGAAGCTCCATGTCTTCTTTTTTTCTAGCCACATCTATTTCCTCACGTCGCCACAACAAAACAGGGCTGCTAATCGCAAAGCAGCCCTTTAATTATCCAATCTATTAGAGTTTTTGTAAAGTATTTATGCACAAAAAAACTTGCAAATATCATGTACATCTAATCTAGATATATTCATATTCGACCATGAATTAGTAATGCATGTATACATCTCCCAATACTGCCTCCACATGAGCATTGCCTCCTGGTGGGTCTGATGCAGCAGACTCAGCTTCTACATAAAAAAATACGCATACGCCTCCTCTGGTTACTCCGTCTGGAATCTTCACTGTGTCCGAATTCGATGATGCTACTACTTGACCTTCAGCATTTTTGATTTCAACACGGATTGTAAGTACTGGATCATCTATGCTGACATTACCTAGCGAGCTCGTTCGCGTCTTCACAGGTGCCGTAATATACGCGCCTGGTATCAGCGTCTGCGGCGAAGTCTCCACATTCACATTATTCCCGCGACCTGTTGTAGGATGAACATCCCACCAATATGAGCCTGTATATTCGTCATATACTTGCTCCATTCCATCCTGAATCCAATCTGTCTCGCTTTTGGCTCCACCATAGTAAATAGTACGAGGGAGCTTATATTCCTCATATCCATCGTCATATCCGTCCCGTTCGCCATCTACTTTACCAGCATCCTTGCCTTTATTGTATACGTCTGAAGCATCTACAGTGATGCCTCCCGGATAGTATGCTGCTCCACTTATTACTTTTTCTGTAGAAGTAGTCCTAATTTTGTAATTAGGGTTCGTCCCGGTAGCAATATTTCCACTTACCAAATTACCATTTGCCCAGGCCGACGCGCCATTCATCATCACTCCTGGCGCGAGATTGGCTTCCGTTTGAGATGCCAATGTTTGTGTCTTTACAACGAGAGACTTGGGATAGTACCCTTCCGCAATATTCAAGCTTTCTCCAGCCTTTAATGGAGTCGTCGATGCAAGAGAGGTTATTGTATTTAGCGTGCCTGTCATGTCTCCAGATGCATTTAGAAATGTCACGCCTGCTGCAACATCCGAGGCTACTGCAGAGCCATAATATACATTAGCCGCTCCATCTTTGTATCGTTCATCAGCCAATTCCTTCAACGATGCCTTAATTCCATTATAGCTACTGTCTAAAACCTCAACATCCGAGTCAGCCAGCTTAATCGCTTCTGCCAAGCGTTCCTTCGACTTTTCTTTTTCCTCCTCCGCTTCGGTAAGCTGGTTTGCGACATAGTCTATGGCATTAGTCCAACCACCTATTATCAGGTAATCTCCAGCGACCTCGGAATATCTGTATATGCGTGGTTCCCCTGAGCCATCAAGTTTCCACGCATATTTACCATCCTCAGCACTCCCATTCGATAGAGGCTCTATGCTCCCTACGATTTGTTCAAGCGCCCTAGCATTGGCCTTTACAGATGCATCCTTAATAGCATCGCTTAATGTAGTAAAATCCTGCGCCGTTATAAGCAAAAGCTCCCCTGCATTTTCTATTCTAATTGTTCCCTTCGACACCAGTCTCGCAGCTGCACTTGTGGTAATAACAGCAATAAACGAGATTGTAAATCCTGCTAAAAGAGCTAGCGCCGGCGGTAAAATCTTCTTTTCAGGCTTAGTGCCCTTATCGTTTTTCGTACTCATATCATCACCCTCCATTTCTGGCAGTTGCCACCCCGCTGTTATATCCATCGTTATAACTAGCTGCATACTGCTCATCGTAACCCTTCTTCCATACCCAGTAGGCATTCACGGAATAAGAGCTATAGAGACCACCTGATGATGTATAAGTGAATCCATTGGCAGGGCTCCAGCCTTGAGGATAAGTGTATGAACCTTCTGTCGCCTTCAGTTTTCCTTCCACATACTTCCCATTTACATATCCACCATATCCCTCAAGAATCTGATTAGGGGTGGCAGCACTAGTCGAAGCTACCTGGGTCTGAGACGCCAGGTCCGCCACAGTCACTACCCCACCTGTTGTGTAGCCCTCCCTTACAGTATAGGAACCACTTTTAACATATCCTGGCAGAGTTGCTACGCTACCTTCAGAAAGTATTTTTGCATTTGACGGACCATTTTCACTCATCGTCCCCGTCTGATTGCCAGAAGCATTGACAAAGGTTTTCCCCCGCTTTACCTGCGATGGCATTGCACTCCCCCTAAAGTTGTCAATACGGCCTTTCTCATACCATAACTCTGCCACCTGTCCTATTTTTGTGGCCAAACTGCCGAAGCTCTCGCCATCTGTAGCCGCATCTATTCCAAGCTCAGTGACGGTTGCGGCTACGCTATTCTTACCGTCACTGACAGATTTTTTTAGTTCGGATATTTCCTGCTCAAGATATGTCAATGCATCGCTGGCCGATCCTAGCATTTGATACGTCAATGCCCCGCCAGATTCAACGCACCTCACAATACAGTCCCCTTGCATATATAGTCGCCCCAGCGTTGCTACAGCCGGATCCTCAGGTGCAGCACCCACAGCTCCAACAATACCTCTTAATCGTTCCAGCTGCGCACTGTCCTCATCTATTTCACCAGCTAGTGTATAAAAGTCCGCCGAGTCAATGAGAAGAGATTCCTCCCCATTTTCAACTGCTATTTTCCCTTTTGATTTAATCTGATTGCTCACACTGCCTGAAGCTGCTGACGCTGTAGAATTATATGTAAATACAAGGCACACTCCTGCCAACAGCCCAGCAGCAACCATTGATATATTTTTATACATGTTGCCTCCTTATTCTGTGTAAAAATACAGGATGCCTTCATCCACTTTTACACTCTGCGCCTGAGATCTATTGACTATTTGTACCCTTTCACTCAGTTTATTTATGATTGTTGTATTGTAAGTGTTGTATTCATCCTGCTTGGCATTTATCTCATGTTGCTCCTGATTCCTTTTATCCTGAGCATCATTCCTAGCGTCCTGCTCTGCATTACGCTTATCCTGAGCGTCATTCTTGGCGTCCTGCTCTGCATTGCGCTTGTCCTGAGCGTCATTCTTGGCATCCTGTTCTGCATTGCGCTTGTCCTGAGTGTCCGTCTTATCATCCTGCGACTTCACAAAGTCCTTGTATCTGTCATTATCCACTTTATCTTCAATCGCAGATTTGATCTTGGCAATAGCACGGTCAATGATTCCCTCTTCATCCACATCGTTAGCCACCTGCTGCACTACAGTGCCGCCAGGAACTGCTCCATCCTCATTCTTCTCTACGGTCTTACCAGGTTTCTTGGTGCCTTCCGGATTGTCAATCTTGGTTGCATCATCCCCAAAACTGTCTTTACTGTCATCAGGCGTTATTACCGTTTCCGGCCCACCTATAATCGCAGTCGAATCTATAGAAGCTCCCTCGCTGACTACTGCAAGCTCATTTGCTTTCACCCCTGGCTTGTCATCACCCTCCTCCTTCATTAACCTGCGGGTGTACAATGCTGCCGTCTGACTTATATTTTTCATTTCTTCATCGCTCAGCTCATCATTTGCAACAATCTCCTTTACCTCCTTGCGCATCACATTATAGGTAATAAATGACGCACCCAGAGATATTAAGACCACTGCCAAGAAAATAATGGCCAGGATGAATATCAGTGCATCCTTATTCTCCTGTTCCTTCGATTTCTTCATTGTATCTCCTTTATATCACGCGTGATACTACGGAGGTCGAAAGTAAGCGAAGGATATCAAAATCCTTCGCTTCTCTACATTAAAGGTAGTTGCTGCTTCCTCTCAGTTAGGAATACTATCATTATTGATAAATTTTGTCAAGAATTTTCTGCCTTATCCACAATATTCTGAGCCCACACTCCACTCTTAACAATAAATGTACCTATTACGCACTTAATCAGGTCTAGCAGGCATACCAGCAAATATATCATCACAATATTAAGCGGTGACCAATGTGTCAGCACGAATCCCGCCGGTACCGCTATCACCCACAGGAACACACTGTCAAACAGGAAGGTGATAACTGTCTTACCTCCAGACCTTATGGTGAAGTATGTAGAGTGCAGATACCCTCCTATCGGCATCGTAATTGCAGATACTCTAATGAGATTAGTTGCCATCTGCTTTACTTCATCCGAAGTATTAAATATAGCCGGGAATAAAGGCGCTACGAGGAAAAGAATACCCCCCACACCTACGCACAGCAAGGTAGAAAATGTGATTATCTTGTAGGCGGTGCTTCTTCCCTCCTCAAATTTACCAGCACCAAGGAGCTGACCTACCAAAATAGCAACAGCATCGCCAAGCGCAATAAACGCTATATTGAACACATTGCAAATTGACGAGTTGATATTAAGTGCTGCAACTACTGACAACCCTCTTGATGAATAAATCTGTGTCTGAACAGCAATTCCTGCTGCCCACAATGTCTCATTGAAAATAAGCGGAGTAGCCATGACAAGTATTTTTTTTGCCAAATCCACCGGTACTCTAAAAGACGACAAAGCACCCTTGAAATACGGTGCCTTATCTGGATGAGTATGCGCCCAAATCACCACTATAAGTACCTGTATGAATCTAGAAATCACTGTGGCTACTGCAGCGCCTACTACACCAAGTGCCGGCATACCGACTTTTCCATATATAAGGATGTAGTTTAGTGTTACGTTTATTACTACAGACGCGATTACGGCAATCATCGGGACTACAGTCTGTCCGCACTCTCTCAGGGTTGATGAGTAGCAGTTCTCAATCATCGAAAAAACAAGGCTGACTAGGACAACAGCCAAGTACTGCTCACCATAATGTAATGTCGCAGCCAAATCGCCATCCGCACTTCCCTCATGTAAATACAGAGAAATCAAGTTAGAATCCAATGTCAGGAAAATAATTGTAGCGACCGCTACTATTACGGCTCCTACAATAAGTTTGAATCGGAATGTATCGCGAATTCCCTGCTCATTTTTCTGGCCATAAAACTGCGCCGTAAAAATGCCTGCGCCACCAATTGCTCCAAAAAGACACAAAAAATAAATGAAGGTAAGCTGATTGACAATAGACACCCCACTCATCTGCTCAGTGCCCAATCTTCCTACCATCACGTTATCTAGCATGCCCACAACATTTGCTATTCCATTCTGCAACATAATAGGCAAAGCAATTGCTAGGACTTTTTTATAAAATGCTTTATCTCCAAATAATTTGCTCATATTTCCCCCTATCGACTTCCGTACATTCTACACGTTATTCGATGAATGTCAACAACAGAAAATATTCATAATCATAACTGGTTTCTTTTTTAATATCATATTTTTTGCATGAACCGACGGCAACCCATAATACGCATCCGACATATTGGCCAGTTCTTCGTTGTCCAAGTCCGTCCCGTCTTCTATTGCTTCGCAAAACTGCAAACCGTTTACACGCTCAAGCAGTCTATTCCACCTGCCAAGGATATTCCTGTCGCGTATGGATTCGATTACTCCCTCACTAGAAAAAACCACCTTGACATCCAAATTACCACTTTTTTCAAATACATCAAAGACATTTTCAAGCTTATCCATGTATGCCATTGCCTCATAGTTAAAAGGGCTCGGACTGATGTAGAAAATAAGTGATTTCCGCCTCTGTGTTTCCGCCGCCGGAGCAGTAACGAGCTCCTCTACTTCCACCTTGTCAAGCCAGTTCTCTCTAGTATCTTCTCCACATACAGCCACTAGCTTATCAATGTATCTGTCAGCCTCCAATTTACTGCCAAGCACAACCTTATCAGCCAAGGCCACTCCTGGCATTGTCACAAAATAGTTCATATTGAACTCAAGTGGCTGATTCATTTCTGTAAAATCACCAATGCGAAAATATGGTACATAAACAAGATAATCCACATAAGGTCTTATGGCAGATGCATACACTGATGGCTCCACACCAACAGCCATATTGTACTCATCATATGGATTTTGAATGTACACTTTATCCGGATGCCTTAGTTCAAAATTGTATTCATCACAATCTATCACATTTATATCCGAAGGATACGTTCCTGCATCTGCTACCTTCTCCCCTAATTGAAATAGATGATTTTTCCTATAAAGAGGTGCGTGTAGCACAAGCACACGAGTCTTAGTGCCATGAGCCTTGTCGTATTCAATCGCATCTTCACACTCTTTTGCATAAATCTTTTCAAGTCTATTCCAGTACTTAGACTTATATGGTAAAAAAACTATTTCACGGGAAGTTAGTATCTCGCTCTCCAGGACAGTTCTGACTTTTTCAACATTTGCCGGCAATTCATCTGGTTGCAGCTGCCCCGAATGCAGCAGGAAAAGAATTTCGCAAAAATTTTCGAGCTGTGCAACAATCTTAGTCCCTTCACCGTAGGCTTTTTCGACTAGACCTCCATACTCTACAGTAACATTTTGCATCTCACCTAAAATATCAGGGCTAATGCATACAGCATAATCTCGCGCCATAGTCTCAAGCATCGAAATGTATTCTCTAGATATTTCCTTTAGGCTGCCTTCGATTGTAATTTCCGGCTTGTAAGCATTTGGAAAATCATACTTAGGGACATAATCAATATCCTCTCCCAGCTCTCTGCGCTGAGCCTCAAAGTACGGATAATTATGGACACCAGTACCATATATTATCCTTGCATAATCCCCAAACTTACTGGTCAGAAGTTTCTCGTAGCTGGCCGGTAAATAGACCATACCACCCATAAATGGCACCGTCACAAGTTCACTATATGTGTCTGCTTCCTGAGTAATGTCATATTCTACAAACCACGGAACAAACTGTGCCACACGCTGCGTCTTCTTCTCATTTTGTTCAGTCATTATTGAGAGAATAGCCGCATAAATATTCTTCTTAGTCCTTACGTCATCTTCACCTACGGCAATTGATACCCCAGATTCTTCACTAGCGCTATCAAGGAGCAGCCGAAGCTGAACATTATCTATACTACCCGTGTCTATAAGCTCACATATACCCAGCAGACGCTTGATTGAAGCCTTACGCCTGTTCTCATATTCCACATCGTCAGTCACATTATCCAACACAAAAATATCTATGGATGCGATATATGGAAAATTATGATGAGACTTAAGATACTCCTCATCAAAATTCATACGCCTGGTATTAGCCAGGCTGACAATGAATTTCCATACTCCGTCAGTATTCTCAAAATCTATAAACTCGAACCCCTCTGGCATCTCTGTCTTGGCATATTCGCGGAGTTTTTCCAGATCTCGTCTATGCATAACGATATCAATATCGTCATCCCACGGGATAATTCCACGGTGTCTCACAGCGCCAATCATTGAACCCCAGTCCAAGGCATACTTAAGTCCATGGGTCCTACATATACTGTCAAGCGCAAAAAGAAGCTCCAGACAGCATGCCCAGGAGCGTTTCATAATGGATGGCACATAAAAGCCATCCATCACTTCATCTTCAAAATATTCAGGTTCAAACTCTATCAAACTCTCACCTCATATATATCAAAAATGTAGCCGATAAATTATATTATAGCTATACTATTGCCAGGAGGCTACATATGATTCAATTTCCGCAAAACTTCTTTGAGGGCGAAGAGCGCGATGGCTTCTACGTCGAACCCATGATGAAGTCCGCTTGGGCCGCTCAGCTCGAAGTCTTAAAACAGATAGAACTTATATGTGACAGACATAATATCAAATATTTTGCCTACTGGGGCACACTGCTTGGCGCTGTGAGGCACGGCGGATACATCCCATGGGACGATGATTTAGACATATCTATGTTAAGAGAGGACTATGTAAAGTTCCTCGAAGTTGCCGCAAAGGAACTTCCTGATGGCTACAAGCTTATGTCACCATATACGAGCGATGGATGGGATGAAAGCATTGCCAGAGTGACCAACTCTCAATCCATATCTTTTAGTAAAGATTTTATCCAAAGACACCACGGCTGCCCATTCTGTATCGGCGTAGACATATTCCCTTATGACTACCTACCATCTGACCCTGATACGCAAAACTACTTGGATTCTATTCTTAGCCTGATAAGCGAGCTTCAAGCACATGCCCCAAACGACAGTACCTCGCCTCAGGCCTTACTAGACAGCATGAATCAGCTCTCAACTATGCTAGATTATACTTTTGCTAAAGACATGAGTCCTGTAACTCAGCTCGGCATTTTGTACGACGAGCTGAGTGCCGCATATGGCAGCAAATCAGACAAATATTTAACCTGCTATCCAGAGCGCATAAAGAGGAAAGGCGAGTACAAATTGCCCGCATATTGGCTCGAGGACTCTATATCCCTGCCATTCGAATGCACCACGATAAAAGTCCCCAAATACTACGAGCTTTGCCTATCTATATGTTACGGTAAAAACTTTATGACTCCAGTTAAAGGTATTGCAGGTCACGATTACCCTTTTTACAACAAGCAAATCGAGACCGTCAAAGAAAATGGTCGCTGGGAAGAATTATCTGCTATAATCAGCGAATTGCAAAATCATAACGCATCTTCTATGCCAACAGATCACACACGCGATTCTGCAGATATTCTCTCTCAAAATTATGACTACTTTAGTGCCCTCAAATCTACCACCAGCCAGAAAATCCTTCTATACTACGTTTCTGCCATGGATTTCTACGACCAAGAAGAAAAGACTTTTGACAAAATTATCGACACCCTCAATTACTTTGAGCACTGCACTGACAAAATAAAACTCATATTTGTGGCCTGCGATGATGTAACCGACCTGCTCATGCACCTCAACCCCGAGCTGGCATACGAATATGACGACATGCGGGCCTACTACTCCGACCAGGACTGGCTAATCTACGACAACGGCGATCACCTCTATGACGCAATATCCGTCTGTGACGCCTTCTACGGCAACCAAAACATTGCCACCGGCCTCATCCAAAAGCTCAAAAAGCCCATCATGATCCAAAATGTAGACATCCTCAACACTCCCTCTGGGGGCGGCAACTAACCGCCTCCTTTTTTTCGCCCACCACATTCGCTTGTTTGGGGGCTGCATTCGCCTTGCCCACGTCTATAGTTGTACACCTGGTCCGCGCGTAGCTGCATGCTCCTCCCTCCATGGCACTCAGAGCCTGAATTCGGTGATTTGCGTGGTGATTCTTATTTCGAGATGCTGCGCGCCCGGTCTCCAGTTGTCTGAGATGTG
>JAZLKM010000015.1:0-60432 GCA_045597645.1 Lachnospiraceae bacterium | reverse complement strand
CGAAATAAAAGAGCACTTCGCGGAAAATCTGTCGCTGAGAGAACTTAGCCAGAAATACTATATAAATAGTTCGTATTTAGGTCAGATGTTCAAAAAGAGATATGGTCAGTCCTTTAGAGATTATCTTAACTCATACAGGATCGCAGAAGCAGCAAAGCTTCTCGTAAAGACAGACAAGAAAATAAGTCAGATAGCTGAAGAGGTAGGCTATCATGACTTAGATTATTTTATCAGTAAATTTATTGCCCAACAGGGGTGTACGCCGTCAAGGTATCGAAAGAATGCAGGAAACGATGGTGGTTCTGTGCTGGGCTAGTAGAATTTAGGATGACAAGAATGTCAGATTGCACTCTTTATGTCCGGATGATAATATGCAATGACATAAAGGAGAGAAAAAATGTTTAAAGACAATCCAACAGCTAGACGTAGATTTATACAGTGCTATCTTGTGTTCGCATTAAATGGTATGCTTGCTCTTTCTACGGGATCACTTCTTCCGTTTATAAGAGATGCAAGAGGTATTGATTATGCATTTGCAGGGATTCTTGTCAGTTCACACTCGATAGGTAACTTTGTATCAAGCTTTGTTGCAGGCTATCTGCCGATTTTTCTGGGCAGAAAAAAGAGCATAATGTTCTTCAATAGCTTTTATGCGATTTCATACATACTGATATTGCTTACCAGCAATAGGTGGCTCCTTCTGCTAGCGTTCATATTAACAGGTATATCAAGAGGAGCAACCAGTAATTTCTGCAACCTTGAGATGAACGACCTTGCACCAGGAAAAGCGTGGATGCTTAATGGTCTACATGCTATGTTCGCTGTAGGAGCATTAGCATTCCCACTGATCTCTATAGCATTTACAAGCTCGGATGCAAGCCACTGGACCTATGGTGTGGTGCTTTTAATAGTAATGGGCGTTATAAGCTTTTTGCTATACGCGACAATGCCTGCAAATGAGAGCCTGATTAAGAAAAAGGAAAAAGGTGACAAGACCGCAGGTCAATATGACTTTTTCAAAGAAAAGCTATTTTACCTTACAGTATTTACTCTGTTTTTCTATTTGTGCGCAGAGCAGGGCGTAATCGGATGGATGATTACATATTTTAAAGATACAGGGCTACTTGACGCCAACCTGTCTCAGGCTACCGCGAGCATACAGTGGGCTATGATATTGATAGGAAGATTAACAGCGGCATATTTGTCTACAAAGCTACCAAAACAGCGCTTGCTAGTTGGAATGGGGCTTGGCATGGCGGGTTTTTACATTCTGCTCATAATGTCACATAGCACGATGCCAATAATCATTGGTATTATGGGATTTGGATTTTGTATGGCTGGTGTATACCCTACAACCGTGTCATTTAATGGTTTATTGATGGAAAAATATCCTATGTCATGGAGTTATGTGCTGACCTTCGCAAGCCTGGGCTCAATAATAATGCCAAGTGTAATGGGGACTATAGCAGAAAATGCAGGCATAGCCGCAGGAATGACAGGGGCGGCAGCAGCAATAATAATAGATTTGGTGTTTATACTTCTTTTGTGCAGATACGTGGGCAAGAGAAAAAGCAACTAGAGCCAGATGCCCTCGCCTCAAATGGCGGGGGCTTTTTTTATTTCCAAAAAAATGTTATAATCCAACGGATTGTCTATTTTTTGAAGGGACGGCTATGGAAAATTTCCGATTAAAAGGTAATTTCAAAAGATATCTTCAAGTACCGCTTTATCTTATAGCGATATTTGTAATACTTGGGGTCGGTGCGTATTTCATTAATCCCATGCTTGGCATCATTGCTGGTGCAATCACCGTAATATACACAGTGGTTGTAATAGTGATATACAATGTTATGCGCAAGAAGCTATTAAACCAGCTAGTAGAGTTTGGCGTTGAGCAGGGTATACTTCAATATGAGATGATAGAGGGGATCGACGACCCGCTAGCTCTCCTTGACGCAGAAGGGAGATATATCTGGACGAACCAGTGCTACGCCAACTTAGGAGGCAAGCTGGCAGACGCACACAAGTCCGTAGTTAATATGTTTCCTATACTTTCAAAGGAATATTTATCTAAGCAGGGTGACTGTTTTCAAATGTCACTTACCTTTGCTGATAGAGAGTATAAGGCACGATTGCGCAGACTTGGCACAAAAGAAGTTGCGGAGGCATCGGGATTAGGGGTAGACGAGGTACAGAACAGTAACTACTATTCACTACACCTTAATGATGTAACGGAATATAATAAAGCCCGCGATGAGAGAGACCGCCAGCAATTAGTTGTTGCGCTAGTATACGTCGACAACTATGACGAGGCTTTAGGTCCGGTTGATAATGTAAAAAAATCGCTTCTGATTGCGCTTATAGATAGGAAAATCGAAGAATATTTTTCACAGGCAGATGCACTAGTGCGCAAGCTGGAGAAGGATAGATATCTTGTGGTATTTAGGCAGGAATTTTTGAAAGGGCTCGAGGATGATAAATTTAGCATTCTTGAAACCATCAAATCTGTCAAAGCAGGAAATGAGATAGATATCACTTTGAGTATAGGTGTAGGCGTAGCAGGTAATGGCTATGTTGAAACAAATGGATATGCACAGACGGCTATTGACTTGGCTCTTGGAAGAGGCGGCAGCCAAGTTGTAGTCAAGAATAACGAGAATGTGCGCTACTACGGAGGCATTAGTCACCAGGTAGATAGGAATACTCGTGTAAAGGCAAGAGTTATGGCAAATGCCCTCAGAGAGCTAATGCTTTCCAACGAGAAAGTAATAGTCATGGGGCATAGAATCAGCGATGCAGATGCATTAGGCGCGGCTATGGGCGTGTATTGTGCAGCAAGGGAGCTGGGCAAAGAAATACACATAGTACTTAATGAAGTTACATCTACGTTGCGTCCTATAAAGGACAACTTTGGACCGGATCAGGGTTACCCGGAGGATTTGTTTGTAAACAGTGCAGGCGCTATGGAAATAATGACGGGTAAGACACTGGTTATGGTTGTTGATACAAATAGACCGTCAAATGTCGAATGCCCTGAATTGTTGGCAGCTGCCAAGAACATAGTAGTATTTGATCATCACAGGCAGAACTCAGATGTAATTGAGAATACGGCATTTTCTTATGTTGAGCCGTATGCGTCATCTGCATGCGAAATGGTGGTCGAGGTGCTACAGTATTTTGCAGAAAAAGTACGCATAGAGCCGGCAGAGGCTGATGCAATGTATGCAGGAATTATTGTAGACACTAACAACTTTATGACCAAAACAGGAGTACGTACCTTTGAGGCAGCAGCATTACTCAGAAGATGTGGCACAGAGGCTGAGCGAGTAAGAAAGCTTCTAAGAGAGGATATGCTTGCATACAAGGCAAGAGCTGAAGTGGTAAGGCATGCACAGGTATATAAAGGAGCATTTGCGATATCACAGTGTATAGTGGGCGATGTTGAAAGCCCGACAATACTAGGAGCGCAGGCTGCGAATGAGCTGTTAAATATAGTAGGAATCAAAGCTTCATTTGTGTTGACGCCGTTCCAAGGCAAGACATTTATATCAGCCAGATCTATAGATGAGATAAATGTGCAGATAATAATGGAAAAGATGGGTGGTGGAGGTCACCTCAGTGTTGCAGGAGCTCAAATTAAGGGCTATGACATAGAGGGCTGCACCAGAAGAATAGAGGAAATACTCGATGAAATGATGGCGGAAGGAGAGATAAAGCTATGAAAGTAATCTTGCTTCAGGATGTAAAAGGACAGGGAAAAAAGGGAGATGTCGTTGAAGTATCTGACGGATACGGCCGAAATGTTCTAATAGGAAAGAAGATGGGAGTTGAGGCGACAGATGTAAACCTCAACAATCTTAAGCTACAGAATCGACATGACGAAAAAGTAGCGCAGCAGATATATGACGAAGCACTTGCTCTAAAGTCAGAAATAGATGATAAAGTCATTGAGTTAACTATGAAGGCTGGAGAAGGGGGAAGAACCTTTGGCTCAGTATCAGCAAAAGAAATTGCTGAGGCAGCACAAAAGCAATGGGGAAAAACTCTGGATAAAAAGAAGATGAATCTCAAAGACCCAATCCGCTCATTTGGCATGCATGAAGTAGAGATAAAGCTTCATGCGAAGGTAACAGCTAAATTCAGGGTACATGTAAAGGAAGCATAAGCTCGATGGATGAACCGATAATAAAGCGAAAAATGCCGGAAAGCCTGGAAGCAGAGCAGGCAGTAATAGGAAGTATGCTTTTGGATGAGGCGGCGGTCGAGCAAGCCAGTGAGCTGCTTATAAGAGATGATTTTTATCACCAGCAGTACGGTATTATCTTCGAGGCCATAATGGAGCTGCACAATGAGAGGCAACCCATAGATCCTATTACTCTACAGGACAGGCTTAGAAAAAAGGATGCTCCGGAAAATATATGCACAGCAGAATTTTTGACGGATTTGGCTAATGCAGTGCCCGTGTCTTCTCGTGTTAAGTCCTATGCAAAGGTAGTGAAGGATAAGGCTATCCTTAGAAATATCATTCGCGTTAATCAATCGATAGAGAATATGTGCTATGAAGGTACGCAGGAGATAGACGATATACTCGAACGTACCGAAAAAGAGGTATTCGCATTAGCACAGGGAAGGGGAGGCTCAGATTACACACCTATTAGGCAGGTGGTAATGAACGCTCTTCGCAAAATAGAAGCGGCTGGAAAAGTAAAAGGAAATGTAACTGGAGTTGCGACGGGATTTATAGACCTGGACCTAAAAACGGCTGGAATGCAGAATTCAGACCTTATACTCCTTGCTGCAAGACCATCAATGGGAAAAACAGCATTTGCACTTAATATTGCGCAATATGCAGCATTTAGATCAGATTTATGCGTGGCCATATTCAGCCTCGAGATGTCAAAGGAGCAGCTGGTTAATCGTATGTTTTCTTTGGAATCAAGAGTAGATGCGCAGACACTTCGTACAGGTAATCTGGATGATTCTCAGTGGGAGGATCTTCTGGAAGGAGCAGGAGTGGTTGCGGGATCAAAGCTGATTATTGATGATACTCCAAGTATTTCAGTCGCAGAGATGAAGACCAAGTGTCGTAAGTACAAGATGGAGATGGGACTGAACATGATTATCATCGACTACTTACAGCTTATGAGCGGAAGCGGTGGCAGAAGCTCAGATTCTAGACAGCAGGAGATATCAGAGTTATCAAGAGCGCTTAAAGGGCTGGCTAGGGAACTAAATGTCCCAGTTATAGCTCTTTCACAGTTGTCACGTGCTGTAGAGCAACGACCGGATCATAGGCCAATGCTTTCTGACCTAAGAGAGTCAGGGGCTATTGAGCAGGATGCGGATGTGGTTATGTTCATATATAGAGACGACTATTACAACAAGGACACAGAGAAGAAAGGCATTTCTGAAATCATTATTGCAAAGCAACGTAATGGCCCGATAGGAACTACCGAGCTGGCATGGCTGCCGCAATACACCAAGTTCGCTAACTTGGAACGATGATTTCCCTTACTTATGATTAATAACAAGCAGATTAGACGAGCGATAATCGTTCTGGCATTACTGGTGGCAGTGGTATCGCTGGCAATAATATATAAGCCCAGCCCGGTTGTTATCGTCGAAACAGCAGACCTTGATTCAGAGCTATGTGGCAATGGAATTAGGGAAATAACAGATTTTGCAGCACAGTATGTAGAGCAGAAACGCATAGAGGCGATGGAAGCAACTATAGCGGCCCAGAAAGCTCAGGAGCTGGCAGAAGAGGATAAAGCAGATGGCCTGGTATCATTAGAAGGATGCATACCAGCCCGTTTGGAGAGCTCAGTTGTAACGGAGACCGTGGGTGGAGATGGTGGAGATCCATGGTCTAATAGACTGATGACAACATCTTCTGATTATTTGAGGGTGCGTACTGAAGCCAACAAAGAATCAGCTCTTGCAGGCAAGCTTCGAAAGGGTGATGCAGCCGAGATAGTCGAAGTAGGAGACGAATGGACGCTGATAAAATCTGGCAATCTAGAAGGCTACGTATTCAATGAGTACTGTGTAATGGGTCAGGATGCCAGAGAATTGGCAGAACAGATATGCACTACATACGCGTATGCTCAGTCGAACGGATTACGTGTACGAGAAGGTCCAGGTACTGATTATGGCATCATTAAGACTGTGCCAAAGGGATCAAAATTGGTTGTGGACAAAAGTGTGGACAACACCGGGGACTGGGTCAAGGTAAAACTGGGCTTGAACGAGGCTTACGTAGCTCACGAGTACGTAACCATAGAACAAAAAGTGGGTAAAGGTATCACCGTTCAAGAAGAAGCTGAGATCGAGGCAGAAAAGCAAAGAGCGGCAGCTTTGGGTATAGCCTCACGAAATACGGATGAAGTACTACTTTTGGCAGCGCTAATTCAGTGCGAGTCAGGTAACCAGCCATATGAAGGAATGGTTTCTGTAGGTGCGGTAGTAATGAACCGTGTGTACAGTAGTAGATATCCAAATAATATGTATGACGTTATACATCAGAGAGGTCAGTTTACACCTGCACTCAATGGTAAAGTAGCTAGACAGATAGCTGCAGGAGTCAAGAGCAGATGTAAGCAAGCAGCGCAGGATGCAATTAACGGAATGGATTATACAGGTGGTGCACTGCACTTCAAGCAGACAAGTAGTGGAATACCGGGACTGGTAATAGGGGGCCATGTCTTTTATTAAATAAAGAAAGAGGCGCGTTATGAACTTAAAAGGAAGACATTTACTGAAACTTATGGATTTTACCCCTGAGGAGATAACATATCTTATAGATCTCTCAGAAACTCTCAAGAAAAAGAAAAAGGCAGGAGAGCCTCACGATTATCTTAGGGGGAAAAATATAGCTTTGATATTTGAGAAGACAAGCACTAGAACTCGTTGTGCTTTTGAAGTGGCATCATATGATCTTGGAATGCATGCAACATATCTTGACTCAGCAGGGTCTCAGATTGGCAAAAAAGAAAGCATAGCAGATACAGCAAAGGTGCTTGGTCGTATGTTCGACGCAATTGAGTATCGTGGATATTCTCAGAAGCTAGTAGATGAGCTGGCAGCAAATGCAGGTGTTCCGGTGTGGAATGGACTTACAAATGAGTTCCATCCTACCCAGATGATTGCTGATATGCTCACAATTAGAGAGCACTTTGGATATCTTAAAGGATTGAAATTCGTATATATGGGTGATGCCAGATATAATATGGGAAATTCCCTTATGATTACATGCGCAAAACTGGGTATGCATTTCGTGGCATGTGCAGACAGCCACTATTTCCCGGCAAAGAAGCTTGTGGACTACGCTAAAGAGCAGGCTATGCTCACTGGTGGATCAGTGTCGCTTGAGCAGGATATAGAAACGGCTGTGAAGGACGCTGATGTAGTATACACAGATGTATGGGTATCAATGGGTGAGCCTGATGATGTATGGCAGAACCGTATTGAGAGCCTTCTTCCATATCAGGTAAACGCTAAGGTTATGTCATACGCAAAGCCTACAGCTAAGTTTATGCACTGTCTGCCAGCATTCCACGACTTGAATACTGCTATTGGTCGGGAGATTAAAGTAAAATTTGATCTCGATGAGATGGAAGTTACTGATGAAGTGTTCAATGGGGAGCAGTCTATAGTATGGGATCAGGCAGAAAATAGAATGCATTCTATAAAAGCTATTATGCTAGCTACATTAGGAGGCGACATTTGTCCATTGTCCTAAGGGAGATTCATTTTGAGAGCATAGACTCGACAAATGACAAAATAAGAGAGCTAGCAAAGCAGGGGGAACATGAGGGTATATATGCATCTGCAGATGAGCAGACTGCAGGAAAAGGAAGACGTGGCCGTGTCTGGGAAAGTAGGCCACGTGATTCTGTAGCAACCAGCCTTCTGTTAAAACCAAGCCTGCCAATAGAGAAAATACCTACAATTACGACGTTATCTGCTATTGCGGTAGTAAGAACGGTGAAGCGCCTTGCTGACATAGATTGCCAGATAAAGTGGCCTAATGATGTAGTCATAAATGGCAAAAAGGTGTGTGGTATTTTGTGTGAAACGGAGCCTGCAGATGATGGAATATATGTCATTGTTGGTATAGGCATAAATGTGCACAACGAGAAATTTGCAGGAGAGATAAGTGCAACCGCTACTTCCATAGACTTGGAAAAGAATGATACAAGAGCGGTACACAGAAGAGATGTTGTTCATGTTCTTTGGGAAGAATTTTCCAGATTGTATGATGTATTTCTCGAGACCGGAGACCTCTCGAATCTTAAAGCTGAATATGAGTCTATGCTGGTTAATAAGAACCAGACAATTTACATAGAGGAAAATGGAAAAATCTCAGTAGCGATAGCAAGAGGAGTAAGCAATGATGGATCCCTTTTGGTTGAGGAAAACGGCACGGTGAGGGCTGTGAACACTGGCGAGGTCAGTGTCCGAGGCGTGTATGGGTATGTATAGTATGGAAGAGACAATACTTTGTGGCGCGAGCGCATATAGTCAGAAATTTTATATAAATGAAGAGTTTGCTGGACTTCCTCAGCAGATAAAGGATGAGCTTAGGATACTTTGTGTTCTTTTTACTGAGGACGTCGGAGGCGTCTTTCATATGGTGTTTGACGAAGAAGGAACACTTCAGTTACGTACAGGCTCTGACGAGGGAGATTTATTGTATGATGATATAGGAAGCGTTCTTAAGGTTAAACAGATACAAAGCGACCGAAGAGAGCTGATGGAGCAGCTAGAACTATTCTACAAAGTGATGAGGGAGATTTAACAAATTTTTCTATAAGCGAACGCTATGAATATACTGAAGATAGGCGATGTATGTCTGGAAAATAATATAATATTAGCACCAATGGCAGGCGTAACAGACCTGCCTTTTCGTTTGTTGTGCAAAGAAATGGGAGCAGGACTACTTTGCATGGAGATGGTATCTGCTAAGGCTCTTGAGTATAACAATAAGAATACGCAAAGCTTGCTAGAAATTGATGAACGAGAAAAGCCAGTGTCATTGCAACTATTTGGACATGAACCTGATGTAATAGCTGAGCAGGCAAAAAGAATAGAAGAATTACCATTTGATATTCTTGATATCAATATGGGGTGCCCTGTACCCAAAATAGTGAATAACGGAGAGGGTTCTGCTTTGATGAAGAATCCTTTGCTTGCAGGTAGGATAGTAGAGTCTACGGTTAGAGCAATATCAAAGCCGGTAACAGTCAAGATAAGAAAAGGCTTTGATGATGACCATGTGAATGCCACTGAAATTGCGCGCATTGCGCAGGAATCTGGTGCAGCAGCTGTGGCAGTGCATGGAAGGACCAGGGTTCAGATGTACGCAGGGCAGGCAGACTGGGACATTATCGCACAGGTAAAGTCAAGTGTTAGCATACCTGTAATTGGAAATGGTGATATTCGATCAGCGCAAGATGTATTGGATATGAAGAAACAGACGGGCTGTGACGGTTTTATGGTTGGTAGAGCAGCACGCGGTAATCCGTGGATTTTCAAGCAGATACTTCACACACTAAAAACGGGAGAATTGCTACCTGCCCCATCATTTGACGAAATGGCAGATATGCTTATTCGTCACGGAAATATGCTGGTCGAATATAAGGGGGAGTATACAGGCATGAGAGAAATGAGAAAGCATGCAGCGTGGTATACTGCAGGATATAAACATGCATCTGACATGAGAAGAGGATTGGGCGAAATCACTACAATGGCTGATTTAGAGCATCTTCTTGGAAGATAACCCCATATGTTGCGGTGGAAAATTTACCAAAAATGTGCTAATATATAAAACATCAGGAGGATGTCTTTCCCACCTAGAAAGGAGAGACATTCGCAAGAAGATTTATTATCTTTGCCCGGAGGTTATCTGAGACCTAGCAGCAAACCGGGAAATCCACAGAGTAAACCAAGTCACATTTAATGTGTGTTATTTTTGCACCCATATTGTATTTATTTTTGGAGGGAGGATATCTTCCTGAGAAAAGCAGGTGGCCCGGTCGTATTCCTAAACTGCGAAACTAGGAAAAAACAAATATAACTAAAATGCATGGCTACCATTGGATTGGACAATAATAGTAACAAATAATATGTCTCATGGAGATTAATATAGAAAAAGACGATTTGTCTATCCAATATGCTTTTCCTAACCGTGTGTACCACGAATAGCAATTAGCAACCTCCATACGGTATAAGGAACTAATTATTGCAATACATGTACGCTAAGTACGAGATGGCGCTTGCCAGCAATATATTGCTGACTAAGCGCTATTTTTCTTTACGTTACAATTTTTGCTATGTTATAATTTATCAAATTGCGCTTGAGAGGCATGGATATGGGAAAAAGTAGAAGAAAAAGAAGGCAGCAGAAGATAATACTTGCGATAGTTTTGTTCATAGTAATCCTTTTGATTTTAGGGGTACTAGGCTTTGTGGGGAAAATGCTATATGACCATTATGGACCTACAAAGGAGAGGATGCCACTAGAGCAATTTTTCGATATAGAGTCAGCCGATGAGGTTGCGATGATTCTTGACGGTGAGTATCTGTCAAAAGAGGACTCTCCATACGCAATTTATGCAAATGGCGAGGTTTACATAACACTTGATTTTGTAAAGAAAAATTTAGACGACAGATATTATTTTGATTATAATGATCAACTGCTCAGATATACTACTACAGAGTGCAATAACACCGTATTGCTTGGAGAGGTTACTTATACTGCAGGAGATGAGATTGTAAGCTTGGGTTATGAACCTATAAAGTTAAAAGATGACAAGGCATATGTGGCACTGGACTTTGTAGAGATATTTACGGATATTGAGAGCGAAGTATTTGACGAGCCGCATAGAGTGAGCATCAATAGAGCAGGCCTGGCGAGAGAATCTTTTACAGTAAACAAGAATACTGCAATAAGGAGAAGAGGCGGTAATCAGAGCCCAATTCTTGCTGATGTAGAAAAAGGTGAGCTTTTATATTTGATAGAAGATTACGGTGAGTGGTCATTTGTATGTACCGAGAAAGGTGAGATGGGTTGCATCCAGAACCGTAGAATGGACAGGGCAGGAACTGTGACGACAGCTTCCCACATAGCTCCGATGCAGATTACACATAATTTGCTTCCTATAGACATATCTATGATGTGGTACAACACTATCAGCGAAGCAGGAAATATATATATATTCGACTATCTGAAGGAAATGTCAAATATAAATGTACTTAGCCCTACCTGGTTTGCTCTGTCGGATGATTTTGGTGGAGTTTCAGACATAGCAGGTGACGATGCTGTACAGGCTTGTCATGATAAGGGAATATATGTGTGGGGTCTGTTTAGTAATTTTGAAAATCCTGACGTAGACACATCTGCAGTGCTGGATTCGACCACCAATAGACAGAGGATGATAGATAACGTGGTATCTATGGCGAAGGCTCATAACCTCGATGGAATAAATGTTGACTTTGAGCAGGTACCTATGAGTTCGTCAGAAGGGTATATACAGTTTATTAGAGAGATTTCTATCGAATGTAAAAAAGCTGGGTTGATTCTTTCGGTTGATAACTATGTGCCAACAGCTTATACAGCATATTACAACAGACAGGAACAGGGCAGGTACGCAGATTATATTGTAATAATGGCTTACGATGAACATACATCAGGCTCAGAAGAAATGGGAAGTAATGCTTCTATCGGATTCGTGTCAGAGGGTATAGATAATACACTATTAGTTGTGGCACCGAATCAGGTAGTAGTAGGTATGCCTCTCTATGGAAGAGTATGGTGGAAGGATGACAGTGATAGGCTGAAAAATGAAGCAGTTCCTATGGAAGTCATGAGTAACCTCAAGGATGCATACAGTGACAGCGTCAAATGGCTGGCTGATGAAGGTCAATATTATTTGAGCTATACAAAGGATGGATTTGAAAAGCATCTTTGGGTAGAGGACTCAGAGTCATTAAGACAGAAATTTGAGGCAGTAGTCGATGCCGATGTGGCAGGGGCGGCATATTGGGCGCTTAATCATGCTGATGGAACTATATATGAGTTGGCAGGTGAATACCTTAAGACTAATTAGTGGTAATGTAGAAAAGTGATTGCTAAAAATCATCTAAAAAACGGGTGAAATCGTTTAGATTTCACCCGTTTCTTGCTGAAAAATAGTTGAATTAATTAATCTTCGCATGAAGCGCAGAATGCATATTCTGTCTTGGTAGTGAAGGTGTCACCTGCTTTGAGGACAACGGATGGGAATTCTTTGTGATTGATTCCGTCCGGATAGTGCTGAGTCTCAAGGCAGACGGTAGAGAACTTAGGATAATATACACCACCCTTAGCAGGAACTGCAGCATCACTATTACATACATAAATCTGCATTCCTGGCTGGTCTGTAGATACTGTCATTGTAATGCCTGATACAGGAGACGTCAGCCATGCAACCTCTCTGAAGCCCTCTCCAGGAAGCACAAAATTATGGTCGTATGTATTGGGGTACTGCATCTGAGGATGATCTGATGCAATATCTTGTCCGATTGTCTTGCCGGCAAGGAAATCGAATGGAGTGCCAGCAACGTCTGCAAACTCACCTGTAGGAATAAGACCAGAATCCACAACGGTAGTCTTGTCTGCAGTCATTTTCAGGACGTGATCAAGTACAGTGTTTTCACCCTGTCCAGTAAGATTGAAATATGAGTGATTGGTCACGTTGATGATGGTATCCTGATCGCAGGTTGCCTCATAAAAAATCTGAAGCTTATCGCACTTTGTCAGCTTATATGTAACGCTTATATCAAGATTTCCAGGGAATCCCTCTTCCATATCATCTGAATGGAGAGTGAGCTTTACGCCATCTGGAAGAATCTCACCATTCCATACACGCATTGAGAAATTCTTAATGCCGCCGTGGAGAGAGTTCTCACCGTCGTTTTTCTCTAGATTATATACTTTTCCATTAAGCTCGAACTTAGCATCAGCTATTCTGTTAGCAAAACGTCCGCAGATAGCGCCATAATAATTCTTGTAGTTTTCGAAGTCAGCAATGTTATCATAGCCTGCTATAACGTCTCTGAGCTTGCCATCAGCACCCTTCACAAGGAGATGAGTGAGTCTGGCACCGTAGCTAATGATAGAAGCCGAGGTTCCATTGTTGTTTGTCAGGATAAATTTGTAAACATCCTGGCCTGAATTTGATTTACCATAATACTCTTTTGTGATTTTCAAAATAAACCCTCCTTCCGAGCCCTTTTCGTCGATTATCGCATACATAAATCGGCCATGCAAGAGGTTGTCAATAAATCTAAATATGGTAAAATGTACTGTATGATAACATGCGTGCATAGAATCGATACACAAACAGATTCAGATACAATTTTGCTTACAGAGGAAGCTGAACTTATAAAGAATGGGCAGTTGGTGGCTTTCCCGACGGAGACTGTATATGGGCTAGGTGCAGATGCCCTTGATCCAACGGCGGCGTTAAGGATATATGAGGCAAAAGGGAGACCGTCTGATAATCCACTCATAGTACATATTTCAGACATATCTCAGGCGGAGATGATAAGCGCATCTATACCTGAGACAGCCAGGAAATTGGCAGAAGCCTTTTGGCCAGGACCTCTTACAATAATACTTAACAAGAACGAGATGGTTCCAGATGAGACCACAGGGGGGTTAAAGACTGTGGCGGTAAGAATGCCATCTCATCCGGTGGCACGGGCACTTATTGAGCAGAGTGGCTGCATGATAGCAGCGCCGTCGGCGAACACATCTGGACGCCCAAGCCCCACAACGGCGCAACACGTGTATGAGGATATGAATGGGAAAATTCCCATGATTATCGATGGTGGGAGTGTAGGAATTGGAATCGAGTCAACTATTGTTGATTGTACTACCGATGTGCCTATGATATTGCGACCAGGTTATGTGACTGCAGATATGGTTGAGGAAATATGTGGCGCGGTAGCAATAGATCCGGGTATTATTTCTGAGGACTCTGGAATTAAGCCAAAAGCACCAGGTATGAAATATAGGCATTACGCTCCGAAAGCACCTCTTAAAATTGTCGAAGGCGATATAGAGAAAGTAATCTCTTATATAAATGCGCAGATAATGGCATCTCCAGAGGAGATAGTAGGCGTTATAGCCACAGACGAGACTAAGAGCCGTTATAATTCAGAAAAAGTTTTTTCGGTAGGTACGAGAGCCGATGACGAAACGGTAGCTAGAAATCTATACGCAGTACTAAGAGAGATGGATGAGGTGGGAGTGACATGCATTTTCTCTGAGAGTTTCAAAGAGCAGCACCTTGGAGCAGCGATAATGAACAGATTGCTAAAGGCTGCAGGACACACTGTTATAGATGTATAAGCATAGGAGGAGAAGGTGGATTTTAACCGAATAGTCTTTGTGGGCGAGAGCGGTAATTCCAGAGCACCTATGTCAGCGGAGATACTGCGAAGTATGATACCAGCAGATACTCTTGATATACAGGCTAAAGGGCTGGTGGTGCTTTTTCCAGAACCGTTGAACCAGAAGGTTGAGGCTGTAATGGCTAGCAATGGCCTTAGAACAGAGGGCTTTTTCTCAACGCCACTCAAGGGAGAAGATTTTGGAGAAAACACGCTGGTTCTTACCATGAACAGCTCACAGCGGGATAGAATAATACAGCAGTTCGAGAGCGCACAGAATGTGTACGTGCTGTCTGAGTATGCGGGAGATGAACTCGAGATACTCAACCCATATGGACAGTCGTTGCAGGTGTATGGGTTGTGCTTTGAAACATTACAGCGAACAATAAGTAGGTTGGTCAAAAAGCTTGCGGAGGGGAACGATGAGTGATAAGCGTACGGATTATATTTCGTGGGATGAGTATTTCATGGGTATCGCATTTTTATCTGGAATGAGATCGAAGGATCCAAACACTCAAGTTGGAGCATGCATCGTGAGTACAGACCATAAAATTTTGTCTATGGGATATAACGGTTTTCCAAAAGGTTGCTCGGATGATGAATATCCATGGGCGAGAGTAGGTGATCCGCTGGACAATAAATATTTTTACACTACCCACAGCGAATTAAATGCGATACTAAATTACAGAGGTGGAAGCCTCGAAGGAGCTACCCTCTATGTTTCGCTGTTTCCGTGTAATGAGTGCGCTAAGGCTATTATCCAGTCTGGTATCACACGTATTGTGTATGACAGTGATAAATATGATGGAACACCTAGTATTATCGCATCAAAGAGAATGTTAAAGTCAGCTGGAGTGGAATTTGTAAAATATGAGCACAGCGGACGCAAAGTGGAGCTAGGACTTTAAGTGCCGCGCACATATAGGGATAGTGACAAACCGCAAAATGCATTTGTCCTCATATTGCAATTGGGGATAAATATGCTGGTGCCCATATTACTATGTACTTTCTTGGGTACTTGGCTATCAAAGAAGACGGGCCAAAGCTGGATAGCTATAGTACTGATAATAGTAGGAGTGATAGCAGGCTTTAATGGGTGCTGGCGCATGGTCAAACGATTTGTAAAAAAGCCCGGAGAAAATAATGATAAAGAAGCTAAGGAGCCTAAATGAGGGATTGCCAGGACTCATACTTGGAATCGTCATATGGTGCGTTCTTATAGAAATAATTGGAGTATGGTTTTATAGTGACAAGCTACGCTACACGACAGGTACCTTGATAGGGTTGGTATGTCAGGTGGGAGCGGCCATACATTTGGCAATGATGATCGAAAAATCTGTCGCGTGCGGTGGAGAAGGAAAAGCGCAAAAGCTGGTTAACTTTGGATCGGGGATGCGTTTTCTGGTGATGTTCGGCATCTATGCAGCAATGATGTACTTTAACCTAGGCTGGTGGGGATCTGCATGCTTAGGATTGCTGGGATTAAAGGTGAGTGCATACGCACAGCCTTGGCTACAGGCAATAAAAGAAAAAGTAAAGAGTAAAAAATAAAGAAGGAGGTGAAAGCGTGAACAGCGGATTATATCTGAGCAGCTCGGCTGATAATTTGGACTTCATGATTAAAGAGCTGGTTCCGATGCCGTTTAAGTTCATGGGTCAAACTGTCTGGCTCACCACATCACATGTGTGTATCCTTATAGTTATGATGCTTCTAGTAATCTTTGCAGCAGTGGCACACCACAAGCTGAAAAAGGCAACAGAAGTACCGAAGGGAATGCAGAATGTGGCGGAGCTATTGGTAGAGCTACTGAACAATATAGTAGGAGGAACAATGGGCAAGTCAGCACCAAGATTCTTCAACTATTTTGCAACAGTTGCACTATTCATCCTGTTTAGTAACATTTCGGGATTGCTGGGGCTTAGACCGCCCACGGCAGATTATGGTACTACACTTGCATTAGGTATCATCACATTTGTGCTGATACATTTCAATTACTTGAAGTATCATAATCTTAAGGAGTTATGGGTAGAAAAGTGCTCACCCCTTCCGCCATATATTCCGATTTGGTTACCAATCAACATTATCAGTGATATTGCGGTTCCGATTTCTCTGTCACTACGTCTTTTTGCAAACGTATTGTCAGGAACAATCGTAATGGCACTGGTATATGGATTGCTTTCTAAGATAGCAATAGGATGGCCGGCAGTATTACATGCGTACTTTGACTTGTTCTCAGGCGCAATTCAGACCTATGTATTCTGTATGTTGTCTATGACTTACATCACACAGTCAATTGACGGCAGAGATTAATAACGTAACAAACCGGCATAGCCGGGAAATTCCAAAGGAGGAATAACACAATGAACATTTCAGGACAGGATTTAATTTTGGCCTTCTCAGCAATCGGAGCAGGTATTGCAGTTACATCTGGTACCGGTACTGGTATTGGACAGGGTGTTGCAGCAGGTCACGCAGCAGCAGCAGTAGGACGCAACCCGGGCGCTAAGAGCGATATCACCACTACCATGCTTCTTGGCCAGGCAGTAGCAGAGACCACCGGTCTTTACGGTCTGGTTGTAGCCCTTCTTCTCCTTTTCGTAAAGCCACTTGTAGGCTAATAGTGGAGGAGCCCCTATCTAAAACGAAAGGAGGACGGGACTTAATATGTTAATGACTACGGAAGCATCAGAATTTTTGTTTAATCTGGATCCACAGCTTCTGTTTGATTCGATTTTGTTGGGAATAGCAATATTTGTTCTCTGCGGACTCATGTCATATTTGCTCTTTAATCCTGTTAAGAAGATATTGTCTGACAGACAGGAGAAGATAAAGAACTCTCTTGACCAGGCAGCTACTGATCAAGAAGCGGCAGCAAAGCTTCGTGCTGAATATGAGACCAAGCTTAAGAGCGTAGAAAAGGAAGCAGAGTCTATTCTCAGCGAGGCACGTGCAAAGGCCATTCAGAATGAGAACCGCATCGTAGCAGAGGCCAAAGAGGAGGCAGCTCGCATTATAGAGCGCGCAAATCACGAGGCTATGCTTGAGAAGCAGCGTGTGGCAGATGAGGTTAAACAGGAGATGGTATCACTGGCTACAATCATTGCAGGCAAGGTAGTGGCAGCCAATATAGATACCACCATCCAGAACACCCTAGTTGAGCAGACACTCAAAGAAATGGGTGAGAGCACATGGCTAAGCTAGTATCAAACGTATACGGGGATGCCCTGTTCGAGCTTGCCGTGGAGCAGGGAAAGGAAGATGAGATCCTGGCGGAGGCTAAGGAAATTGTTGAGATTCTAGCCCGTGAGAAGGAGCTGTGTCAGGTGATGCGGCATCCAAAAATTGTAAAAGAAGAAAAAGTGCAGGTAGTGGAGTCCGTATTTAAAGGACGCATTTCAAATGAGATGCAGGGTCTGCTAACAATGCTAGTGAAAAAAGACCACTTTAGTGAAACGGAATCAGTGCTCACATATATCATAAACCGTATTAAGGAGCATAAAAATATCGGCACAGCAAAGGTTACATCAGCTTTTCCACTGACAGACGATCAGAAAAAGCAGGTGGAAACCAGATTGCTTGAAACTACAAAATATGTGGCGGTAGAGATTGATTATGATGTTGATGCGTCACTTATCGGTGGCATGGTAATCAGAATCAAAGACCGAGTAGTAGACAGCAGCATCAAAACTCAGATAAATGAGATATCAAAAGATTTGTCTAAAATACAGTTGAAAGTAGGTGAGTGCGCTTCATGAACTTAAAACCGGAAGAAATAAGCTCAGTAATTAAAGAGCAGATACAGAGGTATGCAGCGCAGATCCAGGTGTCAGATGTAGGTACTGTTATCCAGGTGGCTGACGGTATCGCTCGTGTACATGGACTGGAAAATGCAATGCAGGGAGAGCTTCTTGAGTTCCCGGGTGAAGTATTTGGTATGGTACTTAACCTTGAGGAGGATAACGTAGCAGCGGTACTCCTTGGTGACCACAGAAGCATAAATGAAGGTGACACTGTTAAGACCACAGGTCGAGTAGTAGAGGTTCCTGTAGGCGATGCAATGCTTGGACGTGTTGTAAATGCTTTGGGACAGCCTATCGATGGTAAGGGTCCGATCCAGACGACTAAGTTCCGTCAGATCGAGCGTGTCGCATCAGGTGTTATTTCTCGTAAATCCGTAGATACCCCTCTACAGACAGGTATCAAGGCTATCGATTCAATGATTCCGATAGGCCGTGGACAGCGAGAGCTCATCATTGGTGATAAGCAGACAGGTAAGACTGCTATCGCTATCGATACAATAATCAACCAGAAGGGCCAGAATGTTAAGTGTATTTATGTAGCAATTGGTCAGAAAGCATCTACAGTAGCATCTTTAGTGAAGACTCTCGAAGAGTTCGGAGCTATGGATTACACTACAGTAGTAGCTGCAACAGCCAGCGAGCTTGCTCCTCTTCAGTACATCGCTCCGTATTCGGGATGTGCTATTGGTGAGGAGTGGATGGAGAATGGCGAGGACGTTCTCGTTATCTATGATGACCTTAGTAAGCATGCAGCAGCATATCGTACACTTTCACTTCTGATTCGTAGACCACCAGGACGCGAGGCATATCCTGGAGACGTATTCTATCTGCATAGCCGTTTGCTTGAAAGAGCAGCAAGACTTAATGACAGTTTGGGCGGAGGATCACTTACCGCACTTCCTATCATTGAGACTCAGGCAGGTGACGTATCAGCATACATTCCGACCAACGTTATTTCCATTACCGATGGTCAGATTTACCTTGAGACTGATGCTTTCAATGCAGGATTTAGACCAGCTATCAATGCAGGTCTGTCAGTATCACGAGTAGGTGGTAGTGCACAGATTAAGGCAATGAAGAAGATAGCAGCACCTATCCGTGTAGAGCTTGCTCAGTATAGAGAGCTTGCAGCATTTGCTCAGTTTGGTTCAGAGCTTGATGCAGATACAACAGAAAAGCTTGCACAAGGTGAGCGTATTCGTGAGATGCTTAAGCAGCCACAGTATAAGCCGATGGCTGTAGAGAAGCAGATTATGATTATTTACGCAGCAACCAAGAAGTATCTACTTGATATACCTACTGCGGATATCCTTAGATTCCAAGATGAGCTGTTTGATTTGGTTGATACCAAGTATCCGGAGATTCCAAATACAATACGCGAAACCAAGGTAATGGATGAAGAGACTGAGAAGGCTCTTATTGCCGCTATCGAGGAGTGCAAAAAAAGCTTCAAATAGACAGGTGGTGATTAGTTATGGCCTCAATGAGGGACATAAAAAGACGAAAGAGTAGTATACAGAGTACTCAGCAAATCACCAAGGCAATGAAGCTTGTCTCAACGGTTAAGCTACAAAAGGCAAAAACCAGAGCAGAGCAGACTAACCCGTATTTCAATCACATGTATAACACGGTGTCCAATATTTTGGCGAAGAGTCCAAATATGGATCATCCATATCTGAAGAAGAGTGCCGAAGGAAAGAAAGCTATCGTGGTCATTACTTCAAATAGAGGCTTGGCTGGCGGCTACAATTCAAATGTAGTAAAGCTGATTACCGGAAGCGATATTCCTAAGGAAGATATAGTGATTTACGCGATCGGAAATAAAGGTCTTGAAGCTCTTGAGAGACGCGGCTATGAAGTGAGAGCAAACTATTCAGATATAATAGAGGCTCCTACGTATTCGGATGCTGCAAGAATTTGCAACGAGATACTCAATGCTTTTACTCAGGGTGAAATATCAGAGATTTATCTGGCTTACACACATTTCAAAAATACTGTAAGTCATGAACCGAACCTAATACAGCTACTTCCAGTGTCTATCGATGATAATCAGGAGACAGCTGAAAATGATAAGAATCTTTTGATGAACTATGAGCCAAATGAGGAAGAAGCACTTAATAATATCATTCCCAAGTACATTACAAGCCTGTTTTACGGTGCGCTTATCGAAGCGGTAGCCAGTGAAAATGGAGCGCGTATGCAGGCAATGGATTCTGCAACCAGTAATGCAGAGGATATGATTAGTGATTTGACACTGAAGTACAACAGAGCGCGCCAGAGCTCGATTACTCAGGAACTTACTGAGATTATAGCCGGCGCAGAAGCAATCAGTTAATAAGGAGTGACAAATGGCAGATAAGAATGTGGGAAAGATTACGCAGATTATTGGCGCCGTATTGGATGTCAAGTTTGCAGAGGGTAATCTTCCAGAAATAAATGACGCCATCGAAGTGACCCGTAAAGATGGAGGAAAGCTCGTAATAGAGGTTTCTCAGCACCTTGGAGATGATACTGTGCGCTGTATCGCGATGGGACCAACAGACGGTCTTGTACGTGGTATGGACGCACTTGCAACTGGTGCGCCCATCAGCGTTCCAGTTGGTGAGAAGACACTTGGACGTATTTTCAATGTCCTTGGTGAGGCCATCGACGAGCAACCGGATCCAACAGATGTCGAATATATGCCTATACACAGGAAGGCCCCAAGCTTTGAAGAACAGGCTACTTCAACCGAGATTCTCGAGACAGGTATCAAGGTCGTTGACCTTCTTTGCCCGTATCAGAAGGGTGGAAAAATCGGTCTGTTTGGTGGTGCAGGAGTAGGTAAGACGGTACTTATACAGGAACTTATCCACAATATTGCAACTGAGCATGGTGGCTATTCAGTATTTACAGGTGTAGGTGAGCGTACCCGTGAGGGTAATGACCTTTACTATGAAATGAAGGAATCTGGCGTTATTGACAAGACCTGCATGGTCTTCGGTCAGATGAATGAGCCGCCTGGAGCACGTATGCGAGTAGGTCTTACCGGACTTACTATGGCAGAGTACTTCCGTGATAAAGGTGGAAAGGATGTGCTTCTATTCATAGATAACATTTTCCGATTCACCCAGGCTGGTTCAGAGGTTTCAGCACTTCTTGGACGTGTACCTTCAGCCGTAGGATACCAGCCTACATTGCAGACTGAGATGGGCGCACTTCAGGAGCGAATCACCTCTACCAAGAACGGTTCTATTACATCGGTTCAGGCAGTATATGTGCCAGCGGATGACCTTACAGACCCGGCACCAGCTACTACATTTGCACACCTTGATGCAACCACAGTACTCGAGCGTTCTATTGCAGAGCTTGGTATTTACCCTGCAGTAGACCCACTTGGATCCACATCACGTATACTTGATCCACGAGTAGTTGGTGATGAGCATTTCAAGGTAGCACGTGGCGTACAGGAGACTCTTCAGAAGTACAAGGAGTTGCAGGATATTATTGCAATTCTTGGTATGGATGAGCTTTCAGAGGATGACAAGATTGTTGTATCTCGCGCTCGTAAGATTCAGAGATTCCTTTCACAGCCATTCTTCGTTGCAGGACAGTTTACAGGTCTTGAAGGAAAGTATGTACCAGTTGCTGAGACAGTTCGAGGCTTTAAGGAGATTCTCGAAGGTAAGCATGATGATATTCCAGAGAGCTACTTCCTGAATAAGGGTACAATTGACGAAGTAAGGGCAAGCTACGATAAGTAAGAGGTGACCACTTGGCAGATAACGAATTCAAAGTCAAAATAATCACTCCTGACAGAGTGTTCTATGAGACTGATGCCACAATGATAGAGTTCACTACAACAGAGGGTGATATAGGTGTGTATGCGAATCATGTTCCGCTTACAGCCGTATTGGCACCGGGCGAGGTGCATATTACTACTGCTGATGGTGTGAAGGTGGCAGCAGTACATTCAGGATTTTCTGAGATTCTGCCTAATCAGGTGACTTTGCTGGCAGAGGTGGCGGAATGGCCTAGTGAGATTGATGTCAGTCGAGCTCAAGATGCTCTTAAGAGAGCTGAGGACCGTTTGGCTAAAAAGACAGAGAACCTTGACGTGGCAAGAGCAGAGCTTGCAATGAGACGAGCTCTGGTTAGAATTAATGTTGCAAGCAAGTAACAGGAGGATTGTAGATGACTCAGGAACAAAGTGAAGCGAGATTTGAGCTCCAAAGACAGTTGGCGGAACTTGAGACACAGGAGCGTGACTTGCAGCGTGAGCTAGAGCGGATAGACAGAGAAAAAACTATAATTCGCCGGAAAATCGCCGAGGTTACACCTGAGGACGAGCAGATTATCCTATTACAGCAAGTATGGGACCAGAGACGTAAAAAGTAAGAATTACAGCCCGGAACAACACCGGGCTGTTTTTTCATTGATGGGTTAGGGTGAAAGCATGGGAGAGAGACTGACAGAAAACGATGTAAAAAAAATCGAGGCAGAGATAGAGCATAGGAAGCTTGTTCTACGACCTCAGCTTATAGAAGCGGTGAAGGAAGCAAGAGCACAAGGTGATTTGTCCGAAAACTTCGAGTATTACGCTGCTAAAAGAGAGAAGAATAGAAATGAAAGCCGTATATCATACCTTGATAGGATGCTTAGATACGCAGAGGTAATATCTGACGAATCAAAGGATGACGAGATAGGGTTAAATAATACGGTTGTAATATATATACCGGAGGACGATGAGGAGGAGACATATAAAATAGTCACCAGCATCAGAAGTGATTCTCAGCTGAATTATATAAGTATAGAATCACCACTGGGAAAGGCATTGTTGCATCATAAGGTGGGAGATACTGTGCGCGTAAAAGTCGATGAAAGCTACAGCTATGATGTAGAGATTAGGAGCATTGATACCTCGACAGATGACAGCGGTGACGAGATAAAGAGTTATTGAGAAGGCTCTGTAAATAGGCTATAATTAAATGACAATTTTGACGCCAGATTATGGTGATTTAATAATAAAGTAGGAGGCAGCGGTATGAAGAAAAGATGCAGAATAGGTCTTTTAACTAGTGGTGGAGATTGCCAGGCACTTAACGCAACTATGCGCGGAGTGGTAAAAGGATTATCAGAGAACACAGAGAACTTAGAGGTATACGGCTTCTTTGATGGATATAAGGGACTTATTTATGGAGATTACAGGCTGCTAACTAAGCAGGATTTTTCAGGTATCCTGAATAGAGGAGGCACAATATTAGGTACATCTCGTACTCCATTTAAGGAGATTAGAAATCCAGATGCTAATGGCCTGGATAAGGTACAGGCAATGAAGGACAACTATTACAAGCTCAATCTCGACTGCCTCGTAATTTTGGGAGGAAACGGAACACAAAAGACAGCTAATCTGCTTCGAGAAGAGGGATTGAACATCATACATATGCCTAAGACTATTGATAATGATATCTTCGGAACTGATGTTACATTCGGATTCCAGAGTGCAATAGATATAGCAAGCAATGTAATAGATTGCATTCATACAACGGCAGCTTCTCACAACAGAGTGTTTATCGTAGAGGTAATGGGACACAAGGTGGGATGGCTTACTCTTTATGCAGGACTATCAAGCGGTGCAGATATCATACTTCTTCCAGAGATACCATATGATATCGATAAGGTAGTGGCAGCAATTGATAAACGAAATAAGGATGGAAAGGGCTTTACCATTTTGGCGGTGGCAGAGGGCGCTATTTCAAAAGAGGATGCGGCTTTGTCAAAGTCTGATTACAAGAAAAAGCTGGAGAAGAGCCCATATCCTTCTGTATCGTACGAGATTGCGGATAAGATTACGGAACGCATTGGGTCTGAGGTTAGAGTTACAGTACCAGGGCACACACAGAGAGGTGGTAGCCCAGTACCGTATGACAGACTATTGTGTACAAGACTGGGTGCTGCTGCAGCCAAAGCTATTCTTGAAGGGGATTTTGGCAATATGATTGCTATGGTTGATGGAGAGACAAGGCGAATCCCGTTAGGCGAGGTAGCAGGCAAGCTTAAATTAATAGAGCCTGATTGCCAGATTATTCAGGAGGCAAAATTCATCGGAATTAGCTTCGGAGACTAGAGACGTAAATGTCATATACAGCATTATATAGAAAATTCCGTCCCTCAGAGTTTGATGACGTAAAGGGGCAGGACCATATAGTAAGGACACTTCAGAATCAGATATCAGGGGACAGAATGGGTCATGCTTACCTATTTTGCGGTACAAGAGGAACGGGTAAGACCACAATTGCAAAAATATTTGCAAAAGCTGTAAATTGCGAGCACCCTGTGAACGGAAGTCCATGTGGCGAGTGTGCAATGTGCAAAGCCATCGCATCTGGCTCAAGTATGAATGTGATTGAGATCGATGCTGCGTCAAATAATGGCGTGCAGAATATCAGAGATATCATCGAAGAAGTGACATATGCGCCTACAGAGGGCAGATTTAAGGTCTATATTATAGACGAGGTTCACATGCTTTCTACAGGTGCGTTTAATGCGCTCCTTAAAACCTTGGAAGAGCCTCCGGCGTATGTAATATTCATCTTAGCTACTACAGAAGTACATAAGATACCTATTACTATTCTTTCTAGGTGCCAACGCTATGACTTTAGAAGAATTTCTATAGATACCATTACATCAAGACTATCAGATTTGATGAAAGTGGAAAATATAGACTGTGAGGAGAGAGGCCTTCGGTATGTGGCGAAGGCAGCTGATGGGTCTATGCGTGATGCGTTAAGCTTGCTGGACCAGTGCATAGCGTTTTGTCCAGATCAGGAGCTTACGTACGAAAAGGTGCTCGAGGTCCTGGGAGCTGTAGACACAGAAGTTTTCAGTAGACTGCTGAGGCATATCATAGCTGAGGAAGTAGCACCATGTATTTCAATGATAGAGGAAGTAGTGATAGAGGGAAGAGAACTGACTCAGTTTGTCACAGACTTCACATGGTACATTAGAAATCTTCTGCTGCTAAAGACGGAGGATAATCTTGAGGATATCTTAGACATATCGGCTGATAACCTTGCATTGTTAAAAGAAGAAGCACAAATGGTTGAACCGGATATCTTGGTGAGATATCTGCAAAATCTGTCGGCACTTGCAGGGGATATGAAGTACAGCGCCCAAAAGAGAGTCCTTTTGGAGGTGGGAATAATCAAGCTGTGTAAACCGCAGATGCAGCAAGACTACAATTCCCTGGTACACAGGATAGAAAGCTTAGAGGATAAGCTGGTGGGGGGATACATTCCTGCAGGAGCAGACGTATCCAAACCTATATCAGAGCCGATAGACCCTGCGATGTCTTTTGCTCAAAGAGCAGAGATACCAGACGCAACCCCAGATGAGATAAAATACGTATGTAGCAGGTGGAAGGAAGTCGTGGGGAGCTGTAGCCCGGCGCTTAGGCAATATTTGAGGGGAACCCTTGTGTCAGTAAACGAGCAGGGAGAGCTCATGATTGTCTTCAATGAAGCTGACCGTGTGCAGCAGCTGATGTATGGAATGCTGGTGGAGCAGGGTGCAGATGAAAATGATAACACGTTGGAATTATATGAGAAGATATTTGAGGTGACGGGCGTTAATGTTTCACATATAGACTTCACCTTAAATAAGACTGGTCGATCGAACGAGGCAAGCTATACAGACGCAGCCAAGAAGTTTGAGGGCTTCGAAGCGATAGCATCGATGGGTATAGAGATTGAGACAGAAGACATCCCAGGTGAGGATGATAATTAAGGAGGAGTTATGGCAAAAAGAGGTGGATATCCTGGTGGAATGGGAATGCCAGGTAACATGAATAACCTGATGAAGCAGGCTCAGCGTATGCAGAGGCAGATGGAAGAAAGCCAGAAGCAGATGGAGGAAGCTGAGATTACAGCCACAGCAGGTGGTGGTGTGGTAGAAGTAACTATCACCGGTAAAAAGGAGATTACTAAGGTAAAGATTGATCCTGAGGCAGTTGACCCTGATGATGTAGAGACTCTTGAGGACCTTATAATGGCAGCAGTCAATTCAGCAATAAGCCAAATAGAGGAGATGTCAGCTCAGAGCGTAGCAAAAATCACCGGAGGAATGGGTGGCTTAGGTGGATTACTATAGTAGTCAGATAAATAAACTAATTTCGCAGTTATCGTCGCTTCCTGGAATAGGAGCAAAGACGGCTCAGAGATTGTCTTTTCATATATTGAATATGCCAAAGGAGCAGGTTGAAGCCTTAGCTGGAGCAATGATTGAGGCCAGGGAGAATGTGAAGTACTGTAAATGCTGCTACACATTAACAGATGATGACCTGTGTCCGATATGTAAGAACCCAAAGCGTAATCATAAAATGATTATGGTAGTGGAAAACACAAGGGATCTCGCTGCATATGAGAAGACTGAGCATTATGAGGGAGTGTATCATGTACTCCACGGGGCTATAGCACCAATGCTTGGAATAGGGCCGGCGGACATTAAGCTCACAGAGCTTATGAAACGACTCGAACAAGATGTGGACGAAGTTATAATCGCCACAAACTCCAGTTTGGAGGGCGAGACCACAGCAATGTATATCAGCAAACTGATAAAGCCCACAGGAATTAAGGTATCTAGAATCGCCAGCGGAGTACCGGTTGGGGGCGATCTTGAATACATAGATGAAGTTACCCTTCTGCGAGCGTTGGACGGAAGGACAGAACTATAGAAAGGAAAAGCAATGACAAATCTTGAGCTTCAAAAGATGGCCAATGAAGTGCGCAAGGGCATTGTAACAGGTGTTCATGCAGCAAAGGCCGGACATCCGGGCGGATCTCTTTCTGCTGCGGACATCTACACCTACTTATATTTTGAGGAGATGAATATCGATCCAAAGAATCCTCGTATGGAGAATCGTGATCGTTTTGTTCTTTCAAAGGGACATACCGCACCTGGTCTTTACAGTACTCTTGCAAACAGAGGATTTTTCCCAGTAGAGGATCTAGTTACTCTTAGAAAGCTTGGTTCATATCTTCAAGGACACCCGAATATGAACGAGATTCCTGGCGTAGATATGTCATCAGGATCACTTGGACAGGGTATATCAGTTGCCGTAGGTATGGCGCTTGGAGCTCGCATGGCTCAGAAGGATTATAGAGTATATACACTTCTTGGTGACGGTGAGATTCAGGAAGGTCAGGTATGGGAAGCAGCAATGTTTGCTGGCCATAGAAAGCTTGATAACCTTGTAGTTATTGTAGATAATAATGGACTTCAGATTGATGGTAAGATTGACGATGTATGTTCACCTTATCCAATCGATAAGAAATTTGAAGCATTCAACTTCCACGTAATCAATCTTGATGATGCACATGATTTTGATAAGATTCGTGCAGCTTTCAAAGAAGCACGTGAGACAAAGGGTATGCCGACAGCCATCGTTGCTCACTCACTTAAGGGCAAGGGCGTTTCTTTCATGGAAGGAAGCTGTGATTGGCATGGAAAGGCTCCTAATGATGAGGAGTATGCAATCGCAATGGCAGATTTGGAGAAAGTAGGTGAGACCTTATGTCAGATGTAAAGAAAGTAGCAACTCGTGAGAGTTACGGAAATGCACTTAAGGAACTGGGAGCTGAGTATCCAAATCTTGTAGTACTTGATGCTGACCTTGCAGCAGCTACTAAGACCGGAGTATTTAAGAAGGCTTTCCCTGAAAGACATATTGACTGTGGTATAGCAGAGTCAAATATGACTAGTATTGCAGCAGGTCTTTCAACTGTAGGTTATATCCCTTTTGTAAGCTCATTTGCAATGTTTGCAGCAGGCAGAGCTTTTGAACAGGTACGTAATAGCATTGGATATCCACATCTTAATGTAAAGATTGGTGCAACCCATGCAGGTATTACAGTAGGTGAGGACGGAGCTAGCCATCAGTGTAATGAGGATATTGCTCTTATGCGTAGTATTCCAGGTATGGTAGTTATGTGTCCATCAGACGATGTAGAAGCAAAAGCAGCCGTTAGAGCAGCAGTTGAGTATGAGGGACCAGTTTATATCAGATTCGGACGCTATGCTGTCCCGGTTATAAATGACAACCCGGATTACAAGTTTGAGATGGGCAAGGGAACTATCGTACGCGAAGGCAAGGATGTTACTATCGTAGCTACTGGACTTTGTGTAAATAGTGCACTTGAGGCAGCAGAGAAGCTCGCAGCAGATGGCATTGATGCAGAAGTAATCAACATCTGTACCATTAAGCCGTTGGATGAGGATATCATCATCAAGAGTGCACAGAAGACCGGAAAGGTAGTTACTGTTGAGGAGCATTCAGTAATCGGCGGACTTGGAAGCGCAGTATGTGATGCTCTTTCAGAGAAGTGCCCAACTGTAGTTAAGAAGCTTGGTATGCAGGATATATTTGGAGAGTCAGGTTCAGCAGGAGCACTTCTTGTTAAGTACAAGCTGGACGGTGAAGGCGTATATCAGGATGTTAAGGAGTTTCTTAAGTAAATAAACACTTTAAAAGATAGGTATAACTAAAATTTAAACGCTTAGAATCAAAAAGAACCGTATAGACTGTGATGTCTGTATGGTTCTTTTTTGTAATTCAAATTATTTATTAGCCGATAAACTATCTGCGCTCGCAATAGGCTTTTGCAATAACTTTGAGCTCGCCATCTTCTCCAGAGCCCACTAGGAAGTAGCAATTTTCGCCACATTTTTCATAGCCTATACTAATATGCTCACCTTCGAATGATTGTCCAACATAGTGTATTTCAAAATCGGATATCCTATACTGCCGGTAGAAACTACTGTCGAATGAGTCTACAAGCATAGGGATATATCTCAAATTTGTCATATGATGGTTCATATCAAGGTCAGAATATCTGACCGTGTATGTGTACGAATGCTGCAGTGACTCAAATTTCCGAGGAAATCTGGTAAAACGATCTAATTGGATTGAATAGTCTTCAAAGATATCTTTAGGTAGATTAACAGCGGACAACCTAGTCAATCGGTTTTTTTCAACATCCAGCAAACATTGCTCTAATCTGCCTGTTGCATATAGGCCATCATCAGCTGTAACCTCAAGGGCTTGCAACATAATAGATGTAGAGTCGTTTTGTTCTATCCATGTTTTCATATGTAGAGGCCTTGTGAAGTCGGCCTCTTTAAAAATGTGGATACGATATTTAGTGTATAGCCAAGTCACGCCGTACTCACGATTGAGGGTGTCGTTGCCTAATCTCATGCCGTGAGTGTATTCTGTAGCAATATCTTGAAAATAGTTGAGATATCCACGTAACTGTACGTGGCATATTTCCTCACCATCTCTAAACTGTATTTGGTAGTCTCTCTCGTATGCCATAATTCCTCCAATTTCCTATGGAATTGTAACAAAAAAAATGAGAAAATAATAGTCGAATAAAAAACAAGGAGGTGCAAGATGATTTCATTTGAATCAGATTATACAGAAGGTGCACACGAGGCGATACTGCAGCGTCTCGTGGAGACAAACAGAGAGCAGACACCGGGGTATGGCACAGATATATATACCTTAACAGCTCAGGAAAAAATAAGACAGGCGTGTGGATGCCCAGATGCTGAAGTAAAGTTTCTTATTGGTGGAACCCAGACTAATCAATTTGTAATAGATATGCTGTGCGAGCCAATCGAAGGCGTAATAGCAGCTCAGAGCGGACATGTGAATGTGCATGAGGCAGGAGCTATTGAGCATAAGGGTCATAAAGTGCTTACTGTTCCGCAGGAAAATGGCAAGCTCAAGGCAGCCGATGTAAGAAAATTAATTGAAGACTTCTATGCGGACAGCAGCTTTGATCATATGGTATTCCCGGGAGCGGTATATATCTCACACCCTACAGAATACGGTACTCTATATACACTAGATGAACTTACAGAGCTATCAAATCTGTGTCGCGAAAAGAAAATACCATTATTTTTGGATGGCGCAAGACTTGGGTATGGTCTCATGAGTGAGGATACTGATGTTACCTTAAAAGACATAGCCAGACTTTGCGATGTGTTCTATATAGGTGGAACAAAAGTGGGATGCCTGTTTGGAGAAGCAGTAGTGTTCACTCATGATGCTCCAAAGTACCTCACTCCTCGTATTAAGCAGCATGGAGCGCTCCTCGCGAAGGGACGAATTCTAGGACTTCAGTTTGATACGTTATTTACAGATGACTTGTATCTGAAGATTAGCAAGAGTGCTATAGACAAGGCTATGAGAATCAAGAGAGAACTCGGAGCAAAGGGATATAAGTTCTTTATCGATTCTCCTACCAATCAGCAGTTCGTTATACTTGACAACAAGAAGCTCGAGGAAATAAGTGACAGAGTAGCATGCAGCATATGGGAGCCTTATGACGAGAGTCATACGGTCGTTAGGTTTGCTACAAGCTGGGCGACAACTGACGAACAGGTGTCAAAATTGATGGAAATCATGTAACGTAACTATATGAAACCTGTCATTTGTGACAAAAAAATGAAAAAACACTATATCTAGTTGCATTTATTTTCTTCCTGTACTATATTTTGCTTATAGAGGACATGGTGTAACAAGTATAAACTTGTTATGATTCAGGGAGGGAAATGCTTATGAATGGATTCGTTAGCGTTTTTCAGGTAGAGAGCAGAATAGAGCCGACCTTGATGTCACAGGATAAGGACAGGGGTCAGCAGATGCCTATGTATTACAAAAGGCAAAACAGAAACACGGTAGCTTTTTCGGATTTTCTTGACGGAGAAATGTTGCTCAGAGAGACACAGCAGCGAGCTACAGTTTAATGATGTGATTTATAGCGGTGCCATAGAGCACCGCTTTTTTGTTTTTCGAGGGAGGCGCTAGCAGATAAATGTAGATAAACAAAAGGGCTCTCCGGCGGGTGAACCGGAGAGCCTGGGTGGAAAGAAAAGGAGTTGTAATGAAATGAAGTTTTCGCTTCTTCAATTACGGGAAAGTAGTTTCAACGATTGATAGGGTTTTAAGTTGAAAGTACTTTCCTTTACTTGAGTATAATATAACTTCTTTTTAAGATAAAAACAAGGGGTAAAGTATGAACTATGTGTGAAAAGTGGTTCAGTTTTTAAGTTTTTCTATCTCAGAGGGAGTCAAAGGTCTGATTTTTCCTTCGTCTAGAGCGTCATCAAGTACGAGAGAACCCATAGATAAGCGCTTTAGATACATGACCTCGCATCCTACAGCGTGAAACATGCGCTTGACTTGATGAAATTTTCCTTCGTGGATAGTGATAAGGCACTCGTTAGTTGAAAGTATTTTCAGCTTCGCCGGAAGAGTGATTTTGTCTTCGCCTATATCTATTCCGGTTTCTAAATTGTTAATATTATCAGATGACAAGGCGGAGTCTAGACGAACAAAGTAAGTCTTATCAACGTGGCTTTTTGGAGACAATAGCCTGTGGGACAGCTCACCGTCATTACACAGTAGTAACAGCCCTACGGTATCTTTGTCCAGACGTCCTACGGGAAATATGTCATCACACTTTATGTCAGGATACTGGGCCCTAAGCAGATCTATGACAGTCTTGTCATTGGCGTCTTCTGTAGCTGATACAACCCCGGCAGGCTTGTTGAGCATGAAATACAAGAGCTTGCTGTAACGAAGCTCCCTGTTTTTATAAGTTATAACGGCAGAATTTTCATCGATGTGAGCTTCTGGGGTCTTTACAACATTTCCATCCACCATTATCTGGCCGTTTTTTATTATTTTTTTTACATCACTTCTCGAACCGATATTCAACTCGGCACATAGTTTGTCTAGACGCATATCCTATTTCCTATATCAGTGTCTTTGTAGTTTCGCAAAACCTTAATAAGAATATACAAAAAATAAATAGGTGACTCAATAGAGTGTTCGTGTTTTTTCTGCTACAAAAAGAGGGAATTTAATGATACAATCTATATATGAAAGAAAAGGCTCTGTTTGAAAATCTGAATTACTGTTCTAGATGTAAAAGACCTTTGCCAAAGAGCTATACAGAGGATATGTGTCCTCCGTGTCAGGCACAGGCTTTATTCGAGCGCGTCAAAGAATATATCCGAAATAACGATGTTAATGAGCATCAGGTTGCGGAACATTTTGATATTCCATTATCTACAGTTAAGAATTGGATAAGAGAAGGTAGAATAGAGTATAAGGAATCGGCTGATCCGAAGATAAAAGGGTTGTTTTGTCAAAAATGTGGAGCGCCGGTATCTTTTGGAACACTTTGCACTAACTGTATGAGGGAAGCTAACGGACAGCATGGATACAGTGTTTATAGAGGTGGCAAGAACAACAAGATGAGATTCCTTGATGGCAAGGACACAGACGTTACTATATAGAGTTTGGTATAGATTTTGGGGACAGATAAGAAATTAAAAGTAAAAAATGCATTGTTTATCACAGCCCTTGTAGCGTTGGTCTGCGGGCTTGTTATACTTTTTCTATACAAATTTAAGATAACTTCAGGGAAGCTCCTGCTGAATGATGGCTGGACTGTATCCCTCGAAAATCAGACATACAGTGGCTATGAATTATCGTCACTGTTTTTTGATGCCACAAATATGGAGGATGACGTAACGCTTACTGCTACACTTCCTGATACAGATTTTAATTCGCCTGTTCTGGCGTTTTTAAGTTGCCATTCGGTTGTCAGTATGTACATAGATGGTGATTTGGTATACAGCTACGGTCAAGACCGGCATGAAAAAAATAAACTGGTGGGCTATGGATATCATTTTGTGGAGCTTGGAACACTAGACTATGCCGGAAAGGAGTTGGAGATTGACCTTCATGTAACGGAAAATCGCGCATTTACCAGCATAGGAACGCCTTACATAGTAAATGAGGACAACATCATACAAAGTGTAGTGGAGGATGACCCACTGAGCTTTGTGGCGGGATTGTTTTTGGTGGCATTTGGATTCATTTTCCTAGTGGTGACAATGCTTACAGGTAGTTATGCGTTGGATGGCAGGCAGACAGTTGCGCTAGCTATATTTGCAATATCTCTAGGTCTGTGGACACTGTGCTCGCATCATATGCAGCAGTTCTTTACACCTAATCTTTGGGATGTCACTACGTTAGAATTTTTCACACTATATACTGCTCCACTGGCGTTGCTGTTATATTTTAGAAAATCCATATTTGAACTCGAGGGACATGAAAAGCTGAAAATCACGTATAAGGTGATATGCCTCATGGATATGATTTTCTTTGTAGCGTTTAATGTGTGTGAGATAATGAATCTTGTACACTACCCCGCGCTGCAGGATATAAATCTGGTGATGATTGTTGCGGTGGCAGCTGTGGGAATATTCGTGATAGTCACACATTTTAAGGATAAATCTAATATCTTACTTGTAGTAGGGGTTGCAGTATTTATGCTGACAGCGGCCTTCGACATGGGAAAATTCTACGTTCAGAAATATATTTCGATCTTGGGCAAAAGTGATTTTTCCGGAGTCTCATCCCTGGGGTGCGTGGTTTTCCTAAGCTTTTTGCTCGCATCCTTCTATATGCGGTTGAATGAGGAAGCAGAAAATCGAGGAAGAAGGGCACTTCTGGAGCTGCAAGCCAATACGGATGCATTAACAGGCCTTGCTAACAGAAGAAAATGTAAGGACACCATGGAGCAGCTTGACGCTGGTACGGATGAGTACGGCATCATTAGTTTTGATCTGAACAACCTGAAATATGTAAATGATAAGATGGGACATATCGAGGGAGACACGCTGATTTGTAGTTTTGCAAAGTGCTTAACTCAAACATTTGATGGAGATAATTTCCTGGTGGGAAGAACAGGCGGTGATGAGTTTATGGTCTTTGTGAAAAAACCAGGAAGCTTCAATGCGCGAAAATACGAAGATATGCTAGAGAAAAATATGATGGCAACAAATGAGATGATAGCTCCATTGTGCATCAGTACGGCATATGGGTATGCGACGAGTAACGAGGTTGGTAGCAGTGCACAGGACGTTATAAAACTATCTGATTACCGAATGTACGAGAATAAGAAGGATGTAAAAGCGGCTAGGGAAAAGAAACCGGAAATAATTATGTTAAAAAGTTGCCAATCCCACTAGACTATGAGCAATAAATGTGCGAAAATCGCAATAGTGCGTTATAAAGAATTTTTTCTAATATATGAAAGGAGACGTACACAATGATTTATACTCGTGAAGTTGAAAACATGTGCCCCGTTGCAAAGGGTGCAAAGCATGAGCCGGCTCCGATCCCAGAAGAGGGTCAGTGGATACATGCAAAAAAGATTGAGGACATATCAGGATTTACCCATGGTATTGGTTGGTGTGCACCTCAGCAGGGAGCTTGCAAGCTTTCTCTTAATGTAAAGAACGGTGTTATCGAGGAGGCTCTTGTAGAGACTATCGGATGTTCAGGTATGACTCACTCAGCAGCTATGGCAGCAGAAATCCTTCAGGGCAAGACCATTCTTGAGGCTCTTAATACTGACCTCGTTTGCGATGCTATCAACACTGCAATGAGAGAGCTCTTCCTTCAGATCGTATATGGACGTACACAGTCAGCATTCTCTGATGACGGTCTCGCAGTTGGTGCAGGTCTTGAGGATTTGGGTAAGGGACTTCGTTCACAGGTTGGTACTATGTACGCTACCAAGGCAAAGGGTGTTCGTTACCTTGAGATGGCTGAAGGCTATGTTACCGGTATCGCACTTGATGCTAACAACGAAGTAATTGGATATAAGTTCGTTTCACTTGGTAAGATGACTGACTTCATCAAGAAGGGTGACGATGCTAACACCGCATGGGAGAAGGCATCAGGCTCATATGGTCGTGTTACTGAGGAACAGGGCGCAGTTAAGATCATTGACCCGAGAAAAGAATAATATAGGAGGCGAAAACAATGGCATTATTTGAATCATACGAAAGAAGAATTGACCAGATCAACGCCGTTCTTAGTCAGTACGGTATCGCTTCCATCGAAGAAGCAGAGAAGATCACAAAGGATGCTGGTCTTGATGTATATGAGCAGGTTAAGAAGATTCAGCCAATCTGCTTTGAGAACGCTTGCTGGGCATACACTGTAGGTGCAGCTATCGCAATCAAGAAGGATTGCAGAAGAGCGGCAGACGCAGCAGCAGCAATTGGTGAGGGACTTCAGGCATTCTGTATCCCAGGTTCAGTTGCAGACCATCGTAAGGTTGGTCTTGGACATGGTAACCTTGGAAAGATGCTCCTTGAGGAGGAGACTGAGTGCTTCTGCTTCCTTGCAGGACATGAGTCATTCGCAGCAGCTGAGGGTGCTATCGGTATCGCAGAGAAGGCTAACAAGGTTCGTCAGAAGCCTCTTCGCGTTATCCTTAACGGACTTGGAAAAGATGCTGCTCAGATCATCTCACGTATCAACGGATTCACCTTCGTTGAGACCAAGATGGATTACAAGGCAAACAAGCTTAACATCGTATCTAGCACACCATACTCAACCGGACTTCGTGCATCAGTTAACTGCTATGGTGCTGATGATGTAGTAGAGGGTGTTGCAATCATGCATCATGAGAACGTAGGTGTATCAATCACCGGTAACTCAACCAACCCAACTCGTTTCCAGCATCCAGTAGCTGGTACTTACAAGAAGGAGTGCATCGAGCAGGGCAAGAAGTACTTCTCAGTAGCATCAGGTGGTGGTACCGGACGTACCCTTCACCCAGATAACATGGCAGCAGGACCGGCTTCATACGGTATGACTGATACCATGGGACGTATGCACAGCGATGCTCAGTTTGCAGGTTCTTCATCAGTTCCAGCACACGTAGAGATGATGGGACTTATCGGTATGGGTAACAACCCGATGGTAGGTGCTACCGTTGCAGTTGCAGTTTCTGTAGAAGAGGCAGCAAAGGCTGGCAAGTTCTAATAAAAATTATCAAGGGTGTCTGCACTAGTGCAGACACCTTTTTTTGTGTATAATAGGCACATGAAATCAAAAAAGGCTAAAAAAAGAAATACAATTATTTTGACAGCGGTGCTGCTTGTTTTTTTTGTGTCCGGAATCTGGATTCAAAGAGAGCTGACACAAAAGGCACAGGGATATGCGGTGCTATCTGTTGATGGTAAAGTGATAGAGCGATTTTCTATGACTGAAAATGCAGAATATGAGTGGGTATCTCCGGAGGGTGATGTGAACAGGATTGTAGTAAAGGACGGCTATGTACAGGTGACAGAAGCCAACTGCCCGGACTTAATCTGCGTGCATTCAGGCAAGATCACGCGCTCAGGGGAGGTAATAGCCTGCCTGCCACATAAGCTATTAATATATGTGGAGGATACAGCACCGTGAAAAAGTCAGTGAGTAAGATTGCAATCATGGCTATGCTGTCTGCCTTTGCTATAGTGCTGGGGTATATTGAGAGCCTGATACCAATATTTACAACAGTTCCTGGGATGAAGCTGGGGCTTCCAAACCTGGCGATAATAGTAGTGCTCTATCTGTATGGTTGGCGTGAGGCGGCAGCGGTGTCGCTGGTCAGAATACTGGTGATAGGCATATTGTTCGGCAATATGTTCAGCATATTATATTCCCTGGCAGGAGGAGCGCTGAGCCTTCTGTGCATGGCATTGCTGAGAGTTAAGGATCCGTTTGGGACTGTAGGAACCAGCATACTTGGAGGAATATCACACAATCTGGGACAGCTTATTGTGGCGATCTTTATAGTGAAAAATGTGCGAATAGCCCACTATTTCTTTGCTTTGGGGATATCGGGACTATTGGCTGGCGCGCTTATCGGTGTACTAGGGGGAATCATTGAGAAGCGTTTACATAGAATAGTGAAAAAGGGGAAACAATGAAAGTTTATAGCAAATGGGAACAGTTACCTAAGGGAGAAGCGTCCAGAAATGTAACACCAGGCGCAATAATACTGGAAGGTGGTGCATTTAGAGGTGTTTACACATCTGGGGTGCTGGACTGCTTGATGGAAAATGATATTAATTTTCAGACTACTGTAGGAGCCTCTGCAGGATGCCTGAATGGATTTAACTATGTGACAGGATCAATAGGACGAGCAGCTAGGACAAACCTGAGATTTAGACATGACTCAAGGTGGATAGGCTTAAAGGCATTCAGACAAAGCGGCAGTTTCACAGGCTTTCATTTTCTATATAATGAGCTAAAGGAGCTTGAGCCTTTTAACGAGAGCCGCGCTTTGGATCCGGAGAAGAGATTCGTCTGCACAGCAACAAACTGCGATACAGGCGAGCAGGAGCACCTAGAGGGGAAGACACTCGAGGAGATAGAGCTCAATATGTCTGCATCTTCAAGTATGCAGCTTATGTCAAAGATGGTATGGATAAATGGAACACCATACCTTGACGGCTGCTGCAGTAGAAAAATAGCACTCCCATGGGTACTTGAGCAGGGATATGAGAACGTTATTGTGGTCAGAACGAGGAACCGTGAGTTCAGAACTGGCGAAAGAGGATGGAAGGTACTTGAAAAGCCATTCTACCATAAGAGAAAGAATCTGCTCGCATCATTAGCACAGGTAGAGTCAGACTATAACAAGATGTGCGATGATATGATAGAGCTGGAAAAGCAGGGCAGAATATTCGTCATCGCACCGAAGGAGCCCATCACAATAGGCTCTATGGAAGGTGACATGGAGAAGCTCGGTGACCTGTATTGGACAGGCTACCATGAGATGGAAGAGCAGCTTGATGCGCTGAGAAAATATATAACGAGGAATGAAAAATGACTCTAGATAAACAGGCGCCGATACTGGTGTTTGATTCAGGTGTGGGAGGCATAAGCGTACTTCGCTGGGTAATAAAAGAGATGCCATGCGAAGACATAATATACTTTGGAGACTCAGCTAATGCTCCATATGGTACGAGAAGCAAAGAAGAGCTACAAGAGCTCATATTTGCTCATGTAGAAAACTATTTGGCGAGAGGCATCAAGGGCGTCTGCGTAGCGTGCAACACCGCAACATCGGCTGCAGTGCGCCTAATGAGAGAAAAGTATCCCGAGCTTCCTATAGTTGGCATAGAGCCGGCAATCAAGCCTGCAGTAGAGGCAGGCACTAATCAGAGAGTACTAGTGCTTGCAACGCCATTTACGATAGAGGGTTCAAAGCTTAGACATCTTGAAGAGAGATTTGAGAAGGAAGCAGAGATTTTCCCGCTTGCAGCTCCAGGCCTTATGGAGTATGTGGAGCGAGGAGAGACAGATGGCCCACAGCTTGAGGCTTTTTTGAAAGAGCTCCTGTCTCCTTTCGTTGGAAAAGTAGACAGTGTAGTGCTAGGGTGCACACATTATCCATTTGTGGCAGATATGGTATCTGCAATAATGGGAAAAAATGTAAAGATATTTGAAGGGGGACAGGGAACTGCAAGGGAGATGCGCAGACGTCTCATGGTCGCAGGTCTTCTCAAAGATGATTGTGGAGAAAAGGGTGAAGTGACTATAGAAAATAGTCTTGAGGGACATGCTAAGGAGGAGAAAATACAGCTGTCTGTTAAGTTATTAACATTGACAGAATAGTACTATAGTGCTATACTCGTCGTCGGTGCGTCGGCTATCCTATAAGGGCTGATGTTAGATGGGAGAACTGAATATGGAACAGAATGACTTTGATAAGGTTCGTACTTCGGTTGCGGCTCAGTGTGGCAATAAGGTTGTCATCAAGCTCGATAGAGGAAGGAACAAGGTGGATGTTCAAGAAGGAATTATCAAGGCAGCATACCCAAGTGTTTTTACAGTGCTTGTAGATGCCAAGATGCCAGGCAATCCGCCACAGCTACTTTCATTCTCATATACAGACATTATTACAAAAGAAATCCGCATGAAGTTATGTGACTAGAATTAGCCCAGCTCAACAGAGCTGGGTTTTTTGTTCCCTAAAGGACTGTGCAGGGGATACTTTTGCGGATAAAGTATTAGTACTTTAGTATCATTTTGCGGTTATTTTCTTGATTTACATTTTCCACGGGTCGATAATCAATATGAAAGACTGTCTTTGTGGGCAGAAGGTGTATATGAAAACAAAAATGATGCGAAAAATATCAGCAATTACTCTTGTGATAATGCTGTTTATAAGTATGAGTAGCACTGCTTATGCCACAGGTAAATCATCCGCGCAGATACAGAAGGAGATTGATAAGAAAAACCAGGAGATAAGCAATGCGCAAAGTGAGCTAAATAGTGCAGAGGCAAATCTCGGCAAGACTGAGGAGAAGATAGAAGGTCTGGCTGAAGAGTCCGAAGCGTTGACCGAGGAGGTTGAGGCACTTGAGGATGAGCTGGCCCAGTTACTATTAGATATCGAAATGCTTAAGGAAGAGATAGCTCAGACTGAAGCAAATATAGCGCAGGCAGAAATAGATCTGGCAGCGGCTATTGAGACGGAGAATCATCAGTATGAAATGATGAAGCTGCGAATTGTATTCATGTATGAGCAGGGGGAGGAGTCTATAATCACTGCATTTATGGAGGCAGGTTCATTGTCTGACTTCCTAAATAGAGTGGAGTATATATCCAGTGTAAATCAGTACGATAGAAATTTATTGACGGCCTATGAAGAGGCAAGACATGAAGTAGAGGTGCTTAAGGCCAATCTCGAGGATGAAAAGCTTGAATTAGAGGAGTGTAAGGCTGAGGAAGAGGCGGCGCAGGCAGAAATGGAAATGGTCCTGGCTCAGCTTGAGAGCAAATTGAGCGATGTAAATGTGGCTCTCGCATCAGCTAAAAAGAAGGCAGCAGCCTATAGATCAACCATAGATGCACAAAACGCCAAGATAAGCAAGGCTCAGCAGGAACTTCAAAAGCTCGAGCAACAGAAGTCTGAGGCGAAAAAAGAGGAGCAAAAGAAAGCTGAGGCAGAAAAAGGTGGAGAAGCGGCGCCATTTACAGCCAGCACAGGAGGCTCATTAAATCCGGCACATAGGACAGGAATAAATGGAAATGACGTGGTGGCATTTGGTCGTCAGTATGTGGGGTGCCCATATGTATGGGGCGGCAACTCACTTAGCAATGGATGTGATTGTTCGGGATTTGTAAGCCTGGTATTTGCACATTATGGAATATCAGTGCCAAGACAAAGCTACTCGTTGCGTTCGGTTGGACAGGAAGTGAGCTATGAAAATGCGCAGCCAGGAGATATAGTATGCTACTCGGGGCACGTTGCTATCTACATGGGAGGCGGGCGAATAGTCCATGCAAAAAATAAGAGCGCGGGAATAACAGAGGATTACATTAATTATAGTGGCAAACCGATTATAACTATTCGAAGGGTACTGTGATGAAAAAGGAACTGCCAAGAATACTTATAATTATATTGGTAGCGGGGATTGTTGGCTGGATGATATATCTAAGTGCCACCAGAAGCCATGACTTTGTATATTTTGAGCATCTCGATGATACAGCTTTCGTGCTTGATGGCAATGATTACACATATAGAGATTTGGCATTCTATATTGCTTGGGAGGAAGAGCAGGTAGAGCTGATGGCCAGGGTGTATAATCCAAAAAGCACCAAGGACTACTGGAATATGCATCTGTCGACCGGGTTCGTGCAGACAATAGCCAAAAAAGCGGTGCTCGATATGGCAGTGCATGATGCGCTGATGTACAAGCTGGCAGTAGAGCAGGGCTATAGGGAGCTTAGCGACGAGGAGCTTGAGGACCTGCAGGGCTCGATAGCAGATTTCTGGATGGACCTATTGGATGGGCAGCAGGAGATATTGCTGTCATGTGTCACCAAAGAGGCCGTAGAGGAACTGATATATAAAAAGGCGATTGCAGAAAAATATCAGGATTATCTGGCTGTCTCGCAGAACCATGCCTACGTCTACTATGACATAGAAGGTGATGGCTATAGAGCTATTTTGAAAAAGCATAAACTAAAAGTAAAAAAGAGCACATGGGACAAGCTGGTGCTGGGGGATATAACATTAGCCCATGACCATGTATCATATATAAACGGATACGAAGGGAAGAAAGAAAAAAATGAAGATAGGAAGAAATGATCCCTGCTGGTGTGGCAGTGGCAAAAAGTATAAGCAATGCCATTGCGCAAATGATGAAAAAATGGAGAGACTCAGACTCCAGGGATATAAGGTGCCAGACTATGAGATTATAAAGACAGCAGCGGATATAGAGGGCTGCAAGAGAAGCGCTGTAATCAATAAGGCAGTGCTTGATTATATTACGCCGTATATGAAGCCTGGCATCAGCACCGAGGAAATAGACCGCATGGTATATGAGAAAACCACTCAGATGGGAGGTATATGCGCGCCACTCAACTATGAGGGATTTCCGAAGAGCGTGTGTACTTCTATCAATTCACAGGTGTGCCACGGTATTCCCAGCCCCAATGTAATACTAAAGGAGGGCGATATAATTAATGTTGATTGCTCTACTATACTGGATGGATATTTTTCTGATTCATCGCGTATGTTTATGATAGGAAATGTAAGTCCTGAGAGAGAGAAGCTGGTGCGAGTAGCCAAGGAATGCTGTGACTTAGGCCTGGCGGCAGTAAAGCCATGGGGCTTTTTGGGTGATGTAGGCGCAGCAATCTGCCAGCACGCCCATGCCAACGGATACACAGTAGTAAAGGAAATAGGAGGCCACGGCATAGGGCTGGAGTTCCACGAGGATCCGTGGGTTGGATATAATACAAGACCAGGCACTGAGATGGTGCTGGTTCCGGGTCTAATGTTCACAATTGAGCCGATGGTAAATGCAGGCTGCCAATCTATCTATATCGACGAGGATAATGGCTGGGAAGCATACACAGACGATGGAGCTGACTCTGCTCAGTGGGAATATCAGATTGTAGTTACAGAGACAGGTTATGAGGTAATCTCGGACTAATGAGGATACTTACAGTAGTAACAAGAGAAATGTGCTACATGTCCTGTAGCTTTTTCCTAGATAAGATGACCACGGAACTTGAAAAGTTAGGAGCAACAGTAGACGTGGTTGATGTCAGCGCACAAGATGCATCTTACGATGTCCTTGAACGCTATGTAGGTGGGAGCTATGACATAGTACTCGGAATGAACAGCCGATTGCCAATGTTAGAACTTGACAATGGGCATCTGCTATTGGATGAGATGGGTGCGCCACTCTTCAATTATATCTTGGATCATCCGCTTTTTCATCATGCCCCACTGATGGTGCCGATTGAGAAGGGCGTGGCGATAGGAATAGACAAAAATCATTGTGATTACATAGGGAAATACTATCCGCATTATAAGTATGTGTACTCCCAGACCATCCCTGGAACGCCGTCGATAGAGCCTAGAAAATGGGCAGACAAGGAAATAGATATCCTGTTTACCGGCACATATGAGTCGCCGGAGATACAGATGCAGCAGATAGAGCAAAAGCCGGGAGAGCTACGAGATATGATGCTGGCAGCAATTGCTCTGATGAGAGAAACTGGCTGCACACAGGAGCAGGCACTGGAGGTGCTGCGCCCCGATGAGACAAACATGGCATTGCTAATGAACAAGTGCTATCTAATAGACAAATATATGAGAAACTATCTGAGGGAAAATATATTAACTCAGATAGCAAAAGCTGGATTGCCGCTTACCATAGTCGGGGAAGGCTGGGAGAAAAGTAAGCTTTCAGACTATGAAAATGTGGCAATACATGAAGGGGTTGAGATTACACACAGCTTTGAAATCATTGCTCGAAGCAGAATACTGTTAGATGTGAATCCGCTCTTCCCGGTGGGGGTGCATGATAGAGTCCCTACAGCTTTTGCAAACGATACAGTTATATGTACTAACCAAAATCCCATAGCGGATCCAGATATAGTAGATGGAGAAAATGCCATTTACTATCGGAACGACAATGTGGACAGCCTGTGCGATAGGCTGGATTATCATTTAACGCATGAAAAAAGAGCCAAGGAGCTGGCTGATGCAGGCTTGACTCTATACAATCAGAAATATACCTGGGAGAGATTCGGTCAGACTCTATATGGCCTTATGAATGCTCCTATGGAATTCTAGGTGGCTTTATGCCTGTGATGCAGCATAGGCTTCCTGAAGGCCGCGTGCGAGCTGATCTCCACAGGAAGTGCCTTTTCCACCACAATCGATACCGGTAAGTCTTCTTGACACTTCATCTACAGTCATTCCCTCGCATAGCTTGGGGATGGCTTTTAAATTGCCCTGGCATCCGCCGATGAAGGTGATATCCTTAACTACATCGCCATCGAGAGTGATGTTGATGACCTTTGAGCAGGTGCCTTTTGTCATATAAGTATATTCGAACATATCGTTACTCCTTTCTTGAGATAATTAATTATACACAAAACCTCTTCAACAATGCAAGATAGCTAGGTTTCTAAGGTTTCTAGGGTTGACCTTTGCCTTGAAATGAGGGATAATGGCGTTTAGCTTTTATGATTAGGGGAAATATACTTTTTCTATATAGAAGGTCGAAATTAGAGACTTTAGGAGATTTTAAATGAGCGTTTTTACTAAGATGTTTGGCACACACAGCGAGCGCGAGCTCAAGCGTATAATGCCGATAGTAGAAAAAATAGAGTCATATCGCGACAGTATGATGGCTCTTTCTGATGAGCAGCTGCGTGCAAAGACAGACGAGTTCAAAGCCAGACTTGCAGATGGCAAGACTACTACAGACGACATATTGCCAGAGGCATATGCAGTAGTACGCGAGGGCGCCAGAAGGTCGATTGGCCTCGAGCACTACAGGGTACAGCTTATCGGAGGTATCATACTTCATCAGGGTCGTATCGCAGAGATGCGTACAGGTGAAGGCAAGACCCTCGTATCTACCTTGCCGGCATATCTGAATGCGCTTGAGGGCAAGGGCGTGCATATCGTAACTGTCAATGACTATCTTGCAAAGCGTGATGCAGAGTGGATGGGTCAGGTGCATGAGTTCCTGGGACTTAAGGTAGGTGTTGTACTTAACAGCATGACCAAGGAAGAGCGTCAGGAGGCCTATAACTGCGATATTACATATATTACCAATAACGAGCTTGGATTCGATTATCTGCGTGATAACATGGTTATTTATAAGGAGCAGAGAGTTCAGAGAGGCCTACACTATGCGATAGTTGATGAGGTTGACTCAGTACTTATCGACGAGGCACGTACACCGCTTATAATTTCAGGACAAAGTGGAAAGTCTACCAAGCTCTATGAGCTGTGCGATGTACTTGCAAAGCAGCTCAAAAGAGGAGAGGACCTGCCTGAATTCTCCAAGATGGATGCCATCATGGGAGTAATGCAGGAAGAGAGTGGCGATTTCATCGTTAATGAGAAGGAGAAAAATGTATCTCTCACTCAGGAAGGTGTAAAGAAGGTAGAGAATTTCTTCAAGATAGAAAATCTTGCCGATGCTGAGAACTTGGAGATTCAGCACAATATCATACTTGCACTTCGTGCACATAATCTTATGTTCAGAGATCAGGATTATGTAGTGCAAAATGATGAAGTTATGATAGTAGACGAGTTCACTGGACGTATAATGCCGGGACGCAGATACTCAGATGGTCTGCATCAGGCTATTGAGGCTAAGGAGCATGTAAAGGTTAAGCGTGAGAGCCGTACACTTGCAACTATTACCTTCCAGAATTTCTTCAATAAATATGATAAGAAATCTGGTATGACCGGAACCGCTCTTACAGAGGAGAAGGAGTTCCGTGATATCTACGGAATGGACGTTGTTGAGATTCCTACCAATAGACCGGTGGCTCGTGTCGATCACGAGGATGCAGTATACAAGACTCGCAAGGAGAAGTACCATGCAGTTGTAGAGCAGGTAAAGCTGGCTCACGCCAAGGGACAGCCGGTACTTGTAGGTACAGTAACCATCGATGTATCTGAGGAGATCAGCAGACTTCTCTCAAAAGAGGGAATACAGCACAACGTACTTAATGCAAAGTTCCATGAACAGGAGGCGCAGATAGTCGCTGAGGCCGGAAAGCACGGAGCAGTAACCATAGCAACCAACATGGCAGGACGTGGTACAGATATTAAGCTGGACGACGATGCCAAGGCAGCAGGTGGACTTAAGATAATAGGTACAGAGCGTCATGAGTCTAGACGTATAGACAATCAGCTCCGTGGACGAAGCGGACGTCAGGGAGACCCGGGTGAGTCTAAATTCTACATTTCACTGGAAGATGATCTGATGAGACTCTTTGGTTCGGACAGACTTATGAGTGTATTCAATACTCTTGGAGTACCGGAAAATGAAGAAATACAGCACAAGATGTTGACAAATGCAATTGAGCGTGCACAGACCAAGATAGAGGGCAATAACTTCGGTATCAGAAAGAACCTCCTCGAGTATGATCAGGTAATGAATGATCAAAGAGAGATAATCTATAAGGAGCGTCTGCGTGTACTTGATGGCGAGGATATGCATGAGTCTGTTATGAAGATGCTGTATGCTCAGATAGGTATGGCAGTTAGCGCTACACTCAATGATGAGATACCTAAGGATACGTGGAGTGCAGCAGATCTGGCAGAGCTATTGATTCCGATAGTACCGATAAAGCCTATCACTCAGGATGAGCTTAAGACCTATAAGAGATCTGAGGATGTAAAGGAAGAGCTCATAAGGCGTGCAGAGGCATTGTATGCTGAGAAGGAGGCAATGTTCCCGGAGCCTGAGAAGTTCAGAGAGCTCGAGCGAGTAGTGCTTCTTAGAGTAATCGATCAGAAGTGGATGGCTCATATCGATGATATGGATCAGCTGCGTCAGGGTATCGGTCTTCAGGCCTATGGACAGAAGGATCCGCTTGTTGAGTATAGATCACAAGGCTTCGACATGTTCGATGAAATGACCGGTAGCATACAGCAGGATACAGTAAGACTGCTGTGCCATGTGCGTGTGGAGGAGAGAGTAGAGCGTCAGGAGGTAGCTAAGGTTACCGGAACCAACAAGGACGACACCGCAGTTAAGACTCCGAAGATGCGTCAGGTTAAGAAAGTATATCCAAACGATCCGTGCCCATGTGGCTCAGGCAAGAAGTTCAAGCAGTGCCATGGAGCACAGCTGTTAAACGGACAGAAATAAAAATGTATGTTGTATGACATTTAAATTTTTCTCAAGGAGGATGATATGAGAAAGAAGATTATTTCAATGGCACTTGTAGGTGCAATGGCAGTATTGGCAATGACCGGCTGTGGCAGCAAGAAGTCAGATGTATACAATGTTGGTATCTGCCAGCTTGTACAGCACCCAGCACTTGATGCAGCAACTCAGGGCTTCAAGGATGCTCTTACCGAGAAGCTTGGCGCTGATAAGGTTAAGTTTGATGAGCAGGATGCAGCAGGAGATTCAGCTACCTGCGCGACTATCGTAAACGGATTCGTAGCTAACAAGGTAGACCTTATCCTTTCAAATGCAACCGCACCTCTTCAGGCAGCATCAGCAGCTACCACTGAGATTCCGATTCTTGGTACTTCAGTAACTGATTATGCAACTGCACTTGATATCGCTAACTGGTCAGGAGCAACCGGAATCAACGTATCTGGTACCTCAGATCTTGCACCGCTTGATCAGCAGGCAGAGATGATTCTTGAGCTTGTACCGGATGCAAAGACTGTAGGTCTTATCTACTGCTCAGCAGAGGCTAACTCAAAGTATCAGGTAGATGTAGTTCGCGGTATCCTTGAGGGCAAAGGACTTACTGTAAAGGATTACTCATTTGCAGATACTAACGACCTTCAGGCTGTAGTTACCACTGCTTGTGATGAGTCAGACGTACTTTATGTTCCTACTGATAACGCAGCAGCATCAGCAGCTGAGACCATCGATGCAGTAGCATCAGCAGCAGGCAAGGCAATCATCGCTGGTGAGGAAGGTATCTGCCAGGGATGCGGTATTGCTACTCTTTCAATCAGCTACTATGACCTTGGATATGTTACCGGTGAGATGGCATACGAGATCCTTGTAAATGGTGCTGATCCGGCTACCATGGATGTAAGATTCGCAAGCTCACCTACCAAGAAGTATGTAGCTTCACGCTGTGACGCACTTGGCATCGTTGTACCAGACGGTTACGAAGCAATCGAATAATAATATAAAACATACATTTTCCTCCCGGCATCAGCCGGGAGGAGTTTTAAGTAAAAGGGGACAATAATGATAGCCTTCTTAAATTCATTGCCGGGAGCATGTGCTCAGGGTGTAATCTGGGGCATAATGGCAATCGGTGTATTCGTTACATTCCGTATTCTTGACATCGCAGACTTGTCTGTAGATGGATCGTTTGGAACAGGCGGAGCTGTTCTTGTAATGTGCATGACAACAGGTGTAAATATGTATGTTGCAATGTTGCTTGCATTTGTATGTGGATGCTTGGCAGGACTTGCGACTGGTATCCTCCATACCAAATTTGGAATACCGGCAATTCTGGCAGGTATACTTACACAGCTGGGTCTGTATTCATTAAATCTACGAATATTAGGCGGAAAGGCCAACCAGGCTCTTTCAGCTAACAACTATAAATTGATGGTAACTCTTCGAGAGGTACCAAGATCACTGATCGTAGCACTTATTTTTGCAATCTGCCTCATCGCTGTTCTCTACTGGTTCTTCGGAACTCAGGTAGGACACAGCCTTAGAGCAACAGGCTGCAACAGTAATATGGCTAGAGCGAACGGAATTAATACCAATGTATGCAAGATAGTAGGTCTTGTAGTATCGAACGGTATCGTAGCTCTGTCAGGAGCACTTTTAGCACAGTATCAGGGATTTGCAGATATCAATATGGGACGTGGAGCAATCGTAATAGGTCTTGCATCTGTTATTATAGGCGAGGTGCTTTTCCATAAGATATTCAAGAACTTCGCGCTCAAGCTTTTCGGAGCAGTAGTTGGAGGTATCCTGTACTACATAGTACTTACACTGGTGCTTAGACTTGGACTTAATGCAAATGACCTCAAGCTCTTCTCAGCACTGGTTGTTGCAATATTCCTCGGTGTACCTTATTGGAAAAATGCCATTATGGCACGCAAGAAGAATTAGGAGGTCGAAATGCTACAGATATCAAATTTATCAAAGACCTTCAACGTAGGTACAATAAATGAAAAGAAGGCGCTCGACGGCGTTAACCTGCATCTCAATGATGGAGACTTTGTAACTGTAATAGGTGGTAACGGAGCCGGCAAATCAACACTCCTCAACATGATAGCAGGAGTATTTCCGGTAGATTCAGGAACCATAACAATTGACGGTGTAGACGTAACTCGTCTGCCGGAGCATAAGAGAGCAAAATACCTTGGCCGCGTATTCCAGGATCCAATGATGGGCACTGCAGCAGATATGTGGATAGAGGAAAATATGGCTATAGCATCAAAGCGTGGCCAGAAGAGAACTCTATCATGGGCAGTAAGTCCTAAAAACAGAGAACACTATCGTGAGCTGATAGCTCAGTTGGGACTCGGACTTGAGGAGCGTATGAGCACCAGCGTATCACTGCTCTCAGGTGGTCAGAGACAGGCACTTACACTTCTTATGGCAACAATGCAGAACCCAAAGCTCTTGCTTTTGGATGAGCATACGGCAGCACTTGATCCTAAGACGGCAGCTACTGTACTTGAGCTTACAGACAGACTTGTAAATGAGGGTAACCTCACCACAATGATGATTACTCATAACATGAAGGACGCTATTGCACACGGTAATAGACTTATCATGATGAATGCAGGACAGATAATCATTGATGTGCAGGGTGAGGAGAAAAAGAAGCTTACAGTAGAGCAGCTCCTTGAGAAATTCAATCAGGTTGCAGGCGAGAGCCTCGACAATGATAGAATGCTTCTGTCAAAATAATAGGCAAACAGAAATCATAATAAGAGAGGTCTGACAATTAAGTCAGACCTCTTTTTTAGTGTGTTTAGCCATATATATTTTAAAGGATTTAGTTTTTTATCTTTTTCCTGCGCTCATCAGACTTGCGAGTGATGAGATCCTTCCAAGCCTGAGGATGGAAGAGAATCAGCAGCGGGAACAATTCAAGTCGTCCGGCAATCATGTCGAACATCAATACAATCTTAGACAGATTGGTAAAGAATCCAAAGTTCGAAGAAGGACCTACCATTGCAAGTCCAGGACCAGTATTATTCATACATGCTGTAACTGAGGTGATGTTGGTTACAAAGTCATTGCCCTCAGCAGATACAATGAGGATAGATACGCAGAATAAAAGCATGTAGGTGATGAAATAGTTTCTTACACCGCGCACTACGCCGTGCTCTAGATTCTTGCCATCCATCTTGATATGGGTGACACTGCGAGGATGAATGTATGAATTAAGCTCTCTGGCAACAGACTTAAACAGAATCATGATACGGCTAACCTTCATACCACCACCTGTACTACCGGCACAGCTTCCAATAAAGGTGAGCATCATCAGGAAAATACGTATGAATTCAGGCCATTTGTCGAAATCAGCAGTGGCAAAACCTGTACTACTGATTATGGTGCCGACCTGAAAAGTGGCCTGCCTGATAGCCTCGCCTGCAGGGTACATATTTCTAATTCCGATAAACACAGTCAGAATTGAGATGAAAATAATGCCGAGGTACCACTGAACCTCCTCGAGCTGGAAGGCTTTTCTAATCTTGCCAAGGACTACGAAATAGTAAGCGTAGAAGTTGACACCAAATGCAAACATGAACAGAGCAACAATCCATTGAATAGCAGGATTATAGCCGGCGATACTGTCATTTTTGATACCAAATCCTCCGGTACCAGCAGTGGCCATTGCAGTACAGATAGAGTCAAATACAGGCATTTTAGCGCAAAGAAGAGCTATAGCCTCGATGACTGTAAGAGCCAGATATATCAGGTATAGGATGCGCGAGGTGGCGCGAATCTTAGGGACAAGCTTGCCAACAGATGCGCCGGTAGACTCTGCACGCATGAGGTTGAGGTTGGAGCCGCCTGCAAGAGGGATGATGGCTAGGAGGAATACGAGTATACCCATACCGCCAATCCAGTGAGTTAAGCTTCGCCAAAAAAGTCCAGTATAGCTGATTTCCTCGACGGCACTTAGTATGCTGGCTCCGGTAGTGGTGAATCCGGAAACGCTCTCAAAGAGAGCATCTACAAAGGAAGGGATCTCCCTTGATATCCATAGCGGAAGAGCTCCAAAGAAGGATAATACTATCCAACAGCTGGCAGTTGCGATACAGCCGTCCTTAAGGTACAGGGTGGAGCTTTCGGTCTTTTTGATAGTAAAAATAAAGCCGCAGAGCATGCAGATGCCGGCAGAGATAAGATATGCGAACCCAACACGCTCGCGATAAATTAAGCTGATGATGCATGGAATGAGTAGCATTACAGCCTCTATTCTCATCATCCTTCCTAGAATATATCTGATGAATGAACTGTTCATGATCGCCCCCTCTATGCCAACATATCAGTGATATCGCCCCAGCCCTTGTGGGTGGTGACGAGGGTGACAGTGTCACCGACCTGGATAGAATCAGAACCGCTCGGGATGATAATTGAGCCGTTGCGGAAAATGCAGCATACAAGAGTCTCAGGCTTAAGCTTAAGCTGAGAGAAAGGAGTGTCAGTAGCGGCAGAATGCTCATCGATGAGGAACTCAATAGCTTCTACGCGTCCGTCATACATGTGATACAGGGACTCGATATTACTTCTGTCAGCAGAGTTCTGTCTGGCACGTACATACGCGATGATGGCCTCTGCAGTAATGCTTTTTGGGTAAATAACGCTGCCCAGATCAAGAGTACTTAGCACGCCCTTGAAGTTGGTGCGGTTAATCTTGGTAATGCATTTAGCGCCGGATACACTCTTGGCATATAGAGTAAGCATGACATTTTCTTCGTCAATACCTGTAAGCGGTACAAACGAGCTGCAATACTCGATGCCTTCCTCCTTGAGTACATCCTCACTGGTGCCATCTGCGTTAATGATTACTGCCTCTGGCACAAGGCTTGTAAGTTCATTACATCTATCTTCATTAGACTCAATAATCTTGACGGCTATATTCATGGCAAGAAGCTGGCTGGCCAGATAATATGCGGCTTTTCCACCACCTACAATGAGGCAGTCCTTAACAGATTCAGTGTTGATGCCAATATTCATAAGGAATTTTTTAACAACACGCCTCTGACCTACAAAAGAGATAACGTCGCCAGCTCTTAAAACAAACTGACCTGAAGGAATGAATACCTGGTCTGAACGCTCTACAGCACAAATAAGAACATCGAGATTTACTTTTTTTGCAAGCTCGATAAGAGAGCTTCCATCCAGCATATTATTCTCTGGAACCTTTATTTTGATAAGCTCGGCTTGACCATGAGCAAAGGTGTTTATCTCCAGTGCTGTGGGAAGATACAAGATGCGGCTGGCCTCGAGAGCAGCCTGGTGCTCAGGATTGATAATCATGGTAAGACCAAGCTTCTCACGGATGTATCCCATCTCTTCCAAATACTCAGGCTGGCGGACTCTGGCTATGGTAGCACAATTACCGTTCTGCTTAGCAATTGTACAGCATAGAAGATTGAGCTCATCCGAGCCTGTAACTGCGATTATTAAATCTGCGTCGTTAATACCGGCATCCTCTAATACGTTATGTGTTGCACCATTTCCAACAATGCCAAGCACGTCATACATACCAGCCAGCTCATTGATAACATTAGGATTTTTATCGATTATGGTTATGTCATGATTTTCATCGCGCAGACGGATAAGGAGGTTGGTTCCTACCTTGCCGCAACCTACGATAATAATTTTCAGACCTTTGTGAGTGTTTTTATTTCCAAAAAGCATAAGCGCCTCCTATGTGAATTAGCTCATAATCCTAATAATTTTACCACAAAATCAAATATATAAATAAGGAAATATTTGCGACATATAGATTGAGCATATAGTATAATGAATAAGATATTGCTAGAAAAGGAGATCAAATGACTCTTTTTGAAAGCCAAGGAGGAAAAAGATGCCAATAATAATTAAGGTTGGAATCATAGTAGTGGCAGTGATGCTGATACTGTTAATCGTATTGTGCGTTGCGCTGGTGCAGTTTGCAGCTCAGCCTAAAAGGGATTTTGAGGCAAGCCGTAGGTGGGAGAAGGAGCATGGCTTCTACCGCAACTATGATGAGCTTAAAAAGACGGAATATACTATAAAATCGTATGATGGATATGAACTGCACGTGGTGTATATACCTGCCGATGAGCCTACTGATAGATACGTTATCATAAATCATGGATATACCAGTAGCAGATTTGGTGGATTTAAGTATGTTCATATGTACAGAAGGTTAGGCTTTTCCTGCATAATATATGACAACAGGGGACATGGATTAAATAAGAAGGTGTCAGTTACCTTTGGCGTGAAGGAATCAAAGGACTATGCAGAGCTGGTAAAGGATACTTATGAGAGATACGGCAAGGACATTCGTCTGGGCACTCATGGAGAATCTATGGGCTCAGCACTGCAGATAACAGCACTAAAATATGGCGTGAAGCCTGAATTTATAGTAAATGACTGCGGATTTGCAGACTTAGTAACAGTAGAAAAGGGCGGATTAAAGAGTCTGTTCCATCTGCCGGGATGGCCGGTATATCCAGCAAGCGCACTTTGCAGAGTAATGTATGGATACTCATTTACTGAGGCAAGACCTATTGATTCGTTACCCGGAAATAAAATCCCAATCTGCTTTATACATGGAGCAAACGATGATTTCATAGTGCCGGAGCATAGTGAGAGGATGCAGAAGGTGACCGAGGGGTATAGTGAGCTACATTTGATAGATGGCGCTGGACACGCGGAATCAATGTACCATGCTGAAGCGGAATATAATGAAATAGTGGAAAAGTTCCTTAAAACCATCAATTATCTGTAAATAAGTTGCCTTTAGGGTGCTAAAGTGCTAAACTGTGGCTAAAAATTTGGAAAAATAGGAGATAAAGAAGATGAGTTCAGCAACAGTGTGCATTCTTATAGCTATAATTGTCTACCTGGCAGCAGTAGTATATATAGGCTTTAGGTTTGCTAAGAAAAATGAGTCGGCAGATGACTTCTATTTAGGCGGTCGCAAGCTTGGTCCATTTGTCACAGCTATGAGCGCAGAGGCATCGGACATGAGCAGCTACCTGCTAATGGGTTTGCCGGGGCTTGCATACCTCACTGGTATGGCAGATGTAGGATGGACAGTAATAGGACTGGCTGTGGGTACCTACCTTAATTGGCTATTCACTGCAAGGAGACTGCGCAGATATACCAAAATCACAGGTTCATTTACCATTCCACAGTTTTTCTCAAACAGATTCAGAGATAACAGGAGAATCCTGTCTACTATAGCAGCACTTATAATAGTAATATTCTTTGTGCCTTATACGGCGTCAGGATTTGCAGCATGCGGCAAGCTCTTTGGAACACTTTTTGGAGCAAACTATATGGTTACAATGATTATTTCAGCAATCATCATTGTGGCATATACCACAGCAGGCGGATTCCTCGCAGCATCTACCACAGACTTTATTCAGAGTATAATAATGACATTTGCGCTGGTATTTGTACTGTTTTTCGCAACCACCAAGGCAGGCGGAGTTGGAGCAGTACTCGACAATGCGAAGTCACTCGCAGGATACTTCTCGCTGACACAGACACATGTGCCGGATACTGGGGCAGCAGCTCCATACACATTCTTTACAATATGCTCGACCTTGGCATGGGGACTAGGATACTTCGGCATGCCACATATTCTACTTAGATTCATGGCTATTGAGGATGAAAATAAGCTGAGCCTCTCTAGAAGAGTAGCTTCTATCTGGGTAGTAGTAGCAATGGCAATTGCAGTGGCAATAGGAGCAATTGGAAATGCACTTACTGGAAATGGTCTCATCGAGGGACTTACGGGTTCAAACTCAGAGACGATAATTATTAAGATAGCAGGACTTCTGTCATCATACGGTATCTTCCCGGCAATCATAGCAGGACTGATATTGGCAGGTATACTTGCAAGTACCATGTCGACAGCAGACTCACAGCTTCTGGCAGCATCGTCAAGCGTGTCTCAGAATATTTTACAGGAAGCATTTGGACTTAAGCTTTCAAAGAAGCAGAGCATGATGGCAGCAAGACTTACTGTAGTGGTAATAGCAATCCTTGGAGTAATCATAGCTAGAGATCCAGCTAGCTCAATCTTCGGAATCGTAAGCTTTGCATGGGCAGGATTTGGAGCAGCATTTGGTCCTATAATGATTCTGGCACTTTTCTGGAAGAGAACCAATCTTCCGGGAGCTATCGCAGGAATGGTAACAGGTGGAGCGATGGTATTCATCTGGAAGTATTTCATATCAACACTTGGCGGAGTATTCGCTATTTATGAGCTGCTTCCGGCATTTATCTGTGGCTTAGTAGTGACTGTGGTAGTAAGTCTTTGCACCAAGGCACCGTCAGCAGAGATAGTGGCAGAGTTTGAAGAGGCAAAAGCAAAATAATTTTTACGGACCCCTGTAGAGGGTCCGTTTGACTTTATGACCATATTGGGCTATAATCTAGCGAGTTTCGGAAAGCGAGGCAAGGGTAATGGAAAAGAAAAATTTAATGAGTTATGACAGTGTACTTGCACTGGAGAAGGAGCTTGAGGAGCTTAAGGTTAACCGCAGACAGGAAGTTGCACAGAAGATAAAGGAAGCTCGTGAGCAGGGAGACCTCTCAGAGAACGCAGAGTATGATGCAGCTAAGGACGAGCAGAGAGATATCGAGGCTCGTATCGGAGAGATTGAAGCTATCTTAAAGCACACTGAGGTATACGATGAGGGCGATGCTGATTCAGACAAGATAAGCATTGGCTGCAAAGTTAAAATCCTTGATATTGAATATAACGAAGAAGAAGAGTACAAGCTTGTAGGATCTACCGAGGCAAGCAGCCTTGATGGCAAGATTTCAAATGAGTCTCCTCTCGGAAAGGCTCTTATCGGCAAGACCGTAGGAGATATTGCTGTAGTTGAGTCTCCGGCAGGCGAGATACAGTACAAGATTCTCGAGGTTCAGAGGAAATAATTTGTAATTTCAGTCAGGGGCTTCGTAGCCCCTGTTTTTTTTCAAAGGAGATAGAGATGGCAGATAATCAGAATCAGCAGAATAGGCCACAGCAGGAGCAGGATATCAACCAGCTCCGCAAGGTTCGTCGCGAAAAGCTTGCAAACCTCCAGGCAGAGGGCAAGGATCCGTTTGTAATCACAAAATATGATCAGACACATCACACAGATGAGATAAAGGTACTGTATGAGAACCTCGAGGCAGAGCTGCTTAAGGACCGCAAGGCGGTAGATGTAACCGGAATGTCTGAGGAGGATGCCCGTGCAGCTAAAAAGGCTGACTATGAGGAGCGCAGAGCAATAATGGATGCGAGCCCGATAGAGGTGTCAATTGCCGGACGTATGCTGTTTAAGCGCGTAATGGGAAAGGCTTCATTTTGCAATATAAAGGACCTCAAGGGCAGCACTCAGGTATATGTAGCCAGAGATGCTATCGGCGAGGAGGCATATGCTGACTTCAAGAAATCTGACATAGGAGATATCTTTGGTATTAAGGGATATGTTTTCCGCACTATGACTGGTGAGATTTCCGTGCATGCACAGGAAGTAATCCTGCTGACCAAGAACCTTCAGGTACTTCCGGAGAAGTTCCACGGACTGACTGATACTGATATGAGATATCGTCAGAGGTATGTAGACCTCATCATGAATGATGAGTCAAAGGATGTATTTATCAAGAGATCACAGATAATCCGTGAGATCAGAAACTTCCTGGCAGGCCGCAACTTTATCGAGGTAGAGACTCCTACTTTGGTTGCTAACCCGGGTGGAGCAGCTGCCAGACCTTTCGAGACTCACTACAACGCGCTTGATGAGGATGTTAAGCTTAGAATCTCTCTGGAGCTGTATCTCAAGAGACTTATCGTAGGTGGCCTCGAGAGAGTATTTGAGATCGGTCGAGTATATAGAAACGAGGGCGTAGACACTCGTCATAATCCAGAGTTCACTCTTATGGAGCTCTACCAGGCATACACCGATTATGAGGGCATGATGGAGCTGACAGAGAGTATGTTCAGATATCTTGCAGAGACTGTACTTGGCACCACCAAGTTCACATATGGTGATATCGAGCTTGATTTTGGCAAGCCATTTGAGCGCATCACCATGACTGATGCTGTTAAAAAGTATGTAGGCATCGACTTCGATCAGGTTAAGACTGACGAGGAAGCAAAGAAGCTCGCAGATGAGCATCATATCGAGTACGAAAAGTACCATAACAAGGGCAACATCCTGTGCCTCTTCTTCGAGGAGTTCTGCGAAGATAAGCTTATCCAGCCTACCTTCGTAATGGATCACCCGATAGAGATATCACCTCTGACCAAGAAGAAGCCTTCAGATCCAAGCAAGGTAGAGCGCTTCGAGCTCTTCTGCAACGGATGGGAGATGTGCAATGCATATTCAGAGCTGAATGACCCTATCGACCAGCGCGAGCGTTTCGCAGCTCAGGACGCAGCTGCAGCAGCAGGCGACGAGGAAGCAGAGCACACTGATGAGGACTTCATCAATGCACTCGAAATCGGTATGCCACCTACAGGTGGTATCGGCTACGGCATCGACAGACTTGTAATGCTGCTGACCAACAGTAGTGCGATAAGGGATGTGCTGCTATTTCCGACCATGCGCCAGGAAAAACAGTAAAAAAGCCAGTAAAAATGCGGCTTGACAGCATTTTTTGTTGTCAAAACAATGAAGTACATACACAGATTAGAAACCTGCAGATACAAAAGTATTTGCAGGTTTTTTGTATTGTTGCGCAAAACGCAAATTGAAGTGTGTATCCTCAGTATATATACAAAAAATGGGGGCGTGAGCTTATGGCAGCATATTTTAATAACAATATAAAACGATATCGAAACGAGCTGGGATATACTCAGCAGCAAATAGCTGAAATAATCGGTGGAGATGATTGCCAAATGGGTTTGATGCCGTTTTTGTTTTAGGTTACAAATACGGTGAAAAGGGTGAAAAAGTCACTATTTTGTGATTGTTTGGCGATAAATAAAATTACGAGCTCAAAAAAGCTCGTATGGTGTAAATGAACAACAATATTATTGCGAATATTGAATGAAATGAGCAAAAATGTAAATAATATCGTTGCAAATCACACTGAAAGGGAATATGATAATACTGTAACTCTATTTAGAGTGAGAAAGGAGCAAGCGCATGTTAGTTCAATTTACAGTAGAAAATTATTTATCTATTAGAGATAAGGTGTTTCTGAGCCTTGAACCATCAAAAGATAGCGAGCATCCTGAAAATCTTATTGCAAAAGGTGATTATAGTGCTGTTTCTTCCGCTGCGATTTATGGTGCGAATGCATCAGGAAAGAGTAGCCTATTTAAAGCTATTACAATTGCACTAATTATGATAAGGAATTCAAATAATGTGCAGGTAACAGATAAATTACCTGTAGTTCCATTCAAATTTGATTTTGAATCAAGAAATAAACCAACATCATTTGAATTTACTTTTATTGCAAAGGATGGAAAGAAATATATTTATGGTTTTAGCGCAACTACTGAAAAGGTGGTTGAGGAATATTTGTATTGCTATAACTCTGCAAAGCCAACACTTTTGTTTAATTTAGAAGAAAATGAAGAACCTAAATTTAACAGAGCATATAAGGTTAAACTTGAAGCCGCTTATCAAATGAATACGGCAAATAAGCTATTCTTAGCAACTGCTACTACATGGAATGCTGAATGCACAAAGGTTCCTTACGAATGGTTAGCTGAGTCAATTGATACCTTTACAGAGGTAATGGATTTAAGTGGAGTTGCCTTAGAAAAGTATCGTACAGATGAAAGTCATGAGTATATAGAATTTACGAAGAATCTGTTAAAGCAGGCTGATATCAATATTAGTAGCATCGAAGTCGATGCGAAAGAAGTGGTAGGTGGATCTGCGCTTCCATTTCAAATATTGGTACAAGGGAAGGTAATTCCGCCAAGTGAAGGTAAGCATTATGATGTAGAGATTACAACTGGCCATACTATTGTAAACGAAGACGGTGAAGAAGCAGAGTTTTCGCTTACACTTCAAGAAGAGTCTTTAGGAACACAGTTGTTGTTTTTCTATGGTCCATTGCTAAAAGATGCATTTGAAAAAGGAAAAGCAGTTATCCTTGATGAAATTGATAAAAGTATGCATCCTAGCTTAGTTAGATTCATAATGAATCTTTTTAGGGATTCTGAGGTAAACAAAAATGGCGCTCAGCTAATTGTGACAACACATGAGACAGGTATTTTGTCTTTGGATATGTTTAGAAGAGACCAAATTTACTTTACTGAAAAGGATTCAAAGACTGGTGTTACAGATTTGTATTCTTTGGATGAGTTTTCCGTTCGTAAGACAGAAAATATTGAAAAGGGCTATTTAATGGGAAGGTATGGAGCAATCCCATTTCTCCCAACCGGGGAGGTGCTGTAATTGGCAGATAGAAATTTTCAGAAGAAAAAGCGAAATGATGTCAAACGAAAAAGAAAACCAGTAATGCTTTTTACTGCAGAAGGAAGAAACAAGACGGAGAAGCAATATCTTCTTTCTTTTCAAGGTCAGCACGGAAAGTATTCGATTCAGTATGTGAATACTGGGCAGGATACAGATCCTGAAGGTATGCTAAAATCAATGAAATCAGCGTGGGATAGATTTGAAATGTCTGCCAGAGACGGGGATAAGGCATATATTGTACTAGATATGGATTGCAATCCAGAAAAGATAAAGTTGGTAAAAGAATTGCAGAAGACATCAAAAAATATCCGATTTATTGCATCAAATCCATGCATAGAAGTGTGGTTTATTCTTCATTTTGTATATACTACTCATCAGTTTAAAGATAGCAAGGAGCCTAAAAAGGAATTAGCAAAGTATATTCCTGGATATGAGGAAAGTACAGATGTTGCTGCTATTATTCGACCAAAACTAGAGACTGCGGAGAAGAATCTTGAGAAATTAGTGGCTCATTATGAAAGTATAGGAACGTTATGGGGGGATGTGGAGTGTAACCCTATGACGGATGTTGTGGAAATATTAAAAGAATTGGAAGTATTGTAGTATTATGAAAGAAGCCTATAAGAGTTGGTATTTGACCAACTCTTTTTTGATAAGAAATGAAAAAATGTCGCAAAGAATACTACTAAGGTTCGCAATATCAAGGCATATTTGCTGGCAGCTTATTTCTTTGTGGATCCGATGGAATGGGCTGAAGTTATTGAGTTAGATGTGGAGTACATAAATAAGATGTCTTGTTTCAAATAAATTAGATATGCATAAAATGCAAGAAATGGAGTTATCTAATTTTTGGAAAAGTCAGCAAAATCAAGGGATTGGCGAAAGTTAGATAGGGCGTTTTTAAGGAAAATGCGATTATCTAATTCAAAATTATATTGACGCGATTCATTATAGAATCGCGCTTGATTACAACACAACAAACCCGCTTGGGAATGTCAAGAGAGCCGAGATTAAAGGCAAACACTTGACATTCTCAGGCGGGCTTTGTTACGGAAAAATATATCCATATGGATGTGGCACCACATTCAACTGCTTGCGAAAATGTCGCAGATACGAAGATTGTGTCCTTTGTGTGTTGCTTTATATTTTATGGAATTAGAATATAAGAGAAACAGATGAAAATTAGTAGACTTGCATTCAACCAAATCAGAAAAATCAGAAAAATTGTGAGAGCGAGGTGTGATAAGTGAGAAAAATTTTATATTGGCTCAGGGTTAAGCGACGCAAAGAAAAGAAGAAATGTGGTGTCCTATACAATCGTTTTTGACAATGTAAAGGCTTGTAGGTCAATGAAGTTCTATATGAATCGTAGCTGTTTATGAGAATACCGGAAAAGCCCGTATTGACGCGGTTTTGACGCACTTTTTGAACGAGTGATACGTACTGATAAACTATCACACGGGAGCAAAAAAACATACGTAAACGATACGCCTTACTGATAACTGAGGATAGGCAATCGAACATATGTCCCCCTGATCTCTGAAGAATATATAGCTAAAGTTTCAACGCCAAAATTAGATTTCTTTGATGAAGAAGAGTGTGAAAAGATAAAAGCACTTCATAAGAAATTGCTTGAAACGGCAATGAAAGATAATGATAGTAATGAAGTGGG
>JAZLKM010000014.1:0-7742 GCA_045597645.1 Lachnospiraceae bacterium | reverse complement strand
AAATACATACTCTGGCTTTTCTGCTGCAAAAAAAGCCTCTACCTGATCCTGCCTTGTAAGGTCAAGTTCCTTGTGAGTTCTCGTAATAATGTTGTCATAGCCCTGTCTTTCAAGCTCGCGCACTATAGCTGAGCCCACCATGCCTCTGTGACCAGCTACGTATATTTTTGAATGTTTTTCCAAAATAGCCTCCTTAGTGGACCTATCCACTTATAAACATAATCCTTAACATTATTACATATTCACTATTTTTTTCAAATATATAAATTATTCGAATAATATGTGAATCATCAGAAAAAGCTTAATTCATTGGAACGATATCTGCATCACCGGAGCATTATGTACCCCTCTGACTTTTCTTCTATAGACGTGTTGTAATAATCCGCCAATTGCTGCACCACCGCGTAATCAATCCCTTTTTCAACATAAACGAAATCCGGCATTTTGTCAGGGTGTACATCATAGTAATCACGCAGTCTGGTCTGGCTTTCAGCTATTTCATCTGTCCAAGTCGAAAAAGCACCCACTCTCTGAGAACCAGACAGCCATAGGCACTTGTCCCCAATATATAAGGCGTACTTATTTGACTCGTCCTGTCTATATGGCAAAGTATCATTCATAATGTTATCGTAGTGTCGTTGCATATCGTTTGTAACCTTAAGTCCCATAGCCGGACCATATTCTATCTTATCGTCATATCCTCTTATGCCGAAATCCTCAAATACAAACAGGTACTTATATGTAGCTACAGCCAAGACGAGGCAGGTCAGAAAACCACATAAAGTCACTTTAGATGTCTTTGTTTCGCACCTATCAATCGCTATTGCAATCATCATAATACTACCGACAGTAGCCACGCTTGACGCTGCTGATATTCCATTGAACCCTGTATTAGAAGCCGCATATTCCAGAACCGTAGACATCATTCCTGGTATCCATATACAGTAGAAAAGTCTCTGTATCCTCTCGTCCTCTACCAAAAGAAATACAAATATCGATAAGATGTTAGGTGCAAACATTACATAATTTGCCGCCCCATTGTGTAGCGCGTAGGTAGCAAGGAGTGCAAGTCCCAGTACAGCTGAAATCGTCAGATATACTCCTTTTCTCGCCTGGCTTCTATCAGCGACTACCACCACAAGCAGTAATAGTGTCAATGCCATAAGACATAGTGTGGCATAATTTCCGTCATTTCTAAGCATCACTCTCTTTAGGTATCCAGGAATTATTTTCCATAGAGATCTATCCGGATGGGCTACATCATCCTGCAGGATATGCGGCAGGGCCGACCTTAGCTGTGACAAATTTACTTTTCCAAATAAATAGATGGCAAATGCAATCAGGCTTGCCACTGCCCCTGCTGTTATCCCTATGAATTTTCTAACACTCATAAAATCATTTAATAGACCTTCTTCGCCTCGTGATTTTACTCGAATATGATATGCGAGCACTGCAACGGCGTAGACAAAATAAATAACGAGATAATATGGAATTCCAATGATAGTAAGCGCCAAAAATATGCCGCCTATCACACTCAAAAAATCGCTTTTAAGGCTTTTTCCAGATTGCAGCAGGCACAGGATTGCAATAATCAAACCTCCTGTAGCAAATGTATTATAGGACAAAACCATGAGACCGTATCCGGAAAACAGCATCAGTACTATAGATGCCGCCATCGCCCCGACCTTATGAAATCGCTCAAGAGCAAAATAGATGAACAGTGAAAAAACAACCTTGACGATGGTATATGTATATCGCATGAACAATATAACACCATCTAATCCGCCATTTAGAGACAGAAAGCCTCGAAGAAGTGGTATAAGCGGCAACGCACTTAGCTGCGTGCGAAACCACTCATCATAAAGGAGTCTGTCTCCTTGTATGAATCTGTATGGAGTCGCGATATAGAAGGCCTCATCACTCATCATATATCCTGTGCTGCATCGAAGCAGCATAAGAGCTGCAAGTACGCCAAGGACAATAAAATATGCTATTTCTAATTTGTTTATGCTTTTTTTCATCTGTTCCATTTAGAAAAAGCAGAAAACATATTGTCTTCTGCTTTTTGATTATCCAAAGAATTCTTTTATCTGATTATCCATGCAGGCAGTTACATCTCCGTCCTCCGCATAGCATTTATACCATTCGACCGACTTGCTTACTGCCTCATCTATGTGCCACCTCGGCTCCCAGCCAAAGGTTGTTTTTATCTTGGTACTGTCAAGCTTTAGAAAATTAGCCTCATGGGGGCCGCCGTCGCTCTTATTCACCCAGCTTGCATTTTCGCCCCAAGCCGACACAAATATATCTACAATCTTACCTGTTGTCACACAGTCACAATCGTCAGGACCCACATTATAATATCCAGCATAATTTCTATCCTCATACTGCTTTGCCGCAATCGTAAGATATACAGATACCGGCTCTAAGACATGCTGAAATGGTCTCGTAGAGTGCGGGTTGCGCACTATAATCTGCTCTCTGCGCGCTGCTGACCTATAGCAGTCCGGCACAATGCGGTCAATGGCAAAGTCACCACCACCTATTACATTACCGGCTCTCGCAGTTGACACGGCAATGCCCATGTCATTGAGAAATGAATTTATATAGCTGTGAGTCACAAGTTCTGAGCAGGACTTTGAGTTAGAGTATGGGTCATAGCCATCGAGCGGCTCGTCTTCTTTAAATCCCTCTGCTCTCTCGTCATTTAGATACACCTTGTCAGTGGTAACATTCAAAAATGATTTTACACAACTATGGGTACGCACTGCCTCGCATACATTCACAGTACCCATCACGTTAGTCTCATACGTATACACAGGATTCTTATAGGACTCTCGCACAATAGGCTGCGCCGCCAAATGCAGTACTATTTCCGGCTGATACTCGTCGAACACCTGCATCAGATGCTCTCTGTCACGGATATCTCCAATGATTGATGTCATATCATCAGCCAGCTTTATCAGGCCAAACAGATTAGGCTCAGTAGGCGCTTCAAGTGAATAGCCCACTACCTTTGCCCCTGCATTCACAAGAATGCGACAAAGCCAGCTGCCCTTAAAGCCAGTATGCCCTGTCACAAGGACAGTTTTATTTTTATAGAAATTCAAAATATCCTGCATATATCAGTGCTCCAATAGGCTAGGTTCTCTCAATCCTAATCAGCATCTATTGCTTTGCATCACTCCGCATCAGTAGCTACTACTCTACAATCCGTGTCCGTACCTGTCACATCACAGCCTCGATGATGCTCTTGGCCATATAATCCAGCATATCATCAGTCATACCAGGGTACACACCTATCCAGAAGGAATTATTCATTATATATTCTGTCACGTCAAGGCTACCTACAACACGATATGCATCTGTGCCACGAATCTGGTCAAAGCAAGGATGCTTTGTAAGGTTGCCACTAAATAGGAGTCTGGTCTGGATATTTCTATCCTCCAAGAACTTTGTTACATCATTTCTCGTAGTGCCACTCTCCGGCTTTACAGATATCAAAAAGCCAAACCAGGATGGCCTGCTGTTGTCTGCAGGTTCCGGAAGAACCAGCTTATCTGATACACATTCTAGCGCCCTATGGAGTCTGTCGAAGTTTTCTCTGCGGCGCTCAATAAATGACGGGAACTTTTTGAGCTGCTCCACGCCAACTGCAGCCTGCAGGTCAGTTGCCTTAAGATTGTATCCAAAATGACTGTATACATACTTATGGTCATACCCCTGAGGCAGCTCACCAAACTGTCCATCAAATCTGTGTCCACACAGATTATCGCGTCCCGATGGACATATGCAGTCACGTCCCCAGTCGCGATATGACAAAATAAGCCTATGCAAAAGAGGATTGTCTGTATATACAGCGCCACCCTCGCCCATCGTCATATGATGCGGCGGATAAAAGCTGCTGGTACCTATATCACCCCAGGTTCCTGTGTATTTAGTAACTCCATCAATAGTGTACTGGGTACCCAGCGCATCGCAGTTGTCCTCAACCAGCCACAGATTATGCTTATCGCAGAATGCTTTAACTGCTGCTATATCAAAAGGGTTGCCCAGAGTATGTGCTATCATCACTGCCTTGGTCTTCTCCGACAAAGCAGCCTCAAGCATATTTACATCGATATTATACTGTGGCACAGTCACATCAACAAATACAGGCACAGCACCGTACTGCAGCATAGGAGTTACAGTTGTTGGGAATCCACAGGCCACAGTTATGACCTCATCACCTCGCTTTATCTGTCTGTCACCAAGCTCAGGAGCTGTGAGCACCATGAATGCAATCAGGTTCGCAGACGAGCCACTGTTAACGATATGACAGTACTTTGTGCCAATCCACTCGCAAAAGCTTCGCTCAAATTCATCAGAAAATCTGCCTGTTGTCAGCCAAAAATCAAGCATAGCATCTGTGAGCGACTGCATTTCTTTCTCGTCGTATACGCGAGAAGCATAATTTATGCGGTCACCCGGCTCAAACACCTTCTCTGTTGTCTTGAATTCCTTATAATATTCGCCTACCAGCGCCTTTATCTGTTCTCTGGCTTCGTTTTCGCTTTTCCATGTAGCCAAAATAACATCCTCCTACATCACCATAGACATGCCTACTTTACCAACACTCCAGATGTCTCATCAAAGTGATATTTTTTTCCGTCAATCACGGTGTCACCCTTCGCCATAAGTCCAGTTTTAGGGTCATAGAAATAAGTATTCCCCACCTGATCAGGGTAGATTGCTGCGTCTTTGCCCTCTACAGTATACCATCCCTTAACCATTTTGCCATCTGCATCATAGCGCACCCATTTACCGGTGTGAGCCTTTATATCACGCTCGACTTGAGCCGACATAGTTCCACTCGCTGCAGCCTCACGCTTAATATCAGCATCGCTCCAGCTGCGCTCCTGCTGGTAGATGTATGGCATCCATACTTCCTTGTTGCACGCCTTGGCTCCATCATAGCATGAATCCAGCCAGTACCAACCTTCGGTAGCCATGTCACAGATTTCACGACCGCGTATAGTCCCATCTCCCATTACGCCCTTCGGGTCAGAGTAAGTACCCTGCTTTTGGCCGTTTTCATACCAGAAATATTTGCCATTTTTTCCCTGCGCGAAGGCACAGTGCGTACTTCCGCTTACGAATGCTTCAGGGAAAAATATGATTGTGTCCTTACCGGCTGCATAAACAGCATTAGAGCTGCCAAAGCTGACAGCTCCAATGAGGAAGGATAACATGAAAAATATAATTTTTCTTTTCATCTGCATAGTCCTACTGTATTAAATATCCATCAATCTCATGGAAGTAATATGATATTCCGTCAATTACAGTCGTTCCCTTAGCCATAAGTCCGGTCTTCGGGTCATAGTAATAAGTCTTACCATGCTGTTCTGCAGGATAGTATTGCTTCTGAGTATCATCTACAGTATACCAGCCCTTAAACATAGCTCCATTAGCATCGTAGCGCACCCATTTTCCTGTGCCCGCCTTAATATCTCTCTCTACCTGAGCCGCCATATTACCGCTGGCTAGTGCATTCTGCTTAATTTCGGCCTCACCCCAGCTCTTCTCCTGCTGATAGATGTATGGCATCCACACTTCTTTATTACGTGCAGTAGCACCATCGTATACTGAATCAAGCCAGTACCAGCCCTGTGACTGCATATCACAAATCTCACGTCCGCGGACAGTTCCATCACCCATTACGCCATGTGGGTCATCATAGGTACCCTGGCGTACACCGTGCTCATACCAATAGTACTTTCCGTTAAATTCAGCAAATTTATTATGTGTAGATCCATCTACCTGCCACAATGGAATTGCAACAATCCTACTTGGCGTAGGAGCCGGATCTGGTGAAGGTGTAGGATTTGGTGCAGGTGTAGGATCTGGTGTCGGGGCATTATCACCCGGCTTTCCATCCGGGTCTTCCACGTCGCCAGTATAGCTGTCCATGTCAAAATTGGTCGATGACATAGGATACTTATTGTTAAACTCTGAATTATTGTATTCATAATCACGAGAGTGACCACCAAAGTTTCCATTTGAACGCAGGAAATAATTCCAGTAGTATGACTCTGCATCCCAGGTAGCATCCACGTTATACCACTGATTATTAATCTTTACGATATTCCATGCATGGTTATCACCATTGCCCTTACCCGTGATTACTCTTGTCCATATGCCATTTTCATAGCACATTCTGTAGAAGAGAACTGCATAGCCCTGACATACGCAGTAGTGCTCCACCTCTGCACCATATGCCGACCACGCTGTCGCATATCCATATGTATCCCCTGTATTTGCTGCAGGATAATTATATGTGATATTGTCAGTCATATACTCATATATCTTGTATATTTTATCAAAATTATTTGAGCAGTCTGCAAGTCCCAGGTTACTGTAGGTATTTCTGAGTGAATTTGTTACCGCCTGCTCCTGAGCTGCTGTTGATGAGTAGTGAAATCTCATAGTGATAGTGTATGGACCACTAGATGAATAGTAGCTCCAACGTGCTCCCCATTCCAGTGTATGGTATCTAAGATAATCTCCAGCTACTGATGTGCTATTGTCCGCACACGCATCTGTAAATATCATATTAAGAATGTTGTTTGTGCTTGGGAGCGTAGTTGTAAATACGCAATTTTCCTCGCGATTAATCATCGCATTACGCACTTTTTTAATAGCATCGGCATATGATATCTCGCCCTCTGCCATATAGACGTTGCGGCCTTCCTCGTTAGAAGGTGCAATATCATCAAGCAGATGTTCATCCGGTTCGATTATACCCTCATAAACAGGGTTAACCATTATTGCAGACTCTGTTATGAGTCCATCAGGTCCTACTTCATAGGATGCATTGTCTTCCGCTACAACTGACTCGGGAATCTCAGCGGCATCCACCTCCGCAGCCAATGCTGGGGCCATAGAAGACCCTAGCATTGCTACAGACATTATTATTGCTGCTATTTTTCCGAAATGTTTTCTCATCTTATAAGCACTCCTGTAGTCATATCAAACTCATGCTCCACTCCGTCTATTACGGTTACACCCTTTGCCATAAGTCCGGTCTTGTAATCATAATAGTAGGTATTTCCGGCCTGAGTAGGATAAAGCGCTACATCATCGCCGTCTACTGTATACCAGCCCTTAATCATTGCACCGTTAGCATCATAACGTACCCACTTACCGGTGTGAGCCTTGATATCTCTCTCGAGCTGTGCTGACATAGTGCCTGATGCTGCTGCGTTGCTCTTAATCTCAGCCTCGCTCCACTTCTTCTCGTCCTGGTAGATATATGGCATCCATACTTCCTTATTGATTGCTCTAGCTCCATCTCTGTTGGAATCAAGCCAATACCAGCCGTTAGTTACAGGATCATAAATCTCACGTCCACGCGGGGTTCCATCACCGATTACATTCTTAGGATCAGACATGGTACCCTGCTTCACTCCACCTTCGTACCAGTAAGATACTCCATTGGTTGTAAGCCAGCCCAAGCCATTCTCGTAAGTATTAAGTCCATCGCCCTTTGGTATCTCGGTTACAACGTGCACAAGGAATGTGGTCTGTATTGCTTTATTGTTGCTGTCCACGAGTGAAGCATATACATAAGTATCACCTGCAGCAATTCCCTTAACTGTACCATTAGTGAGCTCGGCGTACTTCTTGCCACCATTCTCCAGCTTCCAGTACATGCAGCCAGGATCGATCTCTGCAACCAGATTAGATGAAGCCTGAGTATTATG
>JAZLKM010000013.1:0-31425 GCA_045597645.1 Lachnospiraceae bacterium | reverse complement strand
ATCATGCTTATGGTAGTGATTCTGGCATCGCAGCTGGTAGGTACATTTGTGTTTGATCCAGTGATGGCGAAGACAGAGAAGCGTGTGCCGATTGTGGTAGGCACAGTATGCAGGGTGATTGCATCCATAGTTGCGGTCATAGTGTGCCATGAGGGAATGAACTTTAATATAGTGTTGGTTTTGGGATTTTTCCTGGGATTTGGCTCTATTGGCTCGACAGTGTCGATATATGCAATTTTGTCAGATATGGCGGATGTGGATGAGCTGATAACTACCATCAGCAGACCTGGCACCTGCTCAGGAATGGCCACCTTTGTGAGAAAAATCGCGTCAGGACTGTGCTCAGCACTTATCGGTGTGATACTCCTGGTTGTTGGATTCGATGAGACAATAGCTGCAGGAGCTGTGCAGACCTATGACACTCAGCGAGGTATAGTAATTGCGTTTGGAATAGTTCCGACAATATTAATGATAATATGCATGATATGCGTAGTACGCTTTCCTATTAACAAAAGAGAGTTTGATATAGTAAAGCGTGAGGTAGCCCGCAGAAAGGGCGAGGATGATTCTGTGGCTACGCCTGAAGAGATTGCAGTATGTGAGACTGTCACAGGAATATCATATGACAGGCTGTGGGATAGGAATAACGCTTTTAGGATGAGAAATAATGTCAGAAAGAAATTATAAGCTCACAATTTCATATGATGGAACGAAATATTATGGCTGGGAGCATCAGCCTGACAGGGAGACGATTCAGGGCAAGATAGAGACAGTACTTACACGCATGGTGGATGCAGACGATATCGTTGATGTGATAGGTGCAGGAAGGACTGATGCAGGGGTTCATGCCAAGGCGATGGTGGCTAATACACGATTGGACACATCAATGTCTTGCGATGAGATTAGAGACTATATGAACCGCTATCTGCCAGATGATATAGCGATACAAAGTGTAAAGGAAGCATCTGATAATTTTCACGCCAGATATAAGGCGGTGGGCAAGACCTATGTCTATACCTGCTATGATGGGCCGGTGAAGCCAGTGTTCAACAGAAAGTATTATACGTACATAGACGATGGTGAGTTAGATGTTACAGCGATGGAAAAGGCAGCTGTGTATCTCATGGGAGAGCACGATTACAAGAGCTTTTGCGGCAATTCGCATATGAAAAAATCTACAGTCAGAATAGTGGATGAGATTAGCATAAAAAGAAGTAAAGGCTACGTATATTTTAGCTTTCACGGCACCGGATTCTTACAAAATATGGTGCGGATTATGACAGGAACGCTGATAGAGGTGGGCCTGCATCGCATGAAGCCGTCTGAGATACCCGGTATTATAGAGGCAAGGGACAGGAAAATGGCGGGACCAACCGCACCGGCCAAGGGGCTATGCCTAGAGAAGGTGGATTACTGACAATTGCATAAACATACTTTGTTGCGTTATAATTACAAGGATATTCTGATGGGAGTTATGCTGTGGGAAACACTGAACAGATAAAAACCGAAGATTATATAACAGAGCGTAGGTTACAGGAAATTGCGTCAAATAAGTTCGCTATTAGGAGTGTAATCTACCTTTTTGCGTCTATGGCGCTGTGCTGGGTGCTGACAGTTACAGGGTTCTTTATAGTCAGCAAGGTTAGCATGACACAGGCAGTGGTGCTCTGCGGAATAATACTTTTGATTCCGGTTGTGGCATCATACTATATGGACAGTGGCGATAAGTGGCTTAAATACATTATTCTGGTAAGTGTGTGCGTTAGTTCCTCAGTAATGGTAGCGGTACTTTCATTTCACGCTGTTTTTATGTATGTGCTTCCGCTTATAATGGCCTGTCAGTACAATGGAAAATGGGTTAAATGGTTTACATATGCACTTAATACCATAATGATGGGAATAAGCATGCTGTGGGGCTTTTTCTACGGCTTGACGGACCTGAACCTTCTATGCGTTAGCATGGGTGACAGAAGCTATTATATGTCAATCGTACAAGATGGCACGCTGACCCTACCGTTAAATGACAATGTAGTTTTTATTATTTTAGTATATGGACTGCTGCCTAGAAGTATCATACTGGCAGTGTTCAACCTGATTTTGGCCAATATTAGCTCTCGTACAAGAGGCGACTCAGAGAGGCTTGCATTCCTTAGATTAAAAAGTGACACAGATCCTATGACAGGGTGCTACAATCATGGGAAATATGATGACCTGGTCAGGGATTACTATTTTAAGGTAGGCAATATATCGGCAGCATATTTTGATGTCAATAATCTAAAGGTGGTTAATGACAGCTATGGGCATCAAAACGGAGATAAGCTGATAAAAGCAGTGAGTGATGCCTGCATGAAATATTTTGATGAGGATCGTCGTAAGGTATTTCGAATGGGCGGTGATGAATTTTTGGTATTGATTGAGGAGCCGACTACAGGCGAGGCAGAGTCTATAGTAGAAGGTGTGTATGCTGAACTGAAAAAGAAAAATGATACTTCTCAGTATCCGGTGTCATGCTCTGCAGGTGTTGCATTTGGAAAAGGAACCGACGTTATTAGCGTAGTGAAGCTGGCAGACACCAGAATGTACGCTTACAAGAAGGCAATGAAGACACAAAGAGAAGATTAAATAATTACAAGGAGATATAAAAATGGAAAAGGATTTGGAAGTCAGATGGCACGGAAGAGGTGGCCAGGGCGCAAAGACTGCAGCACTGCTACTTGCTGACGTTGCATTCAAGACTGGAGCACATGTGCAGGGATTCCCTGAGTACGGTCCAGAGAGAATGGGCGCACCAATTACTGCGTACAACCGCATAAGCCGCAAGGAGATTAGAGTACATTCTAACATCTATACACCGGATCTGGTTGTTGTAGTAGACGAGAGCCTTTTGGCATCAGTGGATGTAACTGCAGGACTCAAGGAGGAGGGTGCAATAATTATCAATTCCTCTCGCACACCAGATGAGGTAAGAGCAGAGCTCCGTGGCTATAATGGCAAGGTATTCACTGTAGATGCAAGGCACATTTCAGTGGAGGCTCTTGGAAAATATTTTCCAAACTCGCCTATGCTTGCAGCAGCAGTTGCTGTCAGCGGAGTAATGGAGCAGGAGGCCTTTCTCAATGAGATGAGAGCATCCTATGAGCATAAGTTTGCAAAAAAACCAGAAGTAATTGATGGAAATATGAAGGCTCTTGAGATGACCTTTGATGCGTTAAAGAGCCAGTTGTAAGAAGAGGAAATAAGATGAGAACAGATGCAAGCAAGATAAATGAGCAGACACCTCATGAGCAGCTCACTGAGGGTCTTATGATGTTTGCTGGTGGTACCTCAAAGACTTTCCGCACAGGAGAGTGGAGGACTAATACACCGGTATTTTTGGCAGAAAAGTGCAAGCAGTGCTTGCTGTGTGCACCGGTATGCCCGGATGCAAGTATTCCAGTAAAGGACAGCAAGAGAGCAGATTTCGACTATGACCACTGCAAGGGCTGTGGTATCTGCGCAAAGGTATGTCCATTTGGGGCTATTGAAATGAAGGAGGGCAGATAAATGGCAAAGCTTGACAGAATGTCAGGAAATGAGGCTACAGCCTATGCTATTCGTCAGGTCAATCCAGACGTAATGCCTGCATTTCCCATTACACCGTCTACAGAGATACCACAGATGGTATCAACATATATTGCAAATGGAGAGATGGACACAGAGTTTATTCCGGTAGAGAGTGAGCATTCATCTATGAGTGCTACTATCGGTGCTGAAGCGGCAGGTGCCAGATCACTTACAGCTACATCGTCAGCGGGCCTGGCACTGATGTGGGAGGAGCTTCTTCTGGCGGCTTCTAACAGAATGCCTTGCGCACTTACTCTTGTAAACAGAACCCTTTCAGGTCCTATAAATATTAACTGCGACCACTCAGATGGTATGGGCGCCCGTGATACCGGATGGATTCAGATATATGCTGAAAACAATCAGGAGGCTTATGATAACTTCATTCAGGCATACCCGATTGCAGAGGACGCACGAGTTCATCTTCCAATCATGATTTGCCAGGATGGATTTATTACAAGTCACGCAGTTGAAAATATTTCACTTCTGGAGGATCAGGAGGTAAAGGACTTTGTTGGAACATATCAGCCTGAGGAGTTCTTGCTTAACCCTGGCAATCCTATTGCAGTAGGTCCTTACTCAGTAAGTAATTATGCGATGGAGGCAAGAAAGAACCAGGCACTTGCGCTTGAGGCATCAAAGGAAGTAATTCTCGAGGTTGCTGACAAATTTGCTAAGATGTCAGGCAGACAGTATGGCCTGTTCGAGGAATATAGAACAGAGGATGCAGATTACATCATGCTCATCATGGGCTCGGCTGCAGGTACAGCAAAGCAGGCTGTAGATGACCTTCGTGACAAGGGAATGAAGGTAGGAGTCTTAAAGCTCCGTGTATTCAGACCTTTCCCGGCAAAGGAGATTGCAAAAGCACTCTCCGGTTGTAAGGCAGTAGCTATTATGGACCGTACTGAGAGCTATTCAGGCGGATGCGGATGTGCACTGGGCAGTGAGGTTACTGCAGCACTCTATAGAAGCAAGGTTATGATTGAAGCTGTCAATTATATCTATGGTCTTGCAGGTCGTGATTTCACTGTGGATCATGTATACGAGATCTTCGACGAGCTTAAGGATATAGTAGAGAACGGTAAGGAAGCAGAGCAGTTTAAATATGTTGGACTGAGGACGGAAAAATAAGATGAGCAATTATAGTTTAAAAGAGGTAATGAATAAGCCGGAGCGATTAGCGCCGGGACACAGAATGTGTGCAGGCTGTGGAGCTACAATTGGTGTTCGTGCAGTCCTTAGAGCTCTGCATGAGGGTGACAGAGCTGTTATCGGAAATGCAACAGGATGTCTTGAGGTATCCTCATACATGTATCCATATACTGCATGGGAGGATAGCTACATTCACAATGCATTCGAAAATGCAGGCGCAACACTTTCAGGTGTTGAGACAGCATACAAGGCATTAAAAAAGCGCGGTAGACTGCCAGAGGATGAGACCTTTAAGTTCATCACCTTTGGTGGTGACGGCGGTACCTACGACATTGGATTCCAGTCACTTTCAGGTGCCATGGAACGCGGTCATGACATGGTTTACGTATGCTATGACAATGGTGCATACATGAACACAGGTATTCAGAGATCGTCGGCTACACCTATGTTTGCAGATACCACTACGACTCCGGTTGGAAAAGAATCAGATGGTAAGATGCAGAACCGTAAGGATCTGGCGGCCATCATCGCCGATCACTATGTTCCATATGTAGCGCAGACTACATTCACAAGTGATTTTAAGGACCTGCATCTTAAGGCTGAAAAGGCTATCTATACTGAGGGAGCAGCATTCCTTAATATTATGACTCCATGTCCAAGAGGTTGGAGATATGAGTCATCAGATATTATGAAAATCTGCAAGCTGGCGGTAGATACCTGCTACTGGCCAATGTTCGAGGTGGATCATGGTAAGTGGACACTTACATATGAGCCCAAAAAGAAGCTTCCGATCGAGGACTTCTTAAGAGAGCAGGGTCGCTTTAAGCATCTCTTCAAGCCTGGCAATGAGGATTTGATTGCGCAGTTCCAGGCAGAGGTTGATAGACGCTGGGAGGATCTGCAGTATAAGTGTGCGCGATAACACGCAATAATATTGTTATACAGGGCTGCAGTAGCAGCCCTTTTTGTAAATTTACAAGAAAAGTAAAGATGACGTCGCTAATAAAAAGTGGAAAGGCAGATTGAAATGAAGTTTAGCAATGGATGCTGGCTGCAGGCTGAGGGAGTAGAAGCATTTGCACCAAAACAGGCATATTTTATAGATATAGCGGAGACTGAAGTAAATATCTGCGCACCCACGAATCGCATTGAGGGCAGAGGTGATGTACTGGGTGGTATAAATCTAAATATTCGCATCACATCTCCGGCACCTGATGTATTTAGAATACAGGTGGTACACCATCTGGGCACAAGTCAAAAAGGACCATTTTTCCAGCTGGAGAGTGCCAGCGATGTGGGTCTGGAGACATCGCAGACGGATGCTGTGCTTGCAATAAAAAGTGGTGGACTCACCTTGGAAATAGATAAAAATGACTGGTCGATGATATATAAGCGAGAAGGTGAGATTATTACTACGTCCACCGGAAAAGACCTGGCTCTTATGAAGACCAATTGGAAGGGATTGGCTTATGATAAAAAAGGCGACACTGCCGACACATACATGAGACAGTGCCTTAGTCTTTCAGTTGGCGAGTTGGTTTATGGTCTGGGAGAGCATTTTTCGCCACTTGTCAGAAATGGACAGACCATAGACATGTGGAACGAAGACGGCGGTACCAGCACACTTCAGGCCTATAAGAATATTCCGTTCTACGTTACTAACAGGGGATATGGAATATTCGTCAATAATACAGGAAAAGTCTCGTTTGAGGTGGCTTCTGAATATGTATCAAAGGTACAATTTTCTGTGGGAGGCGGAGCTTTAGATTACTATATTTTCAACGGCCCAAGTATGAAGCAGGTAATCCAGCGATATACAGACCTAACAGGTAAGCCATCACTTCCGGCACCATGGACCTTTGGACTGTGGCTTTCGACCTCGTTTACTACTAATTACGATGAGGAGACGGTGACCAGCTTTATAGATGGAATGCACGAAAGAGGGATACCGCTGCGCACCTTCCATTTTGATCCATATTGGATGAAGGAATTCCATTGGACCAGCTTTCTGTGGGATGACAGGATTTTTCCTGATCCAAAGGGTATGCTCTCAAGGATAAAGTCAAGGGGAGTAAATATATGTCTATGGATAAACCCGTATATTGGCCAGGAGTCCAGACTTTTCAAGGAGGGAATGGAAAAAGGCTACTTCATAAAGCGTACCAATGGTGACGTATGGCAGTGGGATATGTGGCAGCCGGGAATGGCAATAGTTGACTTCTCTAATCCGATGGCGTGCAAATGGTTTCAAGGGTATCTGGGCGAGCTTGTTGACATGGGAGTGGACTGCTTTAAAACTGATTTTGGCGAGAGAATCCCAACAGAGGATGTGGTTTTCTACGATGGATCAGACCCGCTGAAGATGCATAATTACTATACTACGCTCTATAACAAGTGTGTATACGAGCTTCTGGAGCAAAAGCTTGGTAAAGGAAAGGCGGTTCTTTTCGCTAGATCAGCCACAGCAGGCGGACAGAAATATCCTGTACACTGGGGCGGCGACTGCTGGTCTGACTATGTGTCTATGGAGGAGAGTATAAGAGGAGGCCTGTCATTTTTGATGAGTGGCTTCGGATACTGGGCCCACGATATAGGTGGATTTGAATCGAAGTCCACAGCTGATGTTTACAAAAGATGGCTGGCATTTGGCTTACTGTCATCACATAGCAGACTTCATGGCAGCTCATCGTATAGAGTGCCATGGCTCTACGACGAGGAGGCGGTGGATGTGTGCCGCACCTTTACCAGATTAAAGGCAAGGCTTATGCCGTATCTGTGGAAGACAGCAATAGATACCAGCCGTACAGGCATACCTATGATGAGGAGCATGGCGTTGGAGTTCCCTATGGATAAGAACTGTGCATACCTTGATAAGCAGTATATGTTAGGGGACGCACTTTTGGTAGCACCTGTATTCAATGATGATTCTATGGCAGAGTACTATCTGCCTGATGGTACCTGGATAGATTTCTACACTCATGAGTCGAAAGTGGGCGGAAGGTGGTATGCAGAAAAATGTGATTATCTGCATATTCCACTTATGGTAAGAGCTGGAAGCATAGTGGGAATAGGTGCATCTGAGGCTGGGCCTGAATATGATTATGCGGAAAATGTGGAGTTAAGAGCATATGGCATGGCCGACATGATGACAGCCTCAACCACAGTTTATGATATGGAACAGGACGTTTCGATTAACGTAGAAATTGCTATAAATAATGGTGAGATTACAGTAAAATCTAATAGCAGTAAGACGTACTCTGTAAGAGTGGTTGGAATGAAGCTTAAGGGTACTAATCAGGGCAAGCTGACTGTAGCTGACGCTGATACCATAGTGTCGATTGAGTAGGGTTGTTATTTAGGACAGTTAAATTGGCGGAGGCGCAGATGATAGTGATGCGTAAAAGATATATATTGCTTGCAATGTGTATGGCAGTGACTCTCACGGGTTGCTCCGGAGCCAACGGCAAAATTGCAACAAGAGAGGATGTAGATAGCAAAGTGGCGGCTGTAGTGCCGACAGAAAGCTACTCGTTTTCCTATGAGGATGTGTATGAAGGCCCTGCACCCAAGAGGGTGGATTACTACTACACGTCAAATGAGAGAGCATTGACATTTAAGGGCACAAGCACCTTACAGAAAATGTACTTTCAGCAGTCAGGTGAGCTGCCTTTCTATGAGAAGTCTATAGATGTAGATTACTTGACGCAGGTGCAAAACTGCTATAACGCCCAGGCACTGGCAATATTGAAAGAGTCGCCAATGATATGTATCAGGGAGACTAGAAGCTGGAGCGAAACAAAAGAAAAACCTACAGTTTATAACTATGATCTGCTGATAGAGAAATATGAAGATATAGCAGATTGCGCCAGAATAATAGGAGAGATACAAGGTCTGTACTCACAAGAGCAACAGTACAACACACAGCAGTGGCTCAGCAATCATCCATTGATGAAAGTGCGAATGCTCATGGAGGCTGGGGATGGCAATACAAAGCTGGTGAGTTCTGTGCCGATTACGGGACTGCGAAGTGAGCGCGAGGTCTACAGGGTACTGTGCATAGACTATGCACTTATGATTTCGAATGAGCTGTTACCTGCAGATGATAAGGTGCCTGAGGAAATATTTGGCGAACTTCGAGAAAATGGCATAAGGAAGGCGTACATCAATGATGTGAAGCTGACTGACAATATGGCCAACCATCAGGTGCCTGGATTTTACAATAACGGTGAAGAGGTTTTTCTGCCTAAATACAATTATGATTTAGATACGTACATTCTGACAATAGACTGCGGCCTAAGTGATGAAAAATGCAATCCGCATCCGCTGGAGACCTATATAGAGAATGCATGTGGGAAATATAAAGGCGACTACAATACCGGTGTGGTGGAATGGAAAATTGGAAAAAACAAATATAGGCTGGAAGCAGGCCTAAGCGATGATGGTCAGAGCGTGGACAGCTTTGCTGTGTACCGCAATGGCGAGGATATGGAGCTTAACGTCATCACAGACAGTGATGTATCAGGCCAAAGCTATCTGGTGGCACTACCTGTCAGTGAACTGGCCAGAATGTTTGAGATGGATTTTGAGATAGATGAGGAGAATCTGGTCCTGAGATTTGAGACCAGAGAATAGAGAAGTGAAGGATAAGATAGTTAGTTTTATAAAAAAGGACACCTTGCTGGTGGTGTCCTTTGTGCTTGCCGTGGTTTCAGCTTTTGTGGTACATCCAAGCCAGAAATACTTAGGATACATCGACTTTAGAGTGTTAGGAATTCTTCTGTCACTTATGCTGGTTATGGCAGGATTAAAAAAGGCGTTATTTTTTGATGCCATTGGTATGATGCTGCTTAGGAAGGTAAATGGAGTGAGAGGACTTAGCATGATACTGGTCCTTTTATGCTTTGTATTTTCTATGATTATCACCAATGATGTGGCGCTAATAACCTTTGTACCATTTGCAATATATACGCTGGAGACCAGTGGGCAAAGAAAACTGATCTTGCCAGTAGTGGTACTGCAGACACTGGCAGCTAACCTGGGTAGCATGCTTATGCCAATAGGCAATCCTCAGAATCTATACATTTATAACACAGCGGGTATGGGAATAGGAGACTTCGTTAAAATCATGTTGCCGTACTCGGGATTGTCTCTTCTTCTGATTATGATTTGCACTTTCTTGCTTTGCAGAGGAAAGGGAGAGGCGACATCTGGACTTAACGTGCCCACAATTAGCGTTAAGGAAGTCGTAGTATACGGATTATTCTTTGTACTTTGCTTACTGGTGGTGCTTAGGGTAATTCACTATTTGATACCGCTTTGCCTGATTTTGGTTTACCTTTTGATTTTTGACAGGAAAATGATACTTAAGGCAGATTATAGCCTGTTGCTTACATTTATTTTCTTTTTTGTCTTCACAGGAAACCTGGGTAATATCGCAGCAGTGTCTGATTTTCTAAAGAATGTAGTAGGAGGCCACGAGGTAGTGACATCGGTAGTGGCGAGTCAGGCTATTAGCAACGTGCCGGCTACGCTTTTGCTGGCAGGCTTTACTGAAAATTATCATGACTTACTTATAGGTGTGAACCTGGGAGGTCTTGGAACACTTATTGCTTCTATGGCAAGCCTTATTTCCTACAAGCAATTCGCACAGTACGATAATGACAACAAAGGCAAATATTTTGCTCTGTTCACAGTGATGAACGTAGCTTTTCTAGCTATATTACTTGGAGCTTGGGTGCTGATTAGATAGGAGTACTATGAACGTATCAACATCTTTGAATAAAAAGTATATCCCGTACACAATAGTTATGCTAACCAGCATATGTGAAAATAATCCATGTCACGTGGATGCCTATTTATTGAGCGCTGAGTTAGAAAAGTCAGACTACGACAAAATAAGCAGAGCCTTGGAGGATTATGATATTGATATCCATCCAGTCCGTATGGAAATGGCACTATTTTCTGATAAACTGCCTAGAAATACTAATTGGACAGTGGAGATGTATTTCAGACTTTTAATGTGGGATATGCTGCCTAAGGCAGTAGATCGCATACTGTATCTCGATGTGGATATTATTGTGAATGCCGATATCCAGGAAATGTATAGTCAGGACTTCGAAGGCGCAGAACTTGTAGTATGTCAGGATGGCTGCGGTGTAACAACGTGGGATGAGTACAGTGAGATTCAAAGAAAGATGCTGGCTCCAATGGCTGAGTCAGGTGGAAAATATTTCAATTCAGGCGTGATTTTGGCAAACATAGAAATGTTAAGGGGAAAATATCCGTTTCAGCTGTACCTGGATGCTATGGAAGCTTGGAACTATGAAATGTTTGCACCAGACCAGGATATATTAAATTACGTGCACTGGAGACATTTGAAGTATCAGGACCCACTAAAATACAATTGCTTTTCGCACTATCTGCGAGCAAGAGGAATTTCGGTCGAGCAAGCCAATAAGACAGCGAGTATAATACATTTTATGGCGTATAAGCCGTGGAATACCAGATATGAGCACTATAGTATCGAACAAATCTGGTGGAAGTATGCGAAGAAAACGAAAATATATCATGAGCTACTTGAATCATTTGTAGATGATGCGATGTCTGATTTCTCATTGGAGAAAAGGCGAGATAAGATGATGGCAGAAAATAAGGAATTGACTGAGTGTAATCGCGAGCTGCGGGCGTCGCTTGAAAAAGCCCAGGCTGCATTAGACGAAATGGCTATGATAAATAAGCAGCTGATAAATTATGTCGAGCAGCTGACAGGAGGCACGCAGTAATGGGGGTCTGCTTGGAAAAAAGAGACGGCATATTATGTCTGGTATCTGATGATGGACAGAGCATGCATGGTGATTTTGCAAGGCTTCTTCCTAGGTTAAAACATAATAACCTAACGCATGAGCTTATAGTTAAAGCGGCCAAGATAAAAGATGCAGGAGGTCGGCTGCCACTCGCTATTGATGCTACGGCAGGAATGGGGGACGATGCACTGCTTCTTGCGGCAGCAGGATTTAAAGTAAAATTATTTGAGCGTGACGAGACGATAGCTGCTCTTCTGAAGGATACAATTAGAAGAGCACTAGAAGATGAAGAACTGGCATCTATAGTATCGCGCATGGAGCTGATAGAAGCTGATAGCATCGAAGGCATGTCGGAGATTGCGGAGTATGTGGATGTGGTGCTCTTAGACCCTATGTTTCCACAGCGCACAAAAAGCGCAATGGTCAAAAAGAAATTCCAGCTCATTCATAATATTGAGGAGCCGTGCCAGGATGAGAATGCGCTTATGGAAGCGGCGCTGGCAACTGGTGCACATAAGATACTGGTAAAAAGACCAGCGAAGGGCCCATATCTGGCTGGTATTAAGCCATCCTATTCACTAGAGGGGAAAGCAGTGCGTGTGGATGTGATAGTAAGGGCGTAAATGGTAATTATGAGTCGAAATGGCTAATGACAAGGAGGGGGAAATGTACGATAAAAAAGCATGGTTGAAGAAGGTTGATGACGTAATCGCAGCAGGTCCATATGCTGATAACTGGGAGTCACTGGCGAAGCATCGTACGCCAGAATGGTTCATGGACGCTAAATTTGGTATTTTTATCCACTGGGGCGTGTACAGCGTGCCAGCGTTCGGTACAGAGTGGTACTCTAGGATGATGTATGTTAAGGATAGCCGCGAGTATGAGCATCACATTGCAACTTATGGCAGCCAAAAGGACTTTGGATATAAAGATTTTATACCTATGTTCAAGGCTGAAAAGTATGAGCCTTCGCAGTGGGCACAGCTATTTAAGAAAGCAGGAGCAAAATATGTAGTTCCTGTAGCAGAGCATCATGATGGATTCCAAATGTACAAAAGCGAGGCATCCAAGTGGAACGCTTATGATATGGGACCAAAGCGCGACCTTCACGGCGATCTGGTAGACGCAGTGCAGGAAGCAGGCTTAGTTAATGGTGCATCTACACACCGCATTGAGCACTGGTTTTTCATGAACCCGGGAAGGCATATCGAGAGTGATATAACCGATGATCAGAAGGAAGGCGATTTCTACTGGCCAGCTGCCGAGGAAGCAGATTTTCAGGATATTCATAGTAAGCCTACTCCAACTAAGGAATTTTTGGATGACTGGATGATGCGCACCCTGGAGCTGGTAGATAACTATAGGCCGAAAATCCTCTATTTTGACTGGTGGATTCAACACGAATCAGCCAAGCCGTATCTTAAGAAAATTGCAGCATATTATTACAATCGTGCTATCGAGTGGGGCGAGGAGGTAGTCATCTGCTACAAGCATGATGCATTCATGTTTGGAACTGCTCTAGTAGACATTGAACGAGGCCAGTTCGATGCAATCCAGCCATTCTACTGGCAGACAGATACTGCCATTGCCAAGAACTCATGGTGCTACACAGAGAATAACGATTTTAAGAAGGCGAAAAATATTCTTTGCGACTTTGTAGATATCATCAGTAAAAATGGCAATCTGCTCCTTAATGTGGGTCCGCGCGCTGACGGTACTATCACTGATGAGGACAGAGCTGTTCTAGAGGAAATCGGTGAGTGGATGGAAATAAACGCCGATGCTGTATACGGCAGCCGCGTATGGCGCATGGCTGTGGAAGGTCCTACCCAGGTTGCTGGCGGCCAGTTCACGGATGCTGTCGATAAGGTCTTTACTGCTGAGGATTTCAGATTTACTACCAAGGGCGAATACATCAATGTTTTTGCTCTGGCTTACCCCGAATGCGGTGAGATTACTATCAAGGCTCTCGGCAAGCAGGATGCGTCTCACCTGCCTAAATTCCATGGCATCATCGAGGACGTCACAGTCCTTGGCTTTGAAGAGAAACCAGTTTGGTCCCGCGACGAGGAGGGCCTGCACATCAAGACCACCACTGTAGCTTCTGACAAGCCAATCTGCTTTAGAGTTAAGCTGGCTTAGTTTGTTTCTGCTTGGGGGCCATTAAGATTTACTACGGCTTTATAAGTCAGGATGCGGCAATCAGACGCACACTGACTTATAAGCCGGCTGGAAATATATCAGCCCCAAACAGTGGTAAAATGGTTTATTGTTTGTGTTTAAATTACCGCCCAGTGTTGCAAAATCCCTCATACGGCTGTAATTGAGCGCAGATGTCATTAAGTATAAGCTGTTCTGTGTATTGTAGAGACTACAACAATAGTAGTCTCTATTTTGTTATAAATATTTTTCATGTTGTGACAAGAAATGCTATAATTACAGAAATAAATTTATCAAGTAGGAATGGAGAAAAAATGATTAACATTCTACAAATTGACTGGGTGAGAGCCGCGATTATCGCATTGGTTCTGGCAGCGGTACTCCAGATTGAGAGGTACCTTGGAAAACATAATAAGAAGATGTCGCTAAAGCAGATGTTTCAGCTTAGGCTTGTGATGTTTGCTGAGGTGTTAGTGGGAATACTGGCGATTTTGCTTCAGTTTCAGATTATCAAGGACAATGCTGATCAATTGGTATTATCATCCAGCTTGATAGTTGCTGTAGTAGGTTTTTGTTTTCAGGAATCTTTTTCAAATATTGTGCATGGACTGGTGCTGATTTTTGCAGATGACATTAAGAAGGGAGACCGAATTTCAATCGGTGATATCACAGGATATGTTATCAGCATGGATATGCGCTCGTTCCATGTGCAGGATACAAGAACCGGCTGCATTCACTATATCCCTAACAAAATGATGGATAACGAGATTGTGAAAAACTATACCAATGTGGAAGAGGGCCTTAATACTTACTTCCTCACAGTGAGCATCACATATGAATCAGATGTAGATAAGGCTATAGAATTGATTGCACAGATAGTAAGGGAAGAACCGGATTTTGTAGGTGATGAAGTAGTGACTATGGTCAGCGATTTAGCGGATTCATCAGTAGTAATATCTGTCAAGGTTGCAACACAGACAATAGAGCAGAACTTCAGCGCCTGCAGCAACATAAGACGTAGACTGGTGAAGGAGCTGCCGGCTAATGGCATCGAGATAGCGTATCCACACATTGAGGTGGTTCGAGGTGATAAATAATCAGGAGGGGCATATGAGCAAAGCATATGATCTGCAGACTAATTACCAAACTAACCCGCTGGGAATTGATCTAAGCGACCTTGTCTTCTCGTGGAAAAATGGTGGAAACAGTGAGAACATGGAGCTCTTGATCTCGACTGACGAGAGCTTTGCTGCCCCGGTGTATTCACGCATGGTGACGAGAAGTGATGGTGTATGCTTTGCCCCTGATTATGAATTTGAAGATGGAAAAAAGTACTTTTGGAAAGTTGGAGACAGTGAAGTTTCATCCTTTGAAGGGGGACATCCATCGGGCGCTTGGATAGGAAAGTGGATAAAGCCTGCTTTTTCTGAAAAAAAGTCTCCGGTATTTAAGAAGTCATTTAGAATCGACAAACTCCCTGAAATAGCCAGATTATACATTTGCGGTTTAGGCCTGTATGAAGTGTATATTAATGGGGAAAAAGTGGGCAATGATTTTTTGACCCCATATTTTACTGACTATAGGTATTGGATTCAGTATCAAACTTATGATGTCAAAGACTACCTTAATTGTGGCGACAATCTTATAACTGTAATACTGGGAGATGGATGGTATAAGGGACGTCTCGGGTTTAGCGATGGGGGACATGTTAACCACTACGGCACAGATTTCATGCTGCTGTGCGACTTGTATATGCACGGTGATGTAACAAACGTGATTGGCACAGATGCATCGTGGCTGGTCGAAGAGTCTCCTGTAGTAATGTCAAATATTTATGATGGTGAGGTCTGGGATGATAGAGTTACTGACATTTTCGCCTTGCCATGTGAAGACAGTAATGCGGTTATCGCAGATGCACCGCAAGGGATGCTTACCCCAATGACAGGCCTCAATGTGAGACGACATGAGACTTTGACTCCTGTAAAGATAATCACAAGTGTGGTAGGGGAGACTATCCTTGATTTTGGGCAGGAAATCACTGGTTGGGTTAAAGTGAATGCGAAGCTGAAAAAGGATGAAAGCGTAACCCTCTCATATGGCGAGATATTACAGGATGGCAAATTTTATCAGGACAATCTAAGAACGGCAAAGGCTAGGTATACTTATACATCAAATGGTGATGATAAGGATATAAGGCCGCATTTTACCTTTTTCGGTTTTAGATATGTAAGAGTTGAGGGAATAAAGGTTACAGACACAAATATCAACGATTTTGAGGCCTGGGCACTTTATTCTGATTTAAAAGAAACCGGGGCAATTGTAACAGATAATGAAAAAATAAATAGGCTCATTCTGAATACAAAATGGAGCCAAAAGGGCAATTTTTTAGATGTGCCAACGGATTGCCCACAAAGGGATGAGAGGTTGGGATGGACAGGTGATGCGCAGGTATTTAGCAGCGCAGCATCATATCATATGCAGACACCTGTTTTTTACAGGAAGTATTTGAGAGATATGCTCTATGAACAGAGGGGACTTAAAGGTTCAGTTCCGTTTGTGGTGCCGGATGTGCTGACAATTGAGAGAGAACAAGATGGTCAGCCGGAATATGATTACCAGGAGGGTAAGTGGGGTGAAGCCGGCTCGAGTGGCTGGGGAGATGCTGCAACAGTTATCCCTTGGAATAATTACATACAGTATGGAAACAAGAAATGGCTTGATGCACAATATGAAAACATGACGGCTTGGGTATCATTTCTTAAGCATGTGGATGAAGATTATTGTGACGGAACCAGATTGATAAATTGCGGATTCCATTTCGGTGATTGGCTGGCTCTTGATACGACGCCTGATAACCTGCAGGGAGGAACTGATCCGTTCTACATTGCTTCAGCATATTATATGCTTTCGTCACGCCTTACATATAAGGCGGCTAAAGTGCTTGGGAAAGTAGAGGAGGCCGCTGAATATAAGAAGCTGTCTGATGAGATAAGGTCTGCAATCCGGAAAAAATATGTTCAAGAAGATGGATTGTTAACTATAAACACTCAGACTGCCTATGCAGTCGGAATAGAATTTGATGTTTTTGAGGATGCAGAAAAGTCTGTAGCTGGAGATAAGCTGGCAGAGCTAATAGATGAAAATAACGGAAAACTTTCAACTGGATTTATTGGGACAGCATTCCTTTTGGAGGCACTTGTATCTACGAATCATAGTGACATTGCCTATAAGCTTTTGTTCAATGAAGAATATCCAGGCTGGCTATATGAAGTAAATCTGGGAGCCACAACCATATGGGAGAGATGGAATTCGGTGCTGGCTGATGGCAGCATATCTGATACCGGAATGAACAGCCTGAATCATTATGCATATGGATGCGTGGTCAATTGGATATATAGATGGGTATGTGGCATTCAGTTTGACGAATCTGCACCAGCTGGAAAAAAGATGCTTATCAAGCCTACCTTCGATTCGCCGCTTGAACATGTAACAGGCTTTGTCGATACAATGGTCGGAAGATATCAGGTAAGCTGGGAAAAGAAGCAGGATAGCATACTAATCGAGGTGGATGTTCCAATAGGCGGGTGTGCGCTATTTATGGCAGGTGGATTGCAAAAGGATATTGGAGCAGGCCATCATCTGTTTGAGATTTAAGCATTGAGATAGAAAAGTATCCGGTTTGGAGATTAACAAGGGGGATATTATGAAGAGATCAGCAATTAATAAGGCACTAAGAGAGATGGAAGCAATGGTGAATGAGTACAAATTTGCGCTGCCACCATTTTGCCATTTTACTCCTGAAGAGTGGCAGTCGAAAGGGCATGAGTACGACGAGATTCGTGACAATATGCTGGGATGGGACATAACCGACTATGGTCTTGGAAAATTCGATGAATTTGGATTTTCACTTATCACACTTCGCAACGGTAACTTATCTATGCCTGATAAGTACACAAAAACCTACGCTGAGAAGCTTCTTTTCCTAAAGGAGGGTCAGTATGCGCCGAACCATTTTCACTGGTCGAAGATGGAGGATATCATCAATCGTGGTGGTGGTAATCTGCTGATTCGTGTGTACAACTCGAAACCTGATGAGACTATAGACTATGACAGCGATGTAACCATCAACTGTGATGGGATCAAGCAGGTAGTGAAGGCTGGCACTCAGGTTAAGTTGATTCCAGGCATGAGCATTTCTATACAGCCAGGTCTGTATCATGACTTTGAGGTGGAAAAGGGAAGCGGCAATGTGCTTATAGGTGAGGTAAGTCAGTGCAACGATGATAATATTGATAACAGATTTGAGCCACCGGTAGGTAGATTCCCGGAAATAGAGGAGGATGAGCCACCGTATCGATTGCTTTGCAACGAATATCCAAAGTGCGATTAGCCCGGAAAGATACGGTACACCTTAGGACACCATATTATTTTATGAGGAGAAAATGACATGAATAAAATAGCAATTTTTATGGCCGATGGCTGTGAGGAAATAGAGGGGCTTACTGTGGTTGATAATTGCCGCAGGGTAGGACTTGAAATAGATATGATAAGCATTACTGATAGTAAATCTGTCGCTGGTGCGCATGGAATTGTCTTTGAAGCAGATATGACGATGAAAGATATGAATCTGGCTGATTACGACGGCGTGGTATTGCCTGGAGGTATGCCAGGTACACTAAATCTCGGTGCGTGCGATAGTGTTGTAGCAGCGATAAAGCAGTGTGCAGAGGACGGAAGACTGGTCGCAGCGATTTGTGCTGCGCCTAGTGTACTGGGAGATAATCACGTTCTGGAGGGCAAGAGAGCTACTTGCTATCCAGGCTTCGAAGAGAGACTGCTTGGAGCGACTTGCACAACAGAATCTGTAGCTGTAGACGGGAATGTAATTACGAGCCGTGGCATGGGGACAGCTATAGAGTTCTCTCTTGCGATTATTGAGTATTTTAAGGATAATGAGACTGCGGATAAGCTTGCAAAGGGTATTATTTACAGATAATATGCAGTGGAGTATGCTGTAGGACTAAGAATATTGGGTTAGGCATCTGCGTTCACATATTCTTCAGAGCCCATAGGTTGCGTTTGAACGCTAAAAAGTGTATATTATGTAGGCTCGGAGGAGCTAATTTGAATTAGGAGATTGTATTAAAATGAGTCAGGCTAAAGTTGATCAGCGTAAAGCTGCTAAGAAGAATGTAAAAAAGGAAGTTAAGAAGGAAAAATGCATTAGAGCAATATATAGCTGCGCAGGAATATTGATTCTGTGTGCATTGCTGTGCTGGGCAGGCTTCTCAATCTATAAGGGAGTAACTGCAAACAAAGAGGCAACTCTTGAGCATATCACAGCGGACACTAACGCTATCACCGATTATCTTAACGAACTTGGTGGATTCACTGAGTAGTACAGAGTTGAGCCAACAATTCCTTGAGCCAATTTAAGCTGTATTGTCGAGCTAATGTAATCACGAGGTGATGTGAGCTCATAACTAAGTAACAAAAGCTTCCGAGAAATCGGAAGTTTTTTTGTATTTTGAACGTTGCGACGGCTGACGGTTGATTTGTTGTACTAGCACGGCATGAAAAACTTGTATTTACCGCCTGCGTACATGGATTTCCTACTTAGGCGGTAAAATGCACAAAAGTTAGTAAAACCCCTTTCAATTACTGCTATATTTTGTGTATAATCTATACAATTATGTCTAGTAGAATCTGGAAGAGGAAAGAACTCGCCCAAGGCGAGTTCACGGTGACCTCAAGTCATTTAAAAGCATAATGACTTTCGAGTCACCGATGCCTCCAAGATTCTACAAGTAGAATCTTGGAGGCGATATGAGTAAGGCGGATCAGATATTTGTGGCAATGTGCCGGGATATATTGGAGAACGGATATAGTACTGAGGGTGAGAAGGTACGCCCACATTGGGAGGACGGTACTCTTGCATATACAATAAAGCAGTTCGGAGTCGTCAACAGATACAATCTGAGGGAGGAATTCCCAATCATGACACTCAGAAAGACTGCACTCAAGAGCGCGACTGATGAGATGCTGTGGATATGGCAGCAGAAGTCAAATAATGTAAATGACTTGCACAGTCATATCTGGGATGAGTGGGCCGATGAAAACGGTTCGATAGGTAAGGCCTATGGCTATCAGATGAGTGTAAAGCACAAATACAAAGAAGGAATGATGGATCAGGTGGACAGAGTAATCTGGGACCTTAAAAATAATCCATATAGCAGACGAATTATGACTAACATATATGTACATCAAGATTTGTCTGAGATGAATCTGTATCCATGTGCATATAGCATGACCTTCAATGTGACAAAGAGACCAGGCGAAGACAGGCTGACATTAAATGCCATACTTAACCAGAGGTCGCAGGACATCCTCGCAGCTAATAACTGGAATGTAGTGCAGTATGCAGTGCTTGTTCATATGCTGGCGCAGGTGTGCGATATGAATGTGGGTGAATTGGTTCATGTTATAGCTGATGCTCACATCTATGATAGACATGTTCCTATCATTAAGGAGCTGATAGAAAGAGAGCAGTATCCGGCACCGAAGTTTACATTGAACCCGGATATACATGATTTTTATCAGTTTACTAGAAATGATGTATCGCTGGAAAATTACATCACAGGCGAGCAAATACTGAATATTCCAATCGCAATTTAACAGCGAAGTGGTGTTTTATGGGCAAACAGCAAAGCAGATTGGCAATAATATTGAATTTGCGATTGGCATGACTGAATGCGAGGCACGTAGCCTGGCATGACAACCATATTTTGGAGATATAAGTAGATGGATATTACAGGAAGAAAATTATTTGTAAAGGCGTTGCTTGAGGAGGGTGTAGATACCATTTTCGGATATCCAGGAGGAATGGTAACTGACCTGTTTGACGAACTGTACAAAACCCCTGAATTAAGACTGGTACTGCCAAGGCATGAGCAGGGACTTCTGCACGAGACAGAGGGCTATGCGAAATCTACAGGCAAGGTGGGAGTGGCTATTGTAACCAGCGGGCCTGGAGCTACCAATGTAATAACAGGTCTGGCAGACGCCCATTACGACAACATTCCGCTTGTATGTTTTACAGGACAGGTGCCACTTTCTCTTATTGGAAATGATGCCTTCCAGGAGGTAGATATCGTCGGAATGACCAGAAGCATCACAAAGTATGGTGTGACTGTAAGAGACCGCAAGGACCTCGGACGCATAATTAGAATGGCATTTCACATAGCAAGGTCAGGCAGACCAGGCCCTGTTATCGTAGACATTCCTAAGGATATTCAGACCATGTCTGGCCCATCAGATTATCCGGCACTGGCACCGATTAGAGGTTACAAGCCAGCGGAGGGAGTGCATATCGGCCAGCTTAAAAAGGCATACAAGCTGCTGAAGTCAGCGAAGAGACCTCTTATACTTGCAGGAGGAGGAGTAAGGATTTCAGGAGCTGAGGCAGAGCTTGAAAAGCTCGTTTCGAAAATGCAGATACCGGTAGTTACATCCATAATGGGAAAGGGCTCATTGGAGTGTGAGAATCCACTGTGGATAGGCAACTGCGGAATGCATGGAAAATATGCAGCAAACATGGCGATTACTGAGTGCGACGTGTTATTTTCCATCGGAACCAGATTTAACGATAGAATCACTGGGGATCTGTCAGAATTTGCGTCCAATGCTAGAATAATTCACATAGATATAGACACTTCAGCTATCTCACGAAATGTTGTGGTGGATGTACCTATTGTATCGGATGCTAAGCTGGCACTTGAATCGTTGAATGAGTGGGCAGAGCCTATGAATACAGCTAGATGGATAGCCAGAATACAGGATTGGGAAAACGAGCACCCACTTGAGATGCACAGAGATAAAGGTATGTCTCCTCAGATGATAATGGAGGAGATAGATGGCGTATTCCCGGAGGGAGTAGTGGTAACTGACGTAGGCCAGCATCAGATGTGGGCGAATCAGTTCTTGCCATTAGGTCGAAAGCGCCAGATGATTACCTCAGGTGGTCTGGGAACCATGGGATTTGGTCTTCCAGCAGCAATAGGCGCTAAAATAGGTAACCCTGACAAGGCTGTGGTATGTATCTCCGGTGATGGTGGTATGCAGATGAACATACAGGAGCTGGCTACAGCAGTATGTGAGGGAGCCCCGGTTACTGTGTGCCTTATCAATAATTCATACCTTGGTATGGTGCGCCAGATGCAGCAACTGTTTTATGGAAAAAGATACGAAGCCACCTGCCTTAGACGCAGGGTGGGATGCCCGGATAACTGTAAGGGCCCAAATGATAACTGCCCACCATATACCCCTGACTTTGTGGCATTGGCAGAAAGTTATGGATGCAAGGGTATTAGAGTAACTAAGCCAGAGGAGATAAGGACAGCGCTTTTGGATGCACAGGCCACTACAGACAGGCCTACAATAATAGAGTTCATTATAGCAACAGACGAATTGGTACTGCCGATGGTTAAGAGCGGTAGCCCGATGTCAGATATGATTTTGAAGTAGGAGGGTATGAAATGTCAGAGATGAAAAAACGTTGGATTGCCCTCTATGTAGAGAATCAGGTAGGTGTATTGGCCAAGGTGTCAGGACTATTTTCCGCAAAATCCTACAACCTGGACAGCCTTACTGTAGGTACGACTGAGGACCAGTCGGTATCACGTATGACAATAGGAGTAATCTGCGATGATGTGACTTTTGAGCAGGTGAAAAAGCAGCTTAACCTCATGGTTGAGGTAATTAAGGTTATTGACCTTACTAATGTGCCGGTTCATATGAAGGAGCTTCTCTTCATAAAGGTGCATAATGTGGATACCCTGCAAAAGGCAGAGATATTCCAGATAGCCCAAGTATTTACTGTAGAGGTGAGCGACATTGGAACTGACAGTGTGCTTATAGAGTGCAAGCTCCCAGAGAGAAGGAATAACGACCTTATAGCGCTGCTTAAGGAAAAGTACAAGAGAATTGAAGTGGTGCGCGGCGGCCCGGTTGCCATAGAAAGTATAAATACTTCCTGCAGATAGTGTGATTATGCGACGTACAGGTGATATAAAAAAGAGAATATTGTCGGCTGTATTGTCGGTTTTTATGCTGGTGTCCTTTGGAATGACAGCGCTTGCAGTTACTCAGGCTGATATTGATAAGGCTAGGGAGGACATTGATAATCTACAGTCACAGCTGGATTCAGCCAGTGATGCCTTGGATGCACTTGAGGCGCAAAAGGACAAGATTGAAGCTAATATGGATTCATATACCTCAAGCATCAATTCGTTGGGCCAGTCTATAACCAAGAAACTCGCTGAGATAGAAATCGTCGAAGGTGAAATTGCTGAGACGGAGAATAGCATTGAGATAATTAAGGAGCAGATTGCAGTCACGCAAAAGCTTGCTGATGAGACTCAGGCAAAGGCCGATGCTCAGTACGATGCGATGAAGAGACGCATAGCTTTTTTGTATGAAAATAGTGCGGACTCTGTGCTGGTAAGTCTGGCGGAGTCTGGTTCTATGGCCAATATGCTCACTAAGATGGAGTATACTCAGTCACTTGCAGCCTATGACAGAGAGCAGCTCAATGAGTATGAGATTACCAAGGAACAGCTGGATAAGCTCGTGGCGGCACTCAAGCTTTCAAATGAGAGACTTGAAGCCATGGTGGAGGACCTGGAGGAGACCAAGGGAAAGCTTGAGGAAGCGAAGGCCGAGCTTCAGTCTGAAAAGAAAAAATTCAGCAATCTATTGTCAGAATCACAAAGTGACCTTAACGACACCAAGAACAGTATTACCGACACAAATAATCAGATAGATAATCTTGAAGCACAGCTCGAAAAAATGAGACAGTACGAGGCTCAGCTGGAGGAACAAAAGGCTAAGGAAGACTTGGCCAGGATGGAGCAGTACCGCCAGTGGGAGGCTGAAGGCTGGACTGTGTCAGCATATGAGGCTTCTGAGAGTGAGAAGCTTCTGCTGGCTGCGCTCATACAGTGCGAGGCTGGTGGAGAGTCTTACGATGGTAAGATTGCAGTGGGCTCTGTGGTAATGAATCGAGTAGATAGCCCTAGATTTAAGCAAAATACAATAACTGATGTAATTTATGCGGCAGGTCAGTTTTCGCCGGTGGCATCAGGACGTGTGTCCTTGGTATTGTCCCAAGGACCCAACAGTACCTGTATTCAGGCGGCAGAAGATGTACTTTCAGGTACGCGCAACGTCAACTCCCTTTTCTTTAGAAGTGTTGCTTCCGCTCAGAAGGCAGGCTTTACATTTGAAAGTGGCCAGATTATTGGCAATCATTATTTCTATTAATTTGGAAATCAAAACACAGGAATCGAAAAATACATGAGGAAACATTTTCGCATAACTTCATTTTTGACAGCTGCTATACTTGGATTGCTTATGCTAGGAAGCGATACCAGTCGGGCAGCTGGTTTTGATTTTCCGTTGGATTCAGACGGCAAACTGATAATTGTAATCGACCCTGGCCATGGTGGCGATAATGACGGCGCTATCACAGAACATTACGTGGAAAAGGAGGTCACCATGAAGGTGGCCAATGCCATGCGGGACGAGCTGGAAAAATATGATGATATTACCATATATTTTACTCATGAGAGCATAGATAAATCTATGACCATAAAGCAACGATGTGAGTATGCGAAGAAGGTAAATGCAGACTATATGTTCTGCTTGCACTTCAATATGTCATCAGAGCATGAACTGTATGGGTCTGAGGTGTGGATATCTAACAGAGGGGCCTGCAATAGGGAGGGCTATAGATTCGGATATATCCTGATGCAGACCTTTGAGGAAATGGGCCTCTTTAACAGGGGAGTCAAGACCAGAAACCAAAGCGATGGTGATAACTATTACGGAATAAATAGATATAGCACGGAATTCGGCATACCTACAGCGCTTATTGAGCATGCACATATGGATCACGACAGAGACTGGTCGTTTATAGACAGTGAGGAGGATTTTGATGCTCTAGGCCGCGCTGATGCTACCGCAGTTGCCAAGTATTTTGGGCTTAAAAGCCAGTCGCTGGGAGTAGACTACTCAGATGGTGGTTATGCCCCGGAAGTAGAAAATGGAGTGGTATATTGTTCAGAGGATACTACTGAGCCAGACGTGTGTGAGATAGAGGCTGTAAATGCTGATTACGATAATCTCACTATTGATATCAAGTGTACAGCCACAGATGCCCAGTCACCGATTCTTTATTATGCGGTTAGTCTGGACGGCGGTCAGACTTTTGGACAGTTTCAGGACTGGACAGGCACGGATGTGTTAGCTGGTACAAGCCCTGATACAATAGATATATCAATAGATGTTCCGGATAAGACCAAACCGCAGATCAAGATTAAAGCTATAAACCAGTATGGATACAGGACAGAAAGTAATATTTTGTCTGACTATGAGATGTTCGAAATGCCAGAGGAGATAGTGCCAGAAGAAGTGGCAATCGAGGAGGCAAGTGAACTCAAAGAGGAGACAGGCAAATTTGTGTTTTTTGATAACAATGCCAGAAACAAGCAGATAGCAATGATTGCACTGGGGATATGCGCAATAGCCCTGGTGGTGGCAATGATTCTGACAATAAAGAAGAAATAGAGGTGTATGAAATGAAGAAGGAAATTATCTTGCTTCAAGAGGAGATGAAGAAGGAGGGAATAGATTATTATCTGATTCCTACTGATGACTTCCATGGTTCTGAGTATGTGGGGGATTATTTTAAGTGCAGGGAGTTCATGTCGGGCTTTACTGGGTCGGCAGGTAATCTTTTAGTGTCAGCTGACAGGGCAGACCTTTGGACTGATGGCAGATACTTTTTGCAGGCCACAGACCAGCTTGATGGCACAGACATATGCTTAAGGCGCATGGGAGATCCGGGTGTGCCTACACTGTGGGAGTACTTATATGAACAACTGAAAAATGGTGGAGTCCTAGGATTTGATGGCAGGACTGTAGGAGCAAAGGAGATAGATAGGCTTAGGGACAAGTGCCCTATGGCGGAGATAAAAGCAGATCGAGATTTGGTGGACAGGGTATGGACCAATCGACCAGCAATGTCGGCCGAGCCAGTTTTTGAATTGGAGATAGCATACTCAGGCAAATCTCGTGCAGACAAGCTGAGCGATGTGAGGGAGGCTATGAAGCAGAAGGATGCAAATGTCCTTTTACTTCCGACACTTGATGATATAGCCTGGCTTTTAAATCTTCGCGGCAATGATGTTCAGTGTAACCCGGTGTTTTTGTCATTTCTGGCAGTGACTATGGATGAGGTAGTACTCTTTGCCAATATCGCAGCTTTCGGAGAAGAGGTTCAGAAGGCTCTTAGTGCAGATGGGGTGGTAATAGCGCCCTACAATGACATCTATGCTTATACAGCAGCTATACCGGAGGGACAGGCTGCATGGGTTAATATGTCGCGAACTAACTATGCTATCGCAGATAATTTGTGCGACGGAGTGAAAATAATAGATGAGGCATCGCCTACATTGCTGATGAAGGCAATCAAGAACCAGGTGGAGATGGAAAATATAAGAGCCTCCCACGTGAGAGATGGTGTGGCAATGTGCCGTTTCCTGTATTGGCTTAAGACTAATGCTGGAAAAATGCCAATGACGGAGCTGTCAGTGTCAGATAAAATCGAAGAGTTTAGAAAAATGGGCGACAAGTATATGGGCCCGAGCTTTGATTATATAGTGGGATATGCAGATCACGGTGCGATTATTCACTATGAGCCTACAAAGGAGACTGACGTACCTGTACAGGCAAAAGGATTGTTGCTTTTAGACACAGGCGGTCAGTATCTGGATGGAACCACAGACATCACGAGAACAGTGGTTATGGGACCTGTTACAGAAGAAGAAAAGCATATTTTTACATTGGTGCTAAGAGGCCACTTGAGACTTATGGCAGCCACATTTAAAAAGGGCTGCATTGGCATGAATTTTGATATATTGGCTAGAGGACCGCTGTGGGATGAAGGGATTGACTACAATCATGGAACAGGCCATGGAGTGGGATTTTTCCTCAATGTACATGAAGCACCAAATGGATTTAGATACAAAATCGTGCCAGAGCGAAATGAGACGGCTCTGTTTGCTACTGGAATGCTCACATCAAATGAGCCAGGTTGCTACCTTGAAGGAAAATTTGGCGTAAGACATGAAAACTTGATGTTGACAGTTCCACACGTAAGCAACGCGTATGGTGAATTTATGAAGTTCGAGACAGTCACGCTGGTACCTTTTGATTTAGATGGTTTGGAGATAGATAGTATTCCGGAGGATGAGAGGAAAATTCTAAACGAGTACCATAAAAAAGTGTATGACACCATTGCTCCTCTTATGGCGAATGATGATGAGAGAGCATGGCTGCAGGAAGCTACCAGAGCGATTTAGACTGAAGTCAATCGCACCATGTAGATGGTCTAGGTGCTTAACCAAATAAAATGTGAACCAGTTCATTGGCCCGCACATCCCAGCTCAGGGTGTTGTGGGCTTTTTTATAGCCATTTGCGGACATGCTGGTCATGCGGTCACTATCAGACAGCAATGAAGCAATCTGAGCAGGGAGCGAGTCGATATTTTCTAATCTAAATAGTAACATCTCATCATCTGAGAACTGTTCCTTAAGGCTTCTAGTCTCATCGGATATGGTGACACATCCTGCCAAAAGTCCCTGAGCTATGCGCTCGGTGACCCCATCCTTATGGGCAGTCATGATGTTAAGACATATCTTCGACTGCTGCATAAGCGCAGGAATCTCACTGTAATCTACTGACGGAAGCACAGTTAGATTAGGATTGCTATAATCAGGACATCTGGTCCAGCTATCAGATACTACTGTGACAGGGATGCCGGCGCTAAGCAGGGCATGGATAGTTTTTTCCTTGTAATAAAATGATATGCAACGGTTGATATCCTTCAGTCCCATGAGTAGATTTTTTTTCTGCTCAAGGGATATGTCACCAATATTGAGGGCGGCCAATGTCAAGTCCAGTAGTTCATATGGAGTCTGATGGGGATTGCGAGTCTGCAATGACAGGTATTTTCCGGCGATGCGTCTACCGCTCCCATGAATATTCAAAAGACCTGGTAAAAATTGCCTATAGTTTACATAAGTCCCAAGAAACAGCACTGGAATATCGCGGTCAAGGATTGGCGTAAGACCAGTCTCGCATATGTTATCCAAGGTCGATGGAACGTTCGCGCCAGGCGGCAGTATGAACGAGCCCTGTACGGCGGGGAAAAAGGTATCCACATAACTTTTGTAGTCTCTATCGTGAGTGAGAATGTAATAATCCTTTGGGGCCTTCTCCACGAGATTGGGAAGACCAAGGGGGTTGTCCAGCATCATCTGAAGCTTGGGACCCTGAATATAGTCAACGATATATGTGGAAATATCAGGCAAATATGCATGGAAAAGAGGACTCTGAAAACCTATAACAGCGCTAAAACTCCTGCCCAGGAACTGGTCCAGCAGGCCTATGTTGCCAGACGAGAAATCAAAATACTCTACGTCCTGGCCCAGACGCTCCAAAGCGGCTCCCAAATCTATAGCAAAATTATAGAGAGCTCCATAGCAAAATGTACTGTCTTTGATTATCAAAATAGGGTCTGCCATTTTCCTGTCCTCTAGAGTGCTCGAAGGTTGTTAAAATACTATATTTAGTATATATTAAAGAGAGAATTTGTACAACTTGAGGTGGCGAATTGAAAGTACTTTTTTATAGATATGGCAGCATATGTGAGCCGGATATCATAGAGACATTGGCCAAGATGGATGTAGAGGTGTGCCAGGTGACACTTGAGGTGACCAACAAGAACACTACTCCGCAGCAGACTATAGAGACAGTGTCTAAATTACTTAGTGATCAGAAATTCGACGCTGTATTTTCTATAAACTATTACCCTGTGCTGTCAGCGGTATGCAATATTTTTCAGATAAGGTACATCAGCTGGACAGTTGATTCTCCAGTGATGGAGCTATACTCTAATACACTGTCAAATCCTTGGAACAGGACATTCATATTTGATTATGCAGATTACGAGACTTTCTTGGGACGCAACCCTGGCAAGATATTTTACATGCCACTGGGAGTAAATGTATCGAGACTTAAAAAATATCTGGAAAATCGTCCGGTGAATCCAAAACTTGCGGCAGAGGTATCCTTTGTGGGCTCTCTTTATTCTGAAAAATGCCCTATAGACAGATATCCGGATAAAAAAAGCTACCTGGCAGGGTACATGGATTCGATCTGCATGGCGCAGAGTAAGCTTTACGGATGCTTCATGCTAAATGAAGTACTCTCACCAACTCACATAGAGGAGTTTAAGAGAAATTTTCCAGGATACTATACTCCGCCGGAGGAATCCGCTGTAGATGATAAAACCATAATGTCAATGGTATATCTGGGGCCTAAAGCCACGGTGTTTGAGCGCAGAAGATTGCTGACCCTGCTGGGAGAGAAATTTGATGTGAAGCTGTTCACTGCAAGTGATACGGCGGGAATACCTGTAAAAAACTGCGGTACTGTTAAGAGCATAGAGGAAATGCCACTGGTGTTCAGAGACAGTAGAATTAATTTGAACTTTACTACCAAGACAATTAGGTCAGGCATTCCACAAAGAATATTTGATATAATGGGATGTGGCGGATTTGTCATGACCAACTATCAGACAGAGCTGCCAATGATATTTGATACAAGTTCGCAGATGGCGGTGTTCACTAGTGATGAGGAATTGTTAAATTTAACAGAGTACTATCTAAGTCATGAACATGAACGTGCCGATATAGCTAGTGCAGGCTATGAGGCAGTGCTGACAAATCACAGCCTTGAAAATAGACTTGTGGAAATGTTTGAAATGGCATTTGGAGTGTAGTATGAGGCAGATGGAGTTTAAAATGGAGCGCCAGGGCCTGGTGGAAATAGGGCAGGAGCTTAACATTACAGAGGGCAAGCTTCCTATGAGCTATTACTACACAATAGAGCATGCTATTGCAATGTCGGCCAATTATACTTTGCGTGAGCGCTTAAAGTCTAGGCGTGGAAAAGTGGTTGACGTGAAGGAAACGGACAGGGGATATTTCATCACAATGGAGTTCGATGAATAAGTTTTTTCGCAAAAACCAACGAAACTGTGCAATAAAAAACTAAAATGTTGAAAGCGGTTGCAAAAAGTGACCGAGTAGGATATCATGTCCTTCTGAAAAACGTCTGATACATGGATGTATGACGAAAATGAGGGGAGACACAAATGCGTTTTGTGCCAATAAAAGAATTACAGGAAGGTATGGCTGTAGGAGAGAGCATCTACAATTCAGAGAACAGATTGCTCATAGGCCATCATGTTATACTTAACAAAAAAATGATACTGGACCTAGCTAGTCATGGCTACACAGGTATATATATCGATGACGAATTCACGCGTGGAATAGAAATCCAGCAGGTACTTAAGCCAGCTCTTAGACGTAAGACTCTGGGCGTTGTACACAACATGTTCCAAAAGACCATGGAGGGCAGTGCCGGCTATAGCGAAGAAGAGGCCATCAAAAATCTTGTAGTCGATGTAGTCGATGATATTATGAATGACGGCGACATCATGCAGAACATGCTTGAGGTCAAGGACTATGACAACTACACATATAACCATTCAGTGAGTGTTGGTATCCTGTCTGTCATTATCGGTGCCAATATGGGGCTGAAGTATGAAGAGCTTCAGGACTTATTAACAGGTGCATTGCTTCACGACATAGGCAAGACCTTTATCAATGCAGAAGTACTTAACAATCCTCGCAGACTGACCGAGGAGGAGTGGGAAGATATGAAAGCTCATCCGACCTACGGATTCGAGTATCTGAACTCCAACTTTAGATTTCACTCTGCTGTCAACTGCGCTGTACTTGAGCACCATGAGAACTTCGATGGTACTGGCTATCCAATGGGTATTCAGGGCGACGATATTCAGCTCTATGCCCGTATTATCCGCGTAGCTGACGTATACGATGCAATGGCTTCAAAGCGTCCATACCACGAGGCTATGCTTCCTGGCGACGTCATTGAATACATGATGTCTCACGTAGGCACTCAGCTCGACCCCAAAATCGTGCGCGTCATGCTGGACAACCTCTGCGTATACCCTGTCGGTTGCGAAGTACTTCTATCTGATGGCGACCATGCTATTGTCACAGAAAACCACCGTGGCTTTATCCTAAGGCCCACAGTAAAGCGCTTTAGCACCGGTGAAATCATGAACATGACCGACGACCACGACGCACTCAACGTAACAATCGTCGAATTACTCGCCTAACTCCAAGGACCACATCACGTGGTCCTTTTTTGTGCCTGCATCCTGCCTTTCTTTTGTTGGTGGGGGTGGGGCGCAAACCTCACATTCTTTCCGATTTCGCTCCACACCAAGTCATTGTATCCGCCCCGCACCCCGACCTTTGATATTCTCTGCTCCTCGGCCCTGGAAGGTACACATCCCCTTTATCCATGGCACTCAGAGCCTGAATTCGGTGATTCGCGTGGCGATTCTTGTTTCGCGATGCTGCGCGCCCGGTCTCCAGTTGTCTGAGATGTGGCTTCTTAATTCATCCAGCTTTTGGGGGCTTGTAGATTTTCAAGGCTTGACCCGTACATGGATGCACCTCTCACCACTGTGCCGTATCGCTAAGTGCC
>JAZLKM010000012.1:0-25480 GCA_045597645.1 Lachnospiraceae bacterium | reverse complement strand
ATCATGAAGGGTATCGTACACAACAGCATTGATGCAGCTCAGAAGTATGGCATGGGTGACAACCTTGTAGCAGGCGCTAACATCGCCGGCTTTGAGAAGGTAGCCGACGCTATGATCGCTCAGGGCGTAGCTTACTAAGCCGACGAAACGAGAAATAACAAGACTCCGTGCTAATGCGCGGAGTCTTTTTTATTTCGAGTAAGGAGGCTTAGTAAGCTACATCGCCGACACGAGCGCCATTAAATGACGCGAGGTCGGCGTGAACTCGCCTATGGCGAGTTCTTTCCTTCTATATGTCAGCCTAATCTGAAGTCGGTCAGTAGCCACTTATATACCTATGCATATGCTTGTATTAGTGGTCAGTAGGTAATTCCATTTGACCAGTTACCTACGGTAGTGTGAAATATTAGTATTGATAGGTTGTGTAGTGTACAGTATTACCTACTAGATCGAACAAATGCGTAAATTACATGTAGTTACGCTTCAGGGAGTACCTACAACGATAGGGGTTGCTTGAACAGGTGGGTAAACCTAATTGCTTAATTACCTACTAAATCGAACAAATGCGTAAATTACATGTAGTTACGCTTCAGGGAGTACCTACAAGGATTGGGGTTGCTTGAATAGGTGGGTAAATCTAATTGCTTAATTACCTACATAACTCAAAAATTTGCATCTAGTAGATATCTGGGCATCTTAGTGAATTTTATTGCTTGCAAAAATATAGTATACTATCCCTAACCATAGAAAGGGGTACCGACATGGCAAATGAAAGTGGTACATGGGTTATGTACGGCGTTGACTGGAATGACCCGGAATGCATACATACCGTGGACGAAGCTATAGGATACATTAACAAAGTAGGTTTCCTTCCACTCTTCAAAAACGATATCCCAGGCTTCTCGCTTGAGGAACGTACGGTGCCAGAATTCTGGTGGTCAGAGGATATGGAGCATGATCCGTGGGAGTGGAGAGCTGTTATAGCGAGACGAGGCGATGTAGCCTATGGAAAGTTCTTCAATAATAAGGCGGGATTTATATCAAAAAAATGGCTTCCATATTTTGTAAATTGTCGGAGAGATGGATATGATTTTGATGCACTCTGGGAGGATGGAAAAGCGACAAGACGTCAGAAGAAGATAATGGATTTGTATGATGAAGAGCATGCGGATGCCGAGCTGTTTTCTAACGAGATAAAAGCGCTTGCTGGGTTTGGCAAGGATGGTGAGAAAGGATTTGAAGGTACCATTACAAATCTGCAAATGTCGACATATCTATGTGTCAGGGACTTTCGTCAGAAGAAAAACAAAAAGGGACAGGAATATGGCTGGGCTATAGCGGTATATGCTACGCCAGAGCATGTGTTTGGACATGATTTGGTGACCAGCGCTTATAATGAGTCACCGAAGCTGTCAGCCCAACGGATTGAAGAACACATGCACGAAGTTTATCCAATAGCGACAGATGCGCAAGTGAAAAAAATTTTAGGACTAAAGAAAAACTAATTGTAAGATAATAAAAAGCCAGTAATAGAGGGAGATAACCTCTTCTGTTACTGGCTTTAGCTTTGATATATATTCTATATGAGGGGGATCTACAGCTTTTTCATTGTAAAACTTGAAACAATCATTTTGGCGTCAGTTGGTTTAAGGCATGTAGTATAGAGACCAATTACAGTTCCCGTGAAGCTGCGGCCCATGAACTCTGTTGCGACAAAACGGGTTGATGCCTGACCTAAAACATTAACGTCGCTGTTTTCTATAGAATAGCTGCATACATATTTTTCCTTGTCAGCATTTATTATCAGCTTAATCTTTCCCTCGGGGATGTGTATTTTAGCTACTGTGTGACACACGTCTTCAGCCTGTATGGTAAGAGATAGTGTACGTCCAGAATCATCCCTGCCTACGGTAAAGGTAACATGGAATAGGTGATCTAAGCGTACAGCAAGTCCTGCTTCGTCACCTTTGTTTTGCGGTGCAAAATCAAATGCAGCCTCAGTCACACATTCAAAATCAAGAGGTCTTATAGCCGCGAAGGTAGGAAGCGGATCTAACATTGACTGCGTAGTTGGAGTTAATGTTAGAGTCTTGCCACCTCTGATATAATGATTCATATTTGGATTGCGCAGAAAAATCCACTCTGGCTCCCATTCTTTACTATCAAAATTAGGAATGAAAGACGCAATTGGCTGCTGAGGTGTCATGATAGGCCCTTCCTCTATAAGCACAGCCTTACCTTCTTTTCCGCAAATCGGCCATCCATCCTTCCAGGCTACAGGGGTAAGGAATGTCTCACGGCCAAGATGGGTCATTGTGCGCCTTGCAAGGCGTATTCCAAGGTGAACGGCCCACCAGTTACCATTGATATCGTCTACCAGATCTGCGTGACCCGCGCATTGAATCTGCCAGGTAGGGTCGCACATATTTGTTAGAATAGGATTATGAGGACATCCCTCATATGGTCCCCATACATTTTGGCTTCTTGCAATATTTGACATGTGAGTGAAAAAAGTGCCGCCTTGAGCAACGAGGAGATAGTACCAGTCACCTATGTGATATACGTGAGGTGCTTCCAGAAAATGCGCATTGGTACCTGACCATATAGCACGCCTTTCACCTATGATTTGTCCGCTTTCTAAGTCGACCTCCTGCATAGAAATCATTTCAGTACCGTCTAATGATTCGTTAGTGCAGTAATATACATGGCCGTTGTCAAATAGAATAGATGGATCTATTGCACCTATCTGAGGAAACCATACCGGTGAGGACCACGTACCGGCCGGATCGGATGCTTTTACTACAAAATTGCCATAGCCCTCTAGTGTAGCAGTAACGTAAAACATACCATCATGCCACCTTATTGTAGGAGCCCACATTCCGCCAGAATCGCCCACAGGCTCGAGCGGGAATTCGTCGGCACGCTGCAGACAGTTGCCTATTTGAGTCCAGTTTACAAGGTCGGTGCTGTGATAGATAGGAAGCCCTGGAAAATACTCAAATGAGCTTGTCACAAGATAGTAGTCACTGCCTACACGACAGATGCTTGGGTCTGGGTTCATACCTCGTATGATAGGATTTTCGTATTTCATCATTTTTTCTTTCTAAGATATGTTTTAATGAGGTCAAATAGGCCTACACATTTCGTTGCGATTATATATCAAGATGGTATTTATACATATGCTAAATAAAACTATAACATTATCAGTTTTTACTAATTTTTACTGGCTTTTACTAACTTTTACTTTGTTTTTCTAACTCTGGTCGTGGTAATCGATGTACGACTCCATTACAGGTATTGGTTTTCTTGGAAAGAAATGTGACGGATGGAAAACAGCAATTGTTTATGAGCAAGTATCGAAGCGGACTGCGAATAACATTGAAATGTGGCTTTTTGGATAAATATATGATATTTGTAGATAGTCTTTAGATGTTATATCTTTTTATCAGCGAAGCAATAATTGCTTATGAGCAAGTAGCGAAGCGGATTTCAAATAACATTGAATAGCATTGGATTATGATAGTTGGGATAGAGAGCAATGAAGCCGAGAACACAACAGAGCATGAAACTATATGAGGTGCTACTAGAACGTGGCTATCCGGAAGAGTTTTGTGATCAGATTACCAAAAACTTAAATACGGATTGGACAGCAAATCGAATGCTGGGATATCTGTCATATTATAAAAAGCTTCCGATGGAAGAGATTGTTGATGAGATGCTTTCGATTCTATCAGATCGTAATCGAATTATGGCAAAGAAGGATATGGAAGCAGTGAATGCCAAGTGGAACGAGATGATGTATGAGGGATTTTTAGGTGCGGAGGATGAGGATGAAGAAACTTATTAAGATTTTCATTCTGGCGATATTGGCTGGAATGGCAATAGGTATAGGTGGAACAGTATATCTTGCAGTGGAAAACAAAATTGTAGGTTCACTTATGTTCACGGTGGGACTATATACAATCTGCCTTAATGGCCTGTATCTCTTCACTGGCAAGATAGGTTATCTTGTGAACGAGAAACCATTGGATTATATACCTATATTGCTTGCAACCTGGCTAGGCAATCTTGTTGGTACATTCGTATTTGCAAGATTGTTGCTATGTACCAGAATGAGTACCATAGCCCAAGCCGCGAAGGCATCGTCTGAGACTAAACTATCGCAGTCAGTCCTTGGAGCATTTATCTTGGCTGTTTTTTGTGGAATGCTTATGTATATAGCTGTAGATGGCTTTAAAAATACTAAGAACCCCCTAATATTGTTTGCCTGCGTGAGTGTCTTTATTTTATGTGGATTCGAGCACTGCATAGCGAATATGTTTTATTTTTCAATGGGACAGGCATGGTCTGGTAAAGCGGTAGGATACATACTGATAATGACCCTTGGGAACTCGGCTGGAGGCATGCTTATACCTGCAGCAATGAAATTGAAGGATTAGGATGACATTTTTGTCGCAATATGGTAACCTTCAATAGCTTATTTTGAACTGGACACAAAAAGAATTGATTATATTAAGAAGAGAGGCAACAAATTATGAGAATAGCAGTTACCTATGATAACGGAGATATTTTCCAGCATTTTGGACATACTGAGAGCTTTAAGCTCTACGACGTTGAGGATGACGAGGTATTATCAAGCGAGGTATTTAGTTCTAATGGCTCAGGCCATGATGCACTTGCAGGACTTTTGGAGGAGCATGATATAGATGTGCTTATCTGCGGTGGTCTTGGAGAAGGAGCGATGAACGCACTTACTAATGCAGGGATTGAAGTCGTAGCTGGAGTGGAAGGAAGCGCTGATAAGGCAGTAAAAGCCTATATTAATGGTGAACTTGAAAGTACAGGCGTTAACTGTGACCATCACGATCACGAGGAAGAGGATGCGTGTGGCTGTGGAGGCGGCTGCGGCGGTGGATGTAGCGGCTGCGGTGGCGGTTGCGGAGCGCCGGCTATGCCAGTAATCGAGGGCCCAAATGTTGGTAAGACATGTAACGTTCACTATACAGGAACCTTCAATGATGGAACCGTATTTGACTCTTCGCTTGAACGAGGTGAAACTCTGGAATTCGTCTGCGGAGTAGGCATGATGATTCGTGGCTTCGATGAAGCAGTAGCCAAAATGCAGGTGGGAGAGAAAATTAAGATACACCTTACACCAGAGGAGGCATATGGCCCAGTTGATCCGGATAATATAGTAACCGTTGATCTGGCTAACCTTGAGGGTACCGACGAGCTTAATATAGGCGATGGCGTATACCTCTATGACCAGATGGGACGTCCGCATCAGGTGACGGTAGTAGAGAAAACAGATACAACCATTACCTTCGATGCTAACCATGAGATGGCAGGAAAGGAGCTTAATTTCGAAATTGAGTTAGTGTCAGTAGAAGGCCTTATAAAATAAGTGTAAAGCATATAAAGTATCTTTATATGGCATCCGATATAATACACATAAGAGTATTGACTGTCGAAACGGATTTCGACTTTTTTATCAAGGAGGATAGTTATGAGTAATGTATCTGGAGTATCTGGCGCGTATCAGGCGTACTACACCCAAACTGGCGCGAAAACTGAAAATGTAAAGAAGACAGAGACAAAGCCGGCTGAAGCTGCAGCTAAGACAGAAAAGTCTGCTGAAACTGAGAAAAAATATGGTGTAAAGGGACGAACCATAGGAGATGCTAAGCTTACAAAGAAAGCATCTGAGTACTATGAGAGCCTTAAGAAGAAATTCTCGAATCTTGATTTTGTGCTGGTTAGCGAAGACAAGATGGATATGGTAAAGGCTAATCCGGCTGCGTATGGACAGACAGGCAGGACTGTTGTACTCATAAATGAGGAGAAGCTTGAGCGCATGGCTAATGACGAAGAATATCGTCAGAAATATGAGGGGATTATTGGCAATGCAGCTAACCAGATGAATCAGATGATAGAGGGCCTTAAGGCGTCAGGGGCTAATGTTGAAAGCTATGGCATGACTGTAAATGACAATGGTACAGCGACATATTTTGCAGCGCTAAAAGAGTCATCAGATGCTCAAAAGGAGCGTATTGAGACTAAGATAGAGCAAAATCGTGCGGATAAGAAGGCACAGGCTAAAAAGGCGGCGAAGGAAGAGCAGGCAGAGCGGCTGGAAAATAGAAAGTCAGCTGATAAGTCAGATGGACCGGATAAGCCGGAAAAGACAGTAACGTTCTCTGCTGATTCAATAGAGGAGCTGATGTCGAAAATCAGTGCTTACTCTTTTGAAAATAGAAGCAACGCAGTTAGAACTGATGCGGAAAAATCGCTGGGACAGAGCATAGATTTTTCTGCATAGAAATCTAAAAAAATAACAAAAAAGACGTGTATATTTTGTACCGACTAGGCTCTAAAATGTTTCATTGGAAAACGATAGGGTCAGGTCGGTATTTTGGTGTGATTAAGCCAGTGATATGCTGTGGATTCGTTGACAAAAGGCTTTTTATGGTGATAAAGTTTATTAAGTAAAAGAGGGCTTTGAAGCTGTTGCTTACACCGCTTCGGACAGCAGGGGGTGCTGTATATGACATATGATGTAATTAACGTTTCCATAGAGTCATTTTGCATATTTATCTGCGCTATTTTGGCGTTCTACCAGCTTGCGGCGAGACATAAAGCAAAGAACCACAATTGGCTTACAGCCATGATTGTTGGAAATATTATTATGCTGGCAGGTGATATTACAGATAGGGTGCTGGCTGGAAATATGTCACCGTGGGTGTTTTATCTAGAGGTGATAGTCTCTGTCATTATCTATTATATAGCTGCAGGACTTTTACTGTTTTCTACCTTTGGCTGGGTTTATAGTTATATAAAAAATCGTGATAATATTTCTGCCGTATGGATGCGCGTAGCAACCATATTAACAGGTCTTCAGGTCATAGCTGCGTTTCTGCAGCAACCTCTAAAAATGAACTATATAGATGAAAGCCATCACTATGTATTTGGGTCTTTTTACATAGTGGGTTTTGTGTTGCCGTACGCAGTTTACATTATGGCGGTAATAATCCTCATCAAGTATTTCAGAGTATTTGAAAAACGTGAGAGATACTACTTGACGATTTTTTTAACCATCCCAGTGATTGCCCAGGTGTTGCAGATTGTGCAGACCAGATTTTTGCTGTTTAATGCAGCAGTGACCCTGGGACTTATAATCCTAGTCCTGTTTGTGCAAAGCCAAAGAGAGTATGAGATGGAAAGGCAGCTGAATGTTGCGGCCCAGGACGAAAAAGCATCGCTAGAGCAGGTGAGAAAGCGTCAGGAAGGACTGAGCAGGCAGCTGATAGACACTTTGTGTGGCGCAGTTGAGGCTAAGGATTTATACACCAGAGGACATTCTCTTAGAGTAGCGCAGTACGCGAGAGAGATAATGTATCGCCTGGGTGGAACCGAGGCAGAGCAGCAAGAAGTATATTACATAGGTATCCTCCATGATATAGGGAAAATAAGCGTCAGAGACGAAATTATAAACAAGAACGGTAGGTTGACGGACGATGAATATGAACAGATTAAACTTCACACCATAGCAGGCTATCAGATACTTAGAGGCGTAGACATGATACCGGACCTAGCTGTTGGCGCGCGCTGGCATCATGAAAGATATGATGGAAAAGGATATCCGAATGGACTTTCTGGAGAAAATATACCTTTGATAGCTCGCATCATCAGTGTGGCTGATGCGTATGATGCGATGACCAGCAATCGTAGCTATCACACCATCATGCCGCAATCAGTAGCGAGGGAGCAGATTGAGAAGGGGATGGGGACCCAGTTCGACCCCAAGATTGCTCAGATTATGTTGGATATGATTGATGAAGATATGCAGTATGAGATGAAGCAGGTAAATTATAGTCGACTGACAAATGTATTATTTATAGATGATGACCTATTCGCACATACCTTTGTAGAGCACGCACTGTCAGATGAAAACTATGTACTAAGCTATGCTACCAGCGGTGAAGAGGGCATAGAAATGCTAAAGAAAAACAAATATGATGTGTGCTTGCTCGATATGGAAATGCCTGGCATGAATGGCTTTGAAGTGCTTGAGTGGATTCAGAAGAATGTTAGGAAAATGAAGGTTATTTTCCTGACAGGAGATAAGGACATCGCGACAATAAAGAAGAGTAGCGAGCTGGGTGCTTTGGATTACCTCACGAAGCCTATAAATGTAAGCATTCTTAAGGAGAGCATAAAGAGCGTAGTGACTCATTAATTTTATGTTTGAGGATGATAAATGGAAAGTGGCAAGATAAATGGAAGAAGCATAGAACTGTATGCAACGACTGTGCTTTGCGCGTTGTCAGATTTGTTTTTGACCATATATGGAAAAAGATGCGCGTGGCCGAACTATGTGTACTTTGTATTCTGGATACAGATGGTACTTATAGTGGTTACGCTTTTAATACCTAAAATCCCAGATAGAGTGCAGGGCATAATGTATGGACTTTTTGCTGGCAGTACGGTGTTTATAAGCGGATTGTATATTCGTGACTATTACTTGGAACTCATATTGCTTGCTGGAATTATAGTTTTGGTTTCATTTTATCACGATGCATTTCTTGTATTGTTTGAAACTGTGTTGACTGTAGTTATTGTGCTTGTGCACCATTTTGGCTTTCACGCGATTTTATTCGCCAGAATGTCTGGATATGTAGGGTTTTTCCTCGCAATGTTTATTCAGCTAGGAATAGGATTATCACTCTATGTAAATATTGCGCGTGATGACAGAGTTAGAAAAGCCCTAGGGCAGGCAGTTGAGGTCGCTGAAAATGCGGAGCATGCAAAGTCGGATTTCTTAGCAAACATGTCCCATGAGATTCGTACACCTATGAATGCAATCATTGGTATGTGCGAATTAGTCTTAAGGGAACATGGGCTTTCTGAGACGGTCAGGGAGCATGCAAGCCAGATACAAAATTCAGGCAGAAGTCTCTTGGCCATCATAAATGATATTCTTGATTTTTCAAAAATTGAATCGGGAAAGATGGAATTGGTGGAGGACGAGTTTAATCTGGCCTCCACATTGAATGATGTCATAAATATGACTATGGCCAGAATGGGTGACAAGAAGCTTGAGCTTGTAGCGCACGTTGATCCTAGCATTCCAAAGCTGCTGATAGGAGATGAGGTCAGACTTCGCCAGATTATGATTAACCTTCTGACTAATGCTGTGAAGTATACAAATGAGGGCGTAGTTGTACTTAGGATATCTAAGACGGTTAGAAAGTATGGTATTAACCTGTCTGTCAGCGTTAAGGACTCTGGCATAGGAATTTCAAAAAAGAATTTAGAACAGCTGTTTAACAGTTTTCAGCAGGTTGATACAAAAAAGAATCGCTCAGTCGAGGGAACTGGCTTGGGGCTTGTAATATCCAAGCGACTGATAACTAAGATGGGTGGATTCATATCGGTGAAAAGTACATATGGGGAGGGATCTGAGTTCAAGTTCGTAGTGCCGCTAAAGGTGAAGGACGAGCGACCCTTTATATGTGTAGATAATGCAGAGAAAATCAACGCAGCTTGTTATATTGATGTGAACAAGTATAGTCACCCTGCGACCAAGCAGGCATACAAGGACTTGCTCGGCGAGATAGGCGAGTCGCTACAAGTGAAGCATTGTATCCTTGGCACTTTTGAGGATTTGCAGCGAAGGCTAGGCTTAGGGAATATAACTCACTGTTTCGTGGGAAAGGAAGAATACCTGGAACATAGCGATTATTACATAGGGATTGCAGATAAGGTCCAGGTGGTTATTATTCAGGGCAGATATGACAGTATTATTGTGCCTGACAATATGCGCTGTATATATAAGCCGATATACGAGCTACCGCTTAGCAGTGTGTTCAATAATGAAAATAATATAATTAACCTTATGGAAGAGAAGATGTCCTCCCACACCTTTATTGCACCGAAGGCGCGAATTCTCTTGGTGGACGATAATCCTGTTAACTTGCAGGTTGCGATGGGCCTTATGCAACCATATAAGATGCAGGTGCTGTCAGCGAGCAGCGGTCAGGACGCGATAAGGATGCTGGAGTCAAAGGATTATGATCTGGTGCTTATGGATCATATGATGCCAGAACTAGATGGCGTTGAGGCTACGTCTATAATTAGAAGCAAAGAGGACGAATATTACAGGAATCTTCCGATCATTGCATTGACAGCGAACGCAGTCAGCGGCGCTAGGGAGATGTACCTCGCAAATGGATTCAACGGGTTTGTTACAAAGCCGATAGAGCTTTCTGCACTAGACCGTGTGCTGAAACAGAACTTACCGTCAGAGAAAATCGTAAAGCCTACGGCTGAGGAGACTGGTGCGAAAAACGTTGATGCCATTGTGGTGAGCGATGCAGCATCAGAACATATAGATGTAAAGACAGGTCTCTCCTACATTGGCAACAATGTGGATACGTATTATTTGATTCTCAATTCATATATAGAAAAGGGAAAAGAGAAGATAGGGGTCATTCAGGGACTTTTTGAGCAGGGAGACTGGAAAAATTATACCATTGAGGTACATGCACTAAAGAGCTCATCATTGTCAATTGGTGCAAGGCAGATGTCAGAGGAAGCTAGAAAGCTTGAAATGAGTGGAAAAGCTGATGACATTGAATATATTAGGAAAAATCATCAAGATGCTATGAGCCTGTATAGCAAAGTAATAGAGATGGGCGAGCAGATTTTGATGGATAATAAGAAAAATGAGCCCAAGGAGCAAAAAGTAGACAGTGACGCGACTGTTTTTGATGAGGACAAGGCAATAGAGCTTGTTTCTATGATGAAGAATGCTCTAGCCAGCTTTGATGGTGATGCAGCTGTTGAGATAGCAAAGAATGGAAGTGGCGGGGTCTACAAAGCAATACAGATGGGGCAGCTTCTTGCAGAGATAGGTGACTACGCAGCAGATTTTAACTATGACAAGGCAGAGGAGCTTCTTAAGTCGTTGATGGCTTCATGTGGTATGGAGGAGTAAGCTATGCATAATATAGCAATTACAACTGAATGTGTGGCAGACCTTCCACAAAGATTGTGCCAGGAAAACGAGATTGGCATTATCTATTTTGACATTAAGACCGAGGGCGGTCTTTTCCAGGATACCGTGGAGATTGATTCTCAAAATGTAATGGAGTACATGGCAGATGGTACGAAGACGGCTATCAGTGTTATTCCGACGGCCAATGCGTACAAGAATTTTTTTGATAAGACACTTAGAGAATATTCAGAGGTCATCCACATATGCATTAGCTCAGGAATAAGTGACGCATATAATAACGCTGTATTAGCGAAGGTTAAAATGGGTCAGGACGGAGAGAAGGTTCATGTCATTGATTCTAAGCATTTGTCGGCAGGTCAGGGCATTTTGGCCATGGAAGCAGTAAAGTGGAGAGACGAAGGGCTGTCAGGCGCAGAGATTGTAGACAAGCTAGACGATATGATTCCCCGTATATCAACTTCGTTTTTGGCAAAAAACGCAAATTACCTCTACTACAATGGAAAAGTAAAAAAGAGTGTTATGGACCTGTGCAATGTTTTCCACATACACCCGGTATTGGCTATGATAGATGGCAAGCTCACATTGAAGATGGCATTCCTGGGAAAATATAATAGAGTAGCCAGGAAGTACATTAAGAAAATTTTAGGTGACACAAAGAAGATAGATACTTCAATCGCAGTAAATGCATATGCGGGTTGCAGTGAGGACATACTGGAGCTGGCTAGAGAAAAAGTGAAGGAGAAAGTCACTTTTGAGAACTATTACGAGCAGCAGGCATCAGCAACGGTATCGAGCAACTGCGGGCCAAGGACATTTGGAATCATATATGCGATGAAGCCGTAACCGTTGATAGTATATACAGGAATCTGGTACTGGAAAAAAGCTCTTAAATTATATAAAATGCAATGGAAAGCATTACCTGCATCGCCTAGGGATAAGGGTGTAATCTGGGGGGATGCAGTGAAAAAGGGTATGGGTAGATAGGAAAAAAATGAGATACGTTAACGTGCAGAATCTGCAACCTGGTATGCTGCTGGCGAAGGACATTGTCAGCACAAACCGGGCGCTTATGCTTAAGCGAGGTATCCCGCTGAATGAGCCTACTATAAAAAGGCTTGAGGAGCAGGGGTATGCTGGCGCGTACATAGCTGACATTTTTTCTGAGGACATAGAATATAGCGAGGCCATATCTGATGAGCTTTTTACCAAGGGTCTGGATGCGGTAAAGGAAGAGAATATAGGCAGTATAGTCAATGTGGCGGCGTCTATTGTTTCTGAGGTTTCTGGCAGAAAGGACATGACACTAGACCTTTTTGACCTCCGCTCCACAGATGAATACACATTTCATCATTCTGTAAATGTAGCTGTATTTTCCGTAGTTGTGGGCCAGAAGATGGGACTGTATGAGGACGACCTTAGACTATTGTCACAGGCAGCTATCTGTCATGACCTTGGAAAAATAAAAATCGAAGACAGTATTCTGAATAAAAATGGGAGGCTGACAGATGAGGAATATGAGCAGATAAAAAAGCATCCGGAATATTCCAATGAGATTCTGAAAAATAATCCTGAAGTGTCGGCTGTGGTACGTCAGGCAGTGCTGTGCCATCACGAAAATGAAAACGGAAGCGGATATCCTAGAGGACTTGAAGGAAAGCAGATTCCTATTTTGTCCAAGATTATACATGTGGTGGATGTGTATGATGCGCTGACAAATAAAAGGCCGTACAAGGAGCCGTATGCGCCTGTTGATGCACTGGACTATTTGGCGGGCGGCAAAGGAGTACTGTTTGACGAGAAGGTAGTAGAAGCTGCACTGCAGGTAATTCCGGCTTTTCCACCGGGAATCGATGTGCTTTTGTCAAATGGTGAGCGAGCGCTGGTAGTAAGAAACTCAAAAGTGGCGCAGCGGCCGGTTGTTAAGCTACATAAATCTGGCTGCATTATAGATTTGTCGACTAACCCAGAATACGAGAGGATTAAGATTATAGAGTCTGACATTATGCCTCCGGATTATTTGGGAGATATAGAGGTCCTTAATGAGGACCGGGGCGTGGCAAAGGCTAAAAAGGATGTAATAATGGTGGTGGATGATGCTAAGGCATCGCAGCTTACCATTGCAAAAGCCCTGGAAGAAATTGGAGAAGTGGTAGCATTTTCCAGTGGCCTCGATGCTATAAAATATCTGGCAGAAAAAAATAGCGTGGACTTAATATTGATGGATATAGAAATGCCGATTCTGGATGGTATCAACACTATAGCCAAGATGAAGAAGATGGGATTGATATCTGATGCGCCGTTCATATTTATGACGGGCAGTACAGACAAGGAAACTGTAGTGAAGTGCAAGGTTCTAGGTGCTGTAGATTACATATTGAAGCCGGTTAATGTGGCATATATGAAGGAACGTGTAAAGATTGCTCTGAAAAAGAGCCATGAATAGGGAGGGAATACTGATGGTTTTCAAAAATGACAATGGTGCGCTTGTAGCCATGCGCGAAGGAGAGACTCTTAGGATTGAAGCCTGGGGCAAAGATTCTTTGAGATTTCGTGCAACAAAGCAGATGGATTTTACAGGCAACTTGTGGGCACTGACTGAAGAAGTAGATAAGTCAGGGGCAAAGGTTGAGATTGGTGAGGAGGATCACTGGTGCGGAGAGGGGTATTATGACAAGCGCCAGATAGCAACCATCACTAATGGACGTATCAAAGCTATCGTTAATTTCGTAGGAATTGTATCTGTATATAGAGATGACGAGCTCATTTTAAGAGAGTATTTCCGCATGTATGACGGCACCTTATCCAGAGAGAGCAGATGCCTCAAGGTGGTAAACCGCACATGGAAGGGTATTATAGGCGGAGATCAGTACAAGCTCAGCCTTAAGTTTGAGAGCAATGACGGCGAGAAGATATTTGGTATGGGTCAGTATCAGCAGCCATATTTTGATCTCAAGGGCAGTGTACTTGAACTGGCTCAGCGCAACTCTCAGATAACAGTTCCTTTTGCAGTGTCTTCTTTGGGTTATGGTTTCCTGTGGAACAATCCGGCAGTAGGTCAGGTTACCTTTGGCAAGAACTATACAGAGTGGATTGCAGAGTCTACCAAGGAGATGGATTATTGGATGACTGTAGCTGATGGTCCTAAGCAGATAGTAGAAAACTATACAAATGCTTCTGGACATGCACCAAAGTTCCCGGAGAACCTCATGGGATTATGGCAGTGCAAGCTTCGCTACCGCACTCAGGACGAGGTGCTTACTGTAGCGCGTCAGTACCAAAAGGAAGGTATTAAGATTGATCAGATAGTCATCGATTTCTTCCATTGGACTGTGCAGGGTGACTGGAAGTTTGACACTAAGTACTGGCCTGATGTGAAGGCTATGGTGGATGAATTACATTCAATGGGCATCAGAGTAATCGTATCAGTATGGCCGTCTGTTGACCGCAAGAGTGAGAATTTCTGGCCAATGATGGAGCAGGGACTTCTCATTAAGACAGAGAGAGGAGCTGCTCAGACCTATGACTATCAGGGCGATTGCGTTGAGATTGACCCATTTAATCCTAAGACCCGCGAGTATGTATGGGAAGTATGTAAAAAGAACTACTATGACTATGGAATAGATGGATTCTGGCTTGATAATTCAGAGCCTGATTATGGCGTATATGATTTTGAGAATTACAGATACTGCAATGGCCCGGCATTGGCTAGCAGCAATATGTATCCGCAGATGTACAGCAGGGTGTTCTTTGACCCGATGAAGGAGATTACTGGTGAGGCACCGGTTAACCTGCTTCGTTGTGCATGGGCAGGAAGCCAGAAGTATGGCAATGTAGTATGGTCAGGAGATATACCGTCTACATTTGAGGCCTTCTATGATCAGGTGATAGCTGGACTTAACATGGGAATGGCAGGTATCCCGTGGTGGACCACAGATATAGGTGGATTTATGACCGATGACGTCAATGATCCGTATTTCCAGCAGCTTCTTATAAGATGGTATCAGTTCGCTGTATATTCAGCAGTGTTCCGTATGCACGGAGATAGAGGACCTTACAATATTCCAGCTCTTGATGATAGAGATTGGGGTGGCGGATATCTGCATACTGGTCAGCCAAATGAGCTTTGGAGCTATGGCGAAGATAATTATGCAATCATGAAGAAATACTATGATATTCGTATTGAGATGCATGATTATATTAAGGCACTGTACGATGAGGCCAGCACCAATGGCTCGCCACTTATCAGACCTATGTTCTATGAGTGCCCGGGAGATGCAAAGTGCTGGGATATTACAGATCAGTATATGTTCGGCGCAGATTATGTGGTTGCTCCGATTTTTGTACATAATCAGTTTGAGAGAGATGTATATCTCCCTGCTGGAAAATGGCAGCTTACATCAGATGGCACCATCTATGAAGGTGGACAGACTGTGCATGTAGCAGCACCACTTGAGTATATGCCGGTATTTAAGAGAGCATAACTAGGAGTTTTATATGCTTAAAGATGAAGTAAAAGAATATCATATTCAACTGGATAAGAGCCAGGGCGCGCGCTATGCGATATGCCCTGGCGATCCAGGTCGCGTAGAGAAAATAGCTCAGTTACTCGACGAGCCTGAGTTTGTAGGCTGCAATAGAGAATATAATACATGGGCAGGTAAGCTGTGCGGAGAGAGGGTGCTGGTAATATCGACAGGCATTGGAGCGCCCTCATCAGCAATATGCTTTGAGGAGCTGGCGCATATTGGTGTGGATACTATCATAAGGACCGGCACCTGCGGTGGTATGGACCTGTCTGTTATGGCCAACGATGTTATCATTGCCAACGCAGCAATAAGGCAGGACGGTACCACTTTGGAATATATGCCGATAGAATTCCCGGCAGTGGCTGATTTTAATGTTACAGCTGCTCTGGCACAGGCCGCTAAGGACTTGGAATATCCAAGCCATGTGGGAGTGGTTCAGGCTAAGGATAGCTTCTATGGACAGCATTCACCAGACTCTATGCCTACGGCGGGAGATTTGAATTACAAATGGAATGCGTGGTTAAAAGGCGGATGCCTTGCATCTGAGATGGAGAGTGGATGCCTGTTTATCGTAGGTGCGATTAGAAGACTTCGCACAGGTGCTGTATTCTCATGCGTATGGAATCAAGAGCGCGAGAAAGCCGGCTTGCATCAGGACAATAATCACGATACCTCCAGGGCTGTAAAATGTGCAGTAGAGGGATTGAAGCTACTAATCATGCAGGACCAAAACAATAAATAATTCTGACGGAGAGTATTATTGGCAGCTAGAAGTAAGAAGAAAAAACGTATAAAGAGAATGTTGGTAATGCTGGGCTTCTACAGCGTCCTTGCACTGGGCGTTGTGTTGCTCGGCATGCTTTTTAGTGCATTCTATTATTCGAGTCATTTTTTCAAGAACAGTACCATCAACGGTGTGGATGTTAAGAAAATGACTGCAGAATCAGCTCAAAAGGCATTGGGGGATGACATAGCAAGTCAGGAGATAACAATTAATGCCAGAGAGGGCAGCTACAGCTTTCCGTGCAAGCAGATAGCATATGAATGTGTGCCTGGGGACTCGATTAAGGCATTGCTGTCGGGGCAAAAGCCGTTTAGATTTTCAAGTGAAAATAAGAAATCTCATACCTACGTTTTAGATATTCCTGCAAAATATGACGCGTCTCTTTTGAGAACTACAATCAAAAGTCTTCCATTTGCAAACGAGTCCACCATGCGGATGCCAACGGATGCTTATATAGAGCAGATGGGAGATGAAGGCTATGTTTTGGTGCCCGAGGACAATGGCACTGTATTGATATTTGATAAGGCTCTTTCACAGATAAGCAGTGCGATTGATGCAGGACAAAAAGAGGTGACGCTGACGGATGACTGTTACGAGAATGCAGAGATTACTACGCAAGACCCTGAGCTTCAGAGGATAATGCAGGCAGTCACAGCTTACTATGACACTACTATTACCTATACGATAGGTGATGCCACGGAGGTGGTAGACTCTGCGACAGTGCGCAAGTGGTTGTCGCTTGACGATGATTTTAACGTAACAATAGACGAGGATAAGGTCACAAAGTTCGTACAGTATCTGGCAAGCACCTACAATACCTACAGCGATGAGCGACAGTTCAAGACATCTATGGGAGATACGGTGACTATCGGTGGAGGTGACTACGGCTGGGTTGTCAATAAAAAGGCCGAAAGAGAGCAGCTTATGAATGACCTTAACACGGGTGGAACTATTGAACGTACACCAGTGTTTGAACAGACAGCGAAGGACTTCTGGCCCAATGATATAGGGGATTCTTATGTTGAAGTAGATTATACGAATCAGCATATGTGGTACTACAAAGAGGGGCATCTGATGCTGGATAGTGATATTGTATCGGGATGCCTTAACCGTGGAACAGGAAGCCCTGACGGCGTATACAAAGTAGTATATAAGACCACAAATGCCACGCTGGTGGGTGAGGACTACAGCTCTGATGTGGCATATTTTATGCCATTTGCTTACAATGTGGGATTCCATGATGCTTCATGGCGCAATACCTTTGGTGAGGAAATCTATAGGACAAGCGGCTCGCATGGCTGCATTAATATGCCTACAGATAAGGCCAAGGAACTGTACGAAGTGTTGGAGGTGGGTACGCCTGTTGTGGCATTTTACAGAGAGCCGGTAATCATATCCACTAATAACGCTGGAAAGTCAAATGCGTATTCTTACGTGAAGCCGGAGGAGCAGCCTGAAGCGGCCACGACCGAAATAGGAGAGCAGTAATCATAGATAATTGGCATTTCTAATAAAAACAAATATTAGATTTTATGCACATTGTCAAAAAAATAACATTGAAAACAAGTGGGTTAAGTGATAAAATTATAACGTCGGTTGACAAAAAAATAACAATCTTAAATTCATAAAAACGGAGGAAACAGTTATGGCTAAAAAGGTAGTACTTGCCGGCGCTTGCCGTACCGCAATCGGTACAATGGGTGGAGCACTTTCAACCACACCAGCACCAGTTCTTGGCTCAATCGTAATTAAGGAAGCTTTGAATCGTGCAGGCGTTCCAGCAGATGCAGTAGATCAGGTATATATGGGATGCGTTATCCAGGCTGGTCAGGGACAGAATGTGGCTAGACAGGCTTCAATTAAGGCAGGACTTCCTGTTACTACACCGGCAGTTACTGTCAATGTAGTATGCGGTTCTGGTCTTAACTGCGTAAATATGGCTGCTGAGATGATTATGGCAGGTGATGCTGATATCGTTGTAGCAGGTGGTATGGAGAACATGTCAATGGCCCCTTACGCAATGATGAATGGCCGTTACGGTTACAGAATGAACAATGGCACTCTTGTAGATACCATGGTTAATGATGCACTTTGGGATGCATTCAACAATTATCACATGGGTATAACCGCTGAGAACGTATGCGAGCAGTATGGACTTACCCGTGAGGAGCTTGATGAGTTCGCAGCATGGAGCCAGCAGAAGTGCGAGAAGGCTATGGCTGACGGCAAGTTCAAGGATGAGATCGTTCCTGTAGAGATTAAGAAGAAAAAGGAGACCATCATCTTCGATACAGATGAAGGCCCAAGACCTGGTACTACCGCAGAGGGTATTGCAAAGCTTCGCCCGGCATTCAAGCCAGACGGTATTGTTACTGCAGCTAACTCATCAGGTATCAATGATGGTGCAGCAGCTATCGTAGTAATGAGCGAAGAGAAGGCAGCTGAGCTTGGCGTTAAGCCAATGGCTACCTGGGTTGCAGGTGCACTTGGTGGATGCGATCCTTCAATCATGGGTGTAGGTCCGGTTCCGGCTACTCAGAAGGTACTTAAGAGAACAGGTCTTACCATTGATGATATCGATCTGTATGAGGCAAACGAGGCATTCGCTGCACAGTCACTTGCAGTAGGACGTGACCTTGGCTTCAACAATGATAAGCTTAATGTAAACGGTGGTGCTATTGCACTTGGACATCCGGTAGGAGCTTCAGGATGCCGTATTCTTGTTACACTTCTTCATGAGATGCAGCGCCGCGATGCTAAGAAGGGTCTTGCTACTCTTTGCATCGGTGGTGGTATGGGATGCGCTACTATCGTTGAGAGATAATATTTGTGCCGGGCCAGGTGCCCGGCGCTTTTTACCATTCATAAGGAGATAAAAATGAGCTTAGTATTATACGAAGTAAAAGAAAATATTGCTATCATCACTATCAACAGACCACAGGCACTCAATGCACTTAACTCTGAGGTACTTGATGAGCTTAACAGCGTACTTGATAACATTGATATTGATACTATCCGTTGTGCTATCCTTACAGGCGCAGGCGATAAGAGCTTTGTTGCAGGAGCAGATATAGGCGAGATGAGCACCCTTACCAAGGCTGAGGGTGAGGCATTTGGTAAGAAGGGTAATGATGTATTCAGAAAGCTTGAGACCCTTCCAATTCCAGTTATCTGTGCAATCAACGGATTTGCGCTTGGCGGTGGCTGCGAGATCTCAATGAGCTGCGATATCCGCATTTGCTCTGACAATGCTATGTTTGGTCAGCCAGAGGTAGGTCTTGGAATTACACCAGGATTTGGTGGAACCCAGAGACTTGCAAGACTTGTTGGACCTGGTATGGCAAAGCAGCTTATCTACACTGCACGCAATATCAAGGCTGACGAAGCTTACCGCATCGGACTTGTAAATGCAGTATATCCACAGGCAGAGCTTATGGAGCAGGCTGAGAAGATGGCTGCAGGTATCGCAAAGAACGCACCTATCGCAGTTCGTGCATGCAAGAAGGCTATAAATGATGGTCTTGAGGCAAATATGGACGATGCTCTTGTTATCGAGGAGAAGCTTTTTGGAAGCTGCTTCGAGACTGAGGATCAGAAGGCTGGTATGGGCAACTTCCTTAAGCCGAAGGAGGAGAAGCTCAAAGTCGTTCCGTTCAAGAATTGCTAGTAATCAACCCACTGCGTTGCAGTGGTAGAAAATAGGAGGAACTTATGAAAGTAGGTATTATTGGTGCAGGTACAATGGGACAGGGCATCGCAAAGGCTTTTGCAATGACTGATGGCTACGAAGTAGCACTCTGCGACATCAAGGAAGAGTGGGCTCAGGGCGGTAAGGACAAGATCGCTAAGGGTTATGCTCGTCTTGTAGAAAAAGGCAAAATGGAGCAGGCTACTGTAGATGCTATCCTTGCAAAAATCACTCCTGGACTTAAGGAGAATCTGTGTGCAGATTGCGACCTTATCGTTGAGGCTGCATTCGAGGATATGCAGGTTAAGAAGACCACCTTTGCTGAGCTTGACAAGATTGCTAAGCCAGAGTGCATCTTCGCATCTAACACCTCAAGCCTTTCAATCACTGAGATTGGAAATGGCCTTACCCGTCCGATGATTGGTATGCATTTCTTCAATCCGGCTGATCGTATGAAGCTTATCGAGGTAATAGCTGGAGCAAATACTCCTGCAGAGATGGTAGATACCATTAAGAAGATTTCTGTAGAGATCGGCAAGACCCCAGTTCAGGTAAATGAGGCTGCAGGCTTTGTTGTTAACCGTATCATGATTCCTTATATCAATGAGGCAGCTTTCATCTACATGGAAGGTGTATCTGATATCGAGGGTATCGATAATGCTATGAAGCTTGGTGGTAACCATCCGATGGGACCGCTTGAGCTTGGTGACTTTATTGGACTTGATGTATGTCTTGCAATTATGGATGTACTTTACAATGAGACCAAAGACAGCAAGTATCGTGCATGCCCACTTCTTCGCAAGATGGTTCGTGGCGGCTCACTTGGCGCAAAGAGCGGCAAGGGATTCTACGTATACAATGCTGACCGTACCAAGACACCGGTAGACCAGCTGTAATATTTTTATAAACGGAGGAAAAATCATGGATTTTACATTAGATAAGAAACATGAGATGGCCCGTTCTCTTTTCAGAGAATTCGCCGAAAACGAAGTAAAGCCTCTCGCACAGGAAGTCGATGAGACCGAGGAGTTCCCACGCGAGACAGTAGCTAAGATGCAGAAGTATGGCTTCATGGGTATTCCGATTCCGAAGGAGTACGGCGGCCAGGGCTGTGACATTCTCACCTACGTTATGTGCGTAGAGGAGCTGTCAAAGGTATGCGGTACCACAGGTGTTATCGTATCAGCTCATACTTCACTTTGCTGTGATCCTATTCTTACCTATGGTACTGAGGAGCAGAAGCAGAAGTATCTTGTACCGCTTGCAAAGGGCGAGAAGCTTGGAGCATTCGCACTTACTGAGCCAGGCGCAGGTACTGACGCACAGGGTGCTCAGACAAAGGCTGTAGAGGATGGAGATTCATGGGTACTTAATGGATCAAAGTGCTTCATCACCAATGGTAAGGAAGCTGACATTTACATTGTTATTGCAGTTACCGATATCGTAACTGATGCAAGGGGTCGTTCATCAAAGAAGTTCTCTGCTTTCATCGTAGAGAAGGATACACCAGGATTTAGCTTTGGTACCAAAGAGAAGAAGATGGGTATTCGTGGTTCTTCAACCTATGAGCTTATTTTCCAGGATTGCCGCATCCCGAAGGAGAACCTCCTCGGAGCAAGAGGCAAGGGCTTTGGTATGGCAATGCATACTCTTGATGGCGGACGTATCGGTATCGCTGCTCAGGCACTTGGTATCGGTGAGGGTGCTATTGATCGCACCATCGAGTTCGTTAAGGAGAGAAAGCAGTTTGGCCGTGCAATCGGTGCTTTCCAGAACACCCAGTTCCAGCTTGCTGATATGGCAACTCGTATGGAAGCTGCAAAGATGCTTGTTTACAAGGCTGCAGCTGCAAAGGATCAGTATACAGTAGACCATAGAACCTCATACAGCGTAGAAGCAGCTCAGGCTAAGCTTTTCGCAGCAGAGGCTGCAATGGCAGTTACCACTAAGGCTGTACAGCTTCACGGTGGATATGGTTACACTAGAGAATACGAAGTAGAGCGCATGATGCGTGATGCAAAGATTACCGAGATTTACGAGGGTACTTCAGAAGTACAGCGTATGGTTATCTCAGGTACTCTGCTTAAGTAAGCCACGGGAGGAGACAATACATGAAAATCGTAGTATGTATTAAACAGGTTCCGGATACAAAGGGTGGCGTACAGTTCAACCCGGATGGCACACTTAATCGTGCTGCCATGCTTGCAATTATGAATCCGGATGACAAGGCAGGCCTTGAGGCTGCACTTAGAATAAAGGAGCAGGTAGGTGGTGAAGTAACCGTTCTTACCATGGGTCTGCCGAAGGCAGATGATATGCTCCGCGAAGCAATGGCAATGGGAGCTGACAATGCAGTACTTGTTACTGATAGAAGACTTGGCGGCGCAGATACCTGGGCTACCTCAAGCACCATCGCAGCTGCACTTCGCAATATCGATTATGATCTCATCATCACTGGCCGTCAGGCTATCGATGGAGATACCGCACAGGTTGGACCTCAGATCGCTGAGCATCTTGGCGTTCCGGTTATCTCATATGCTGAGGATATCAAGGTTGATGGAGACAGCGTAGTAGTTAAGCGTCAGTATGAGGACAGATATCATATGGTTAAGGCTAAGATGCCTTGCCTTATCACTGCACTTTCAGAGCTTAACGAGCCACGTTACATGACACCAGGCGGTATCTTTGATGCATACGATAAGGAAGTAACCGTATGGGGCCGTGATGACCTTAAGGACCTTGATGATGCTAATATCGGTCTTGCTGGTTCACCTACCAAGATTGCAAAGGCATCTGACAAGGTACGTAAGGGCGCAGGCGAGAAGGTAAATCTTGATGCTAAGGAGTCAGCAGAGTTTATTACTGCAAAGCTTCTTGAGAAGCACATTATTTAAGCAAAGGAGAGAAGAAATGTCATTAGAAGAATACAAGGGCGTATATATCTACGCACAGCAGGTTGACAATGTACTTAGCTCCATCGCTTTCGAACTTATTGGAAAAGGTAAGGAGCTTGCAGCACCGCTTGGTACTGATGTAACAGCAGTGCTTATTGGATCAGATGTAAAGGCACTCGCAGATCAGCTTGGTGAGTACGGTGCAGACAAGGTTATTATCGTAGATGATCCTGCACTTAAGGATTACCGTACAGAGCCATATGCACAGGCACTCGCTGGTGTTATCAATGAGTTCAAGCCAGACATCATGCTTGTAGGAGCTACAGCTATCGGACGTGACCTTGGTCCTACTGTATCAGCTCGTGTAGCAACCGGTCTTACCGCTGACTGTACTTCACTTGAGATTGGAGATTTCCCAATCGAGCCTAAGGAAGGCGTAGAGCAGAAGCACAATCAGTTACTTATGACTCGTCCTGCATTTGGTGGTAACACAATCGCTACCATCGCATGCCCAGACAACCGTCCACAGATGGCAACTGTTCGTCCTGGTGTTATGCAGAAGCTCGCTCCTGAAAAGGGACGCAAGGCTGAAATCATTGAGTTCAAGGCTGACCTTACTCCGAATGCTAAGTATGTAGAGATTCAGGAGATCGTTAAGTCTGTAGCAGAGACCGTTGATATCATGGATGCTAAGATCCTCGTATCTGGTGGACGTGGTGTTGGCTCAGCAGAGAACTTCAAGCTTCTTGAGGACCTCGCTGATGCACTCGGTGCTACTGTATCATGCTCTAGAGCAGTTGTTGATTCAGGCTGGAAGCCGAAGGATCTTCAGGTTGGACAGACCGGTAAGACTGTTCGTCCTAATGTATATTTTGCAATTGGTATCTCAGGTGCCATCCAGCACACTGCTGGTATGGAGGAGTCTGACCTCATCATTGCAATCAACAAGGATGAGACTGCACCTATCTTTGATGTAGCAGATTACGGTATCGTAGGCGATCTTAACAAGATTGTTCCGATGCTTACTGAGATGATTAAGGAGAACAAGAAGAATTAATAATATCTTCACATATTTAGGCTGCCTGTGATATTGCGGGCAGCCTTTTTTATGCTATAATCTATCCTTACAGGGGGGATATGATATGTGGATTGAATATCAAATTATGCTTTTGATTGTTGTGATAGCACTTATCATTGCAGGAATTATATGTACCATTTTTGGTCATTTTGAGATAATAAACGCAATTATCTGCGGCTATGGTGTGGGATATTTCATTCAGGAGGCTACGTATCTATCGAAGCTCTGGGTAGTAGTAGCTGCGATAGCTGCCTTTATTGTATTTATGGTTTTGCAAAAGCACTTTTTGGCAGCAACGATTGCCGGAGGTGTGATATCAACCGCATTTTTGGCTTATAAGGCGTATACTGCAAGCTTTAAGTTGGAGCATGCTAACATTATCGCAGCAGTATTTGTAGCCATTTTGGTTATAGGCCTCAATTTTCTGTCTATAAAGAAGAAAAGAAAGGTCGTAAAATCTAAGGAACCGAAAATAAAATAAAGGGATACATAGAATCGTAATGAAACATAGAAATAAATTAATGGCGGCTACTGCGTTTGGCGCAATGGTGGTTTTGTGCATTACAATATTGTCAGGCTGTGGAAATAAAACCAATGATATATCTGATATAGAAGCTAATGTTAGCGAGAGCATTGAGCAAGACAGCGCTCTAGAAGTAAGTGCAATGGAAGACGCTATATCGACCGAGCAGCCCGATAGTGATACTTCGGATACGCAATCAGATGAGATTAATCTAATCGAAGCCGAAGCCAATGCAGAGCCTGATGCAGCTGATGAGCTAATCGCTCAAAAGGTCGATTTGGACGAGTCAGCGCTGGAAGTGGTGCGCACAACGGCAACAGTTAATGTGAGAATTACTCCAGATACATCTAGTGATGCTAACATCTATACTAAGCTTACACCACGCACAGAGGTAAAGCGAATTGTGGACGAAGGCGAGTGGAGTCAGGTGTATATAGATGGTGCCATCTATTATATGGCCAGCGATTATCTTAGAGTGCCTAATACATCAGGTGGTGCTAATGGATATCTAGTCTGCATAGATGCAGGCCATCAGATAAAGGGAAATAATGAAAAAGAAGCAATAGGACCCGGGGCATCAGAGACAAAAGCAAAGGTGTCTGGCGGAACCAGAGGCGTAGCTACCGGAGTACCGGAGTATCAGCTTACACTGGATGTCTCTCTTAAGCTTCAACAGGTGCTTGAAGAGAGAGGCTATGAGGTACTCATGGTCCGTACCACTAATGAGGTAAATATCAGTAACTCAGAGAGAGCAGCGGTAGCCAATAATGCAGGGGCAGATGCCTTTGTGCGAATACATGCAAATGGATCTGAGGACCGCTCGGTAAATGGTGCGATGACATTGTGCCAGACTTCATCTAATCCATATAATGGTGCGTTGTATCCGCAGAGCAAGGCTCTTGCGTCAGATATTCTCGATGCGCTTGTGGCTTCCACAGGCTGCAACAGACAGCGTATATGGGAGACAGAT
>JAZLKM010000011.1:0-22930 GCA_045597645.1 Lachnospiraceae bacterium | reverse complement strand
TTCCAAGGTAAAGACTTGTTCCTTCATTAAATAGAATTGCAAATAACCACCAGAACCAGGTACATGCAAACGTAATTAAATAAAATCTGACAGGACGATATGTATACTTTTCCATGACTACACCTCCTCAGATACAATTACGAGCTCACTCTTCATACCGTTAAGCTCAATGTAATTCTCTGACTCAGCGTCCGAAAAATCGTCAACCTTTTTTCCCTGCTTCTCATAATAAATATGAGTTGCTATACCCTTTGATCAGCTATTGATATAAGATTTACAATATCAGGTGTTCCTGTTCCATTCTCCCACTTTGTAATAGCCTGTCTTGATACGCCAATTTTCTCAGCCATCTTTTCCTGAGAAAGTCCAGCCTATTTTCTGTAATGTTTGATTTGTTCTTCTAAAGTCATTTTTCAATCCTCCGTAAATCCGGTTTACTTGCTTCCCTCGCAGATTAGTAAATTAGCCTTTACCAACCAAGAAACATTAGTTGTCATTTGCATATATTTCCGCTACTTTCCGTAGCGATGCCTTAAATAAAGGGGTTGCACCGAAAATCAGATTTAACAGGCAATTAACATTCCAGAATATTCACTAAAACCTACATCCATCTTTGAATGATTTTTCATTTTCTGTGTCGTTAACTTTCAAGTTTCTTATTAATGTCCGAACTGACATTTCTGACATTTTCTAATTACCTAATAAACGCTGGTCTCATATTTTCTATCTCTCCTCGTGATAAGCCATACTCTTTGGCAATGCGTTCCCAGTTATTCATTACTACCTGCTTAATCTCCTCTGCAAGTTCTTTTGCCCTTGATTCAGTTATTCCAAACCTTGGAGCAACGCTTATTGCAAGAGGAATCGAAATGCTATTATCTTTATCATCAACCAACAACGATAGCTCGTCACCATAAGGAACCGGATTTACATCGTATAATGGCGATAGCTTCCATCCATTCTCATGCAAAATAAAAGCATGGTTTCTAAGATGATCGTCTGTATTGGTTACTGCCATGTTGAATACTATTCTTTTCCATAGTTCAACCAAATCATTTTTAGGGTCGGCACCATAAGATTTAATGAATCCTACGATATCAAGGTAGCTAGTTCCGTCTGCAGCTGATGCTCCATCAGACTTTCCAAGCAGCGTCATAGTAGACGCAAAGTGAATTCTTCGTTCCCCATCTCTATCAAATCTCTTTACCAAAAATGTACTTCCATACTTTGAAAACTTCTCTAGTTTAGATTCAGGAACATTCAGCCCGCAAAGCCTCGCCAGATCATGAACAACCTTTTCCCATGCTCCGGTATCATTATCATCATTTTTTGATGGAAACTTTGCTATCCAGAGTTTTCCATTTGTATCAACAACAGTTGCCTTTGGTCTTGCACCGCCAAGGGAAGAACCAGGTCTAATTAGCTGGTTAAGCCACTTTTCAGCGATTCCTGTTTCATCCTTTTCAAAGTTTCTTGATGCTTCTTCCAGGGTTCTAAGTGAGGCCCATGGAGGCGCAGCTGTCTCCCTATCATCCGAAAGAAACGCGCCATCACTTTCAAGTTTAAAACGTATCCCTCCCATTCGTGTCTCATCATACACACCAAGGAGATAATCACTGTCATACAGCTTTCTGGGCTTACGTCCTTCTTTTTCTGCGAGCATTCTCTCTCTCTTATTCATAAGTACTCGTCCCCATCTATCCGGAGACGAATCAGCGAACAGTCCAAATATATTCTTTCCCGAAGGAAACTGTCGTCCGGCAAAAGGCAAAAGCTCTGGATCTAAGTTAATTGATAACTTATTCTTCGCAAGCCATTCCTTGTCATATTCAAATGAATACGACTCTCCGCCCTTTATAACTCCAACATATAGCTTTCCTAAAAGAATTGGTGCATCATCTGAAAAATCATCATATACGAGAATCGTTTTGTCTTCTCCCGCCATTAATTCTTCCTCCTTGTAGCACGCCTTCTTGTAATAAGACTTAAATCCTGCATCTGTCTTCCAAATTCATCATCCTTGGCAACAAGCAGCAAATCCTTGTCCATATTATTAAGGGCATGTAAAACTGCTGCATATATTCCCATAGCTACAGCAGGATTACCTGATTCTACCTTCCACAGAGAAGCTCTGCTGATTCCTGCGCGTTCTGCAACCAATTCTGCAGATAAATCTCTACGTAGTCTTGCTAACTTTATCTGTTCTCCCATGTTTTTCAGTATCGCTTCTGTTGTCGGTACAATATTATACGCTGCTTTCTTCATAATATAAGCCCTCTTGCACTACTTTATGTTTTCTATTATAAGCATTACGTACGTTTTATGTCAATAATAAGAAACATTATATGGCATCTCTACGTATTTTAGGTCTACGTATCTACGCACCCGTAGTGGAACACTCGTAGTAGGATCCAGAGTGGGTACGTTACTTATGCCAATATCTTTTTTGCTCTGACTATCACTCCTCTGGCACATCACAACTCACTACATCCATTTGACCAGCCCCGTGATAATCAATCAGCAGCTCTACCATTGGCCATGGGCTTGAGCTCATATACATACCATCACCTTCGATCATCAACAAACATTTCACACGAATCTTCCCCTGATAGCTATCAATGTAATTCATTCTGCCTGCATATACTGCATAGTCGTAATTTTGAAGCGCGTAGCTATCTAATTTTTGTTCTCCGTCGATCTTAAGAATTAGTTCGTTATTCTCATTTTTCACACATGCGACATGCGAACATAGTTCATGAATGTACCATTGCGGTAGCACATGATAGTAATGATATTCGCCGCGCTCATTGCGATCCACTACGAATGCAGACTGTACAAAGAACTCAGTTCCTGTATAGTTGCTACTAATACACAGTAACTCTGGCTCTCCATCCAGATCATAGTCTGCTTCGTAGAACTCAGGGCAATCAGCCATGGAAGTACTCGTATACCAGATATTCTCATAAAGATATGTATCGTCAGGTGTCTCTACCAGTGTTCCTTCCTCACCACCGAAGATTCGATATGACTGTGTCTGCCCCAGCATTAGCCAGACTCTTTCATTAATTTCTTCATAGTCTCCGGTATAGATATCTGACCAGTTATCAGAGTAATTCTTCTGTTCTTTCGATAAAATTGCCTTTTCATCGTCCGAAAGTATATACTCATGCCCTATTTCCGGCTGAAAATAAATATCTGTTTCAGGCGCGTAACTAAACCAATCCACTTCGATACCATCATATAAAAGTGAAACCTCTGAAACCAGCTCAGACCCTTCATTTTTCAAATCCTCATCGTTGGCTGAATTGACAGGTTCTATTTCTTTTTTGATGTCAGGATATATTTCTTCCTGAACTAATGCATCTGCTACTCCAGCGGATTCGAGGCCAGAATTTTCTGACACTGTTGAAACTCCACAGCCTGACGCCACAGCAATAGTTCCGGCCAATAATGACGATAATATAGTTCTGGTAATAGCTTTATTATTCATATTTTTCTTGCCTTTAGCTCTTCTGTTTTCACTACTTTCATTTCTCATGCATGAGACGTGCGAACATAGTTCTTAAATCCGCAACTCATTTTTATGTAGTTAAGGATACCGAATATGTACATTATCTATATGTAAAATCGATTTCGCTCAAAACCATGTTATTCGTTCCATCAGTTATACGGGGATATATAACATCTATATTCAATGATGTCTGAACGCCCCCTCTGAATTACCGTCCACTCATTGGGACCGTCCCCAAAGTTATATTACTCCCTTCCGAGTATCTTCACTATCTCCAATATTTTTCCCTGCTGCCTACTATCAAGTTTAGACAACTCCATTTTTAACTCTGGAATTATTTTATCGTCACTAAATCCTAATATTTCGTTCGGCGTGATGTCCAGCCTCCTGCAATATCCCAGCAAAGTCTCAACGCTTGGCTTGCTTACTCCTCTTTCCAACGCAGATATATGGTTCTTCGTAAGTCCGGTAGCTCCCAGCATATCTGCTTGCAGCAATCTATGACTCTCTCTCGCATACGCAAGCAGTCTACCTATTCTCTTGTTTTCCTCTTCATTTGACTTGTTTGCCATTATCTATACCTGCCTTCCTGCTTTATTACAAATCTTTTATTTTCCTCAATTTGACGATTTTCACCATTGTATCAAATAATCGTTATTGCAATCAAATAAAATAATTTTAATTCATTGTTCAAATACTGATTTATATGTTATAATCGCGTTATCAGAAACGATATAATATGTTTTCAACCGAAGAATCTAGAAAGGCACCTCTTTACATGAAAATAATAGACGAAAATAACCACCCCAAAAGAAAAAATCCCTACCACATTTATGATAACGCTTTCCTATCCGCGTGTTCTTGGGATAAGCGGCTTTTGATTCCACTTATCAATGAAATATTTAAAAAAAACATTTCCGAAAATGCAGAAATCGAACGTTCTCCAAACGAATACACTTCTCATAAAAAGACCGTCGATGGTTCCGAGCAACTTGTAAAGAGGATTACAGATGCCCTAGTTAGAGTCGATAGCGATAATTATCATTTTGAATGTGAGAGTAAGAATGATGGTGAGATTCTTATTCGTGTTGCCGATTATGATTTACAGATAGCACTTAATGGCGCTTTATATCGTAATCATAGCGTTAATATTGAGCTCCCCGATACCGCCATAATCTATTTAAGAAATCACAGGAATCTCCCTAATGAGGGAGTTATAACATACACTAAGGACAACTGCTCATTAGTTCATCATATTCCTTATTTTGAAATCTGTGATTATAAGCTGGACTATCTGGATGAAAGGCACCTATATATTTTAATGCCCTTCTATCTCATGCGATACGAATCTGCTATCGCTAATAATACAGTAAGCAAATTCGCTCTAATTGAAAGTGAGGCTAATAACGTATATAATGTTCTGACAAAAGCATACAACAACAATCTCATTTCTGAAAAAGAATACGAAGATATATTAACACTATGTAATGACGTAGTTAAAGAAATCAGTAAAGGAAGTCAACTATCAGAAAGGTTGGTAGAAATAATGGGTAACGAAGTTTTAAAAACAGCCGAAGAACGAGGCCTCGATAAGGGATTGAAAGCGCTAGTCACATCTTTGAAAAAGCATTGTGATAATTTTCAGACGTTATACGATGAAGTCGTTTCTAATGAAGAATACAAAAATTGTTCTCAGGAGCAAGTAAAGCAATACTACTAGTCTTATAATAATACAGCCACCCATCAGGGTGGTTGTATTATTATAAGTATTAGTTGCCCCTACTCCCCAAACAATTTCCTCTTCCTGTCGATCATCTCATCTATCTTTTCGATGTACATATCTACGTCTTTTACGTTCTCACAGCGCTCTATACGGCCACCCTCAGGGTAGACACGCTTGCTGGTAGCGCCAGCTCCACAGGCCACGATGGACTGTTTCTCCTCCATTATAAGGATATTGTAGATGCCTTCTTTTCCAGGCTTGGAGAAGCCCACGTTTTCGAAGCCGCCTGCTATCTCCTGCTGCCTGTACAGATAATATGCTTCAAGCCCCAGCTTGTCTGCTGCCCACAGCACCTTATCATTGTGCTCTGCGGTGACAGGCGATGGCTCAAGGCGCCTCGCCAGGTCAGTCTCTGTGTTCATCCTGGCTGCACGCTTTAATGCCAGCGAATGTACTGTCAGATTATCAGGTGCCATCTTTACCGCCTCCTCCATGGAGTAGGCGAAATCCTCGAAGCTTTCGCCCGGGAGTCCCGCGATAAAGTCCATATTTATATCATCAAAGCCCACCTCTCTGGCCATAGCGAAGCTTTCTCTGAGCTGCTCCACGGTGTGGAATCTGCCGATGCGGTCCAGAGTCTTTTGATTCATTGTCTGCGGATTTACAGAGATGCGAGTCACGCTGTGCTTTTTGATTGCCATAAGCTTCTCTCTGGTGATGCTGTCTGGTCTGCCGGCCTCAACTGTGAATTCCAGGCATGATGACATGTCAAAATGCGACTCAACAAATCCCAGTAATCTGTCTAAGTCCTCTGCCTCTATGCTGGTGGGTGTGCCACCGCCTATGTATATGCTCTGAAGCTTTCTATCTGCGAACATATCTGCCACAGCAGACAGCTCTGTCTCTAGTGAAGTCAGATAATCGTCCACGCGTTTTTTCCACACTCCGATCGGGTATGATGTGAAGCTGCAATATGCACAGGTAGACGGGCAGAATGGTATGCCTATGTATAGGCTGTACCCGTCCTTGTACTCCAGCTTCGAGAGCACTTCACTCTCCTTGTGAGCTACCTTCAGGCCCATATCAATCTTCGCATCTGTGATGCAATATATGTCACGCATTTCCCTGCGTATATCTTCGTCATTCATGCCATCCAGCACGCGCTGCAAAAATAGCTTGGTAGGCCTCACTCCGGACAATGTCCCCCAGGGGAGACTTTTGCCCGTCGCCTCTGACAGCACGCTGTAGAGCTGTCTTTTGATTACATTCTTAGCGTGGCTCCTGTCAGCATAATCTACCTCGCAGCTGCGACTTATCTCGCCCAGGCCCACAGTGGTCTTATTTTCCTCAAATACAACAAAAAGAGCTCCCGGCTCTATGTCCGTGGGCTCCTCTGTCTTTATTACCTCCAGCTCCTCACCTGCGTAGAACGACTTGGTCAGTGAGTAGATGTCATATTCAAGATTAAATCTTGATGCGTAGATTATTACTGCCTGCATCAGATATACCTTCCTATAAGCTCCCCAGCTACAGATAATAGGTAGCTTTTTATTATTTATATGAATGGATTATTTACTTTCTCATAGCCTATTGTGGTGGTCTCTCCGTGGCCTGGAAGTACGCTGGTATCCTCCGGTAGCACCATGAGTCTCTCCCTTATGGAGCGCACCAATGTGCCTGCGCTTCCCCCTGGAAAATCACTCCTGCCCACGCTCTGGCAAAACAGCGTATCGCCGGCAAACAGTGCTTCGTCCTTTTCCGCATAAAAGCAGACACCTCCCGGTGTATGGCCAGGTGTAAATATCACCTTAAAGCTCATATCTCCAAAGGTTAGCTCCTCGCCATCTGCCACGCCCTTGGCGCCCTTGTACACCATAGGATTGCGGGTGAAGCTCGATGACAGGTTAGTTCTGGTATCCTCCAGCATCGCCATGTCTTCCTGGCCTATATAGACCTCGCAGCCATAGGCATCTGCCAGCTCCTTCACTGCTCCTATGTGATCAAAATGTCCATGTGTCAATAGTATTGCTTTGAGGCTTAGCTCACTGTCTGTGAGCTTTCTATTGATTCTGTCATAGTCGCCGCCCGGGTCCACTATCACTGCATTTTTCATCTCATCGTAGGCTATATAGCAATTGGTGCCAAGCGGGCCTACTGTAAGTCCTATCAGCTTCATCCTGTAGTTCTCTCTATGTCTATAACGCTCGGTATCTGTCGCACCTTCTCAATCAGGGTGTTGAGCTCAATCTTGCCCTTAGTACCAAATCCCACTGAGATTGTGGCTACGCCCTGCTTATTTACCGAAGTGTGCAGCGATGTTATATCTATCTCGCGCTCTGTAAATACCCTCGAGATATCCACCAGAAGTCCTGTACGGTTGTTGCCGTAGATACGTATCTCGGCCAGGTACAGTCCGCTCTGATTCTCATCTGCGCTCTCATCCCACTCTGCGTCAATCAGCCTCAGCCTCTCGATATCAGGCAGTGATACGATATTGATGCAATCAGTCCTATGGATAGATACACCTCGTCCTCTTGTGACAAATCCTACGATCTCGTCTCCAGGCACCGGGCTGCAGCACTTAGAGAATCTTACTGCCACATCGTGGATACCCTTGACTACGATACCATTTTTCGACTTGCTCTGGCTGCTGGTGATGTGGTCATAGTTGCGCGCCTCTTCACCTGCCACGCCTTCAAGTATCTGCTCATCTGTTACTGTATCCGGATGATCCTTCTTGTATTCCTCTATAAGTCGGCCTATTATCACGCCTTCCTTGATTCCGCCATGTCCTACTGATGCCAGGCATGACTCCCAATCGTGGAAACCGTACTTATGCAGGATTTTTTCCTGATACTTAGGAATGATAAGGTCTGAAATCTTAGCGCCCTTGGCCTTGGCAGATGCTGTCAGAAGTTCCTTGCCCTTGGCGATATTTTCATCCTTGAGCTCTGATCTAAACCACTGATTTATCTTGTTTTTGGCCTGAGTACTCTTGACTATAGACAGCCAGTCGCGGCTTGGCCCCTTAGAGTTCTGAGAGGTGATTATCTCTATACGGTCACCATTTTGTATCTCATAATCTATGGTCACAAGCTTGCCATTAACCTTGGCACCCACCATCTTGTTGCCTACTGCTGAATGTATCGCATAGGCAAAATCTATCGGTGTAGAGCCCATCGGCAGGTTCTTAATATCTCCTGTAGGTGTAAAGCAAAATACTGTATCGGAAAACAGATTCAGGTCGTTCTTAAGTAAGCTTAGAAACTCCTTGTTATCTGACATGTCCTGCTGCCACTCCAGTATCTGGCGCAGCCATGAGAGCTTCTGCTCCTCGCCTGTCACTGTCGAGCCCGAGCCACTCTCCTTATATTTCCAGTGCGCCGCGATACCATACTCATTGGTGCGGTGCATCTCCTCAGTGCGTATCTGCACCTCAAACGGACGGCCATCGTCATCGATGACTGTGGTATGCAGTGACTGATACATATTGGGCTTGGGCATTGCTATATAATCCTTGAAGCGTCCCGGTACAGGCGTGTACTTCTCATGGATTACACCCAGCGATGCATAGCAATCCCTAAGGTCCTTTACGATAATTCGGATTGCAAATAGGTCATATATCTGATCAATGGTCTTGTTCTGGTTGACCATCTTTTTATAAATACTAAAGAAATGCTTGGCGCGGCCTGATATCTCTGCCTCAATGCCAGCTTCCTTAATATAGCCCTCCACCTGCTTAGAGAGGTTATCTACATAGTCCTCCCTCTCGCTGCGGCGCAGCGCTACCTTCTCCACTAGGTCACGATAAGCCTCAGGCTCTATATATTTGAGGGACAGGTCATCAAGCTCTACCTTTATACGTGATATGCCAAGTCTCATTGCCAAAGGAGCATAGATGTCCATAGTCTCATGGGCCTTTTCCTTTTGCTTCTGTGGGCTTTGATACTTTAGGGTACGCATGTTGTGGAGTCTATCTGCCAGCTTTATCAGAAGTACTCGGATATCCTTGGCCATAGCCAGGAACATTTTCCTTAAGTTCTCTGCCTGCACGTCAGTACGATCCACGTTATATGACAGGCCTGTCAGCTTGGTGACACCATCTACCAGCACTGCCACTTCTGAACCGAACTGTTCCTCTATCTGCTCGATGGTCATGATGGTATCCTCCACCACGTCGTGGAGCAGGCCTGCTGTGATTGTCTCCTTATCAAGCTCGAGGTCAGCCAAAATTATGGCAACACAAAGCGGGTGAATGATGTACTCTTCACCCGACTTACGGAGCTGTCCCTTGTGAGCCTCACGGGCTATATTATAGGCACGCTCCACCATTTCCATATCGTCGCTGGGATGGTATTTTCGAATAGACGCAATCAGCTCATCATAGAGCACATCTGGGCTCACAAAATCCTGGGTAGCCTTCATAGGTCTATCCATGGAAGTAATGCTCCTTGCAAGCTCATCAATATGTTCATCTCTTGAGATGTCTGTAGTAGCTGCGTCAGTCATATAATTTCCTCATTAGACAATTCCTATAAAATGGAATTATAGGAGAAAAATATCGCAAAATCAATGAAAAATCAATGCATATTCACTCATATCTGAGCCTCATTTTTGTAGATTTTTGCTATATATCCGCTTACCGTCGTCCGTATCCCCCCCTGAGGGTATAAATCCCAGCTTTTCTGCCAGCCTAATCGACGGCTCGTTAGCTGGAAAAATCGTACAAAATACTTCCTCTATTTCTAGCTCTTCGGTGGCATATTCGAGTATTTTCCGGCACACCTCATAGCCCAGGCCCTGTCCCTGCATGTCAGCTGCTATTACATATCCCATCTCTATCCTGCCGTCCCTTGGGTCTATTCCTGCACGGCCTATCAGCCTGCCTGTTTTTTTGTCAAATATCCCCCAGAGGCCAAAGCCCCACAATTCATAGATATATTTTCTGTAATCTGCCTGATACTCTCGTTCCTCTTCATACTCAAAAAGTGGCTCGATGTAATCCGTGATGTGTGGCCCTTCGTACAGTTCAAACAGGGCATCTATATCATTTTCCGCAAGCTCCCTGGCTATGGTTCGCTCTGTAGTAAATATCGTCCAAGGTATGCCGCATGCTCTCTGCCTGACTTTTTCCACCCAGTCAGGGTCGATATCATCCCAGCCGATGTGCACTGCATTTGGCTTTGGATCCAATTTCCGGATATCATTTTTATTTAGTTCGGTCTCCACTGCTATGGTTGGGATGTGCGATGCTATTTTCGCCACCAGTTCCTCCACGTCATCGGAGATAAACACTTCATTTTCCATATTCTTACTAAATAAAATGGAACGCCAACAAGGCGTCCCACCATAATATTTCCAGATTATACAGTCTTTGGTTCCGGATACTCTACGCCAAAGGTGTCTACGGTAACAGTCTTCATAACCTGTGGCTCTACCGGCTTGTCTGAGAAGTCAGTTCTCACGTTAGCGATTGCATCTACTACGTCCATACCCTCGATTACCTTGCCGAATGCTGCGTACTGTCCATCAAGATGTGGTGCAGCCTTGTGCATGATGAAGAACTGTGAGCCTGCTGAATCAGGATCCATAGCACGAGCCATAGAGAGTACTCCCGGTGTGTGCTTTAAGTCGTTGTCGAATCCGTTCATTGAGAACTCGCCAGCGATGTGGTAGCCTGGGCCACTCATTCCTGTACCTGTTGGGTCTCCGCCCTGAAGCATGAATCCGCAGATAACTCTGTGGAAAATAAGACCATTGTAGAAGCCTTTGTTGATGAGTGATACGAAGTTATTTACTGTGTTAGGCGCTACCTCAGGATAAAGCTCTGCTTTAATCACTGATCCGTCTTCCATAGTAATTGTAACTAATGGTTTTGACATAATAATCGTCCTTTCAAAATATATATCTGTAAATCTATCTTCGTTGAAAAATAGCCACGTGCGGAATTTTAACCGAATACCGCGAAAAATGCAACCACTATTGTTACTTTGGTACTATTCCAGTGACATATTCACCCTAATATCTCTGTCATCTGCGCTCACTACAGTGGCCATAGCTCCTGTGATTAGTGGCATCTGTGGTGGCAAATGGCCTATATCTGCATCCATTATGATTGGTACGTTATATTTTCCAAGTATTCCTGTCACCGCATTGTACTGGTCCATGCCAAAAAGCTCCTGACCATAGCAGCACGGGCGGCCGATTATAAAGCCCTTCACATACCTAAACCAGCCTGCATTCTCCATCTGCCACAGTGCTCTTCTGATGCTCATCACATTAAGGTCGCAGGACTCCATAAACCAGATGATTCCCTCTTCCTTATGGTTCGTATTAAATAGCGGTACTCTGTCAAATCTGGTTCCCACAATATTGGCCAGACAGTCCATGCAGCCCCCTAAGAGTCTTCCTGTCATTTCTATTACGCCGTCTGCTTTGGCATCTCCCACATATCTGGTCAGCACCTTTTCGGTATCGAGATTGTACTCAGCGAACAAATCCTCATCGCTCTTTAAGGACTCGCGCTGCCATCTATCGAAGCCCTCTACCTTCAGCACTTCCATTTCATTGTTTTTGCCATGCAATAGGTCCAGTGCCATCTCCAGGCTCCTGTGGTATTTCTTCTGCGAATATGCTTTGGCATTAGGTCCGTATATTGCTGCTGTATCGCACAGGGTGGGCAGCAAAAATGTCAGATTAGTATTGTCGCTATAACCCATGAACCATTTCGGCTCCGCCTCAGCCAGGAGGTTAAAGTCGATATAGTTTAGGTCCTCACACATGAGCTCACCGCCGCTGCAGGATATGATTACATCCGCATCGGGATTGGTGAACATGTCATTTACTTCCTGACCGCACTTTTGAGGCGTGGTGCTGATGCCTATTCCATCTGCCAGATAGCAGTTAGGTCCCAAAAGTACATCGTAGCCTCTAGCCTTAAGCTTTCTCACTGCCTCATCAAACACTGTCTTATATGGCTCCTCACCTGCACCGCAGGAAGGTGCGATTATGCCTATTGTTCCATTTTCCGGCAAAAACTTAGGATATCTCATCTTGTCTCCTCGACTAATTATTGCATTATTCCTTCAGACCATTCTTATCTGTCCGGCACAACTGGTGTCACCTTGTACTCCTTCACCAGTCGCTTATAGTCCTCTATGCAGGTTATTTTTTCCTGAGTATATATACCACTTCCAAATAGTATATTCTTGCTGTGGGTATCAGAGCCTGCTGTGATTGGCAGCTCATAGAGCTTGGCATACATCGCTGCCATCTCATTCATTACACCCTGCCCGTGCTGAGCTCCATTTAATATTTCCACGCCATCCACATCTCTTGGATATATTTCCGGGTGGTCAATATAATCTCTCTCCCTGAATGGATGAGCCTGGATTACCAGACCTCCATCCGCCCTCATCATGGCAAATGCATCATGCTCATTTATCTGGTCAATATACGGATGGGCCTTAAGCCAATCCTTGTCCAGCCCATAGCACAGAAAATCCATGGCATGCACGCCATACTCAAATCCAAACCACACATCGAGCCCTATCTTGTCTCCCTCTTTTTTGGCATTTTCATAGCCCAGGCAAAATAGATCTATTCTCTCATCCCAGGTCAGTTCCTTCGGAACCGCACAGTTGCCGTTGAAGAAATGGTCTGTGACAAATATTCCGTCATAGCCTGCCGCCTTGTGAGCTCTGGCCATCTCCGCACCTGTCGATACTCCACAGGCACTGCCCTCTGATGTATGCAAATGTGTCTCGTACTTATACATTATTTCACACCATGCCTTTCATTGAATTCCTCTGTCACTCGCTTCACCTCAAGCTCGAACTCCCTTGAGGATATAATATTTGCTCCTGCCCCCAGGACTATCACCTGCTCCATTCCATCGCTGGTCACCACCGTAGTGCGGTAATTTTTGCCACTGGTGTGGGCAAATCTCTCTATATAATGGTCCGCTGTCTCTGCTGTCCTCGTGAACACCACATGTATATTATTGTAATCTCTGTACTCCTCAGGGTGATTCTGCCTCTTATACGCATCAAACACCGCGATTATCTCTATGCCTCGCATAGCCTGGTAATTGCATAGCACGTCCAAAAGTGCATCCCTGGCTCCATCTACGCTTCTGGCCGCAAGTGCAGACAGCTCGCTCCATGCGAAAATCACATTATAGCCATCTACCAGCATATATTCCGGCAGTATAGGCTTCGGCTTTGGTGGCTTCGACTGCCCAGCTGAATTTGCTGCTATTTTTTCCTGCGGCGTCCTGCGGTTTATTCCCTTGTGTGGGATAAATACCGGCTTTTTATTGGCTGAGCCCGCCTGCGATACTATCCTGTCCACCTCATCCGGTGCGATGAAAGTGTCCTTCATGGACTCCGCCTGCCTTTTGGCTCTATATCTAATCTGCTCGTCCGTCAGTTCCTTGGTTGGTGAGAGGACTGATGGCAGATGCATATATGAAGTCACCTCGCTCCATGGTATCACGTCACCAGAGCCATGCGAGCAAAATACTGAGTCCGCTGTATTTCTGACATCACGCTCAGGCTCGTAGGCGCGTTCCTCGATGACCTCATCCGGATTGTGGCACGGTCCATATCCATCCACCGACAGTGTCAGCTGTCCTAATCCTCCTGTGTATGCCAGCACGTCTGCTCCATATCCGGCCATACAGGCCACCGGTGCTCTACCTTTTAGTATATAACTGCCGTCAGGAGCCGTCTCCTGCGTAAAGCCCGTAGCATGCAGTCGCTCCATGTCGGTCATAGCCCTTCCTACATTTTCCTGCGGTACCTCAAGTCTAAATGAATAGAATGGCTCAAGCAGCCTGCTTTCGGCCTGCATCAGTGCGTGCCTTACTGCACGTCTTGTAGCCTGAGAGAAATCTCCGCCCTCTGTATGCTTAACGTGAGCCCTTCCCGATGCCAGTGTGATTCTGACATCTGTGAGCAGCGAACCCGTCAGCACTCCCTTGTGCCTGCGGCCCCTAAGGCTTCCAAGCACCAGATGCTGCCAGTTTCTATCCAGAATATCCTCGCTGCAGATAGTATCCACCACTATTCCACTACCGGGCTCCCCCGGCTCCATAAGCAGATGGACCTCTGCATAGTGGCGAAGCGGCTCAAAGTGCCCTACCCCCTCGACTATTCCTCCGGCTATTGTCTCTTTGTATACAATTCGATTATTGCCAAAATCTACATCTAAATTAAATCTGTCTTTAATTTCCCTCTTCAAAACTTCGGTGTGCACTTGTCCCATCACTCGAAGTCTTATCTCCCCGGCGTCCTCATCATAGACCAGGTCCAGTTCCGGTGACTCCTGTGACAGCAGCTGCAGTCTTGGGTATATCTTGGTGATATCTGTGCCCTCAGGAAATATCAGCTTCCGCTCTATTACTGGTGTGAGCACCGCTGCTGTATCGCCCTCGCAGGTTCCAAGTCCCTGCCCGGCGTATGTATCTGTAAGTCCAGTCACGGTACAGACCATTCCCGTAGTGGCCTCTGAGATTGCCGCAAATTTCTGTCCGTTGTATCTGCGTATAGCCGTGATTTTGTCCTCGCCCACGGCATCACGGACTGCAATGCGTCCGCTTACCACCTTTAGATAAGTAAGCCTCTCGCCTCGCTCATCATGGCCTATCTTGTATACCCTTGCTCCAAATGGAGCATTCTCGATTCCATCTGCATATTCCAGTTCGTCGAGCAGGCTCCTCCAGCCATCCAGTAGAGCCGTAACTCCCTGACTTTTAAGGGCTGAGCCGAAAAATACAGGGAACATTTTTCTGTTATAAAAAAGCTCCGTAAGCGCTCCCTCAGGCAGGGCTCCCGTAGTCAGATAGTCCTCCAGAATAGCTTCGTCGCACATGGCAATGGCTTCCTGGCACTCCTCACTGTCTATATCCGTGAAGTCGCAAAATCCGCCACCCAAACCCTTTTCTATATTGCTAAGCACATCAGACTTCTCATTGCCCGGCTGATCCATTTTATTGACAAATACAATGGTAGGAATATTGTAGCTGCTAAGGAGTCGCCACAAGGTTCTGGTATGGCTCTGCACTCCGTCTGTAGCGGATATAACTAAAATAGCCCCATCCATTACGGACAGCGCTCTCTCAGTTTCCGCCGCGAAGTCTGCGTGACCAGGCGTATCTATAATCGTGATTTCATTTTCGCCCAACGAGAAAATCGCGGGCTTACTGAAGATAGTAATCCCACGCTCTCTCTCTATTGCGTCTGTGTCCAGGAATGTATTGCCCTTATCCACTCGACCAGCAGCTCGAAGAACCCCTGTCTCCAGCAATATCTGCTCAGACAGTGTTGTTTTGCCGGCATCTACATGTGCCAGTATTCCCCATGCGCTATGCTTCATTTTCCTTCTTTTGCATTATCTCAGCCAATGATGCTGTAAACGGCGGATATGCCACTCCATATTCTGTCACTATTCCTGTAATTAGATCATTGTCCGTCACATCAAATGCAGGGTTGAACACCTTCACATCCACCGGTGCCATTTTCTCCTTATACCACATGTCTGTGACTTCCTCCGGCTTGCGCTGCTCAATCTTTATATCAGCGCCAGTCTTGGTCTTCATATCTATGGTAGACGTTGGCGCGCACACGTAGAATGGCACATTGTATCTCTTTGCCACTGTAGCTACCACTGACGTACCAATCTTGTTGGCTGTATCACCGTTGGCAGCCACCCTGTCACAGCCCACAAATACTGCATTGACCCAGCCGTTTTTCATGACCATACTCGACATATTGTCACAGATAAGTGTCACGTCCACACCTGCAGACTGAAGCTCATAGGCCGTAAGTCTGGCTCCCTGCAGCAGCGGTCTGGTCTCATCAGCAAATACCTTAAATCCATAGCCTCGCTCATGTCCCAGATAAATAGGTGCTGTAGCTGTACCATACTTGCAGGTCGCAAGCTGCCCTGCATTGCAATGAGTCAGGATGCCATCTCCCGGCTTTACCAGTGCAAGTCCATTCTCGCCTATCCTGCGGCATACTTCTATGTCATCTGTCTTTATCCGAATTGCCTTTTTCTTAAGTTCAGATATAATTTCAGGTACTTGTTTGTTTTTATTCTCCAGCACCACCTGTTCCATCTCGTTCAAGGCCCACGACAGATTTACAGCTGTAGGTCTTGATGAGTCGAGATATGCCTTCTGTTTCTGGAACTCATCATAGAAGCTATCGAAGCTGTCAGTCGGCATTTTCTTAGCTAACAAATATATTCCCATGGCTGCTGCTACACCGATTGCCGGTGCGCCTCTGACCTGTAGCAGATATATGGCGTCCCATATCTCCTGCGCTGTGTGCAGAGCTATTATCTCCGTGGTCCCCGGCAGCTTGGTCTGATCTATTATCAGCAACGCATCATTTTCATCATCCAGCGCTACTGTCTCATAATTAAGTATGTTTTCGCTCATGCTATTCCTCTGTGCCGCCCTCGCCCTGTCTGCATGCATCCTTTTCCGCCAGATACTCTCTGTATCCCAGGATGACTGTTCTCGCTTTGTTCATTGCTTCTGTAAGCACTGATCTGGGACATGCCACGTTGATTCGCTCAAATCCGTAACCATTTTCTCCGAACATTGCTCCTGAATCCAGCCACAAGCCTCCCCTGTTCAATATTAATTCTTCTCTCTGGCACTCTGTCAGGTCCAGTTCATTAAGGTCTAACCATACCAGATATGTACCCTCAGGCTGTATGAACTTGACCATAGGCATCTCTTTTTCTACAAATTCCTTGATGTAGTCGATATTGCCCTTTATATACTTATTCAGCTGGTCAAGCCACTCCTCGCCCTGCGTATACGCGGCGTAAGCAGCGGTAAGTCCCAGAGTGTTCATCTCCATGTATCCCACTGAGCGGAGCTCGAATTCGAATTTCTTGCGCATTTCAGGACTAGGGATGATGATATCAGATATCTGCAGTCCCGCCAGGTTAAAGGTCTTACTTGGTGAGGTGCAGGTAATGGTGATATCCTCTATTTCCTGATTGATTGATGCCAGCGGCCAATGAGTGTTATTGTCCCAGACGAATTCGCTATGTATCTCATCGGAGATAATGATCACATCTCGCCTCATACATATCTCTGCTATACGCCTTAGCTCATTTCGCTTCCACACGCGTCCCACCGGGTTATGCGGGCTACAGAGTATGAAGAGCTTCACGTCCCAATCCACTATTTTGCGCTCCATATCATCGAAATCGATGATATACTGGCCGTCCTTATATATAAGAGGATTTAGCACTGCCTTTCTGCCGTTGTCCTCTATTACACTCTTGAATGGATAGTATACTGGCGGCTGTATAAGCACGCCGTCTCCCTTTTTAGTCAGTGCTCTTATGGCCGTAGCTATGGCGTAAACGACACCTGGTGTCTGCACTATCCACTCAGGTCTTATATTCCAGCCGTGGCGTCTTTTCTGCCAGTCGCACACTGCTCTTAAATAGTCATCTGATGTAAGTGTATATCCGAATATGCCATGGGTGACTCTGGTATGTAGCGCATCAAGTATGGGCTGCGCAGTGGGAAAATCCATATCTGCCACCCACATCGGTATGAGTCCCTCCGGCTTATTATAGATACCAGCCGCATCATACTTCAGACTATCTGTGCCCTGCCTATTTGTCACTCTGTCAAAATCGTAGGTCATATTGCCCCTCCTACATGTCCTTCCACCTCATCATAGCCTTCAAGGAAATGATGCTTTACTCCATCCTTCTTGTAAGCTATGACCGTGCTTAAGTTTACATTCTCCACACTTCTAAATATGTTAGATTCTACATATTCATTCGTCTTTTTCAGCTCCGCGATGAGCTTTTTAATCTCCAGCCTCTTGGAATTGCTGGTACCGTCATCCCTGCAGCTAGAGCAGGTCTCTGTGAAATGGCACGCGCACTGTAGAAAATGCAAATCATTGTAGTCGCGCCAATGCTTAATATCCTCCTCACGCACCAGATAGAGCGGTCTTATCAGCTCCATCCCCTCAAAGTTGGTGCTATGAAGCTTCGGCATCATTGTCTGTACCTGCGCCCCATAGAGCATTCCCATTAGTATGGTCTCAATTACATCGTCGTAATGATGTCCCAGTGCTATCTTGTTGCAGCCCATATCCTGCGCATGCTTGTACAGATGGCCGCGCCTCATTCTCGCACATAGATAGCATGGCGACTTCTCTATCGTATCTACTGCATCGAATATATCTGATTCAAATATGGTGATAGGTATATTCATCAGTCTGGCATTTTGCTCTATAAGTCTTCTATTTTCCGGGCTATAGCCGGGGTCCATCACCAGAAATGTCAGGTCAAAATCAAACTTATTATGCCGCTTCAACTCCTGAAACAGCTTTGCCATAAGCATTGAATCCTTGCCGCCTGAGATACATACTGCTATGTGGTCATGCTCCTGCACCATATCGTACTCGTTGATTGCCTTGGCAAATCTGGAAAATATCTCCTTATGGAACTTTTTTCTGATACTAAGCTCTATCTGCTCAGTTCGCTCAGCTTCGTTGCGTATATCCTCTTCCATCCTGATTGCAAGGAATCTGGCGTAGCCGCCCTCCAGAGAATAAGCATCGTAGCCCTGCCCAGCAAGCATCTCGGCCTGATCTATACTGATCACGCCTCTGGCGCAATACAAAACAAGTCTCTTTTCTTTTGGCAGGTCCGTTTTCCCACTGGCTATGTCCTCTATTGATACGTTGATCGCCTTAGGTATTCCGCCATATGACACTGAGACAGCATCTCTTATATCAACCCATATATAGGTATCATTTTCCCAGCTCATCACCTCTTCATAGGTGACATCCAGTCTCGACATCTAGTATTCCTTTTCTATGCATCCAATGTTATCGCAATCCGCTTCGCTACTTACGCACAAGCAAATGCTGCCTCGCCGCTAAGCTTCTGGCTCTACTTTTCTTCCTCTATGCAGTACAGCGCCCCGTACACACACTCGTGAAGTATTGGTGGCGAGAACGGCTTGGTGATGTAGTCCTCCACTCCCTGCTCCGTAGCTCGATTGATTGTGGACAGCTCTTTGTCAGCAGTCATAAATACAACTGGCACATCCGATGTCTTTCTGATTTGCTCCAAAGTCTCAAATCCGCCCATTTCAGGCATATCGATATCCAGCAATACCAGGTCCACATGGCTCTGTGAGACTATTTCAACAGCATCCTTGCCGCTGCCAGCCTGTAATATCTGATATCTCGGCTCAGACTCAAGTATGCTAGCTGCCAGCATTGTATTTATCTCAGAGTCATCTACCACGAGAATTGTTCTATCCATTTTCTCATGTTCCCTAAGTTCATAGTCCACATCCTCATCGATAATCTGCAGCATTAGCTTGGCGAACTCTGGATCGAATTGCGTTCCTATTCCCTTTTCAATTTCGCTACGCACTACCTCCTGCGGCAATGCCTGTCTATAGCTTCGATTGCTGGCCATCGCGTCATACGCATCTGCCACCGCGATTATCCTGGCCATTTCAGGTATATTTTCCCCTGACAGCCCATTCGGGTAGCCCTTGCCATCATATCTCTCATGGTGGAATTTCGCTCCCTGTACCAGCAGCTCATTTTCCGGTATATCCTTCAATATGTTATAACCAGCAACAGTATGAAGCTGGATGAAGGCAAATTCCTCGGGTTCAAGCTTTCCCGGCTTATTTATAATCTCCTCTGGCACTCGGATTTTGCCCACGTCATGCAATAGTGCCACATTGTATATAAGCTCCTGCTCCTCCTCTGATTTGCCCATTCGAGCCGCCAGCATCTTACTGTATTTTGCCACTCTGGATGAATGCCCCTTAGTGTACTTATCCTTCGCCTCTATAGCCCTAGTCAATGCCATGAGCACAGACATGCTACGGCTTTTCGGTTTTTCGTTGCTCATATATTGGCCTTTCATTTTTCTCTCTGTCCTAAATCTCACGAATCCCATTGTGTCAAGCCCATTCCACAGGCTATATCGTGGCCAAGCAAAACTCCGCCTTATACTAACCATTTTAGTGCTATTCTATTGATATAGCAAATTTTTTATCCACTTTTTTCTCGTGAACTTCTTCTATATCAAATAAAATAAGCCGATAATGAGCTTGCCATTTCCGCTACCCCTTATCGGCTTCTTGTGTTTGTAATTTACCTTTCCAGTGCGTTTTTAAACAAATCCAAGTGTCCTTCTACTGCGCCAGCCACTCCTCGGCCATTGCGTACCACTCGTCTTCTGACATTTCCGAATCCCAGGCAAACATGCTGTAATATTCCTCGTCTTTTTCGAAAGAGACCCCTGAATTATTTAGCACTTCAACCTGATCAGAGCCTACACTTATTTCATAGTGAGGGTCTTCCAGATTCTGCTTATCCTCCTCAGTGAGCTCGTAATCTACCGGCACAAATTTGTATGTTGCCTGATTGAAGTAAACAGTGACATCTCCTATCTCTCTTGAGCTAACAGCACAGCTTTCTGTCTCCGGCTCCATCAATTTTTCTATAAACATGTTTATATTCGGCATGGAATCCTTAGTGTACACAGCTGTAAAATCTGTTGATGTCCCCACAACATTTCCTGATTCGCCTAATCCCTCTACATCCATGGTGTTGGAAGATTCAAAGGTGTATCCATTTGAGAACGCCTGCGGGAGAGCAAGCTTACTTCCTAATTCTTCGGCCTCTGCCACCGCATCCTCATAAGAGTAGTTCTCCTTATATGGATTTGCGCTGCTCCTATATGATGCAATTTTCTCTCCTGCAAGTGCTGTAGTGCCACACAGCATGCATGCTACCGCCACTACCACTGCTATTTTTTTCTTATTAAATCTCACTATTTTTGCCTCCTGCTTTGCCAGCAATCTCTCACTTAGTTCTGCCGAGGGCTCGATGTTATCTACTGCGTCCTTATATATTTTTTCAAATTCCATATAAAGCTCCTTCCTTACGAAAAGCTATCAGACAATGCATTTTTCAATTTATCCCTGGCCCTTGACAGCCTGGTCTGGATTGTTGTCTCTTTAATCTTTAATACATTACTAATTTGGCCAATTGAGTACTCTTCGTTATAATATAAATAGACAATAATCCTATAATGCTCCGGCAGGGACATCACCGCATCCATAACCACCTTGCGATTCACAATCTCCTGTTCACTTGAACCTGTATCTGGGATATTTTCCATTTCCTCATTGCGTACCTCGGCTCTTCTTTTTCTAAACGGATTCCGATAGTAGCTATGACATGTATTCGTAGTCACTCGTATGAGCCATGCCTTCAACGCTTCCTCATCTTCCAGCTCATATCTGCCCGAGTACAGCTTAGCAAATACATCCTGCGCCACGTCCTCCGCGTCTTCCCGATTACCAAAGTAATGAAAGGAAATGCGATATACCATTTTCAAATACTTTTCTACACAGTCATTATATTCTGCGGCATTCATGCATCTAGTCCTCCGTGCCCTCTATCTATAAAACGCAGATATATGAAAAAATATCACAATAATATAAAAAAAAAGCGTCGCATATCGCGTTCGCCCCATTCACTTTTGTGCCATAATTCCTAAGAAAAAGAGCGATGCAATCGCTCTATCTCTCTATAAACATTTGGATGGGCGGCGTATCCATCATATCAGGTTCCCGAAGGAGCGCAGGGTGCCTTTCCTGCTCGTCAAATATACATTTGTGAATTGGACGTTTACTTATCCGTCAAAAAATCCAAATATGCTTTATTCTTCAAATAGCCATCCATAAATCCCATATCAAACTGTTCTTTTAGAATATCATTTAATATTCCCATCCAATCTTCCTTTGCATCCAAAGAATAAGAACCATGCTGTGCAGTCTGCTCAATTTCCTGTTTTGCATGCATCATCGTAAACCTTGCAACCGCATCCGGGCATTTACCGCTCTTTTCTCCATATACAGACAAAGCATACATTTCATAAGAATCCGCATTGTTTGGATCGATACTATTAATATCAATAAATCTTTCTTCAAGCAAATTATCATCCATATCCCAGATTTTCATTTTATAAACTGGGTTCGCCGGATCATAATCCTGAGGTTGATACAGGGTAATACTGCGACCCGCATTTGGATTTGCCCAAGCTCCAACTGACTTCTCAACATCACCTTCTTTTGACATATGCAAAGTAAGGTTCGGGCTTGGCATCTCTGTTACATTTCCGATTGCCGCTCCAAAAGATTTACCATTATTATTCCGAACTTTATTTGTATAATTATATGCTCCGTAAGCATTTCCTATATTGCCTACATTCATCACCTATACCTCCTGAGACTTTAAGATATTTTTAAAATTACCTTCGCTCATCTTTCCGTTTAGGAAATCAAGCCACTGACTCTTGTCAGCTGCTCCTAAATGAATATTCGGATTTTTGCCGGCCCAGTTCATAATTTTAGCAGCTTTTCTATACTCTTCCTCACTACTAAATTTTATTTCCCACTCATATTCATGTGTTTCATCATTAATAAGTCTGATACCATTTCTATCCATAGCAATCAGCCTAAGAGGTTCTTTTTCGCCTTCAGCATCCTTTTCTTTCTGATTTATTCTATCCACAACAGAAATGTACTCATAAGAACTATACTCAGTATCATTTTCAATATCTTCTATTTTTCTCTGCGCCATTTTTTCCATTTTCTGTGCTTCTTT
>JAZLKM010000010.1:0-38241 GCA_045597645.1 Lachnospiraceae bacterium | reverse complement strand
AATGCTTCAAACAACAGTCCTCGCCTTACATTTTTTCTTCCTTTTTTACTCATGCTTTTGTCCTCGCTTTCTTGCCTATGGCAATTTTTAAGCTATCAAAGGACAAAAACAGTTAAAAGAATCTATCCGTCACATTATGATACGAATCGTAACATCAAATCCACCAGCACACGCCATATTTGTTGTATGCAACTCCATCAACCTGAAACAGAAGCCCATTTTCTCCACCTAGTAATGCGAAAGATGGGGTGAGGTGGAAACAGAAAAAGGTCCAGTGGACCTTTTTTCCACCGAACCGACCGACGAAGGCGCTCATGCGCCGAGGAGACCTTGAGCCCATGGGCTTCAAGGGACTCCTCGGCGAAAAAAATAAGAGTAGGTACGAATGTACCTACTCTCATTTTTTATGCGGAAGATGGGACTTGAACCCACACGACTTTGCAGTCACAAGATCCTTAGTCTTGCTCGTCTGCCAATTCCGACACTTCCGCATCTGCGCTTGTTCCCAAGCGACTTGACTATAATATCAAACACCATATGTGATGTCAATATCTTTTTTAATTTTTTTATGCCTTCATCACAGCAGCTTTCATATCTGCAACATATTGTCCTACAACAGCAGGGCTGTCCACTCCGTTTGCACCTATCATCTTCACGATAGCACTACCCACGATGGCTCCGTCTGATACAGCAGCCATAGCCTCTGCCTGTTCAGGAGTCGAGATACCAAATCCTATTGCTACCGGAACGTCAGTGACTTCACGTACCAAAGACACCATACCTGCGATATCGGTTGTAATCTCACTTCTCACACCAGTTACACCCATTGATGATACGCAATAGATATAGCCTGTAGCCTCCTTTGCAATCATCTTGATACGATCATTTGAAGTAGGCGCGATAAGGCTAATCATATCGATGTCATGAGCCTTGCACACATCTGCAATCTCCCCCTTCTCCTCAAACGGAAGATCAGGAACAATGACACCTGAAATGCCACACTCGTTGCATCTGGTCATGAATTTCTCTGGACCATAAGTGAAAATTGGATTTACATATGTCAAAAATACCAGCGGAACCCTTATCTGGTCCTTGATAGAAGCCAGCATATCGAAAAGCTTGTCTGTGGTGCAGCCAGCTGCCAGTGCCCTCTCATTGGCCTCCTGGATGACTGGTCCCTCTGCGATGGGGTCAGAAAATGGTATACCTATCTCAATAAGGTCTGCGCCCTGCTCCTGCATCTGCAAGATGATTTCCTTAGAAACATCAAGAGTCGGGTCTCCACCAGTCAAAAATGGAATGAACGCCTTACCGTTCTTAAATGCATCAGCTATTTTACTCATAGATTTCTACCCCGCGATATCTAGCAATTGCAGCCACGTCCTTGTCACCTCTACCAGAGATATTGATGACTACAATCTTGTCCTTTGAAAGTGTCGGTACATACTTAAGAGCATATGCCACAGCGTGAGAGCTCTCTACTGCAGGTATGATACCCTCTACTCTTGAGAGATACTCAAACGCATTTACAGCCTCCTGATCAGTGATCGGCACATACTTTGCACGTCCGGTAGAGTGGAGCATAGCATGCTCCGGTCCAATTCCCGGATAGTCCAGACCTGCTGATATTGAGTAAACTGGTGCAATCTGGCCATATTCATCCTGGCAGAAAATAGACTTCATTCCGTGGAAAATACCGGTGCTACCATTTGCAATTGTAGCCGCATTCTTAGGATTATCTACGCCAAGTCCTGCTGCCTCGCATCCGATAAGCTCTACGCTCTCATCCGGTATGAAATCAAAGAACGCTCCCATTGCATTTGAGCCGCCACCTACGCATGCGATAACAGCATCCGGCAGTCTGCCCTCCTTTTCCTGAAGCTGAGCCTTAATTTCTTTTCCGATAACACTCTGAAAATCTCTAACGATAGTCGGGAATGGATGTGGTCCCATTACTGAACCAAGTACATAGAGAGTGTCATCGCAACGTCTGGTCCACTCGCGCATTGCCTCATTTACAGCGTCCTTAAGAACCTGAGTGCCTGAGGTAACTGCGTGTACCTTTGCCCCTAAAAGCTCCATGCGGTAGCAGTTAAGTATCTGGCGCTCTACATCCTCCTTGCCCATGAAAATCTCACATTCCATGTTCATAAGAGCCGCTGCAGTAGCGGTTGCAACTCCATGCTGTCCTGCACCTGTCTCAGCGATTACTCGGGTCTTACCCATCTTTTTCGCCAAGAGAACCTGACCTAGTACGTTATTAATCTTGTGCGAACCTGTATGGTTTAAATCCTCACGCTTTAGATATACCTTTGCTCCGCCCAAGTCCTTGGTCATATTTTCTGCATAATACAGATTAGAAGGACGACCTGCATAATTTTTCATCAGATCATCCAGCTCTGCTATGAACTGCGGATCATTTTTATAATGCTCATAGGCAGCCTCCAGCTCATGGATAGCTGTCATCAATGTCTCTGGTATATACTGGCCGCCGTATTCACCGAATCGTCCGGTCTTACTCATAACTTGCCCTCACTTCCTCTACGAGTCTAATTATCTTGTCGCGGTCCTTAAGACCATTTGTCTCAACACCGCTTGATACATCCACACAATACGGATGATATTCCTTTATTACGCCGCGTACATTTTCTGGTGTGATTCCACCTGCCAAAAAGTACTTTCTGAAATTGCCTGGTATCAGGTTATGGTCAAACTCCTCACCCGTGCCGCCGTACATTTCCTGCCTATAGGCATCAAGTAGCACCATATCCGTCTCACATGCCATGGCATAGGAAATCTCGCTCTTTCCAGTGACTCTAATCCCCTTAATAACAGGTATGTCCACCTTATCCATCAGGCACTCTATGTAATCTTCGCTTTCGTCACCATGTATCTGGACCAAATCGATTATTTCGTTTTTTACCAGCTGTACGATGTGGGAAATAGGCTCATTTACGAAGACCCCCACAGCTTTAATGGGGTTCATAAGTCTGGCTCTAAGTATCTGAGCCTGCCTATCTTCCACTTTACGCCTTGTATTTGCAAAAACAAATCCTATATAGTCCGGCTTTGCATAATTCACAGCGTCAATATCTTCCAACCTTGTGAGCCCACAGATTTTGACCTTGGCTCCGCCAAGCTCTCCCAGCATTTTGGTCTTCTCAGGAGATCGCATCAATGTCTCACCTATCAGAACACCATTTACACCTGCTTCCTTCAGAACCTTGATATCTGAGCCGGTCTTAATACCACTCTCAGCTACAAATGTGATCTCAGGCGGCACCATTGCACGAAGCCTGGTGCTATTATTGATATCCACTGTAAAATCCTTGAGGTTACGATTATTTACACCAATAAGCGTAGCGCCGCTTGCAAGTGCTCTGCGCATCTCCTCCTCATCGTGAGTCTCAACCAGAGCAGAAAGCCCCAATGATTTTGCAAGCGCTAAATAGTCCTTTAGCTGCTGGTCATCCAGGATGGCACATATCAAAAGCACCGCATCTGCATCCATGGCCTTAGCCTGATATATCTGATATTCATCAATGACAAAGTCCTTGCGGATTACTGGAATATTTACTCTGCGCTTTATTGCCTTAAGGTACTCGTCACTTCCCTGGAAAAAGTATGGTTCAGTCAGGCATGATATACATGCTGCGCCGCTTCTTTCATACTCAATCGCAATCTGCTCATATGGAAAATCCGGAGCAATAAGTCCCTTTGACGGCGATGCCTTTTTCACCTCACAGATAAAGCCAATATCCTCGCCTCGTAATGCATTTTCAAAAGCGAAGGCCGGAAGCTTACTGTGGGTACCAAGAGCTCTATTTTTTACACTCTCGATGGACTCTGCCGCCTTTTCTTCGGCTACACGCAGTTTTGTTTTTGCTACTATATCATCTAATATCATAGTCTTACTTATTTGTTGCCTCTACGAACTCTGCAAGCTTTGCCTTTGCCTTGCCTGAGTCGATGACATCCTGCGCCTTCTTGATAGCCTCTGCCATAGAGGTACCTTCCTCCAGCATGTAAATGCAGGCAGCTGAGTTAAGTACGACAGCATCTCTCTTTGGTCCCTTCTGACCATCAAAAATGTCCCTGATAATCTGTGCATTTTCTGTAGGATCGCCACCTACAAGGTCATCCTTGGTGCACAGCTCAAATCCATAATCCTTCGGATCGAACTCAAATGACTCCATCTCACCATCATGAAAAGCGCAGCACAGTGTCTTAGCTGAAAGTGATATCTCATCAAGGCAGTCGGTACCGTATACTACCATTCCGCGCTTAACTCCAAGATTCATAAGTACCTTTGCCATTGGCTCAACAAGATCCGCTGAGTATACACCCATAAGCTGATATGATGCTCCTGCCGGGTTGCTGAGAGGTCCAAGAATGTTGAAGATTGTTCTAAGTCCAAGCTCCTTACGTACCGGTCCTACGAATCTCATGGCACTGTGGTATACCTGTGCAAACATAAATGTAAAGCCAGTCTCCTTAAGCACCTCAGTACAACGAAGTGGAGTCATGGTAATTTTTGCTCCCAGTGACTCAAGTACATCTGCCGCGCCACACTTTGATGATACGCTGCGGTTGCCATGCTTTGCCACAGGAATACCATATGCTGCGACTACCAGTGAACTCGCAGTTGATATGTTAAATGAGTTGGCCTTATCTCCACCTGTACCAACTATCTCCAGAACTTCCTCGTCATCAAGGATACGGATCGCGCGCTCACGCATACCTCTTGCTGATCCTGTGATTTCCTCAATGGTCTCGCCCTTCATGCGAAGTGCAGTAAGGTATGCTGCTGTAAGCATCTGGCTTGAGTCCTCGCTCATCATCTCAAGCATTACTTCATACGCCTCATCGGAAGTGAGGTTTTGTCCATTTACTACTTTTTCAAGTGCATCTCTAATCATTTTATACGCTCCTTCTATGTGGAAAATTAGTTTCAATCATCTACCAGAATTAGCGTCGCCATCGCCATGTCATGCAGTTATCCTCCTGAGCCCTGTCGGACCATGACCACATCGAACCGGACTTTCCGTTTCGTTACTAATCAATATTGCTGCTACACTTAACCAAGGTGAAGGAAATTTTTCACCATCTGCTCACCCTCTGGAGTAAGTACACTCTCGGGATGATATTGCATTCCATATACCATGCGTGTCCTATGCTTTACAGCCATTACCTCACCATCGTCTGTAGTGGCAAGGATTTCCAGACAATCCGGCATTGTATCAGGATCTGCTGCCAGTGAATGATATCGAGCTATTACAGGATGCTCCGATACATTTTCAAAAAGCGAATCGTCTGTATGACTTATCTTACTCTGCTTTCCGTGCATGAGAGTCCTAGCGTAGGTAACTGTCGCTCCAAACACCTCGCATATTGCCTGATGACCTAAGCAGATTCCAAGCATCGGAATCTTCTCTGACAATTCCCTTATCACATCCTCACATACACCGGCATCGCAAGGTCTGCCTGGTCCAGGTGAAAGAATGATTGCGCGAGGATTCTCGGCCTCAATCTCGCTTACTGTCATTGCGTCATTTCTAATAACTCGAATCTCTTCGCCGGTTTCTTTTAGCAATTTTCCAATCAGTTGCACCAGGTTGTAGGAAAAGCTGTCATAATTATCAATAAGTAATATCATCAGCCTACCTCCCCTGCTCTCTTGATTGCCTCGATTACGGCTCCTGCCTTATTAGCGCACTCCTGATATTCATTGGCAGGCACTGAGTCAGCCACAATGCCGGCTCCAGCCTGTACGTATACTGTATTATCGTATTTTACAGCTGTACGGATGGTGATGCACACATCCAGATTTCCACTGAAATCAATATAGCCTATGGCGCCTCCATAGACACCTCTGTACTCTTTTTCCAGCTCATCAATTATCTGGCAAGCCCTAAATTTAGGTGCGCCGGACAATGTACCTGCAGGTAGCAGTGCTGTGATGCAGTCGTAGCTCTCCCTATTGTCAGCCAGCTGCCCCTTTACGGTTGATGCTATATGCATTACCTTAGAGAATCTGTGAATGGCCATATATTCAGCCACATATACACTGCCGTAGTCAGCAATACGGCCAACATCGTTGCGGGCCAGGTCAACCAGCATGTTGTGCTCTGCCAGCTCCTTCTCATCAGCCATAAGCTCCTTCTCGAGAGCCTGGTCTGTGGCATCGTCCTTACCCCTAGGCCTTGTTCCTGCCACAGGGAATGTAGTGATCTCACCGTCCTGCAGACGAACCATGGTTTCCGGCGATGCACCGGTTATCTCCATGCCACCGATATTCATGAAATACATATACGGCGACGGATTCATTGTCCTTAGCATTCTGTATGCACTAAGAAGACTGCTATGATAAGGTGCCTTAAACTTTCTAGAGACAACAGCCTGGAAAATATCACCTTCATGAATATAGTCTATGGTCTTTCGAACCATATCCTCATATTCATCCTGCGTACAGTTGCAGGTAAATTCAGGCTCCAAATCCTCCGGCGCTATCTTAAATATACTTTCATCGATCTTAGAATCTGAGAAAATATATCTCTCCATTCGACGAATCTCAGACAAAGCCGCCTCGTAGCTGCCTCTGCCCTCACTTGGATTGCAGTTTGCTATAAGCAGAAGCTTTTGCATCTGATGATCATATACGATGACTCTATCGAAAAGCAGCAGGTCAAAGTCATTTACCCCATTTTCCTTGAGCTTAAGCTTTGGTTCTGCATAACCTATCATTTCATATGAAAAATAGCCCACAAAACCTCCGGTAAATATTGGCATATCCGGAATCCTGGGTGCATTATGCTGCGCTATTATTTTTTTAAGTTCCTCTACAGCCTCGCCGGGGAGTCTCTCCTCATTGCCGCTAGGCCATACGATAGTCGCCACATGATTTTTGCCATAGACGCGGCATCTGGGCTCGTATCCAAGGAATGAATAACGGGATCTCTGTCCGTTAGATTCTACGGACTCGAGTAGATAGAAATTTTCTTTGTCGGCAGCCAAGCGCTTAAGTATGTTGATAGGTGTAATACTATCAGCAAGCACTTCCTTGGCCACCGGAACAAAGTTATAATTTGAATAGTTTTTGATTTCTTCGAATGATGTTGTCTTCATGTGATTAACCATGGAGCATGCAATTAGAATCTGACTGGGTCAGAATCTTTGCCTCCAATTCCTCTGTCATATATCTAAGTTCAAACGGTGCTGTCTTAAATTCCTTGTATGCTGCATCTATCATCTTTGCCAGCTCTCCCGGTGTACAGTTAGTGCTATCAAGCACGAGATGATAATTGTGCACATCATAATAGTCTATGCCATAGAGCTCGGCATAGCGGTCATTCTCAAGGTGTTGACGCTTAAAGAGGGCATTCTTGCACTCTTCGACATCAGAGTACGCCTCTGACTTCCTATTAGTATCATTGAATACTCTTCTGGCTGCTTCATCCAAATCAACATATACAAAAATATTGAAACTCTCTGTCAAAAAGTTCCAACCTATTCTAGAGTCAAAAATAACATCCTGACTTCTCTTGCCAAGATCTCTTGTGCGCGCATCAATCAAATCGTCAATAGTGCGATCCTGCTTTGCCAACTCATTTAGTTCTACTACTGAAATGCCTTTCTCAGCTGCTATACTTCGGAAAATATCTCCAGATGAGCGCACCTCGTACCCCATCGCAATAAGTTCCTTACATATACTGCTTTTGCCGCTTCCTAAGCTTCCTGTAATTGATAGGTTCATTTTTGCCTCCAAAGCTCAAACCAAAAGTTCTTATTACTATAACACACTTGATGGGAAAATGTTTATAAAGTTTTGCTTATTTTTTCCGATATTATTTGTACAACTGAATTTCACGGAAGGAATTTACACCACGGAAGGCCAGGAGCATGTCTAAATCATAGACTTGGTTGCCGTGTTTTTTTATTGCTGCAATCACTCCGGCGAAAATATGGACAGTTTTCGTCTCGCCTTTCTTTTATTTTTGTCGCCTTTGCGACGGAATTCAGGAGGTTTCTATGAAAATATCTGATTACAGCATGGATATGGCGTCATCCAATCGCGCCACATCATCGCTCAAAATCACGCGCTTCTCTTCTCTGAGTGGCGTGACCACCACATCGTCCCTTGGGACACCCACAAAATCCCCAGCCAATTCGGATGACGTATTCGACAACTCTACCGGTGACGAATTCTCCAACACAATGGCTAACTTGAAGGACCTGTACGATAGTCAGACTCAAGGCGTAAGCGCCCATCCTGACATTAGGACAGAGTTCCACTCTGCTCTGGCTCGCATCAGACACAATCTACTGGACTATTTCCTGCGCCACTTTTTCGGAGAAGACTATGTTAACACTCTATCCTCCCCATATTCAGGTGGCGGAAATATCGACACAATAGGCTCCGGTAGTATGGTGTCTGTCTATCATGAGAATACATTCAGCTATTCAGAATCGGAGTGCACCACTTTCACTACCACCGGAAAAGTCTGCACCGCCGATGGCCGCGAAATTGACTTTGATGCTTCTTTCAGTCTGAGCCGCAGCTTTGAGTGTGAATATAAGGAGCAATTCTCCCAGTATGAATATCTGGATCCGTTGGTAATCAACCTGGACAACTGCCCTACTGAGCTCGGCAGCTTTGACTTTAAGTTCGACCTGGACTGCGACGGTAAGGTTGAATCAATCTCTGGTCTATCTGCATCCAGTGGCTTTTTAGCCCTTGATAAGGATGACAATGGCAAAATCGATGATGGTTCTGAGCTCTTTGGTGCCCTATCTGGCAATGGATTTAAGGACCTTGCCAAATACGATGAGGATGGCAACGGCTGGATAGATGAAAATGACAGCATTTTCGACCGCCTCAAAGTATGGCAGGTCATGGCTGACGGCACAGAGAAGCTCCTAAATTTAAAAGAGCTTGGCATTGGCGCCATGTACCTCGGCAGCGCTGCCACCAATTACCATATGACCGACACAACCGCATCCCAGGCTTCTGCATATCTCCGCCGAAGTGGCATTTTCCTATATGAAAATGGCATGGCCGGAACCATGCAGCAGCTGGATATGGCGAAGCTGGCGTAAACTAAAAAGGAGACTCATACGAGTCTCCTTTTTCATTATTTAATATTATGACAGTATCGGCTTAAGTACTGCTGAAAGCTTCTCCTTCTCAGCCTCTGCCTCTGCAAGGTCCTTGCCCTTTGTAGTGTAATAGGTCTTAATCTTCGGCTCGGTACCTGAAGGACGTACGATTACGGTTGCGCCATCAAGCTCGAATACGAGGATATTAGCTGATGGAAGGCCTGTAATCTCCGGCTTGGTGTAGTCGATAACCTTGGTTACCTTGTAGTCACCGAACTGAGCTGGTGGGTTGGTGCGAAGGTCATTCATGATACCTGCCATCTTGTCCATACCGGTGAGACCTGGGAACTCGAAACTGTCTACCTTATTGAGGTATCTGCCATATTCCTTGTAGATTTCCTCAAGGCGCTGCTTGATTGAGCTGCCCTGACTTCTATAATATGCTGCCATCTCGCAGATAAGCATCGATGCTACTACAGCATCCTTGTCACGTACATATGGTCCTGCAAGATATCCGTAGCTCTCCTCAAATCCGAAGATGAATCTGTCTACCTCACCTGCACTCTCAAGGCCTGCAATCTGGTCGCCAATCCATTTAAATCCGGTAAGTACATTGCGTAGCTCTACACCGTAGTGCTCTGCTACAGCATCAGCAAGTGGAGTAGAAACAAGTGATTTTACTGCTACTGGATTCTTCGGCATTGTTCCCTTTTCGATACGGCCTGCTGCGATATAGTCGAGAAGAAGTACTCCCATCTCGTTTCCTGACACAAGCTCGTATGAGCCATCCGGACACTTCATCGCAATACCTACACGGTCTGCATCCGGATCTGTAGCGAGCATTAGGTCTGCGCCCTGCTCTTTTGCAAGCTCAAGTCCAAGCTTGAGAGCCTCAAATATCTCTGGATTCGGATATGAGCAAGTGGTGAAATATCCGTTTGGATACTCCTGCTCCGGCACGATGGTAATATCAGTGATACCAATATCGTTAAGTACTCTGGTTACCGGTACGAGACCTGAACCGTTAAGTGGTGAGTATACAAGCTTAAGTCCTGCAGTCTTGCAAAGTCCCGGTCTAACCTGTCTATCCTCGATTGCTGCGTAGAATGCATCCTTGCAGTCATCGCCTACGAATTTGATAAGTCCCTTCTCTACCCCCTCGGCAAATGATATATATTTTGCCCCAGTAAGCACATCCGTCTTCTGAATCTCTGCATATACAACCGCTGCAGCATCGTCAGTCATCTGACATCCATCTGGTCCGTAAGCCTTATAACCGTTATATTTTGCAGGGTTATGCGATGCGGTTACCATGATACCTGCGTTGCAGTTATAATATCTGGTAGCAAAAGAAAGTGCTGGTACTGGCATAAGCGCATCGTAGATACGTACATTGATGCCGTTTGCAGCGAGTACTCCTGCTGCGGCCTTTGCAAATGTATCACTCTTAAGTCTTGAGTCGTAGCTGATTGCTACAGTCTGATGACCGCCCTGAGTCTTCACCCAGTTCGCAAGTCCCTGTGTAGCCTGACGTACTACCGGGATATTCATTCTATTAGTACCTGCGCCAAGTACACCGCGAAGTCCTGCAGTACCAAACTTAAGTGCTACAGCAAATCGATCTTTTATTTCATCATCATTGCCCTGAACTTTCAGAAGCTCCGGCATCAAATCCGCATCATCAAAACTTGCTGCTAACCAACGCTTGTACTCTTCGTTATACATAATTTTCTCCTTTGCATGTAAATACAAACAACAAAAATATAATACAATCCATCAACTGCAAAATCAAGTTTCCTGCCACTATTTTCCATCATATGGCACGGCATACGCTCCATCGTCGCTTTGTAAGATAAATGCTCTTCCAGACATGTCATACCCAAGTATCACGCTGTCAGGTTGCCTGCTTAACTGGAGTATTGGATTCAGATTTTCATCCAGCACATATACAGCCTGGGCGGTATTAATCCCATACCCGCCATCTCCCATTGGAAACGCATTTAATGTGGCGGTATAGTACGATTTTTGCATTGTCAGCGACTCACCTGTGTCAGCATCATAGATAAATAGATCACCTTTTTGAGTAGATACTAACGCCAGCTTATCATCTGTGGAAAATAGAATCGTCGAAGCTGTAGTCCCCTTTACCGGTATGGTTGCAATAAGCTTATTATCCACAGCTTGGTATAGACGTATTCCCTCATTTTCCAGGTCATAACACATGAAATGCTCTTCATCATGGGAGCGCACCACATATGAGCCTAGCTCACCCTCTGGTGGCGTCATATTTTCCCCTGGGGCGTAGTACGAAAAGCAGTCATCTTCGAACGAGACAAAATCTTGTGATGCCAGAATTTTCTGAAGCTGCCCTTCATCAAATTCCTCTCTGTCACCACTGTGGTGCGGCTTATATACAGCGACATAATCCGTTCCATTTATGAAGTAGCATATTGCATTTTCTGTCACAACGCCTGCATATACATAGTCTCCGGGGCGTTCCGAAATCGTATTAAACATCTCACACTTGCCCGTAGACACTTCATAAGAATACAGATATCCATCCATAGTGGAAATGTAATATAAGTCGTCTTTTCCTGAATGACACGGTGGAAGCATCAGCGCATTAATCATCGCTGAGTGCAGGATTTTTCCATTCTTAGCATCATATGTAGTAGGTCCTGAGGAACGGTTTGTAAAAAGGTATTCCTCACCGTCTATCTCATAGTAAGTCGGGCTGCCGTACACACCTGCTTCACTGTCGGTCTCCCACAAAACGCTTCCGTCATCAAAGCTTAGTGCCACAAAATGCGATTGTGAATCCCCGTCTGTGTACAGATTATCCACTACCGATGCATAAAAGCTATCATTTGATGCTGCTATTGCAACAACCAAATCACCTAACCTGTTTTTATATACATCAACTTTTCTCGCCTGCGTATCTACTACGACCACATTGGCCCCGTCCTCATAAAAATGTGGTGCCGCAGCAAGATGTTTTCCATCCGGTGATATTCCAAGCTTATAATCACTCGTAACCGGAGCCTGGATTTCAAAAACCTTCTTTTGATCTGCAAAATTGTATCCGGCTATCCCACCATCAGTAACTATGTAAAACTTTTCGCGATTGCTATCAGCGTATATTGAGCCTTCAAAGTCGCAAAAATCGCCCACTTCTCCGCTCTGCAAATCAAGCGTATATGTCGACCCCCAATATCCAAAGATTATGTGGTCATTGTCCAGAAATATAAAATTGTCCTGATCAAGTACTACCTGTCCAGAGGCCAGCCTCTGCGCATACTCATCGGTTTGGGTATCTATGAAGTACAGGCTCGAGTCATAAGTCGATACCACGACTTTGTTTCTGTCTGGCGACAAAAACATACTATACACACCGCTCCCCACATCAATCTGAGTGTAGGGCTCAAACACTCCCTCCTGGTTATAGGCACCCGTGGCCTTATTTAAGGCATACTGCGTTTCATCGTCATCCGAAATAGCTAACGCTTCCTTAGCTAGTCGCACCGCCTCATCTTTATCGCCTTCCGCCAGCTTTTGCTCTGATTCGTTTATGAGTTGCGTCACCTTAGCGGCATCCACTTCCTTCTTTTGAGAAATAAGCTTAGTGGTCAGCAGTGTAAATGCTACAGTTAATGCTATTGTTCCAGCAAAAGCTGCCGAGAGAATAGTAGTTAATCGCTTTTTCTTTCGCTCGCGATTTCTTTGCCTGAGGTCATCGTATGTTACGCCAAAAATAGGAGCAAGAATGCGTAGACTCTCCTCCTTGATTTTACGCTTTATTTCCCTCTTATTATTTCCTCTGACATCAGCAGCGAGTGGCTCTATTTTCTCTATTTTCCTATAGACAGTGCCATTCTCTGCTACCATGACACTCTCGTATTCAAGCAGTTCCTTAGGGAAAGACACTTCCGGCTCTCCCTCGGCGAGTACCGCGAATATTCTGTCGTGTCCATGAACAGACTTATAGTACTCTATCTCTCGTATGCACCACTCCGACTGTAGTAGACTTGGACTGCATATGACTACCAAAAATTCGGAGCCTTCGAGCGCCTCCTGTATAGATGCTGTTAAATCACTGGAAAGAGGTAGCTCATCCCTATCCCTAAAAATTCTATCAACCTTTGATTTTTTACCTGATTCTCGTAGTCGCTTAGGAAGAGTATATGTTTCAAGCTCTTTGTGTAGAGTTTTTGCCACGTACATGTCCAGCGGTACATGCCTGTAGCTAATGAATGCATCATACTTCATTTTTTGACTTTTCTTCCTCGTATTCTTTAATAGTTTCTTCGAGAATATCGCATGCTGCAATTATAGTCTCACGGCATCTATACTCTGGCTTAAAAGACAGTGGTTTTATATCCTTGCACAAAGTCGAACCATACTTTTCTTTAAACTTGCGCAGCAGCTTACCTACCACCGGCTTTATATCCTGGCTCTCATGGGCTTTTGCCTCTACATATTTCATCGAGAGGACTGCTGCAGCCGAAAGAATGGCACCACAAGTATTTCCACTTTGTATACCGGCACCGTAAGCTCCAACCATGATCATGTCTCTATCATGTAGCTGCAGGTTATAGTATTCATTTGCCGCGCGAAGAATTGTCTCTGCGCAGTTATAATTCCCTTCAAAATATAACTTTTCAAAATTATCCCTTAACATTTTTACCTCTTCCTATATATCTTTTCTGTTCCCTAAAGTAGATTTTTTCTTTTCATTTTTTATTATCAGCACATGCTTACATCATATTGCCACGTTACAATCATTTTATTCTTATCATCCAAATAACAAATGCCATATGAATAACAAGTGCGAAGGGTACCCCCACTGCAAACGTTGGTTTTCTTATCTTATGACGCGCAAGCAGCATAGCGGCAAGCGCCCCTAAAGAGCCACCTGTGAATGTAAGGCCTAAAAGAGTTGATTCTCGCACTCTCCACTGGCCTTTTATTGCAGCGAGCTTATCCCAAGCAAACACCGCAAAAGTAATGATGTTTATTATAATCAAATATATTATTAGTATCTTCACTGCATTACTGTCCCCAAGAAGTTTTTCACCAGACCACTTACTAAATCTTAAATTACTTGTTATCTGCCCGGTTTTTGCTCCGTGTGCCCATAGCCCTTCTGCATTCGCTGCTGGAATGTAGCCAAAATGTCTTCATATCGCTTTACTGACTTTCTCTTCAAAGAGCCATCTTCTTTAAACTGGTTCAGACTTTGCTCTAATTCTCTAAGTCCCTCTTTTGCATTGTCTTTATAGTTATTTGACATATTCATCTCTATTCGTTGAATAATGCCATCTAATTCTTTTTCATATCTTGATTTAAACCAATCCATTATATCTCCTTATATTACTACGCCTGTTTTTTATTATAGGGATATACCCATTTGCTAGCAATATTTTTACCTCTTGATATTCTGATTTGTGGATGTGGGTGGTAATTTCGTGCAAAAGCAATAAAAAAGCGCGCCGCACTCCTGCGACGCGCCAATTTTACATTTTCATACTCTTTTTTAAGAAGCCTCAACCTCTGTATAGGCGTCGACTTGTATATCAAGGAACGAACTCGCTGGCGCGAGTTCCGACGACCTCATGTCATTTTAAAGCATAATGACATTCGAGTCGTCGATGAGTAATTCTACTTCGTAGAATTACTCGGGTTGTTTGCCAATATAAGCGAGGATACCACCATCTACATAGAGGATGTGGCCATTTACTGCGTTTGATGCCTCTGATGCAAGGAATACTGCTGGACCAGTAAGCTCTTCTGGCTTAAGCCAACGGTTTGCTGGAGTCTTAGCGCAGATGAACTGGTCAAATGGATGACGTGATCCATCAGGCTGAATCTCACGAAGTGGTGCAGTCTGAGGTGTCTCAATATAACCAGGTCCAAGGCCGTTACACTGAATGTTGTACTGACCGTACTCTGAGCAAATGTTTCTGGTGAGCATCTTAAGTCCACCCTTTGCTGATGCATATGCTGAAACGGTCTCGCGACCAAGCTCTGACATCATTGAGCAGATGTTTATAATCTTACCATGGCCCTTCTTGATCATTGACGGAATTACTGCCTTTGATACAATGAATGGTGCGTTAAGGTCTACATCGATTACCTGACGGAAATCTGCTGCACTCATCTCGGTCATTGGGATTCTCTTGATGATACCTGCATTGTTTACAAGGATATCAATTACTCCTACTTCCTTCTCAATCTGAGCTACCATTGCATTTACAGCATCTTCATCACATACGTTGCATACATAGCCGTGAGCATCAATGCCTTTCTCCTTGTATGCTGCGATACCCTTGTCAACGAGCTCCTGCTTAATGTCGTTGAAGCAGATGGTAGCGCCTGCCTCTGCATATGCAGATGCAATTGCGAATCCGATTCCATAAGAAGCGCCGGTTACAAGAGCAACCTTGCCCTTAAGTGAAAAATTAATAAAATCGCTCATATTACTCTCCTTCTTTTTTATGAAACAATTTTAACTCCGTAGTTCGAACCTCCTAAGTGAAGGCGGGGGCCTTACAAGTTGGAATCCACCCTAACTATCGTCGGGGGCCACCCGGGTAAAGGTGGAGTTCCTACAAGTTAGGAATCCACCCGGGTAATGTCGCACGCGGCATCACCCGGGTGAGGGGCTCGCGCCAATCAGAGATTGCGCTCGTCCCTCTTCTGCCATCATAAGCAATTCCTCATGCATGCAAGCATGCTCGGAATTGCTTCCGATGTCATAGATTCCTATCTCAATTCTGTTGGTTTGAGGTTATCCATGTCGTCAAATTCCATGTTTTCGCCTCCCATTGCCCATATAAAGGTGTAGTTGGAGGTTCCGACTCCTGAATGGATTGACCATGATGGTGAGATTACTGCATCAAAGTTCTGCATTACCAAGTGTCTGGTCTGGGTGGGCTCTCCCATCATGTGGAATACAACCTGATTCTCCGGAATCTCGAAGTATGTATAAATCTCCATACGACGCTCATGAGTGTGAGCCGGCATGGTATTCCATACTGATCCTTCCTTAAGCTCTGTCATACCCATTGAAAGCTGGCAGGTCTTAAGTACATCCGGATGAATAAACTGATTGATAGTTCTCTCATTTGCAAGCTTCTTCTCTCCAAGCGGTCTGTGATTAGCCTGCTCTATAGTGATAAGCTTGTTTTCGTATGCGCAGTGTGCCGGTGCTGATACCATATAGAATCTTGCCGGGTTCGCTGCATCATCGCTTTCAAAGTAAACTTCCTTGTTGCCCTGCGTAATATAGAGACAATCCTTGTAGTTGAGCTTGTACTCTGTACCATCCGCGGTAATCTTTCCGCTGCCACCAAGGTTGAAGATTCCGATTTCTCTTCTCTCAAGGATAAATTTGGTACCGAAGTTGCCCCAGACATCAATGCCTTTGTCGAGAGATACTTTCTCCTTTACCGGCATGCATCCAAAGGTAACCATACGGTCAACGTGTGAATATACACATACTACTTCATCAGCCTTATAAAGACCTGAGATATGGAACTCCTCTCGGAGCTCTTCAGTAGTATATCTCTTTACATCCTTCTGATTTGCACTGTATCTGATATCCAAAGTAGGTCCTCCTTATCTCTGAACACGTGCTCCTGCGCCACCCATAATAGCTTCAACTTCCTTCTTTGATGCCATTGTAGTATCTCCAGGAGTAGTCATAGCAAGTGCACCATGAGCTGCACCATAGTTAACTGCAAGCTCTGCATCCTCAGTAGTCATAAGCCCATATACAAGACCTGAAGCGAATGAATCGCCTCCGCCTACACGGTCAAGAATCTCAAGTCCGTCATACTGCTTAGCCTTAAAAATCTCACCATCTGCCCAGCAGATTGCTGACCAGTCATTTACGGTAGCAGTCTTTACCTGACGAAGTGTTGTAGCTACTGCCTTGAAGTTAGGATAGGTCTCAGCAGCCTTGTTGATCATTTTCTTATATCCATCGAGGTTAAGAGTCTTAAGATTCTCATCATTTCCTTCGATTTCAAAGCCAAGGCAAGCCGTAAAGTCTTCCTCGTTACCAATCATAACATCAACATACTTTGCGATTTCCTTATTTACTTCCTGTGCCTTTGCCTGGCCACCGATAGCTGACCACATTGAAGGACGATAGTTAAGATCGTAAGATACGATGGTTCCATACTTCTTAGCGGTCTTGATAGCTGCAAGTACGGTCTCACATGACTGTTCTGAAAGAGCAGCATAGATACCACCGGTGTGAAGCCATCTAACGCCAAGAGTACCAAAGATGTACTCGAAATCAAAATCTTCAGGAGTAGCCTGTGAAATAGCGGTGTTTGCTCTGTCTGAGCATCCTACTGCACCACGGATACCAAATCCACGCTCAGTGAAGTTGATACCATTTCTGCAGATACGACCAATACCATCTGTCTTCTTCATATAGATAAGCTTGGTATCAACACCACCCTGCTCAATGAAGTCCTTCATAAGAAGTCCTACCTCATTATCAGCAAAGGCTGTAATAACTGCGGTATCCATGCCAAAGCACTTATGAAGTCCGCGGATAACATTGTACTCTCCGCCACCTTCCCATGCCTTGAATTCTCTTGCAGTACGGATACGGCCTTCACCTGGATCCAGACGAAGCATTACCTCTCCTAATGATACTGCATCGTACTTGCACTCTTCCTTCGGTCTTAAATTAAGATTCATAATCTATCCTTTCCGCCCTGCTATCCATTCAGGGCATTGTAAACCTAACCCTATTATTTTCTTACAAGATGTACGCCAAATCCGCCAATCTCATCCTTAAGGTAAATTGCCTTAAGACCCTTCTCATCGCGAACTGCTGAATCATAATCAAACTCCACGCCGTCAAGCTCAAGATGATAAATAGCACGCTCCATGTAGTTGGTACCGATAGCGATATGACCCTTAGTACCACGGCCAATCATCTTCATTACTTCTACAGCAGTACCGCAGAAAATTGAGCTATTGCCTTCCTTCTTTGCGAATCCAAAAGGTGCAAATGAATCAGCTACAGCATGTGCGCTATCAGCATCTTCCATGTTGATGCCAACATGACGAATCTCAAATCCAAGCATGTTAACAACAGCCTGTCTGGTGAGCTCCTCAATCTTGTCGAACTCACCGTTAGTGATGAGATCCTTCTTGCACATCCAAGTACCACCGCAAGCTACAATCTTGTTAAAGTCAAGGTATGACTTAAGGTTATCTGCATTTACACCGCCGGTAGGCATGAAACGAACCTTTCCATAAGGAGCCGCAATAGCCTTAATGTAGTTGATACCACCAGCCTGCTCAGCCGGGAAGAACTTAACTGTCTCAAGACCAAGTGAAAGTGCCATCTCAATATCTGAAGGATTAGCAGTACCTGGTACAATCGGAATATTTTTGCTTACGCAATACTTTACTACTTCTGGGTTGAGACCAGGGCTTACAATGAACTTAGCTCCTGCTCCTACTGCTCTATCTACCTGCTCAGTTGTAAGTACAGTGCCTGCACCTACTAACATCTGAGGGAACTTCTCTGCCATAATGCGAATTGACTCCTCAGCAGCAGCGGTACGGAATGTAACCTCTGCACAAGGAAGTCCACCTGCACAAAGTGCCTTTGCCAACGGCTCAGCATCCTTTGCATCATCAAGTGCGATAACCGGAACAATACCAATCTTGTAAATTTCATCGATAATCTGTGACATTTTATCCTCCTAAAACTGTGCGTCCAGAACTCTTCCGGACTGTATCATTATTTTATGAAAAAGCAAGTCGTCATTCAATGAAAATATGTGTTCACAATCCAGTACATAGTAGTAAATAATTGTATACATAGCAAAAATTTAAGCATTGTTAAAAATTTGCGGATTGTTAAAAATTTATCCCTCGGAGGGGAAGTTCCGAGGGATATTATATGAGGGAGGATTTGGATACTTTTTCCTAATCCAGATGAAAAAGCGGTTGCAAATCAATCGAGACCGGACTGTTGTCAGGATTGGTCTCCATGATGTCAGCCATGAAGTCCCACCACTTTCTATTTATTGCAGTATCCGCCCCTTTTGACCAGAGCTGCTCGTCTTCAATCTCTATATATCCAAACAGTGTCAAGGTCTCCTTATCCAAGAAAATGGTGTAATTTTTTCCACCATGCTCGTGAATCATGTCCTTCATTTCCTGCCAAAGTTCATTATGACGTTTCTCATATTCAGCTTCCTGTCCCGGAAATAATTTCATCTTAAATCCCTTAACCATTTGTGCCCCTTTCTTGGATAATAATCCAGCATTTATTCTGCTACAATTTGACTCTCATATGGTGCCAAAGTGAACTGTTTCTTGCCGTTTGCTGTGCCCACAGATGTAGTAATTGCTTCACCTGAATTGTTAATAACAACAAGCATCTTGTCTGCCGGGTAATACGCGCATTCAGTATCTACGCTGTCGGTCATATAATTGCTATCTGAATCAATGCCACACGCATACAGAAGCAGATTCAAAAGCATTCTGGTGTTGGCGTTGTCAATCTCATATCCAGCCAGATAAATTCCTTTTCCTGCTCCAAACTCATTGATTGTATAGAGCGGTCTGCCTTCATCATCCGCTGCCACTACTTTAGTATTTTTGCTAGTGAGATAGATATGATCTCTGCCTTTAATAGATGCTCCCTCCGGAATAAGCCTCTTAGCCAATTCGTCATCCGCATCTACCGGCCATTTTCCGTGGCATACTCTTGCGCCATCATCTTCATTGACACCAAGCACCTGTGCCATTCTGAAGAAAGTATTTGCTCCCGGACATGCTGATGGCTCATCAACACCGATGAACACTCCTCCATCATGCACCCACTTGGTGATGCCTGATATGACATCTACGTCATCCCAATTATCTCCACCACTCCAAGCAGAGCCAGCGCGCCCAGCATTTATAATTACATCATAATCTGCCAGATTTCCATTTTTAACATCATCGAAGCTGATGAAGCTTACATCTACAGGAAGTCCCGATAATGACTCATTTATATGGATAAGCTCATGCATATATGTCTCATGAAAATGTCCTGAAAGAGTCCATGAGCGAAGCTTGCCCCAGCTGTGAAGTACAGCAACTTTGCACGGGAAGGTGTATACTTCACCATTCTTATGCATAGCCTTTATTTTTCTGAACTCATCCATCAGCTCTTCAATGTAATCTACAAAATCCGGATAATCCTCTACAAGATGCAGATATCCGCCTAGACCAAGTCTATCAACCGGCTGACGTAGGAGGGCTCGTCTTACACTCTTCCAATACTTTTTAGCATCCAACGTAGGATTGCCACCTGGTGCAAATGTCGGAAGTCCACCCAGTCCAACAGGGAAAAGATAAGGATGTAGTCTCAGCTCATGAGTTTCAACCTTGGCGCCTGCACAAAGTCGAAGTTCATAGCCAGAGAACACACACTTTATCAGTCCATCAAAGCCAAACTCCGTAAACCTGTCACTGTATGGCTCTACACCTACCCAGCTGTCATCGTAAAATACATATGCCTTCTTGCCATAGCTATGAACAAGGTCAACTAGCTTCTTACCTGTTTCCACCACATATTTATTTGTGAAATCCATGTAGTCACGCTGCTTTTTAGTAGGAGGCATGTGAGTAACATGGAGCTTGCCACCGTTGATAAAGTCCTCAGCAGCAAGAGCATAGCCATACTCCTTTTCAAAATCCTTCAGTGCCTGCGGGCTTACAGTAAAATCGTATGAGCCCCAATCTGAAAACAGGTTTCTATTCTTCTCATCAGAACCCCAAATCCATACAAAGTTGTAGAACATTGAAGTAAATCTAACCACATTAGTGGCAGGATGCTCCTTGCACCACTGCTCTAACCACTCATACAAGTAGGTCTCAGCCTCCTTTGAGCGAGGATCCACAGGCATCAGGTGTTCCTTGGTCCAGCTGTTAGTAACATGGTTATACATTGAGATTTCTTCCCAGATTCTGTATGCCAAAAAGCTTACCGTATAGCTATGGAAAAGAGCTGGGTGCTGTACTACAACAACGCCTGCCTCCTTCTCAAATGTCCACTTATCATTTGAAAGCTTTTCACCAGTAGTTCTGTCATATACTTCCATATATTCCAGAGCTTCCTCGCTGCAGTTTACTTCAAACTGCTCATCGAAAAAGCCTTCAATCAGATTCACAAAAAGCATATCCTCAGTAGCAACTACCGGCTCAGTCATAAGAAATGACTGCTGCAGCTTGTCCATATGCTTTTTAGCCCACTCATTGTGATCACGAATGATGCAGATTGTTGAGTAGATATCGTAACCTGCAGATGTAATCTCATCTGATAATACAGTACCGTCGCTGTCTCTTATAACATCAGCTCCCCACTTCTCTGCAAGCTTCAAGGTCAGCTCTTCGTACCCTGCTTCACCGGGTAATGTAAAACCACCCTTTTCTTTACTCATTTTTTCACCCTCTATTCTATACAAATAGTTTTTTACACAGGTCTATCGCCTGTCCTCTTGTAATATTTCCACCTTCGTCAAATACATCACCGATAATCCCCAGACCTTTCGCAGCATCAATCATGCTACTCTTTTCTGCCGGAAGCGGTTTCCTTGAGCTGTAGCCCAAAAGTAACACCGTGACAAATTCTTTTCCAGTAATGTATTTCTCAGGAAAAATATGACTATTCTCCACTAGCGAATCGTCAATCATGCCGTTTTGATACGCGCACTCTACCGCTCCAGCGTAGGTTTCATGGCCAATTACATCCACAAACATATCGTTATAGACATTCGTAGCGAAAAATTTCATCGCCTTTATTACAAACTCAAACGCCTCATATCTCTTGGTTGGCTCATCCAATCTAGCATATTCAGCGTATATATCTACCTCATCCGGATTGGCAACGTCAGACAGCTCTTCGGGTTTATGCGGAAGTTCCATACAATTATAGTCAGGCGCTGCCCACATATAATATTTGCGTTCAGCAGTCACACCCAAGTAGCACAATCCAGCGTATATATACGAAGCAAATAGATATGCACCATAGTCGTTGCTGTGAGTATAATCAGATGGAAAAAATAATTTCTTTGCCTGATCTCGTCCCACCTTCACAACAAGTTCTTTGGTTCTGGCATGAAGATCTATGCAATAAGCACCATTTTCTCTGGCAACCAGCTTAGCCACCTCGGCATACTCTTCAAGCAGATCGTTATATCCGCCATTACCTCCCAGCCAGCTGTTTCTTGCAAGCGGAGTGACTATCACCGGCGTAGCTTCTCTCGCCTTTATCTCTTCTATGTATGTAATTAACCTATCCTTGTAGCCTTCGCCAGCTTTTAGCTCATCTAATTTCTGATCGTTATGACCAAATTGGAAAAGACATATATCTCCCGGTTTTACCCTTTGAAGCATTATGTCATAGTGGCCTTCACTTCTAAAGCTCTCAGTTGTAAGCCCTGAGTGTGAATGATTAGATACCGCCATATCGCTTCCCAGATATGCTGATAGCATCTGGCCCCATCCGCAATAGCTTCCTCCTGGAAAATATGGGTAATCAGCACTTTGGTCTGTAACCGTAGAGTCACCTGCAATATAAATGGTAGGTCCCTCCCAGCTAGTGACTTCAACCGATGTAAGTCTCACTCCACGTCCTATTACAGTGACATCTAGTGTATCGTCATCCTGTGCTACGGAATACGTCCTAGGTATGATAGGGCATATATTTGTCACCATCTCAATTGTCACTGGCAAGCCAGATGACAAATCACCTATCCATCCAAGCTTTCTCCTTCCGAGAAACACCTTGACTTCCTTGAGATCAACTGGCGATGCAATTGTGACCTTAACCTTATAGTTACCTTCACTCTCAACCTTTGTGGCAAAGCTTACTGGTATCTCGCCCAGGCCATCCCAGCTAGCGTATACGCCTAGCTCATCTGACTCCAACTTGGTAATTTGCATACCACGGTACCAATAGACAGTGTCCATACCAGTGTTTAGTTCAGATATCTTAAGGCTTGGCTCCTTTGCCCTATTTTCTTCTGTTATGAAGCCATATCCTACTATTTCAGAAAATAGTTCCGGCTCCCTCTGGGCAAAATCGAATCTCATCTGTTACAGTGCTCCGTCGCTTCTATGCTCACCTGAGTGAATAATCGAACCAAGAAATGCCAGCGCAAGTCCCTGGCCCCATCCCTGGATCCAATCCTTCGAGATGCCTCTGTATCCCTCGCGGTCCCTCATTACAGCTGTACCACCTGAGACATTGAGAACTCTGCCGTCGGCGCTAAGGTTTTTCTTAAGTCCCTCGATAGACTTGTTAATATACTTGTAGTAAAGAGGATTACCCTTGTTCACAAGTGCTGCAGCTATACCGCACGATGCAGATATCTCTTCATAAGACTCTGGATCATCGATAATAGTGCGCCACAATCCATCCTCGGTCTGATACATTTTCACTGATGATAAAAGTTCATTTAGTGAGCCAACAATTTCAAGGAATTTAGGATATAGATATGCTTCAGGAAGAATATGTCCTACCCTTGACATTGTGTATGCTGCCCATGCATTAGCACGTCCCCAATAGAATCCACTCATATGGTCCTTGGTAATATTGTTGTAGCCGTGATACCAAAGACCGGTATCAGGATTCTGAAGATACTTGATGTGCCAGTAATACTGATTGAGTGCGTCCTCGATTATCTCCTCATCCTTAAGCTTTACGCCTACTCTGAGCAGGAAGTAAGCTGCCATGAAAAGTGTGTCACACCAGCACTGCTCTGGAAAATCATTGTTAGCAGATACTGTGTGTTGCAGCACGTTGTCTGCAAATCTAAGTGCATCATTTCTAATGTAATCAATCTTGCTCATCGCGATGTCCCAGTACTTCTCATCGCCGGTAGCTTCATACAATGTAATTAAGCAGTGACCCATTGCGCAGGCATTTACTGTCCACACCTTCGGCAGGCCAAGCTCTATATATTCGTCAACTCGAGCCTTCATAAGCTCAAGATAATGTTCATCTTTAGTTACTTCATATGCGCAGCTAATTCCGTAATATGCCACGCCACATGGCCAGTCCCAGGTCAGATCCATTCTCATGGTTCTTTCCACAATCTTGTCCATCAGGCTTTTTATTTCATTTTTGTCATAAATAAGTCCGGCCATAATCGCTCCATTCTCGCTTATAAGCGGTAAGTTTTTTCAAAAAAAGCCCCCCAGCACGCAGCCGGAGGGCTGTATTTTATAAAAGGATGTTTACTCTGAAAAAGTTTAAATCGTCGGGAGGGAAAGCCCCTCCCACGCTGTTTTGTAAGTTAATTACTTAAGATGTGAGGTAAGACCGTTGTCGTAAGCCTGTCCTCTCTCATCAATGATTGCCTGGTAACCAGCTGCAAGGTACTCTGCTGCATACTGATCATAGAGTGAATCGAACTGATCCTCTGGGCATACAGTAAGCTTTGAAGCATACTCCTCATAGAGGCCAAGAAGTGCTGCCTGGTTGTCAGTTACAGCGTTGATTGCTACTGCGAAGTTGCAATCAGGCTGGATTACACCAGAATCTACCATTGAAACCATTCCGTTGTAGTTGCCAAGGATCTGATCGAACCAAACGTCAGAATCTGGGTAACCTACAGGCATGTTAAGCTTGATGTCATCCTTGATGTCGCCAAGAGTCTTAGCCTCAATAGCTACACACCAGTAATCCTTATTGTTGTTAGCCATTGCGTACTCGCCCTCAGAGTTGTTGGTGATTACCGGATATCCGTTCTCATCGAACTCAAAGGTCTCACCCTCGATACCATACTGCATGGTGAAGAGGTTCTCAGGCTGAATCATCCACTCCATGTACATCATAGCTGCAGTGATCTCATCTTCTGAAGCAAGTGCTGAGAAACCAATCATCATACCGAATGCATTGTTTGGACGATATGCGTTAGTAACGCCCTCATCATCAACTACAAGACCAGGAGTTACAGCGATTGAAAGCTTAGCATCCGGGTTGGTCTCATAGAAGTTGTCAAGTACTGGCATAGATGAAGCGATGTAAGCGGTGTAGGTGAATGCCTTACCTGCTACGAAATCTGCCTCAGCATCGGTAGTCTCTCTCTGGGTGAAGTCCTTATCGAAGTAACCAAGGTTGTAGAGATGGTTACGTCTCTTAAGAAGCATCTTCTGAGCATCAGTTGAAAGTGCCGGGATAGCATAGTCACCAGTGGTAGCCCACTCGCGCTCATCCTGTGGATTGCTTCTGTAGCCATAGTTCTGATCTACACCTGCTCCGGTAGGCTTGGTACCACCTGCAGGATACTCAGCTAAGCCAGCATCCTTGATTGCTGCGTATACTTCAAGTGAATCAGCATAGGTAGCCGGATACTCAAGTCCGAGCTCATCAAGCCAATCCTGGCGGTAGAAGGTTACATAGTTGTAAGTAGTTGCGTTGTAAGGTCTCTCTGCAAGTGCAAAGTAGGTAGTATCGTTAAGATCGGTGTAAGCAGTAGTACCCTGCTCCTCCATCATTGCCCAGTAAGTAGGAGCAACGGTCTGAAGCTTAACGAGGTCAAGTACCTGGAGGTATCCGTCATCTGCCCACTGTGCTTCCTTCGGGAAGTCATACTCCATAAGGATAGTAGGAAGATCCTGAGCATTACCAAGCTGAGCATATGCGTTAAGTACGTCACCTCTTGGGATTGCTACGAACTCAACGTCGATGTTGTATGCATCACCAAAGTTCTCCTGTACCCAGTTGGTCCAGTAGTTGTTGGTAACATCTACTTCACCACCACGGTCATATACCGGAATCTTAAGAGTTACTGTGTTGTCGAAAGCTGTCCAGCCATCGATACCTGCTACTACTTCTGCATCTGCAGCTGGTGCTGCGGTATCAGTAGTAGTGGTGGTTGCTGCTGCATCGGTAGATGCTGCCGGTGCAGATGATTCGGTTGCGGTGCTTCCACAACCTGCAAGCATGCTTACTGCCATTCCTCCAACGAGGGCGGTAGCAAGAAGCTTCTGAAGAGTGTTGTTCTTCATGTCTTTCCTCCTTTAGATATTTAATATCTTTTTTCTTTTCTTTATGTGAACTGCTCCCCCGCAGTTGTCACTATTGTCATTAGCCCTTAACAGCTCCTACCATGGTACCCTTTACGAAATACTTCTGTACGAATGGGTAGATGATAATAATCGGTACTGTTACGAACATGATCGAAGCTGCCTGTAATACCTCAGGTGTTGAGGTGATATTGGTTGCCTCTGTAAGTGCTGTAGACGCAGCCTCCTGCGCATTCAGGATCATCTCATACAGCTTATACTGTGCCATCTTCAGCTCGTTGGTACGAATGTAGTACATGTTGTCTGCATATGAATTCCAACGGCCTACTGCATAGAACAGTGAAAGTGTTGCAAGTATTGGCTTTGAAAGTGGAAGTACTATTTTCCAAAGTATCTGGAAGTTAGTAGCTCCATCAAGGAAAGCTGACTCCTCAAGCTCATCCGGAATATTTGATATGAAGAAATTCTTCATAATAAGCATGTTGTACGGTGAGTAGATAAGGGGCCAGATAAGTACCCACATGGTATCCAAAATTCCTTTTTCAAAAAATGGCTTGCCCAGGTTGTTGTACAAAAGGTAGGTCGGAAGAAGACCTGCGCTGAAGTACATAGGAACCATAAGTATGAAGGTAAGGAACTTTCTTCCCTTAAGTCTCTTTTTTGAGAGCGGATAAGCTGCACAGGTGCAGGCAATCATACCTAATGCGGTAAAAATTAATGTTACCTCCACGCTGTAGAGCATAGCATGTGTCATACTTCCATCCTGGAAGATTGACTGATATGCATCCCAGCAAAAGCCCTTAGGCCAAAGTGTTACCGACTTTGCAGCCACTGCTGCGTTGCTTGAAACTGACTTAACAGCTACATGCCAGAAAGGAACCACACATGTCAGTGACAAAAGTGCGATGATTACCATCATTACTACATCACTGAATCTAAACTTGCTTATCGCACGACTTCCGCTGGCTGAAAAATCTGCGTCATTTTTTCTCTTTGCCATCTCACGCCTCCTACAGAAGTCCTTCTTCGCCGAGTGCCTTTGCAACACGGTCAGCGATAAGTACAAGTGCTAATCCAACAAGTGACTGGAACAGGTTCGCTGCAGTACCTATTGAGTAGTGCTGGCCAGACAAACCGTATTCGTATATGTAAACTGCCAGCTGATACTGGAAGTCACGTACAAGTGCGTTATCTAATGCCTCAAGTCGCTCAAGGTTAGAACCCATCAAACGACCAAGATTCATGATAAGAAGTGTTACAACGGTAGGCTTTATTCCCGGCAATGTAATGTGCCATATTCTCTGCCAACGGTTCGCACCATCGATGAACGATGCCTCGTAGAGGTCTCCACTGATACCTGCCATCGCTGCCAGATAGAGGATGGTACCCCAGCCCATGCCCTGCCATACTCCGATGAGTAGGTAAGTCACTGCCCAATGCCACTTTTCTGTCAGGAATGGTACTCCCTCCTGTATCCAGCCCCAGTTGGTCATAACAATATTTATTAGACCTGAACCGGTACGGAACATTGTAAGTGCCAGTGAACCGATTACTGCCCATGAAAGGAAGTGCGGCAGATAGAGAACTGTCTGTGTCACCTTCTTAAATGTCTGGAATCGAAGCTCGTTGAGCATCAGTGCCAGGATAATCGGCATCGGAAATCCTACTGCAAGATCTAACAGGTTAAATACAATTGAATTTTTTAGTGCTTTGAGGAACTGTGCGCTCGAAGGTCCTGCAAACAGGTCTACGAAGTTCTTCATTCCTACCCAGTCGCTTCCTGCGTATCCCTTCATTACTTTGTAATTCATGAATACCATTCGAAGTCCCGGGTATGCAGCGTAGTTAAAGATAAATACCAGCGCAATCGGAAACAGGAGTAGAAGGTAAAGCTGCCAATCTCTCTTGAAAGCTTTGCTCCATGGAGTCTTGGTCTGCACTACTACCTTCATGCCGCTGCCGGCTTTAGGTTGTGCTACTCTAGATTTTGCCATTTGTTCGTCCTCTCAGTCTGTTCATCGTCATTTCGACGAGTGTCAAACGTTTTTTCATAGTCCAAATTGTACACACCGACCACCGGTACTTCTATCCAATCCCCAATGAATACTTTGCAATTTTGACCATCTAAAAAATCGTGCAAACATACTTTTTGCATTTTTTAGACATTTTAACCTATTTTCAAGAGTGGTTTTTGGTTAATTTTTCACGAAAACGTTTAAGAAATGTACTTTTGGTTTTTTCGTATTTGCTCATTTTTGAATGATTTGTTGACGCCTCATATTTTTTGTGCTAAATATGATGATAAGTACTCATATATAATTATATTTGAGCATTTTTGCACACTTTATGAACAATATTGACGATTTCAGACCTTATTTATGGTCAAAATCAGTATTTACGAATCAAAAGGTGATCCTATGGCCAGACCAAAGCATCAAGCAATAGAATATAGAAATTATCTGCTACCGGCGTACTTTCCAATTATCCTTTTGGCAGGTGATATGTGGCGCATATCCGACGTACCATCCGGTACTCTCCACTTTCACAACTGTCTTGAGATAGGCATATGCGAGAGCGACAGCGGTACTCTTGAATTCTCAGATTCAAAGCAGCCATTCAAGGCCGGCGATGTCACCATTATAGGGAACGATATTGCCCATACCACATACAGCACAAAGGGCACTAAAAGTAAATGGTCCTATATTTTCGTCAATATAGAGGAGCTTTTGGCCTCCTATTTTCCGCTCGAATTGATTTCAGGCCGAAGCAATCTCAGGGAATTATTACATAATTGCACTGCTATTTTGCCAAAGGATGACTATCCTGAGATTTATTATCTTACTGATGCCATAATCAAGGAAATGCAGGGAAAAAAGAACAATTTCCAGTTCACTGTTCGTGGCTTAGTTTTGGCTTTCGCCATGAAATTACTTAATATATATGAGAAAAATGAGAATGTCAGACAAATGACTACTCAGGACAACTCTCTTGCAATTGCTCCTGCGTTGACATTCATTCGAGAGAACTTTGCTGAAGACTATCCAATGGAGGATCTCGCAGACCTTTGCCACATGAGTCCCACCCATTTTAGACGCGTTTTCTCTGGAATCATGGGCTTTGGTGCTCTGGAGTACACCAACAGGCTTCGCATCGATAAGGCTTCCGCTCTGCTTAGAACAACAGAAATGCCGGTTCTGGACATTTCTGAGGAAGTAGGCTTCCATTCAGTTTCCAGCTTTAACCGGCATTTTAATGAAATCATTGGTATGACGCCTATGCAGTACAGGCGTCAAATGTCATGTGTAAGAGATAAATCCGTGCTGAGGTGTACGGGATGGATGGTTCCGCCTACGTGACTTCCTTCTTCCTTCTACCAGTACAGCACGTTTCCTATTTCAGTCTCAACTGACTTGTCGAAGACGATAACGTTGCCAAATCCGCAGCAGCCGTCGGCTTCTATCAAATCTGTCGGGCTGTTTACTTCCTGGTGACAGATAGTCACCACGTATTCTTTATTATCCACAGTGATTTTAACAGCCTCGGCCATATGGTCGGGGTATTCTATTCTCTTTAGTGCAGATAGAGCTGGAATCTTCTCACACGAGAATTTACCATCTCCTGCATAGATAACAGTCATAAAAGTAGTTGTGCCATTGCCATGTTTAGTGAGCAATACGCAGTCGTTATCCTCTTCGTGATTGTAGCCCCTGGACTGATGCGTACGGATATGCTTACTGTCTACATCTCCCAAAAACTCTACCCTGGTGTCTCCTTTTGCGCCATGGAAAATTGCAACATTATCAACTAAATCGATATGTCCTTTACTGTCAAAATGGAAATACGCTTCGTATTCATGCTCTCTGTCTGCATAGCAGGCATCGCTTATGATATATACGTCAGGCCTTATGTATATGACCTTTCGATTCACATACACTCCAAGGTCCATGTATCCTAATTGTCCAGCCTGCACAAACTCATAGTCGCCGCCCAGCTTCGCCGGCTGGCGCACTGGCTGTGACAGCTTGCTGCTCTCCCAATTATCCTTGTATATGGTAAAGTCCTGCCCATCTACGCGAATAGTGTTATGCATCGATGGATCCTTGAACTCTTTTCTCTTTGGGCAGTCCATATATGTGTATCTGCCACCATCCACCAGCACATCCTCACCTCTAGCCACAAGGTCGATATGAAGCTGGTCAGAATGGCCGTGCCCTGCTCCAAGCGTGCCACAGTGGAGGTGAAAAAGATTCGCATCCTCACTCCAGTCTGAACGCAGATATGTGTTACCTGTATCTGCCAATTGCGCTGACAAATAATCAGGTGCCTTGCGCTCTAACTTTTCGAACGATTCGCAAGCCTCAACTCCAATGTCAAATATAGTCTCCATATCCGGAATATCGCGGGCGCCCCATTTTAGTACCGGATCTTGGAAAATATAGGCTGCCTTGCACAAAAACTTACTGATGTCTACATCGTCGCTGTCACCCATGGCGAATCCTCTAAGATTAGGCTTTTGCCAGGTAAGGCTGGCCATAGACATCTTATATACAGTATCTCTTATGATTGCAGGAAGCTCTATTTGGTTCCAGTTTCCATACATTATTACATCGAGGAGACCATTCATTACCTCATGATGATAATTAGGGCTTTGCTCCCATTCCACTCCGTCCGGAGCTATTGCTATACGGCACTGCTTTGATACATGATCAATAGCTTTCTCTATATACATTTGAGACTTTTCTGATTTTGGCAGCGAAAGTGCCATCATGAACAAGCCATGATTTTCAATTAATCCCCAATTAGAAAGCAGGCTATATGTATTATATCTGCTTAATATATAATCGCAGTGCACACATACACAGTCGTAATATTTCTGTGTTAGCTCAGCTGTTATGAACGGGCTTCCGGCAAAAAGATTCCAAGCCCTAGTCCAGTATTCTCCTCTAAAACCAGCTTCGAGAATACGCCAGGTTGTAGCCTCTGCTTCCTCGGTATATGGGTTTGAATCAATCCAGTCCTCCAAATCTTCCACATATAACTTGGCATATTTCTCGTCACCGGTTAACTTGTACGCTAGTCCCAGAGTCACAAAATATCTCTGACGATTAAACTGCCATACATACTCACGGTCCTTGCCAGGGTTGTATGCCCAGTCTATTTTCTGCCCATATTTCACCGGTTCCCCCAGGTTATCCAGGTCATTTTCCGTATTGAACAAAAACTCGTGACGCAAAAACATATCTGCGTATGATACTATTTTCTCCGCCTGTCCCGGGTAATATTTTCTGAGATACTCTGCCTCTGTCATTTAGCCTCCTAGTTGCGCTTCGGGATAGCGCTCTGATTGCTCTCTCCTACTATTACGGTTATGTCCACATATTCTCCAGCCCTGTATACTTTGAGTTCAAGTCTGTCTCCAATATTTGTAGCCCTGACAACTTCAACCAGCTTGCCCGAAGTGTCAATAGCCTCTCCGTTTGCCTCAGTAATTACATCGCTCACCTGCAGTCCTGCTATGGCAGCTGGGCTAGACTCTACTATTTCCTTTACAGAAGCTCCTGCCGGCACACCATATGCCTGTATGTCTTCGCCAACTGTAACAACCGAAACTCCGATATATGGCTTCGCGAAATATCCCTTTTCTATTATGCCGTCTACAATCCCCTTCACATTGCTTATCGGTATTGCAAAAGCAATATTGTCGATGGAAGCTGAGCTGTATCCGCTACTTGAATATTTAGCGTTAGTAATACCAACAAGCTCGCCCTTCATATTGAAAAGCGCGCCACCTGAGTTACCTGAATTAATAGCGCAGTCTGTCTGGATGAGCTTCATTTTCACATTGTTTGACAGTGAAATCTCTCTATCAAGTGCGCTTACCACTCCATCGGTTAGGCTGAAAGTCAGCTCACCTAGCGGGTTTCCTATTGCTATAACCTCATCTCCTACGTTTAGTGCATCTGAGTCACCAATCGTTACAGGTGTTAGATTTGTAGCATCAATTTTTAGCACCGCTAAATCATTGCTCTCATCATATCCTACAACCGTTGCTGGATATGTGCTTCCATCATAAAATGCAGCCTTTATGTTTTTTCCTTCCTCCACGACATGGTAATTAGTTATTATATATCCATCACTGCTGTATACTATTCCAGAGCCCGATGCCGGCGAAGTGGTTGTATATCCCCAATAGTTGGTGGTTATCTCAGTAGTGATACCCACAGTGCTATTGACATTTGCCGCATACACCTGCGCAGGTGTGAGTAGGCCATTGGTGTCAGTCGTTGCTACACTGTTGGTTGCAGGGCTCGGCAGAGCCTCCTGAACAGGTGCTACGCTACTTTCTATGCTCACCGGCTCGCTTTTGTCAGCCAGTCGCATACCCAAAAATACTCCACCTGCACCGCACATACCTCCAATTAATGTACAGCTAAGTGCTACAGCCGCTATCTTAGCCCCAAGATGACTTTTCTTTTTGCTTGGTCCTTGCATTGAATTGTAAGTGTAAGTCTGATTTTCCTGATTAAATTCTTCCATTTTACTACCTCCTGCCACCGCTATATATCCTTTAACTGCTGCGGTAACTCTTTCAACATTGCAAATAATATTACACGTTTTGCAATATATTTTGAACAAAAACGTCATATATTGTGAATAACTTGTGGCATTTTTGTGTCTTTCGCGATAAAGTATCTATATGGCAAAAATTTCTGTAATTGTGCCCGTGTACAACGGGGCTCAAACTTTATTAAACGCTGTTAAATGTCTTTTAACCCAGACCTTTTCTGATCTGGAAATTATTTTAGTGGACGACGGCTCCACAGATGGCAGCATCGATATCGAAAAAGCTCTGGCCGACAAATTTCCTGGCAAAGTCAAGTTCGTTCAGCCACCATGTCATGGCGGCGCCGGCGGTGCTAGAAATCACGGGCTTGCAGTGGCATCAGGCGATTACATCGGTTTTATGGACTGTGACGACTTAATCGTCCCTCAAATGTATGAAATGCTATATGATGCAATTACTTCATCCGACGCTGACATTGCCGACTCCGGCTACTACTACGAGGAAAAGGATCTCGCGATCATACACACCAGCGATGAGCTGTGTGGCAAGCTCGATGCCCCAAAAAGAATGGAGCTCATAGTATCTGGTGGCTACATAGTAACCAAATTATTCAAGCACAGCTTCCTTACTCAACACCATTTTGTCTTTAGGGAAAATGCTATTCTCGAGGATTCCGAGTATCTAACTCGCGCATTTGCATTAGCTGACTCTATAGTTAATGTAAAAGAAATTTTTTACAAATACTGCTACTATCCGTCATCTTCTTCAAAGGTAGCTGACAGTGTGAAATATTGTACCAACATCTACAATGCAATGGTGGCGATACGCGACACTGTAATGTCTCTGCCTAACTACGAGTCTATACGTCCGGCTGTAGAGTATGAAATGCTTCAAATGTACAGCTATGGCTGCGTAATGACAGCATCAGCACTTAAGTCAGGCGAAAATGATGATGTAACTAATCTATTTTCAAAAATGAGACAGCTACGGCTAGAGAGCGTCACCTTAGGCTATAGCAACAAATACATACATGCAAAAATGGATTCTGCTGACATTGAGCTTATGACTTTAGCAGATATGGGCTTAAGCGCATTGCTCAAAGCCATCCGGTAATCATTTACTTTATACGGATTATCCTCTTTTCTTAATCTTCTTTTCCACCAAAATCGAGGTTGCTGCAATCAACACTCCCAGCAAAGATATTCCTGTAGTCGTCTTAAGAAGCATGGGCACTCCTGCTGCATCTATCACTCTACCGCCTATTAGGCTGCCAAGCACAATCCCCGCTGTCATAGTGCAGTTTACAAGGGCCTGCCCTGTGTTACGGTCTGTCGGCTCGAGCTGCTCCTCGGCATAATAAACTGAAGCCGAGGCAAATATAGCGAAGCTGAACATCTGCGTAATCTGTATCACATATATCATCGGAATGCTTGATGCCAGCATAAACAATACCGCCTTCGCCACATATCCAAAAGACGAAATCAGCATCAATGTGTTGACTTTAAACTTCTTAATTATAAATCCAAACCCAAACAGGACTGGAATCTCTAGCACTGCTTGAATAGCCAGTGTGGTCCCTAGATGTGAGCCGTTTCCGCCTAATGGTTCAATTATTTGAATCAGATATGTCGACAGAAGGTTATGCGCTGTAAGCATCGCCAGGCACGCTACTAACATAACAGTGAACGCAGGATATTTAGCGAAAAGCTTGAAAAAATTACTGTTACCACTAGCCGTATTTACAGTCTTCTTCTCATCACCATAATATGGCATCATTATCAGAACCGCAGTGAATAGAAGACACGTTATGAGTCCACTGATTGGGACAACATTTATGCCGAGCCTTGTAACAAGCTGCCCTGCTATGTACGCCAATATCGCATAAGCACCAGAGCCGATACCTCTCGCCACTCCAAAGTTTACTTCTTTTCCATTTTCGTGATAATAAAAAACTGCGCTGTTAACAAATGGTATCGTACAATTGACACACAGAAGCAGCACTCCCAGGCATATACTTGGCAGCCACGCTCCCGGAAGCACCATCATAAGTACGCATATCAGCATCATAACTGCACACAGTATCAATGACATCTTTTTCCAATTCAGCGACTTACTGTCATCTACAATGCGTCCCAAAACAGGCTGCATCACGGCCGACACTGTGCCACAGGTAGCTGTCACTATCCCTATCTGAGTTGCTGTAAGACCTTTCGTCTTCATGAATAAAGCCGTAAAAGCAGCTGCCGCGCAAAATACCATCCACAGCAGGCCTTGCAATGCCATATATTTAATTGAGATTGCTCTGTCCTTCATATCATTTTCTCCATTTGACAGGATATAACATACCATACTACGAAAAAAAATCCACACCCGATTCTATCCAGGTGTGGATTCTGCTATTATCAATTTCCACTTGCAGCTATATCGAAAAATCAAACCCGACCGGTGTCGCAATTATGCTTCCACCCTGCATAATTGCTGGAGTACTTGCAGGCGCTGACGGCACGGTGCCTGCACCTGCTGCGTTTGATGCCAGCTGCTTCTGATAATGGTCAAAAAGCGCTTTTAAATAATCCGTATCCGCTTTTACCAATTCTTTTTCTTCTTTAGCGCGGTGCTTTTGCTTTAGAGTTCTGAATTCCTCTCTATCCATTTCCTTTGAAGTCACAGGCTGAGCATCTTCCAGAAGTTCATTCAATTCCTCCGGAAGTTCCTCCATCGCCTCGGCCATATCTTCCATGAGTTCCATCATTTCTTCCGGCATCTGTGCTATGTCATCCACAATATCAGCCATCATATCGTTCAGTGACTGCGTTAGCTCTTCAAGCCTTGGAACATCTGACATCACCTCACCAGACTGCTCTGACATCATGAGCGCCAATTCTTCGCTTGTATATTCATATTCATCAGAAAACATTGCCTGCTCATCGGATGTTTTTTCTCCTGGAGAGGTAATTTCATCCTCTCTCTCATCGAGCTCAGCCTCAGTGCCATAGGCATCCTTTACCTTGACCATTTCCTCCTCGAGAAGATGCTTTGCTTTTCTCTTAGCCACACGCTCCATAGATTGTGCGTGACTTATAGCCGCACGCAGCTCATCCTCATCATATTGCTCGCTCTGCTTCATACGCTTCAGTCTGGCCACTTCTCTTCTTGCAGCGCTAGCCACCTGCTTAGCGCTGTTTGACGTCTTACTACGCCTAATCTGACCGCCAATGTCCTTGAAGTTATATCTAAGCTGCTTCAGTTCTGACGATGTCGCCTTGCGCTTGTCTCTTTGCGCAGATAGAGAATCCCTATATGCCAAGCTCTCCTCAACAATTGATTTGCGCTGCATATTTGTACGCCCTGTTTCACTTAAAAATTTCATTTTGGAATGCTTGTCCTGAACATCAGACTGGCTTTTTTGCCCAAGCTCTGACTGGACACGACTATCCTTACCATATTGATAAATAGGGGAAAATCCCCCGATTGAACCAATCATATTGCGCCTCCCTGGCTAGTTTCGCACCAAATCATCGGTGCTTAAAGAAATCCTTTTCTACTTTTGTTATCGGTCATCATTTCAAAATCATTAATATTGTCTTTGATTTATGGTCGAAATCGCTAATTTCACTTATATAATAGTTTTGACTGCTAATACTAATGAGAGTACACTTTTCTTAAGCTGACAATATCAGCAGGGGTATGTAAATCGAATCAAAAGATTCATATAATGACAGGAGGGTTTCATGTTAGTTAATACTAAAGCCAGAGTTGGTGTGTTCTCAATCGCACTAGGCGCTTATCTTCCGCAGTTTCCATCATTGGTTCCTGAGTTCGAGGGCCAATATGCTGCATTCAAGAAGACTATTCCAGATACTGTAGAAATAATAGACGGTGGTCTCGTTACCACTAAAGAGCTGGCTATGGCTGCCGGAGACAAGTTCAGAGCTGCTGATGTAGACTTAGTAATAATGCAGCTTTTGACTTATGCTACCAGCTACAACATGCTTCCAGCAGTTCGCGACCTGGACGTTCCAGTAGTTCTTGTAAATGTGCAAAAGCTCAAGGCTCCTGATTATCCAAATGTTGACACTGCCAAATGGCTCGGCGAGCTCTACGCATGTGGCGCTGTTGGCGAGATGGTTGCTGACCTTGAGCGTGCAGGCAAGCGTCATGCAGTAGTCACCGGCGTTGTAGAAGGTGGCGATGATGAGGTTGCCAAGCAGCTTGACGAGTGGTGCCGAGCAGCAAACGTTCGCCGTCGTTTCCGCGATACTAATATCGCGCAAATTGGCCGTCCATACCCTGGTATGATGGACCTTTACATTGACGAAACCAATCTCTATCACAGAATGTGGCTCTACACCAAGCAGTTCGACTGGGAAAAAATGTGGGCTATCGCAGACGACATAACCGACGAGGCCGCTATCAGAGCAAAAGCTGAGGACATCATCAACACCTTTGATATTGAAGGTGGCGGCACTGTAGAAAAAGTATGGGATATGGCAAAATATGTAGTTGCTTTCGAGCAGTTGGCTAAGGACGAGCAGCTTGGCTTTGTAGCTTCTCACTATGACGGATTTGCTCAGGGCGTAGCTGGCAAGCTCGACTCTATGCTCATTCCTGCATTTTCAATGCTCATCAAGCAAGGTACTGCTTGCGCCGTAGAAGGTGACATCAAAGTTGCAATGGCAATGGGTATCCTCAAAGTCATTGCTGGTACCGGTCAGCTGTCAGAAATGTACTCTATCGATTTCAACGAAGACATCTGCATCATCGGTCACTCTGGCTCAGGCGATGCTGATATTTCAGACAAGAAGCCTACCATGAAGATTGTTGATGTATTCCACGGTAAAACTGGTGGTGGCTACCTGACCCAGTTCTACCCATACACCGGCCCTATCACCTTCCTTGGAATCACTCAGGACAAGGACGGTCACTTCAAGTTCATAGTAGCCGAGGGTATCAACGAAGAAGGACCTATCTTCACCTTCGGTGACACCAACATGAGAATGCGTTTCGAGTGCGGCGCTCGCGAGTTCTGCAACAAGTGGAGCGAAGCTGGCCCAACCCATCACATGGCAGCTGCATGCGGACGTCATATTGACACCATCCTCAAGGTTGCCAAAATCTTCAATGTTGAGTGCGACATTATCACCAGATAGCAATTTCACTTTCACATCCCCAAGCGCCTAGGTTGACCACAACCCAGGCGCTTTTTTCTTCCCACCCTGAAGTCCCTTCACATCCCACTTTGGGTTTTGGGGGCCGCCACCTCACCCTCCAGCTATCACCACGTATCTCCATCTTGCCTGTCGGCAGACATTCACACTCCTCCTTCCTATGCACTCAGAGCCTGAATTCGGTGATTTGCGTGGTGATTCTTATTTCGCGATGCTGCGCGCCCGGTCTCCAGTTGTCTGAGATGTGGCTTCTTAATTCATCCAGCTTTTGGGGGCTTGTAGTTTTACGCCGGCCGCTACGGTCAGGATGCGTCTCTTGCCGCATCAAATCGTTTAGCCTAGTGCCGCTAA
>JAZLKM010000009.1:0-2318 GCA_045597645.1 Lachnospiraceae bacterium | reverse complement strand
AGATCACTCACAGGGCACTGCTTATGGTGCAATGGACGAGGGCAAGAGTATCATTAGTATAATGAATGCAGCAGGGTACGATTTGGCCACTCCGGGCAACCATGAATTCGATTATGGACAGTTCAGAGCCTTTGCGATATTTGATGAGGCTGATTTTGATTATGTAAGCTGTAATTTCTATGATTTGACAGACGATAAGCCAGCACTTTTGCCGTATAAAATAATTGAGGCAGGGGGGGTGAAAGTAGCATTTGTCGGAGTTACCACGCCAGATACATTTACATCTGGCACGCCGACATATTTTCAGGATGAAAAAGGCAATTATATTTATGACTTTATGCAGGATGAAAACGGTACAAGGCTTTATAGCCAGGTGCAGTCAGTGCTTGATGAGATAACAGCTTCAGGGGAGGCAGATTATATAGTGGGTCTGGGACACCTGGGTGTAGACCAGTCATCAGTGCCATATACTAGCAAGGAAGTGATTGGTAACACTTCAGGATTCGACGCGTTTATTGACGGACATTCACATACTTTGATGCCCATGGAGAAAGTGTCGGACAGAGATGGCAATGAAGTAGTGCTGACTCAGACGGGATGCTATTTTGCGAATATCGGAAAAATGACTCTGGATAATGGCGAGATTACTACAGAGCTTGTTTCTGAATATGAAAATGTTGATGCTACTGTAGATTCTATGGTTAAGGACTGGGTAGCTGATGTCGAGGAGCAGCTTGGTGAGAATTTTGCCGTACTAGAAAGTGATATGTATGTGGCCAATCCGATTGATGGTCATCGTCTCGTGAGAAGAGCAGAGACTAGCATGGGCGACTTCGTGGCTGACTCGATATACTATTACTTTAATGAAGTAGAGAACTTAAACTGTGACATCGCAATAGTCAATGGCGGTGGTGTTAGAGCTGACGTGCCTGCTGGAGACATCAGCTACAAGACCTGCAAGACCGTACAACCATTTGGCAACGTTGTATGCCTCGTTGAGGTCACAGGTCAGCAAGTTCTGGATATGCTTGAGTTTGGAAGCAGATTTGTTGGAATGACTGATGACGAAGGCAAGCCTGCGGAGTTCGGTGGATTTTTGCAGGTGGCAGGTCTTACGTATACTATAGATACGACTGTAGAGTACTCAGGAACCGAAGATGACAAGGAAGTGTGGACCTCGGGCCCTTCCGGAGAATATAGAGTAGGGCATGTAAGAATTTATAACAAGGGAACCGGTGAGTACGAGGATTTGGATCTGAATAAGACGTATGCGATGGGTGGAATCAACTATATCCTCAGAAATGAAGGTAATGGCTATGGCATGCTTAGAGATTGTGCGCTTATAAAAGACTATGTAGGCGAGGATTATCTCATCGAGGCAGAGTACTTCAAGTCGTTTGCGGCAGGAGATGATGGAATGCCGCATGTCAGTACAGAGAATTCACCGCTGGCTTGCTATGAAGGATATAGGCTCAACTATGAAAATGCATTGGGCGCAGAGCGAATACTGATCGTGGTGGAATAGCCGGCATAATGCCGGCTTTTTTGTACCTAAATCTTTGATTATAAACCTACTAAAACAGACTATTAAGAATAGGTCTTTAGCCCTATGGAATATATATATATATATATAATAGTTTTTGCGAAAATTTTGATGTGACTAATAACGTAGGCTACAAGAAGAAATATAGGAATGGTATAAGGAGAAGTAAGCAAATGAGAAGTCGATTACGGGGGATAGTTGCATGTGTGACAATGTGCGTGATGTTGGGAGGACAAGGTTTCTTTATAGCGCATGCAGATAATATGGTTTGGATTACCAGTAGTGGCACAAAATATCACTTCAGCAGGGAGTGTAGTAACATGAGCTCTCCAAAGCAAGTGACACTAGAGGAGGCAAAGAGAAGAGGATACACGGCATGTGCAAAATGTGCGAGCGGTTCACCTGTAGATCCTTCATCAGATCCGCAGCCTACACCTACACCAGAAACTGACCCGCAGCCAGACAAGCCATCATCAGATATCCCATTCTCGGAGGACTTCTCCCCAGCAATGATAGAGGAGCCGATAGTATATCCAAACACAACCGCGGATCCGTCATCACTTCACTGCAAGTTCTATCATCAGAATGGAAAATCATACTGGTATGAGAACGGCGTGCGCCAGGGCACTTACGACGACCCTAAGGGTGTTATAGGTGATGGAACAGTCCGAGGCCGTGAAGTATGTGACATGGAGACCGCAGCATGGTACTGGTGCGACTCAGTCCTTGACGGCGCGAAGGCAATCAATAAGGAAGTATGGATGCCATACATCTA
>JAZLKM010000008.1:0-4836 GCA_045597645.1 Lachnospiraceae bacterium | reverse complement strand
GATTTCAAGATCGCCCTTTGCCATAAGTCCGGTCTTAGGATCGTAATAATAGATATTTCCTACCTGATTAGGATATATCTGGGCCTCACTTCCAGTTACCTTGTACCAGCCCTTGAACATCTTGCCGTTGGCATTGTAGCGCACCCACTTACCAGTGCCGGCTTTGATGTCGCGCTCTACCTGAGCGGACATGTTGCCTGAAGCTGCGGCATTAGCCTTAATCTCAGCTTCCCCCCATGACTTTTCCTGCTGATAGATGTACGGCATCCAGACTTCCTTGTTGCAGGCTTTAGCGCCGTTATAAGCAGAGTCGCACCAATACCACGCTGCGGTCTCCATATCGCAGATCTCGCGGCCACGGTTTGAGCCGTCTCCCCATACACCCTTCGGATCATTATAAGTACCCTGGCGCACACCGTGTTCATACCAGTATGATTTTCCACCCTGATGGAAAAACTTACAGTCAAGAGTCGAAGGGTCGGCTGTGGTATCTGGGTACACAATCTTATCTTCAATCATACTGGGCACATAATTATCATCAAATGGATCAACATCGGTATCCACCTGATCACCTGGTACTACCGGATCAACTACTGGCTCCTGACTACCTCTTGTTCCCTTTGAGCGCTGCCAAATGAAGGTCCCATTCGGATTAGACGAATGACTCTTAATCAGAGCATCCATAGCGACAAATTCTGGCTTGTCAAGCTCAGCCTTCAGCTTATTGTAATCACTATAACTCGCGCCTCTGCCCAGTCCGTTCTCATAAAACATGATGAGGCTGCCGCCATCTGAAATCCTATAGCCATATTGTGAGATTAAGTCATTGATGCTTCCTAGCTCCGCTCTGCTAGCTGCTATTTGCTGTGCAAAATTTTCCTCAGTATGCTTATACGCAGTGCACAGGTTCTGGTTATTAAGAGCTGCTTCATACTCTGACGGACTATTGTCACGCAGATACATCATGTATCTAAGCATCCAGTACTTAAACTCTGTATAAGCGCACATATTGTTTGGCAGCTGGGTCGCATATGCTTTCCAGCCTGCTGCATCAGATGCATTTTCCCTAAAGTACGGCACCAGCGAGTCCATAATATTCATGCCCCAGTAATATGCTGAAAATTCATTCATCAGACCATATATACCATCTCCATTTGCAGATGCGCTCGCACCTGGGCCTGCATATGTAGAATATCTTGAGGTTCTAAGTGAAGTCTCTATATCTTTCGCCATTGATTGCGTAGGTGTAACTCTGCTCGGCTTCGAAATGGAATATTCTACACCATTTCCACATGCAATGGTCTCATATGTACTAAAGCCTGCTGAATGGTAAGTATATCCGTGATATGTCTCATGCACCGCAGTTTCAAGTTCAGACATTTTTGTGTTTTCCCTCGCGTAATCGAACCATCGCATGAAATCATCGCCATAGTTCATCTGCGCACTGACAAAGTTATAAACCTCTGTATTGTATGCCTGAAAAATATCCATTATCTCCGTCTGATTCGGTGCGGAAGATGGCGATGTCAAGCCTGCCGCTTTCGCACTCATCACCGGTAATACTAACCCGCAAAGCATCGCCGTAGCCACCATGTATATGGACGCCCGCCTACATTTCTCCAACAATTTGTTCCTCATTCTTTCATTAGCCTCCTGCATTATGAAAAAGTACACTTTACCGTTACTTATTTCGGACAATAATTGTCGTATGTGCATAGTACTATGGGCTCATTTTACCGCCATGGTTACTAATTTGTGATTGCAGGCGGTAACTCTCGGCTAAGGATGCAACCAGATTACCGCTTGATGTGAAAATTTGTGATTGCGGGCGGTAATTCCAGCACACAAACAAAAATGTAGCGGTTCCAAAGGACCGCTACAGCAAATCTTCTAATATTCTTTACTACAATACCTCTATTATCTCTGCAGTACACCAGTGATTTCATCAAAGTGGTAGGCTACACCATCTATAACCAGGTCTCCCTTTGCCATAAGTCCAGTCTTTGGGTCATAGTAATAGGTGTTGCCAGCCTGGCTGGGGTATATAGTCGCCTGCTGCCCCTCTACGGTATACCAACCCTTGTACATAGCACCGTTTGCATCATAGCGCACCCATTTACCAGTACCTGCCTTTATATCACGTTCCACCTGCGCTGCCATATTCCCTGATGCCTGTGCATTCATTCTAATTTCGTCATCGCCCCAAGTTTTTTCCTGCTGATAGATATACGGCATCCATACTTCCTTGTTGACAGCCTTGGCACCATTGTATACAGAATCGAGCCAATACCAGCCTGCAGACTCCATATCACAAATTTCACGTCCGCGAATTGTGCCGTCACCCATCACACCGTTTGGATCATTATAAGTACCTTGACGCACACCATGTTCATACCAGTATGCCTTTCCTCCTTGATAAAACCACTTGCAATGCAAGGTGCTAGGATCAACGGTTGAATCAGGCATTACATTCTGCTCTGATGTATCAACTGGTAGCGAAAATACTGCCTTCAGTCCTTCATTTGCCACAGCCCAATATATTTTTCCATTGTTATATTTTGGTCGCGCCGACTCGCAAAGCTGTGCATTAGTTATCAATGTTTTCTCTACAACAGTCTCTCCGTTGTCTTTCAAAATCTCATAGTATGTATTTCCTGATTTTGTTGCATATGATAGTTCTTCCCATAAAACTGCGAATTTATCTCCTCCAATGTTCACAATTTTGGGATTCGCTACATAACTATCGTTCGAAAGAGCTGTGAGCCAGATAATTCCGTTGTCAGTCTCACTTCCGTTCAACACGTGTATATTTGCCGATGGCGAGTTAGGAGTTCCAGTAGGCCTACGTGTCTCGCCTTGTATCCTTAAGTCTGTAGTATTTAACTCACTCGCCGCTCCTGCAAAGCCTTCTCCCTTATGCAGGCCATGTTTCATAACCTGTATAAACAAGTCTCTTTTCTCATTATGTCCGCAATATCCACCTGCTGGTGAATCAGCTCTAGAAAGTGTTCTTTCAGACGCACCACATAGCACATAGGCACCATCAGTCTCAATTATGCCTCCAAGCTGCGCATAGGTTTCGTTTCCACCGTTTTCACGATTTGCACCTTCTCTGAAGTGAAATGTTAGTATCTTTGCCTGTTCTTTAAGGTCAGAGCCGACCTTTGTCACAACAAATCCTCTTGGATTACCATCGCCCTGTGCTGCGTACAAGTATCCTCCATCTTTTGTGGCAATTGCATCGTGATAAAAGCTATGTGACGCAAAAGCAACATTGTCCTTAGATGGTACGACTCTTGTCATATCTGCTGTTTTTACCCAAATCACATAGTTACTTTGGTGTCCGTCATATCTTTTTTTAGGCAAATAGATAGTAAGAATACCTGCTGAATTTATAGCTATACCACTATCACATATCTCAAATGGCCACTGTGCTCCGCCATATACATCTGGAAGCGCCTTCCCCAGCATCTTGCACTCGCCTACAAGTGCTCCTGAGTTGTTATACTTTGACACTCTGAGAGTTTCAATATTTGCAGAGTTACTATCATAGGCTCCCCATGCCACATAATAGTATCCATTTTCGTCACCAATTATGTTTCCAAACACCTGCAAAGGATTTGAAATATTAATTGAAGAGATATAATTCAAGTTCGAATCGAATCTCTGAATAGTAAGAGTCCCATTACTATAGCTTGCCACATGAAGATTTCCGTTTTTATCCACAAATGAAGTCAGTTTTATTGACTCAGACCAAAAGTCGTCGTCCGTAGCATGCTTGGTACTTACATTTGTCGACAAGTCTTTTCTGTTGGCCGCAACAGATCCAGTTACTGGATAGTTTCCCGTTACAGACGTAGCAGTACTCTCGCTTTGACCACACTTTGTGCAAGTAGTCACTCTGATACCTATTCTATTGCCTTGCGCGGGAATATCCTTAGTATTCCATGTATGATTGCACTTAGAGCGGAATGTTAATCCATTCTCAATCGCATATGCATGTGCAGGGGAGTTTTCATCACCAATTATTACTATATCGTTGGAAAAAACATCTTCCTCCAAGTAAGTATTTGCTGGTATTTCAATTTCAGCAAGTTTATTGCATGCCCAAAAGGCATTGTATGAAATTTTAGTAACTGAATCTGGAATTGTAATGTGAGTTAAGCCATAACAATGTTCAAATGCACCTTCCTCAATTGTAGTGACAGAGCTCGGAATAACTATATTATCAACGCTAGAAAAAGTTCCCAAAAGATACTCGCCTATGCAAGTCATACTATTGGAAAAACTAACTGTTTTTATCTTATTACTTACTGTGTTGCTTAGATAACCTTCTCCTACGGTGTTCTTGCCATCCCCTTCAAAAGTAATGTTATCTGCTTCGCCATCTCCATCTGTGTCATATAGCTTATACACAGTAGTAGCAGATAGGCTTCCCTGCGAAATCAATGTACTTGCCGCGCTTGTACGCATCACTGGTGAAAATAACCCGCAAAGCATTATCGTGGTTATTATGCATACAGACGACTGCTTGCATCTCCTCAACAATCTATTCTTCATTTTTCGCTAGCCTCCTAGTTCGTGAAAAAGCACACTCTTCCATTACTTATTTCGGACAATAATTGACGTATGTGCATAGTACTATGGGCACATTTTACCGCCATGGTTACTAATTTGTGGCTGCAGGCGGTAATATTACGCCTTCCCGCTGGGCGGGTCACCGGAACTCGCAATGGCGAGTTCAAACCTATTAACGCTCGCCAAGCCGTAATCTCCGACCAGATACACCCAAATAGCTCATAATATAGCAAGCGGAGCGGTTCTTCCGAACCGCTC
>JAZLKM010000007.1:0-6744 GCA_045597645.1 Lachnospiraceae bacterium | reverse complement strand
TACTGGGAGCATCCTTTTGAGGGAAATGACAAGGTATTTATTCTCAAAACACGAGAGGAACTCATAGAGGTACTAGACAAGTGCTATGCAGCAGGTTACCCGGATTCTATGATCATCCAGGACTTTATCCCTGGTGATGACAGCTACATGCATGTACTTACCAATTATTCTGGCAGTGATGGCAAGGTTAGAATGATGTGCCTGGGACATGTCCTTTTGGAGGAACATACACCACATGGACTTGGCAATCATGCAGTAATATTAACTGAAAAGAATGAAGAAGTTTCAATGAAAATCAAGGCCTTTTTGGAGGACCTTGGCTATGTTGGATTTTCTAATTTTGACATAAAATACGACCAGCGAGACGGCAAGTGGAAGTTTTTTGAGATTAACTGCAGGCAGGGCCGTAGCAATTACTACGTGACAGGTGCAGGATATAATATTGCAAAATATATCGTGGAAGATTGGATAGAGCACAAGGAAGCAACGCTTACTATCGCAGATAACGAGACCTTGTGGCGAGTAGTTCCGCGACAGGTGACTCATGACTACATAGTATCTGACTACCATGCTACCATGGATAGACTTGAGAAAGAGGGAAAGGTGTCTAATTCACTCCTTTACAAGGAGGACAAGCCAATAAGGCATAAACTGTGGGTCAGACATAACCTTAATAGTCACAAGAAAAAGTTCGCCACTTATTATACTAAGAAAGCATAGAATGAACGATAAAATATTGGGAATTTTGGGAGGTATGGGACCTCAGGCAACGCAGGTATTCTATCAATGGATACTTGATAATACAGCGGCTGAGTGCGATCAGGACCATGTGCCGGCGGTTATACTTAGCGACACCGGAATGCCTGACAGGACTACGGCAATTCTCTCTGGACATGAGGACGAAGTATACGAGCGACTGCTGAAGGATGCTAGGTCGCTTGAAGCCTGCGGAGCAAGCTATATTGCTATTCCGTGTAATACTTCTCATTATTTCGCCGATAGACTGCAAGAAAACATTTCGGCAACACTTATCAACATGCCTAAGCTGACTGTAGAAAAGGCAGCGTCTAAGGGTATTAAGAAGGTTGCTATTCTGGCTACGACAGGTACCATTAAGACGGGGGTATATGCGACTGAGTGCAAGGCTCAGGGTATAGAAGCTTACGCTCCGGAAGACGAAGTCCAAGAGCTGGTTATGGACCTTATATACGGTCAGATAAAAAAGGGTGAGAAAGGCAGCAGGCATACCTTTGAAAAAATAGATGCCGCCATAAGAGCTGCTGGCTGTGATGCAGCGATATTGGGCTGCACTGAGCTTTCAGTATATCGGCAGTATCACGGACTTCCGGATTATTACCTGGATGCTATGGAAGTGCTCACACATGCCTGCATTACCACGATGAGCAGAAAATTAAGGACAGTGTAAGCTTGAAAAGGCAGCAGAGTCTGTATGGATGATTTTAGGTGGTTTCTCATAGAAATCATTTGAGGCAAGTAATGAAGACATATCCTTTAGCTAATTACATAGAAATATTGAATAATAATGGCATAGACTACAGAACATGTGGGCAGTTGCCACTTGGTAAAGAAACGATGCTCGTCTCCTGCGATTCGAAAGAAGTAGTGGCGGGCACACTTTTTATCTGCAAGGGAGCTCATTTTAAGGAGCAGTATCTCATAGACAGTGTGAGCAGAGGTGCATTTGTATATGTATCCGAGCACGAATATGAGAATGCAGGAATCCCAGGAATCATTGTTAGCGATATAAGATTGGCAATGAGCCTTTTTGCATCATATTATTACAATGATCCATGGTCAGAACTTGGGGTCATTGGTATTACCGGAACAAAGGGCAAGTCGTCAACGACTTACTATCTCAAGTCTATACTAGATAGAAAGATGTATGCCGAAAAGCGTCAGGAGACTGGCGTTATCTCATCTATCGACACCTATGATGGCGTTGAGAGATTTGAGTCACATATCACTACTCCGGAGCCGCTGGAGCTTGAAAAGAGATTTGCTAACGGCGTGAAAACAAACATGGATTATGTCACTATGGAGGTATCATCACAAGCTCTCAAATATGGCAGAGTGTTGGGAGTTAATTTCCGTGTGGCGGCATTCCTAAATATAGGCTACGACCATGTATCTCCAATCGAGCATCCGGATTGGGAGGACTATTTTACTTCGAAGCTCATGATTTTCAGCCAGTGTGACACTGCGGTCGTCAACCTCGATAGTGACCATGTGGATAGAGTGACGAAAGCAGCACAGGGAGCAAAAGAGATAGTTACTTTCTCTGAAAATGACAAGACGGCAGACGTATATGGATACGATGTGCGAAAACTGGATGAAAGTATTATTTTCAAGGTACGCACCAGTCAGTTTGACAGGGAGTTCAGACTGAATATGCCGGGTCTTTTCAATGTGCAAAATGCGCTTGCGGCAATTGCGATAGCGCAATCGCTTGGTGTAGAAGAGCAGTATATATACACTGGACTTATGATGGCCAAGGTGCCTGGACGTATGGAGGTATACACTAATGCAGATAGTCAGATATCTGCGATAGTGGATTATGCTCATAACAGGCTGTCATTCGAGAAACTGTTTGAGTCAGTGAAGGCTGAGTATCCAACCCACAAGATATCAATTGTATTTGGATGCCCTGGTAAGAAAGCGCTAGACAGAAGACGTGATCTGGGCGAGGTAGCAGGTACCTATGCTGATCATGTGTATCTTACAGAGGAGGATCCTGGCGAGGAGGATGCATATGCTATCTGTCAGGAGATTGCAGAGCATGTAAAAGCCGCAGGTGCTCCTTACACAATAGCTACTGACCGTGGAGAAGCTATCGATAAGGCGGTAAAAGATTGTACCCAAAAGACGGTCATTCTGATTACAGGTAAAGGTGTAGAAACGCGCGAGAAGCGTGGCACCGAGTATATACCGGTACCTTCTGATGTGGATTATGTAAAAGAGAGCCTTCACGCATATGATGTGGAGCATGGAATCGATGGCTTAGGTCAGGTAAAAGCTTTTTTGGAAAATATGCCGAGCAAGGATGAGCTCAAGGATAAGGTTATTGTGATTAAGTACGGTGGTTCGGCAATAGATGCCGCTGGACTTGTGGACTCTGTACTTGAGGACATTGCGGCTCTGCGCCGAGGCGGAGCCAAGGTTGTAATCGTTCATGGCGGTGGTAAAGAGATAAGCAAATGGCTGGGAAAGCTTGGAGTAGAATCGCAGTTTACTGGCGGATACAGAGTCACGGATGACTTGACTATGGATGTGGCAGAGATGGCTCTTTCCGGCAGTGTAAATAAGCGAATTGTAGCGGCTCTGGCAGGACTTGGTGTCCGCGGAGTAGGTATTTCTGGCCGTGACGGAGGCCTTTTGACCGCCCAAAAGAAGGTGATTCCTGAAGGGGATTTGGGACACGTAGGCAACGTCACTTGCGTCAATACAGACGTGATAAAGGCACTGCTTGACGCGGGATTCGTTCCGGTGATTTCTCCGGTTGCATCGGCTGAAGATGGCCAGGCTATGAATATAAATGCGGATGATGCTGCATGTGCGATAGCCACTGAATTAAAGGCAGATAAGCTAGTATATCTGACTGATGTGGACGGTATTATGATAGACAAGGATAACGACAAAACCTTGATACAAAAGCTAAATGTGGATTATGCTCAGGAGCTGTTGGCTGCTGGTATGATGAGTGGGGGAATGGTGCCAAAGCTAAGAAGCTGTCTTGATGCCATAAAGGCTGGCGTTGGTAAGGTAGTAATCCTTGATGGAAGAGTTGAACACACGATTTTGCTTGAAGCGGTATCAACTGAAACTATGGGGACGGTTATTGAGCCATGACAAAGCTTGAGTTTGATAAATGTGCTCCTGAAGAGGTGGGGCTGCCCTCAGGAGCTGTATCAGAGTTTTTTGATAGATTAGACAGGCATGGACTATGTATGCATAGTGTTATTATTATGCGACATGGAAAAATATGCGTGGAGGGGTACTATGCGCCCTACAGTGAAAATGAAATGCATAGACTATTTTCTGTTTCGAAGACCGTCACTGCCATTGCCATAGGCTTGTTGCAGGACGAGGGGATGCTTTCTATAGACGACCCAATCTGTAAATATTTTCCTGAATATGTAAATGAAGATACACATCCTTTCATACTGGCAATGACTATACGCAATTGCCTTATGATGAGGACCTGTCATGCTACCACCACGTATAAGGTGAACATGAAGGAGGACTGGGTCAAGAGCTTTTTCGAAGTGGAGCCGACACACCCGGCAGGCACAGTATTCCATTATGATACTTCCAGTGCACATACACTGTGCGCATTGGTGGAAAAACTGGCAGAAACAGATATTTTGTCATATATCAATAAAAAAATCCCGGAGCTTGATTTGTCGGATGAGGCCCATTTTCTGAAGGATCCGTTTGGGGTGTCCATAGGAGGCAGTGGTCTTTGTGCTTCAAGCAAGGATTTTCTTAAGGTCACATATTTTCTATATAAAAAAGGTCAGATTTGTGGTAGAAATTGTCTTGAAGAGAGTTATGTTCAGGACATGACTTCGTTTATGACTGCAACGACTGTGCCAGCACCCAGCAGGTTTGAGTCTAGTGGATACGGATATCAGACCTGGATGAATGAATTGGGTGGTTTTACATTGTACGGAATGGGCGGACAGATGGGTATCGTCCTTCCCCAGCAGGACATGATTGTAGTTACCACAGGTGACCTGCAGGGCGTAGGCGGCAGTATACAGATGCTGCTTGACAGCGTATATGAGGAGCTGGTGCCATATCTCGTGCCAGGTCAGGCAGAGGTTGATGAGTGGGAGCAGGAAGTGCTGGAAAACAGGTTGGCGACTCTTGCGATAAAGCCCCCAGCCGGTGAGCATTTTACAGCCACTGCAATGCGAATCTTTGGCCGTCACTTTTCCTTTGAAGATAACAAGCAAGGCTTCTCGGAGATGATGCTGGTATTTGATCCAGAGTCTGAAGAGGGCACACTTCACTATGCGCTAAATGGTAAGGCCTGCCAGATTAATTTTGGACTTGGCCATCTGACACAGGGAGTTTTTCCTGAATATAATCAAAAATATGCTGCTGGAGCCGCTTGGCTTGATGCAGATACGTTTTATATCAAGGTCCACGTCATAGATGAATATGTGGGCACTGTGCATTTTCAGATGCACTTTGAGAATCAGAATACTACATTGTTCCTAAGAAAGGTGGAGGAGAGTCTATTTTCCGAGTACCAGGGACATGTGTATGGGAGTATGGATAAACAAACGTCATAAGAAAGGACAGATGGAATGAAAGCATTTATGGACAAGGATTTCCTGCTTAGCAGCGAATCAGCTCAGAAGCTTTATCATGACTATGCGGAGAAGATGCCGGTATTGGACTACCACTGCCACATCAATCCGAAGGAAATCGCTGAGGACAGACAGTTCGAGAACATTACTCAGGTATGGCTCGGTGGTGACCACTACAAGTGGCGCTTCATGAGATCATGCGGAGTAGACGAGTACTATATCACTGGTGATGCTCCGGACAAGGAGAAGTTCCTTAAGTGGGCTGAATGCCTGGGCAAGGCTGTTGGCAATCCTCTTTATCATTGGAGTCACCTTGAGCTTCAGAGATATTTTGGCTACAACGGCTACCTCAATAAGAACACTGCTGAGGAAGTTTGGGAGATTTGCAACAAGAAACTTGCTGAGCCTTCTATGACCGTTAGAAATATTATTAAGCAGTCTAATGTTACCCTTATCTGCACCACTGATGACCCGATTGACACTCTTGAGTATCATCAGGCTATAAAGGCAGACGAGAGCTTTGATGTTCAGGTACTTCCGGCATGGCGTCCTGACAAGGCAATGAACCTTGAGAAGCCTGAATACCTTGATTACCTTGCTAAGCTCTCTGACGTGTCTGGCGTTAAGGTTGATAGCTTCGCTGCTCTTTGCAAGGCTCTTAGCGTTCGTATGGATTACTTTGCTGCAAATGGCTGCTCTGTTTCTGACCATGCTCTTGAGTATGTTATGTATGCTCCGGCTTCTGCTGAAGAAATCGAGGCTATTTTTGCTAAAAGACTTGCTGGTGGCTGTGTCACTCGTGAGGAAGAAATGCAGTTCAAGACCGCTTTCATGCAGTGCGTTGGTCGCGAGTACAACAAGAGAAACTGGGTTATGCAGCTTCACTATGGTTGCAAGCGCGACAATAACCGCAAGATGTATGAGAAGCTTGGTCCTGACACCGGATATGACTGCATCAACAACTATGCTCCATCAAGCGAGATGGCTGATTTCCTCAACGCCCTCATTGCTACAGATGAGCTTCCGAAGACTATTCTCTACAGCCTTAATCCTAATGACAATGCTGCCATCGGTACCATTCTTGGCTGCTTCCAGGATTCTACTGCTGTTGCTAAGATACAGCAGGGCTCTGCTTGGTGGTTCAACGATCACAAGACTGGCATGATGAATCAGATGATTTCTCTTGCAAACCTTGGCAACCTTTCCGGCTTCGTTGGAATGCTCACCGACTCTCGCAGCTTCCTGTCATACACTCGTCACGAGTATTTCCGTCGCATTATGTGCGAGTTCATCGGTGGCCTCGTAGACAACGGCGAGTTCGCCAACGATCAGGACGTCCTCAAGGAGATCGTAGAGGGCATCTCATACAAGAACGCCGTTCGCTACTTCGGCTTCGACCTGTAATATC
>JAZLKM010000006.1:0-47596 GCA_045597645.1 Lachnospiraceae bacterium | reverse complement strand
ACGTGTAGTATTTGTGACTACGTAGATACAGTAGCAATTCCGAAGAAGAATCATAATCATAATTACACGGGAGAGTGGCAGAAAGACAGCACAGGCCATTGGAAAAAGTGTACGTGTGGCGAGATAGACACAGTTGTTACGCATACATATGGAGCTTGGGCAATAGTAAAGGATTCAACAGAGACAGCGACAGGAACAAAGACCAGAACGTGTAGTATTTGTGACTACGTAGATACAGTAGCAATTCCGAAGAAGAATCATAATCATAATTACACGGGAGAGTGGCAGAAAGACAGCACAGGCCATTGGAAAAAGTGTACGTGTGGAGAAGCAGACACAGTCGTAGCACATACATATGGAGCTTGGACAATAGTGCAGGATTCGACCGAGATAGCAACGGGAATAACGAATAGAACATGTGACGTTTGTGGATATGTGGAGAAAAATATAATACCGAAGAAGCCATCACAACCAGGCCAGGATACTGACGACACCCCTGACGAGGATGAAGAGACACCTTTAAAGCCAGAGGATGATACACCAAATACTACGGATCCATTTAAAGAGAACTTTAAGCCTGAAATGATTGAGGAACCAATAGTATATTCTAATACTACTGCAGACCCCGCAACCCTGGACTGCAAGTTCTATCATTTGAATGGAAAATCATACTGGTACGAGAAAGGCGTGCGCCAAGGAACGTATGATGACCCTAAGGGTGTAATAGGTGATGGTACTGTGCGCGGCCGCGAAGTTTGTGATATGGCGACTGCAGCTTGGTATTGGTGCGATTCAGTATATAACGGAGCAAAGGCGATTAATAAAGAGGTATGGATGCCTTATATCTACCAGAATGAGAAGACTTGGAGCGAGGCTGAAATCATCCAAAATGCAGCAGCTTCAAAAGATGAACATGCTGACATGTCAGCTCAGTTAGAGCGAGACATCAAGGCTCATACCGGTAAGTGGGTACGCTACAATGCCAATGGAAAGATGTTCAAAGGCTGGTATAAGGTCACTGCTTCGGAAGCGCAGTATTATCCAGATCAGGTCGGCAATATCTACTATTATGATCCAAAGACTGGACTTATGGCAAAAGGCGATTTGGCCATCGATGGAGTAACTTATCACTTTGATGAGACATCAGGTGTATTGCAAAGATAAAAAGCAAAAATCAGACTGGAGTCGGCGCAAGCCGACTCCGATTTGAACGTGGGGATATATGTGAATAACAGTACAGTGTTAGTATTTGGTATATCAAAATATTGTTTTGATTTGAGAAAGGCAAGCTATGAAAGCAAGAGCGTTTAAAAGAATTTTATCGCTGGTATTATGTTCGGCGATGACAGTATTAATGTCAGTGCCTGCGAATGTTAGCAATGTAAAAGCTGCTGGAGTTGAGGCGACAGAGACAGCGGTGGAAGAACCGGAAGCTGAGATAAAGACCGATGAGAAAAGCTACAATGTAGATGTACAGCGTAGTGCAGGTGCGCCTATCGTAGAAAGTGGCTATTGCGGTAGCAGCGTGACATATACGCTTGATGAGGATGGAGTACTGACAATCAGTGGAACTGGGGAGATGTATAATTATGGTGTTGATAGAAGCCCTTTTTTCAATGATGGAAATATAAAGAGGGTAGTTATTTCTGAAGGAATAACCGGCATAGGGGATTATGCATTTTGGGACTGTGATAGCTTAGGTAGTGTGATAATTCCATCTAGTGTAACCAGCATAGGGAGTAATGCATTTGCTTGCTGTGATGGCTTAAGTAGTATAACAATCCCATCTGGTGTAATCAGCATAGGTTTTCGGGCGTTCTGGTACTGTGCAGGCTTAAGCAGTATAACAATCCCAAACAGTGTAATCAGCATAGGAGATTATGCATTTGAGTGTTGTGATAGTTTAAGTAGTATTACAATTCCAAACAGTGTAACCAGCATAGGAGAAGGTGTATTTGGGACCTGCACTAACTTAAGCAGTATAGCAATCCCAAACAGTGTAATCAGCATAGGAAATTATGCATTTTATGGATGTAGTAACCTAAGTAGTATAACAATCCCATCTAGTGTAAGCGACATAGGAAATGATGCATTTGCTTGCTGTAGCAGCTTAAGTAGTATAACAATTCATTCTAGCGTAACCAACATAGGCGATGGCACATTTAGAGAGTGTAGCAGCTTAAGCAGTATAATAATCCCATCTAGCGTAACCAGTATAGGGAATTATATGTTTAATGGCTGTAGCAACTTAAGCAGTATAACAATCCCAAACAGCGTAATCAGCGTTGGAAAATATGCGTTTTATGGTTGTAGAAACTTAAGTAGTATAACAATTCCGAGTAGTGTAACCAGCATAGGGACTTCTGCATTTGAGTGCTGTAGCAGTTTAAGCAATGTAACAATCCCAACTAGTGTAACCAGCATAGGAGGCAGTGCATTTTATGGATGTAGTAGTCTAAGTAGTATAACAATTCCAAACAGCGTAATCAGCATAGGAGACAGTGCATTTTATGGCTGTAGCAGCCTGAGTAGCATAACAATTCCCAATAACATAACCAGTATAGGGTATAGGGAATTTTATAGCTGCAGCAACTTAAGTAGCATAACAATCCCGAATAGCCTAACTAGAATAGAAGACCTCGCATTTTATGGATGTAGTAGCCTAAACACTATTGTAGTTCATGGTAGCGCTAAGGTTGCATCTGATTATGAGGTGGAAGCTAATAACGATGTATTTATGAATGCGATCTTCGTAAGTGAGTCGCATGATGAGACCTCAGAAGTAACGTTGCAACCTACCAATATTTGGCCTGGCATCAAGACATATACTTGCAAAGCGTGTGGGCATAAGCGTACAGAAGAAATCCCAGCACTGGGAGAAAATTCTACACCAGAACCACAGCCAGACCAGCCAGAACCACAGCTAGAAAATCCATCATCAGATAGCCCATTCTCTGAGAACTTTTCACCTGCAATGATTGAGGAGCCGATAGTATATCCTAACACAATCGCAGATCCATCCACCCTCAACTGCAAGTTCTATCATCAGAATGGAAAATCATACTGGTACGAAAACGGTGTGCGCCAAGGAACATATGATGACCCGAAGGGTGTAATAGGTGATGGAACAGTCCGAGGCCGTGAAGTATGTGACATGGAGACCGCAGCATGGTACTGGTGCGACTCAGTCCTTGACGGCGCGAAGGCAATCAATAAGGAAGTATGGATGCCATACATCTATCAGGATGAGAAGTCTTGGGGAGGAGCAGAAATAAAGCAGAATGCAGCAGCATCTATAGATGAGCACGCAGACATGTCAGCGCAGCTCGAGAGAGATACCACAGCGCACACTGGAAAGTGGGTGCGTTACAACGCCAACGGCAAGATGTTTAAGGGATGGTACAAGGTTACTTCATCAGAAGCACAGTATTATCCAGACCAGGTAGGCAACATCTATTACTACGATCCAAAGACTGGACTTATGGCAAAAGGAGATCTCGTGATAGATGGAGTGGCTTATCACTTTGATGAGACATCAGGCGTGTTGCAGAGATAGAAGACGACATATGGTTAGTAAATAGTATTATAAAACGCAGGCGATATTTGAGGGAATACCTCATTTGCCTGCGTTTTTTGCTTTGGTTTTGTCATCGCTTTGGAATCATAGGTCTATAAATTTTCCTCAAAATATGCTATAATAACAACTGTTTTAAGTTCATATTTGTCCCAGGAGAGAGCTTTTTTTGAAAAAGAAAGGACGACATATGAACGAAAAACAAAGTCTAGAAGAAAAGTATGCAAGAATCAAGGACCTTCGCCCGATAGATGACGTTTTCTTTGAGGTGCTGGCAGATGACACTGAGGTGTGTGAAGAAATTCTACGCACGATTCTAGAAGATCCGGCTCTCACAGTCGAGGATGTAATTGTCCAAAGCAGTGAACGAAATCTATACGGAAGGTCTGTAAGACTGGATGCGCTCTGTACATTAGGTGATGGAACTAAATGCAACATAGAAGTCCAACGCTCTAATAATGATAATCATTTGAAGAGAGCGCGTTTCAATGCAGCCAGTATTACCGTTAAAGATTCAGATGTAGGAGATAAGTTTGATAATGTACTTGAATTGTACATAGTATATATCTCTGAATTTGATATCTTTAAAGAAGGGCAGACTATATATCATGTAGAAAAAGTCTTGAGGGAGACAGGAACAGTAGTCGATGACGGGCTACATGAGATTTTTGTAAATACTAAGATTGATGATGGAAGCGACATTTCAGACTTAATGTCATGCTTCACCAAGAAGGAATTTTACAATGCAAAGTTCCCTAAGCTATCATCAAGAGCGAAGGAATTGAAATCGACGGAAGGAGGTGGGTCAGCTATGTCTGAAGTGATGGAAAAATTGTTGGCAGAAGGCAGAGCAGAAGGCAGAGCAGAAGGCAAAAAGAGCCAACTTATAGAACTTGTAAAGGAAGGACTGCTTCAGATAGACATTGCGGCACAAAAAGCAGGCATGCCTGTGGAAGCGTTTAAGAAGCTGTTATAATTTATAAAATAATATAGTATTAAAAAAGTCGGTACACACTGTACCGACTTTTTCCATGTTAATGATTGCTATTAACTTCGAATGGAGAGCTGACCTTGTGGATTTGCTTGCGGTATTCGGTGGGAGTGCAGTCGTGAGCACTTCGGAATACGCGGTTGAAGGTGGCCAGCGAATTGAAGCCACTGCTCATGGCAACCTCAGTGATAGAGTACTGAGGGTTGGAGAGCATCAGCTCGGCATAAACGATACGACGCTTCTGCAGGTAGTCGTAGCAGGTAACGCCGGTGAATTCCTTGAAGAGACGGATGAAATGAGACTTGGAGAAATCAGTCATTTCAGCGAGCTGGTCAATGGTCAGATTTTCAGTGCAGTGATCGTTGATGTAGCTGCATACATCAAAGAAGGTGTCCATATATACCTGCTGACGCTGCATAGAGAAAGAAGAGCCCAGCTCCTCAGGATGCTTGAAGCGGATGCGGGCAGCCTTTACAAAAAACTGAACAGCAAGGGCATGAATGCTAGCTGCAAAAAGAGGAGCAGTCTCCTGGTATTCGACTACAATCTGCTCAAGAAGAGTGCGAAGCTCGTCGTTGCCCTCATCGCCGTTTCTGAAGATGGCGCAGGGGAAGAAGGAACTCGAAATGGAGTCGAAGCCGTTCACCTCGTGGAGAACTTCCTGATTAACCTGGAAAATAATACGCTTGCCGTGAGGAGGTGCACTCAAAGAGTGAAGCTCGCCTTGAGGAATGATAATGATATCGCCTTCAGAGAGGGCATAATCAGTTTTGTTCAGATTGATTTTGTACCAGCTCTCAAGGGGCATGACGATTTCGAGATCAGAATGCCAATGAGGCGGATAATTTTCTGATTCATCATTAATATATAATCTGAAGCCGGAACTCATGTAATGGTTAACGACTTCTTTGGTTCCATGTAATTCTTCTATCATCTTAGTAATCCTCCAATCATAATGTGGTTGATAAAAAATGACAAAATCAACTTCTCAAATGCTATCACGAGTGAACATGTCTGTAAAGGATAAAAACAACGAAATTGACAGATTTTTTTCGTCAATTTGCAAATCTACATCAAAAATTACTAAATGACGGCGGCCTAGAGGTAAAATAATGGTAAAAAATGAGAAACGTTGTGAAGACGCGCTGATAATATTTGATAAACTCTCACGATTAAATAAGCGGAGGAATTTTATAGAAAATATATACTTACACTTAAGATAATTTTTAAAATCTAAATGTGGTGTGTTTCGCGTGAGAAGGGACACTCCACGTGACAAAGAAGCGTCCCCAGAGGAGGGGGGAGATGATGGCAGATATGATATGGAATAAGGAACTTAATGCCAAGTATAAGGAGCAGGCTAAGGAATTGGTGAGCCAGCTTACATTGCATGAGAAGGCTTTGCAGCTTCAGAACTGGGCGCCGGCAGTGGAGAGACTGGGCATTCCTGCCTATAACTATTGGAACGAGGCATTGCATGGTGTTGCGCGTGCAGGTGTGGCTACAGTTTTCCCACAGGCTATAACTACTGCGGCAGCCTTTGATGAGGACCTCATGGAGGAGCTGGGTGATGTAATCTCTACAGAGGGCCGTGCGAAATATAATAACCAGATATCACACAATGATACTGATATATATAAGGGACTTACCTTCTGGTCACCGAATGTAAATATTTTCCGTGATCCAAGATGGGGACGTGGACATGAGACCTATGGAGAGGATCCATATCTTACTTCGAGACTGGGAGTTAGATTTATAAAAGGACTTCAGGGTCATGATGAGAAGTATATGAAGGCTGCAGGCTGTGCAAAGCATTTTGCAGTCCATTCAGGGCCGGAGGACCAGAGACATTATTTCAATGCTGAAGCTTCTGCTCAGGACATGAGAGAGACATACCTGCCGGCATTTGAGGCATGCGTAAAGGAAGCTGGCGTAGAGGCTGTCATGGGAGCATACAACCGTACCAATGGCGAGCCATGCTGTGGTAGCAAGACACTGCTTAAGGATATCCTCAGAGATGAGTGGGGATTTGAGGGACATGTAACCTCAGACTGCTGGGCTATCAAGGACTTCTATGAAGGTCATGCTGTAGTTGATACCGCAGAGCAGGCAGTAGCACTTGCTCTTACCAATGGCTGCGACGTCAACTGCGGTAATCTCTATCCTCTGGCTGAGAAGGCTGTTAATGAGGGCCTTCTTAAGGAAGAGATTCTGGATGAGGCATTGGTTAATATCTACACCACAAGATTTAAGCTTGGTATCCTGGGCGATGCTAAGGATTGCCCGTTTAATGATATTGATTTCTTGGAGTGTGATAGCGCTGCCCACAGAGCATTCAATCTCAAGGTAGCTCTTTCAAGCATTACTATGCTTAAGAATGATGGAACCCTTCCACTTAACAAGGGCGAGCTGAAGAACGTGGCAGTAATCGGACCAAACGCAAATAGCCGCAGAGCTCTTGTTGGAAACTACGAAGGTACAGCGTCAAGATATATTACAGCACTCGAGGGTATTCAGGATTATTTGGGTGACGATGTGAGAGTACTTTTCTCAGAGGGTTGCCACCTCTATAAGGACCGTATTGAGAATCTTGGAGTAGCTAACGACAGACTCTCAGAGGTGCAGGGTATCTGTGAGAGAAGTGACGCAGTTATTCTCTGCCTTGGACTTGACTCAGGACTTGAGGGTGAGGAAGGCGATGAGGGTAACCAGTACGCAAGTGGTGATAAGCCGAATCTTGACCTGCCAGGAATCCAGCAGCAGATACTTGAGGCTACAGTGGCAAGCGGCAAGCCTGTAATCCTCGTACTCTTCGGAGGAAGTGCCCTTGCAGTTAAGTATGCTCAGGAGCACTGCGCAGCAGTTGTATGGGCAGGATACCCTGGAGCACAGGGAGGAAAGGCTTTGGCTCAGATTCTCTTCGGAGCAAATAGCCCGCAGGGTAAGCTTCCTATAACATTCTACAATGATACTAAGGATCTGCCGGATTTCACTGACTATTCTATGAAGGGCCGCACCTATAGATATATGACAAGCGAGCCACTTTATCCATTCGGTTATGGTTTGTCATATGCCAAGACTGAGGTTAAGGATGTGAAGCTATCTGACACTAAAGTGAATGACGGCATTAAGATTACCTTCGATGTAGCAAACGATGGAAAATGGGATGCAGGCGAGGCTGTACAGGTATATGTAAAAGCAGAAAGACCGGGCACTCCAAATCCTACGCTCAAGGGAATTAAGAAGCTTCAGATACCTGCAGGCGGATGTGTATCAGGTGAGATAATGCTTTCAGCAGATGCATTTGCTCTCTACAACGAGGCTGGAGAGAAGGAAATCCTCCCGGGAGAGTACAGCGTATATGTTGGCACACAGCAACCTGATGCCAGAAGCGCAGCACTCACTGGCAAGTCTGTAGCTAAGTTTACAGTTACGATATAAAAAATAAAATCTATCCCACGAGCTTAAATCTTGGGATAGATTTTTCTTGAATTGAAATGTGCAGAGTGTTATCAGGAATGGTGACACTCTGTTGTTGTCAAATCTAAGAGATGATTTTCTAACAATCATATAGAAAGAAAATAGCTTGATGGAAATTACAAAAAGTCAGATTGAAAACCTGGCAATAATAATTGAATCGCAGGCATTTGAGGGTGTGTATCGTGTTGCCAATAAAGTTGCCAACGATTTTGAAAAAGTATTTGGCATTGAGCCAAAAGTTTATCGCTCGATAGATGAGGCGAAAAGCAGCGGAGCAAGACAGCTTGTAATAGCTGCAACAGATGGCGCCAGTGAATATTTCGCAGATGCTGATTTTGCAGAAGTGGCTGGAAAATGGGAGGTATGGTCGCAGAAGGTAACCACCATAGAAGACTTGCCGGCGATAGTAATCCTTGGCTCCGATAAGAGGGGCACAATCTATGGCCTTTTTGCTCTGTCAGAATATATAGGTGTGACTCCGCTCGTATTCTTTGGCGATGTGGAGCCTGCAAAGCGAGATAGCATAAAGATAGGCGCAGACTTTGATAAGGTAACCAAAGAGCCGAGCGTCAAGTATAGAGGCTTTTTCATAAATGATGAGTGGCCTTGCTTTGGCAATTGGACGATGGAGCATTTTGGCGGGTTTACAGCAGAAATGTACGACCACGTATATGAGTTCTTGCTTCGAATGAAGGGAAATTATATGTGGCCGGCGATGTGGACGTCTTCATTTTGCTTAGACGGTCCAGGTAGCTTAAATGAGGAACTGGCTGATATCTATGGCGTAGTATACGCTTACTCTCACCATGAGCCATGTCTTCGTGCCAGCGAGGAGTGGGATAAGGTGAGAGGTGAGGATTCTGTCTACGGTAATGAGTGGAATTTCTACACCAATGAGGAGGGACTTCTGAAGTATTGGGAGGACGCCCTTAAAAGAAGTGGAAAATACGAGAATATTATCACCATAGGTATGCGAGGGGAGAGAGACTCGTCAATGCTAGGCGATGATTCGTCCCTTGCACAGAATATCGACCTGCTGAAAGACATAATAAAAAAACAGCGTGACCTTATAGAGAAGAATGTAGATCATAAGACAACACAGCTATTGGCGCTATACAAGGAAGTGGAAGCGTATTTCTATGGCGATGACAAGACACCTGGTCTTAAGGATTGGGATGAGCTAGATGACGTAATCCTAATGCTGTGTGAGGACAATTATGGGCACATGCGTACGCTCCCCAGGGAGGAGATGCGTGGTCACAAAGGTGGATGGGGTATGTATTATCACTTCGACTACCACGGAGGCCCGATAAGCTACGAATGGATTGACTCTACACCGCTGTCACAGACATGGGAGCAGATGTGTCAGGCGTATGAGTATGGCATTCGCGATGTGTGGATAGTCAACGTAGGTGACCTAAAGTTGCACGAGGTGCCACTTACATATTTTATGGCATTAGCGTATGACTATGATAAATGGGGATATTCAAATCATCGCTCGGCAGAGGATTATATGGCTTGGTGGGCAACCACTAATTTCCCGAATGCAACAGGGGAGACAAAGGCTGACATGGCCAGACTTTTCAAGGACTACATACATCTTAATTTTTTGAGAAGGCCAGAAGCTAATCATGCCGGGGTGTTCCATCCATGCAATTATATGGAGGCTGACAGGATTATTTCTAAAGCGAAGGCTATATATGAACTGAGTGACAAGATATATTCACAGTTGCCAGATGACGAGAAAGACGCATTCTATAGTTGTATGGGATTTTCTGCGAAGGCAGGAGCCAACCTGATGCTTATGCATCAGTACTCTGCCAAGAATTCTCTCTATGCAAGTCAGGGCAGACCAATTGCCAACTACTATAGGGACTTATGCCTTGGGACAATAGAAAACGATAAGGCGCTTGCAGATGAGTTTGGAAAATTCAGGGACGGCAAGTGGAACGGCATGCAGCTGGCTAGTCATATTGGCTTTACAAAATGGAACGATGACGACTACAGAAACCCTGTATTGTCTACTGTAATACCGACTCATGTCAAGGCACTTAAAGTGTCAAGACATGACGACGCCAGAATATGCGTCAAGAATTATGGCGGCCCTATGAGACTACCGGTTCCTGACTTTATATATGAAGGTGTCGAGAAGGTATGCATCGATATTTCAAATTGCGGCGAAGGCGAGTTGCCGATAGAGATTAAAACAGAAAATGGCGCAGCGATGCCAAAGTGGCTAAAGGCGGAGATAGTGCCCGGTGAAATACCTGAGCAAAAATATATGATACTGACCTGCAATAGAGCTAAGCTGACTTCTGAAATAGAGACAGTTTCACTGCTTGTAGTAGCGAGTGAAGTAGACGCCACCGTGGCAGTGGATGTGGCAGGCTGCCAGCCTACACTTCCGAAGCAGAAGGATGTATTTATGCCAGTTAATGGCATTATTGTCATGAAGGCAGAGCATTTTGCAGCGAGGTCGGATTCGACTAGAGGTCGATTCGAGGTGATTACCTCATATGGAAAATATGACAGTGGAGTCAAGGTATTCCCAAGTACGCAAAGCTTTGACGCCATAAATGACACCCCGTCGCTTACCTACAGATTCTTTATTCCTGATGGAGGCGAGTATGCTGTAGAGCTTATGACAGCACCTAATAATCCAGTATATCCAGGTACGCAGATGAGATTGGGATTAGTACAGGAGGGAGCAGCATTTGCAGCAGTGCTTCTCGACGAGAAGTTTAAGGCGGGAGATCACAATGATCCGACTTGGTCGGCAGGAGTATTAAACCAGATTCATGATTCAAGAGTGACAATGAATTTTAAGCGCGGAGTCAACGAGCTTGAAATCAGAGCAATGGATCCCGGCGTAGTACTTGAGCAGATTGTAATATATAGAGCAGACACAGTAATACCTACGGGCTATATGGGCCCGGAAGAAAGTCCGAGGACATGATTATGGGAGCACCAAAAGCACCAAAGGATGCAGACAAAAAGAGAGCAAGCTTTTACATTGAGAGAAACCTGTCAGTATGTGGATTGCCACAGCCTGATGGCACCGGCACACAGTTCATCTATCTTAACGATGGCCGTATGGTGATAGCATCTGGCATAGTGGGAAATATTACGGATGAGAATATTCTTAACCTCATGACCACAGCAGAAGGCTTCAAGAAACTGGTTTACAAGATTGGAGTGACTGTAACCGCAGACAATCCAGCTGAGGAGATTAATTTCGCTTTTCAGTTTTATGGGAAAAAGGACCCATATAATTCAGGAACTACCTTGAATAAGAAGATCAAGGCTGATGGCTCTGAGTACACCATTGTTCTCGATGAGGAAGAATGGTCAGACGACGATGATATACCGGGACAGCTGCGCTACGAGTTTGATAAGGCAGGTAAGACCGCCGTGGCATCTGTTAGGTTTTATCTAAATGATGGTTTTGATGCCCCGGAGCCTGAGGAGGATTTTCCGATAGAGTTTGATTCTCCTGCGTACGCTGCAATGATAGAAAATAGCATTATGCAGGTGGGTAACAATAAGAGACTTATGGATGCTATAGACAAAGCAAGAGCAGGTGAGGACGTGACTGTAGCATTTATCGGTGGCTCTATTACCCAGGGGGCAGGTGGCATACCTATAAATGAGAAGTGCTATGCTAGGCTTACATTTGAGAAATTCTGCGAGTACTGTGGCAAGGGCGCAGATGAGAATATTCATTTCATCAAGGCTGGAGTAGGAGGTACTCCTTCAGAGCTTGGAATGATTAGATATGAAAGAGACGTTCTTAGGGACGGAAACGTGGAGCCGGATGTAGTAATCGTAGAGTTCGCTGTCAATGATGAGGGCGATGAGACCAAGGGTGAGTGCTTTGATTCACTTGTGCGAAAGATTGCAAACGGTCCAGGCAAGCCGGCGGTTATCCTCCTGTTTTCTGTTTTTACTGATGATTACAATCTGCAGGACAGACTGTCACCGGTAGGTCAAGCCTATGACCTTATGATGATAAGCCTGAAGAACGCTGTGACAGAGCAGTTCTACAAAAAGCCCGGAGAGGGAAGAATACTGTCAAAGGCTCAGTATTTCTATGACAGATATCATCCGTCAAATGCAGGTCACATTGTAATGAGTGACTGCATTATGGCTGGAATAAAAGCAGCTGGTGAAAAGGGACGCGATGAAGCGTGGTCATTGGAAAATATCACTCCTCCAATTGGTGGTGACTTTGAGGAAGTGGTACTTCTTGACAGAAAAGATATGCCTGTGCAGGCTAAAATTATGGCAGGAACCTTTGACGGTATTGACGAGGAACTTCAGGCTGTCGAGATGGATGATTCTCTTGCACCGACCAAGGAATTTCCATATAATTGGCATCATAAGAGTGGCGGCGGAAGCTTCGTAATGGATATAAAGTGCCGTACACTCCTGGTTGTATCTAAAGATTCAGCTTCGCCAGAGTTTGGAAGTGCTGATGTATATGTGGATGGAGAGCATACGCTCACCTGTGATCCACACATAAATGGATGGACACATTGCAATCCGCTTATAGCATATAGGAGCAATGAGTCTCAAATGCATCATGTTGAGATAAAAATGGCAGCTGGAGATGAAGACAAGATGTTTACGATTCTAGGTTTTGGAGTGGTGAAATGAGACAGCTATTCAATGATGGATGGAAGTTTTCTAAGACAGCAATAGATGCAGATAAGCCTGGGGTATTTACACCGGTGGATTTGCCGCATGATTGGCTTATATATCAGGCTAAGGATTTGTACGAGGATTCGATTGGCTGGTATGTTAAGTCGTTTAATAAGCCTGAAGGGGAGTATGTATCCCTTAGATTTGACGGAGTCTATATGGACTCCGTCGTTTTCGTTAACGGAAACAAAGCTAAGGAGTGGAAGTACGGATATTCGACATTTGATGTGGATATAACAGAATTCCTTGCGGACGGCCGAAATGAGGTGATGGTTAAGGTATGCCACCAGTCACCGAACAGCCGCTGGTATTCAGGCGCAGGCATTTACAGAAATGTATGGCTTACTACGGCACCGACTCTGCACCTGGTGGAGGATGGAGTGTATTTTTCCACCCAAAAGACTGATGATGGTTATATGGCTACCATCAGTGCAGAGGTGACACAGGCAGCGAGGAGAGAAGATGCTGTAGTGCAGTACCTTATGGCACAAAAAGACGAAAATGGTACTAAGGAGTTTAAGGTGCTTGCGTCCTGTGCTGTGGATGAGACAGTAAATTTATTGATACCTGATGTACTGGAGTGGAGCCTTGACGAGCCTAACCTGTACGAGCTTCATACAAAGCTTATATTGGATGGCAGGGTGCAGGATGAGACCTGCTGTACAGTAGGATTTAGAAATTTTGAATTAGACCCTGCCCAGGGATTAATACTCAATGGCAAAAGAGTTAAGCTTCACGGCGTGTGTGAGCACCATGATTTGGGATGCCTTGGAGCTGCATTCAATCCAGTTGCCATGGAGAGAAAGTTCAAAATACTTAGAGATATGGGGGTTAACTCTATCCGTGCGAGCCACAATATGCCGGCACCAGAGCTTATGGAGTTGGCTGACAGATACGGCTTTGTGATTGATTCAGAGGCCTTCGATATGTGGGAGAACTCCAAGACGACCTATGACTACGCCAGATTTTTCAAGGAGTATTCAAGAAAAGATGTGGCATCTTGGGTGAGGAGGGACAGAAATCACCCTTCGGTATTTTTCTGGTCAATTGGAAATGAAATCTATGACACACACAAGGATGAGCATGGTCAGGACGTGATGCGTATGCTCATGTCATATGTTGAAGAAAATGATCCAAGGCTCAATGGGGTAGCTACCTTTGGCTCTAACTATATGCCTTGGGAAAACACCCAGAAGTGTGCAGATATAATTAAGGTGGTGGGATATAATTACGCTGAAAAGTATTATGCCCAGCATCACGAGGAACATCCGGACTGGGTTATATATGGCAGTGAGACCAGCTCCATTGTACAGAGCCGCGGTGTGTATCATTTCCCGATGGACGTACCCTGCCTGTCAGACGAAGATGAGCAGTGCAGTTCACTTGGCAATTCCATAACAAGCTGGGGCGCAAGACAGATTAACAAGTGCATTGCAGACGATAGAGACACAGATTTTGCATTTGGAATGTATATCTGGACGGGATTTGACTATATAGGTGAGCCGACACCGTATCACACCAAGAATTCATATTTTGGACAGGCAGATACAGCAGGATTTCCTAAGGACTCATATTACCAATACAAGGCCGAGTGGACTGATGTCAAGACATCGCCGTTCGTACACCTTTTCCCTTACTGGGATTTCTCTGTTGGACAGATTATTGATGTCTGTGCAGCTACAAACGGCAGCAGCGTTGAACTGCTGGTGAACGGCAAGTCGCAGGGAATACATGAGATTGACCATGCTGCCGGTACGGACCAGTTAGGCCATTGGGTAGTGCCATATGAGCCGGGAGAGATTACGGCTATAGCCTATGATGAGAATGGAAAAGAGATTGCGAGACAGAGCAGACATTCCTTTGGAGATTCAAAGAGTATAGTCTTAAGCTGCGACAAGACGGATCTTTTGGCAAATGGCGAGGACTTAATCTTTATCACTATTGAAACTCTGGATGGTGATGGATACCCGGTAGAAAATGCAGCAGACCGTGTGAAGGTAAAGGTGACAGGCCCGGCTGTGCTTAAGGGTCTTGATAATGGCGATAGCACGGATTATGACGAATATAAGACAAATGTCAGAAAGCTCTTTAACGGCAAGCTGCTTGCTGTGATAGGCGCGACAGATAAGCCCGGCACCATAGAGGTTGAAGTGACAGGGCCGGGTCTTGAAGCTGCTAAGGCTTTACTTGTGGCTAGTCCTGCTAACATGAGAGAAGGTACATCGTGCTATTACAATGCTTGCATAGAAGCGGCAGATCCAACTGTAAAGCATGTAAGGAGAATAGATGTCACGGCGGATAATTATGTTCTGAATAAGGAGCATCCGTCGGCGATTGTTGAGGCAAGAGTACTGCCACAGGATGCTGCCGATAAGGAAATAATCTGGCAGGTGGTTAACCGCGCTGGAATAGAGATAAGCCGCGTTAAGGTAGAGAATCTTGGCGCAAAAGACGGTGTGTCCAGAGCGAAGCTCACGGCTCTTAGCGATGGTGATATTGCGGTTAGAGCACTATCTAAGGATGGCTCTGACGGCGTGAGAATCATTTCCAGATTGGAGCTTAAGTGTGATGGAATAGGTGAGACACTTATCAATCCTTATGAGTTTGTATCTGCAGCACTTCACACGGATGCCATAGGAGATATTGCTGGAGGTAATGAGAAAGGAATCGCTTTCTCAAGAGAGATGGTAAGTACAGCGATATTTGATGATATTGATTTTGGAAGCTTTGGAAGTGATGAGGTTGAGCTCCCGATTTTTGCACTGTCAGATGATCCTCATCAGGTAGAGATATGGGAGGGCAGACCAGAGGAGGGTGAGCTTTTACTTAGATTTGACTATCAGAAGCCTTCTATATGGAACGTTTATCAACCAGAGACGGTGAAGCTGGCTAGAAGACTAAAAGGTGTGACCACGATGTCCATAAGATCTTCGAAAGCTATGAAGTTCCATCTCAAAGGATTTCAGTTTAGGAAGCTAAATAAGGCCTATACGGAACTTGCAGGTGCTGACTGTACAGATTGCTATGGAGATAGCTATAAGCTCGAAAATCAGCGAATTACGGGCATAGGAAACAATGTGACAATCGTATATGACGACATGGACTTCACGGATGGAGCAAGTAAGGTGACAATCCGAGGAACAACACCGCTCAATACCAACACCATTCATCTGCATTTTGTGCCTGAAAATGGAGATTTGATAAATAACATCCTTGAGTTCCCTGGTGGTGTATGTGAGTCTGCATTTGATGTCCGCGACATTAGCGGAAAGGGAAGAGTAGAGCTGGTATTTCTTCCGGGTAGCAACTTTGATTTTGATAGCATTTGTTTTGAATGATACGTACGACAATTTGTTTTGTTGACAAATCAACATCTTGCACAATGCCATGAGTTGAGGTATTATTTTTTGAGTTTTGAGTCTAGAAAAGAGGTAAGACTTTGGAGAAGACATTGACTAGAGTGGCGCTTGACGCTATGGGCGGAGACAATGCTCCTGCTGCAATAGTACAAGGAGCAATTGATGCGCTGAATCAAGGCGCTGACGTACAGATTATTCTGGTGGGAGTCAGGTCAGCGATTGAAGCTGAGCTTGCAAAGTACACCTATGATAAGTCACGCGTAGAAATAGTAGAGGCATCAGAAATAATTGAGACCACTGACCATCCGGTTGAGGCAATTAGGCATAAGAAGGATTCTTCAATGGTTGTAGGCCTGAAGCTGGTGAAGGATGGACAGGCTGACGGATTCATTTCCAGCGGATCTTCAGGTGCGCTTCTCGTAGGAGGGCAGCTCATTGCAGGGCGCATTAAGGGAATAGACAGACCACCTTTTGCACCATTGATTCCAACAGAGAAGGGCGTATCATTACTTCTTGATTGCGGAGCTAACGTAGATGCAAGAGCTAACCATCTGGTGCAGTTTGCGCGACTGGGTTCTTTATACTATAAGACTGTACTTGGCAAGGAGAATCCTACAGTAGCCATTGTGAATATTGGCGAGGAGGAGGAGAAGGGTAATGCTCTTGTAAAGGAAACCTTCCCGCTTCTCAAGGAGTGTGAGGACATTAATTTCATCGGAAGCATTGAGTCTAGGCAGATACCGCAGGGCTACGCGGATGTCATTGTATGTGAGGCGTTTGCAGGAAATATTATCCTCAAGCTATACGAGGGACTTGGCAAGACTTTGATGGGCATTGTTAAGGGAAGCCTTATGAAGAACCTGTGCACCAAGATAGGAGCACTTTTAGTTAAGAAATCTATCAAGGAGTCATTTAAGACATTTGACTCGTCAGAGTATGGCGGGGCACCTATGCTTGGCCTTAAGGGACTTGTTATGAAGACCCATGGAAGCGCTAAGGCAAAGGAAATAAAGAACGCAGTCTTCGAAATGGATACATGCAAAAAACAAGGATTTGTTGAAAAAATGAAAGAAGCATTTGACAATGCTGCTCAATAAACGTATTTTATATATATCTTTTTACAGGAGGATAGAAAAATGGAACTTGAGTTACTCAGAAAGGTAATCGCAGACGTACTTAGCGTAGATCCGGAGGAGATTACTCCAGAGACTACTTTCGTAGATGACCTTGGCGCTGATTCACTTGATTTGTATCAGGTAATTATGGCAATCGAGGAGGATCTTGGCATTGAGGTTGATAACGAGCAGGCTGAGCGTATCGTAAGCGTTGGCGATGCTATCGATGTCATCAAGTCTCTTAATGCAGGTTGATTCTGAAGACTTTACTAGCCCGCGAAGGTCGCGGGCTTTTTTTATAGTAGGTGAACAGTGGATTTAATTAGAGAGTTTGAAGAAAAAATAGGGTATAGCTTTGACGACAAAGCACTTATAGAGCAGGCCCTTACTCACAGCTCGTATGCAAATGAGCACAGGCTTACTGCGTATAATGAGCGGCCAGAATTTTTGGGGGATGCGGTACTTGAATTGGTATCCAGTGACTATTTGTATACGCGATATCCTCAGCTCCCGGAGGGTAAGCTTACTAAGCTCAGAGCCAGTCTTGTATGCGAGCCGGCATTGGCTTACGATGCCATGGAATTGGGACTTGGAAAATATCTTAGGCTGTCGAAGGGCGAGGATGCGACAGGTGGCCGCACCAGAAAATCAGTATTGAGTGATGCTCTTGAAGCTGTAATAGGAGCAATATATCTAGATGCAGGCCTTGACATGGCCAGAGCATTTATAATGCAGTATGTGCTCAATGACATTGAGAAGAAGACTCTTTTTAACGATTCAAAGTCAATTTTGCAGGAACGCATTCAGGCAGTGTCAAAGGGTGTGCCGGAATACAGGCTTGATAACGCGACAGGACCAGATCACTGCAGAACTTATTTTGTGAGCGTATATTTTGAAGGCAAAAAAATAGGTGAAGGTTCAGGCGCAACAAAAAAGGCAGCCGAGCAAGATGCTGCATATCATGCATTATTAAGTATGTAGAGGAATTAGCTATTTCCAGAGGTCGTCAAATATTTCATTGGCGAGATTTTCCAGATATTCATATGAGAAGTTGCTGTCTTGGGAGATGATGGCGTTATTATCGGCAAGGTCTGCTGTGTATTCTGACAAAGGATATACGGTGGATTTTCCCTTTTCAGGGGTTACATGACTGACGAGGGCTTCGATGTCGTAATCAGAGATAGAGACGGAGCCATCGCCACCGGCTTCGAGAGTGACACGTGCCATTCCGCCCAACATACGATTAGATACGCCATCGCCTTCACCGGCAGTCCAATTGACAAAGTTGCCAAGTGAGTAGTATACGAGCATACTGTGGCCGCTATCATCAGATAGCCATTCTATAGGCTCGGTGACGTGTGGGTGCGTGCCTAGCACCAAGTCTACTCCATTTTCCAAGAATACGCTGGTCCAAGCCTCCTGGCTGCTATCTGGAGTCAGACGATATTCTGTGCCCCAGTGCGGACACACTATTACAAAGTCGGCAAGTTCTTTTGCAGCTTTAATATCTGAAACAACTTTTTCTTTTTCTAAAATATCAACAGCCCAAGGCATCGACTCAGGCATTGGGATTCCATTGGTACCATAGGTGTAGTTCAATATGGCCACATTTATTGTGGCACCTGTCTCATTGGCAATAGTAACAATATTGTTTTGCAGACCTTGGGGGTCCTCGTCATGGATACCCAGGACGATGGTATCAGGATGAGAGCTGCTCCAATTATCAATACAGCTCAAAATGCCGCCTGCTCCCTTGTCAAGGGCGTGGTTAGTGGCGTGAAGTATTACATCAAATCCGGCATCAACCAGGTCGTCAGCCAGATTAAAGGAAGTGTTGAAGGCTGGATAACCCGAAATGCCCAGAGCTTCTCCGGCGATAATGACCTCCTGATTCACTATGGCCAGGTCAGCTGCTGCAATCTCATTTTTCGTATGCTCAAATAGGGTAGAATAGTCATAGCTGCCGTCATCCTGCCTACAGTTGTCCTCCAATCTGTCATGCAGTAGCACATCACCTACCATGATTATATTAAAGGTGTTGTCTGCGTTATCGACAGGCGTCGTAGTTTGGTTGGAGACAGCTTCGGTCGCGCTGGAGATTGTTTCATTTATGCTTTGCGATACATTATCTTCGTCAATAACGAAATGATTGTTTCTCGATTGGATTTGATAAGATGGTACTTCGACGTCGGCTTGCGCTGGAGAGGTTGAATGCTTTTGCCCACAGGAACAAAGGCCTGCTATGGTTAGCAGGCCTAGAAAAGTTATTTGGGGTAATTTAGTCTTGCGCATAAATGTTAAAATCATCTGGATTGGTGGGGGTATGAGCCTGAGCCTCAATGAGATTTCTGAACTCATCCATAGGCATAGGGCGATAGTAAAAGAACCCTTGAGCTCTGTGGCATCCGCACTTGAGCAAAAAGTCTACCTGCTCTTTGGTTTCAACACCCTCGCATATGATGTCGTTATCTGTATCAAGAAGCATCTGGATTATATGAGACACGATTATGCGGCTTTTGGGTGATTCTAAATCCATGATGAACTCGCGATCGATTTTAATTTCATCACAAGGCTCGGATTTTAACATGTTGATACTTGAATATCCCGTGCCAAAATCATCCATTGAGAGAGAAAATCCCATCGAACGAAGATGGCGCATTCTTTCGTAGAAGGAGCCTGCATCGTTTACAAATGCACTCTCGGTCAGTTCAAGAGGCATCAAATCCTTTGGCAATTTATATTTTTTAATAAGTCCAGTGATTGAAGTGACGAGCTCTCTGTCATATATATGTATGCGAGACACATTGACTGATACAGGTACAGGGGGAATGTTAGCTTCAATGAGTGATGCTAGAAAGCGACATACCTGCTCCCAAATAAGTTTGTCTATGGTAACTATGAAGCCATTTTTCTCAAGCACAGGGATAAATTCATTGGGGTATATCATTCCGTCCTTGGTAATCCAACGGACTAGGGCTTCACCACCTACAATGCGTCCGGTGCGCATGTCAACCTTGGGCTGTATGTAAGGGATAATCTCTCCATTGTCGATGGCAGAAGTGATACGGTTCTCAATAGATTTTTCCTTTATCATCTGCGTATGCATATCCTGAGTGAAAAACGCATAATTGGCATAGAATTTGCCTTTTATCGAATTGAGCGCAATAGTGGCACAGTCCTTCATATGACTCACGCTGGGCATATGCTCCAGAGTGTGAGCAAGTCCGAATGACGGAACTATTTTGTAAGGCAATGGAAACATTTCGATATCTGCCACGAGATCTCGCACAATGGCAGACAGCTCTATGGCTTCCTTACATTGGGTGAAAAGGCAGAATACGTCGGCCCTGACGTGACATGAGATGGTATTGGGTCTGGTGCGCTCTAGCTGAATGAGCAAATCTCCAATCGACTTAAGGTATCTATCACCGGCAGAGCGGCCAAGAAATTCGTTAACAGATTTAAATGAAGATACATCAAGGGCAATAAAACCATATCCTGCATCAGGCTCGTTTTGTATCATTTCGCCTGCGAGGAAAAAGAGAGCTTTAAGGTTATGCATATCACACAACAAGGACTTCTCTGCTTCATTGTTGGCAGAGGCCATTTTTTTGAGTGAATAGATGTATAGCTCATCCTTTTCGGTGGATGTGAGCTCAGAGTGATAACTATTTTTCTGCTGGTCCATATGCGCTCCTTGCGTAGTTATTCCGTATTATTTTAACAAATAAATCAGAATTTGAACATAATTTTTATGCATGATATATAGAAAATTGTAAACTGATGGAGTAAAGTGTAATAGTCAGAAAACTAGTAACTGAAAGGAAATGATGAAATGCAATACAGGACAATGAAAGACGGAACGAAGGTATCTGCTCTTGGCTATGGTTGTATGAGATTTTCTAAAAAGGCAGGAAGCACAGATATTGAGAAGACAAAAGCGGAGATACTTCGCGCAATAGAGGCTGGAGTCAATTATTTTGACACTGCTTACATCTATCCTGGCAGCGAAGCTGCGCTGGGACAGATACTGGAGGAGCTAGGCAAACGAGACGAAGTGTATATCGCAACAAAGCTGCCACATTACCTTATGAAGTCTGTGGAGAAGGCTGAGAGTATTTTCCAGGAGGAGCTTAAGCGCCTGCGCACAGATCATGTTGATTATTACCTGATGCATATGCTCACTAATGTTGAGACCTGGAATGATTTGCTTGCAATGGGCATGGGCGATTGGATTGATGAGAAGCTAAAAAGTGGGGCAATAAGACATATAGGATTCTCATATCATGGAGACACGACTGGCTTTAAGGAGCTTATAGATGCCTATGACTGGGACTTCGCGCAGGTGCAGTACAACTACATGGATGAGTACTCACAGGCTGGCGTAGAGGGAGTAAAGTACGCAGCATCAAAAAATATACCTATAATCATAATGGAAGGCCTAAGAGGCGGCCGCCTTGTGAACCTTTTGCCGACGGCAGCGAAGGAAAAGATTGCAGCCTTCCCAGGGGGAATGACCCCGGCTAAATTAGCATTCAGATGGTTATATAACCAGCCCGAAGTTACAGTAGTACTGTCAGGTATGAATTCACTTGAGATGGTGGAGGAAAATATTGAGACAGTTGAGGCTTCGGAGCCGGGATGCATGTCAGAGGCTGAGCTTGAGCTTGTTGAAGAAGTAAAGGATGAAATAAATAAGACGATAAAGGTTGGCTGCACAGGATGTGGCTACTGTATGCCGTGCCCTAAGGGAGTAGATATCCCTGTGGCGTTTAGATGCTGGAATGAGATGTATGCTGAGAGCAAAGGCGGTGCCAGAAGAGAGTACCTACAGTGTACAACCTTCCGCAAGAACGCATCCAGCGCTTCTTTGTGCGTAGAGTGTGGAAAATGTGAGCAGCATTGCCCGCAGCATCTGGAGATTCGTAAGCTGCTAAAGCAGGCGAGCAAAGAGCTGGAGACACCTACCTACAAAGTTGCAAAATGGGGCATTAAGACCCTGCATTTGTGGGGATAAAGCTCCAAGCAAGTAAGTACAAAATAAGTATAAAAAGAGGTACTGCCGTTATAGGCTAGTACCTCTTATTTTTAACAGCAAAGTCCGCCGTAGTATAGACCTCCACCGCCGCAACACAGGTTGCAGGCCATAAGACCTAGACAAAGCTTAGTGCAGGTGCTGCCGCTGTACACGTGCATGTTACCGTAATCCTGAGCCTGCTGGGTATACCAGGTATTTCCAGACCGGAGGGATTGCAGGAGCTGTTGATACTGCATATTGCCAGGGGCCATTCGTGTAGCCTGCTCTGCGTGCTCTTTTGCAACAACATTGTTGCCAAGGTTGACATTTGCAATGGCGGATAAGTAGTACCACTCGGCACTGCGGTCCTGAATATTATTGAGGAGGTTTAGCGCTTCTCTATAATGACCACTTTGAATGTAGGTACGCACAGAACGCAGGTAGTCGGGCTGACCGTTGCCGGCAGAACTCTGGTTAAAGCCTTGATTAAATCCTCCGAACCCGCCAAAGCCACCGAAGCCATCAAATCCGCTAAAGCCGCCGTATGGTCCGGATGAGCTGTTATAGCCAGAGGATTGAGGGCCACCGTTCCAGGTGCCTTTTTTCATTTGCTGAATCTGATCATACGCTGCCTGAACCTGCTTGAATTTTTCCTCAGCCTGAGCCTTGTTAGGGTTATTTATATTGGCATCCGGATGATATTTTCGAGAAAGGTTACGGTAGGCCTTTTTGATATCGTCGTCGGATGCGTTTGGCGATACGCCAAGTACACTATATGGATCAATCATTTATTTGGTTCCTTTGTTACGTTTTCCAATTTCTTGCAATAGGTGTTCTGGTGATGAATCCAGACACCTGAGTATAAAATATTGCGTAGAAGCTCTGTATTTTCAACTATGGGAAGCTGTTCGAAAGCCCTACAGCATTCGGCCATCATCATAGTGAGAATATCACGTATATCCTCCTCAAAGCTTGGGCTTTGTGCTCGCTCCATTAGGGGATTGTAATGTCCTTTCTCAATGTCCTCCTGAAGATCACAGTATGCATCAAGAATGTAGATATATTTTCCAAGGAAAAAACCAAGAGCAGAAAGCGTATCACGCCATTCGTCATTTTTGTAGCACATAATTTGTGCCACAATCTGTCCAAACTGCCCAGCCATCATGTCCAAGTCGCGACAGGCAGAGGCCTCACCATCAGCCAAAGTATCTAAGGCGTTGGCAATGGCTGCAACTTTTTTGGGGTAGAGCGACGGCAGGGTCTTGAACCCCTTTTTTAGAAACGTCTTAAAAAGTCTGCTTGAAAAGCGGTGGTCACCATCGTCAATATTATCTACACATTTGTAATAAGACAATAGGACTGACATATCGGCGGCGTAATCACCGATTTCGTTGGAGACGCGCCCTCTTTTTTCGAAAGGGTGTAGTGCACATCTAAGCCTAGAGTAGTCTGTAGGAACATCGTACAGACTGCTAAGCAGAATGTAAGCGAATGTCAGTTCATAGGATAATGACAGCCTGGGGATATTGCCATGCCTGTACTGTATGGACTTACAAAGCCCGCAGTAATAGCTTTGATATGTGTCAAAATCCTTGAATTTAAGTTCAGGCTTATTTATGACTACGTATCCGAACACGGGGCCTCCTAGCTAGGTTCTCTTGATGAAGGTGTTTCGACATTTGGGGCATCTGATCTCAATTTTACCTTTGCCCCTTGGCACTTTAACTTTTTGCTTGCAACTGCTACACCTAAAGACACGGTGAGTTTTGCGGAGCGCATTGCGCTTTTTTATGCGCACAGGTATATTTCTAAACCAATCAATGCGTGCCTGATACCAGCACATCTCCTTGTACCTTTTTTGTATATTCTTGGAGAAAGACCTGAAATAAACATATATTATTAGGGCAAGAGCAATTCCCCACATGACACCCGTTTTTAGGAAAATATCGCCTATACATAGAATAAGCGCCAAAAGGCTAATATGCTGTGATAGTTTGTCTGTACCGTAGCGCCCGTACATAAATTGGGCGAATCTGTTTCTCATATCTGTATCCTCCGATGTAATTGGAGTGATGCCTGTTTCACATATTCGATGAAGAGATGTGAAGAAAAAGTCATCTTTTCGTCGCAAAAAAGCATCACAACTGATATACTAATCGAAGTATGTGAACACATTTTGTCTTTATCGACACAGATTGGTGAAAAATGATTGTATGGATTATTCTCGCTGCAGTAGGGGCAGTGGTAGTGCTGTACCTCTCGGTGATGACTATTAGCGCTTTGATAGTTCCGAAAAATGGAGTATACAGCCGGGATAGCAAGTACTACAGATGGCTTTTATACAGTGGAACCTGGATTTGTAATATTGGCTGTAGGTTGAAGTACGACGTGAGGGGTATGGAGAAAATCCCTCAAAACCAACGTTTTTTGATTGTAGGCAATCATAGGTCCAACTTTGATCCGATAGTAACCTGGTGGATATTTAGAAAATACAATCTGGCCTATCTTTCGAAGGAGTCGAATTTTAAGATTCCGTGGTTTGGAAGAATCATAAGGAAATGCTGCTTTATGTCTATAGACCGAAGCGATCCTAGAAGCTCAATGAAGACGCTTATATCTGCGGCCGAGCTCATAAAGTCGGATGAGGTTTCGGTGGGAATATATCCTGAAGGAACCAGGAGTAAGGACTGCAAGCTTCTGCCATTCCACAATGGTATATTTAAGGTGGCACAGATGGCCAACGCGCCGATTGTGGTCGTGGCGCTGAAGGGCACTGAGCAGGTGCACAATAATTTTCCACTGCGTGGGACCAAAATTAGTCTTGAGGTACTAGAGGTGATATCAGCCGATGAGGTGAAATCACTGAAGACTTCGGAAATAGGGGAAAGAATAAGATTGGAATTGGAGGAAAATCTACGATGAATTACTTGGTGCTTTACAATGGTATGAGCGATAACAAAAAGGGTGAGGATAATGCTAAAGCAATAGCAGCAGCCTACCCTAATGATTCATTTGAATATGAGGATATCACAAAGATAGATGACATTTATACTTATGTAAATAATGTATCTGCTGATAAGGCACCGCTTATCTGTGGTGGTGATGGAACTTTAAATCACTTCGTTAATGAGGTGAAAAACAGACCGATAGACCGAGATATATATTTCTATCCCGCAGGCACCGGAAATGATTTTTCAAGAGATATTATTGGTGCAGATAAGCATGAGATATTCAAAGTAAATGAGTATATCAAAGACCTTCCGGTATGCGAAGTAAATGGCAAGAGCTATTATTTCATCAATGGCATTGGTTATGGTATTGATGGATATTGCTGTGAGGTGGGAGACGAGCTTAGGAAAAAATCAGATAAGCCAATCAACTATGCTGGCATTGCTATCAAAGGCCTTTTATTTCATTTCAAGCCAAAGAACGCCACTGTCACAGTGGATGGTGTGACTAAAAGCTTCAAGAAGGTATGGCTTGCGCCTACTCTTAATGGTCGCTTCTATGGCGGAGGTATGATGGTATCGCCTGATCAGAAGAGAACCGGAGAAGGAAGGACACTTAGCACTGTTCTATTATATGGTTCAGGCAAGATTCATACGCTCATCATTTTCCCGGGAATATTTGAGGGCAAGCATGTAACCCACACCAAGAACGTAGAAGTGCTCAAAGGCCATGAGATGGAAGTTACCTTTGATCAGCCCTGTGCACTTCAGGTGGACGGCGAGACCGTACTTGGCGTGACCAACTACAAAGTGAAAATGTAATTTGTGAGGAGGGCCATCAAGGCCCTCTTTTCGCATTTTTGTACATATACAGTGAAAAGGAAGTCTTGTGTACAAAACTGGGTGAAAGGAGAAGCGGGATTGTACAAAAGAGGCTGGAAAGAAAGGATTATGTACAAAATAAGACGAAGTCAGGGGCTGGATTGTGCAAATAATGAGGAAAAGAAGAAAGTATGTACAATAAACGGTTAAGGGTAAACTTACTTTGTACATAAAGGTAAAAATAGCGGATAAATGTACAATTTTTGGAAATATATTATTTTTTAAAAATACCTTGACTTTGCTTATGGTATTGAGTATACTTCCATTTGTTGTGGCGAGATAGCTCAGTTGGCTAGAGCATGCGGTTCATACCCGCAGTGTCGAGGGTTCGAATCCCCCTCTCGCTACTAAAAAATATAGGAGTCCAAGCGGGCTCCTATATTTTTTTATAACGAAAGAGTGGTTAGAACTCAAGACATGTTAGTATCCCGCAGTGACGAGGGCGCCACGGTCCGGTGGACCGTGTTTGGCGCCGACCGAGCCGGAGGCGAGACCCGAATCCCCCTCTCATTATTGACAAGCAAACAGGTCATGGACCTGTTTCTTTTTTTAGTATCTCGAGGAAGATTCAAACTCGCATGCATACTGCTGGTACCCGCAGTGACGAGGGCGCAACGGGCCGGTGGACCGTGTTTGGCGCCGACCGAGCCGGAGGCGAGACCCGAATCCCCCTCTCGCATGCATACTGCTGGTACCCGCAGTGGCGAGACCCGAATCCCCCTCTCGCTAATTATAATATAGTGTGAATTTGCAATTAGCATTAATTTTACATTCACACTATTTTTTTTGTGATAGAATGCAATATAGATAACTCAAATTATTGGAAATATAACGTGCTTGGGGGAAGAATTTAGGAAAGATAGCCCACATTCAGTATTATATAAAGGTGATAGTTCAAAGGTAATATGGCGAGATAACATTCTTGCGGGAAAATATGAGTTTGTTGAAGCGGAAAAACAGTATTTGGACTTTGATTGATGAGGAGGTACGCATGAGCAAAAATGTAATGGTAACAGGAGCAGGCAGACATTATGCATTAGGCTTTAATTTTGTGCTGAGGTATCTTGAAAATGGTGATAATGTAATTGCTACAGTAAGAAAAGAATCTGAAGAGTTGAATACATTAAAAGCAAAGTATCCAGATAATCTGACAATAGTAATAATGGATATTGGAGATACAGAATCTGTAAATAAGGCGTATGAAGCAGTTTCGGCAAAGTATGAAAGAATAGATTTATTGATCAACAATGCAGTAACAACCTCAGAAGATGTTGAGAAAGAATTCTTTGATTTTAACCTGGATTATGTTGCAAAAGTGGTGGATGTTGCTGCTGTCGGACCACTTAGGGTTATTCAGAAATTTTATCCTTTACTTGAGAACACAGATGACATGTCGCTTATTATTAATATATCATCAGAGGCCGGTAGTATTTCGAAGTGCTACAGAAAATTTTACGTTGATTATGGCATGGCAAAGGCAGCTCTCAATATGGGAACGATGACAATCTGGAACAATATAAAGGATGACAATAAAGTTAATATATTTGCAATTCATCCGGGTTGGATTAGAACTAATGGTCAGGAAGATAATCCGGCGCCTCTTTCTTCATATGATGCAGCTGAGATTTTAAGAAAGTTATTTGAAGAAAGAAGATACGATAAGACCAGTCATAGATTTATCACCAATGAGGGAGTTGAGTATCCATTTTAGCTAGAGCCCCCAATGTCATCTGCAGCCGACAGTACAAAGAGAGGAAATAACCATGAGTGAAATGATAATTACGGAAGTTACATGTCCTGTTGAATTGGAAAAAAGAAGAGAAGATGTGACGTATGAGAATGTAGAGAAGATAACCTATTATTCAAATACAACAAAATGCGACAGAAACGCGAATGTAATCCTTCCTCCAGGGTATGATGAAAATGAAAAATACCCAGTGCTATATCTTCAGCATGGAATATTTGAGGATGAAAATACATTGCTCGGCAATCCGGATATTCATCTAACCGCGCTTCTGGGGAATATGATGGCGGACGGCATGGCAACTAAAACAATAGTGGTATGCACAAATATGTTTGCGACTGGAGATCCTGATTTGAAGCCGGGATTTACTCCTGCGCAGGTCGCACCGTACGACAATTTCATAAATGATTTAGTAAATGATTTAATGCCGTATATGGAGGCGAATTATCCAGTGCTAACTGGAAGGGACAACACTGGAATAATGGGATTCTCCATGGGAGGAAGAGAGTCATTATTCATCGGATTTTCAAGGCCGGACCTTTTCGCGTACATAGGTGCAATTGCACCAGCGCCAGGCCTTGTGAGCAGCCAGGATTGGGCAATGACACATCCGGGACAGTTGGAAAACGTGGACCTACTTATCGATGACGAGGCTGTTGCGCCCAAGCTATTACTTGTATGCTGCGGAACAAAGGACAGCGTGGTAGGTTCGTTCCCTAAAAGCTATCACGCAATAATGAAGGCTAATGGACAGGAGCATATATGGTATGAGGTTCCTGAGGCTGATCATGATCCAAATGCAATAAAGAGTGGAATATATAATTTTATGCTTAGAAGTTATGGTGCCTGCAACTAAGTCGTATTTTGTGCGGTGATAGATTATGGAAAAGATGCGTAAAAGAATTTTCAACATAATAGAGATTGGAAATAGAGAAGATGTGCCCAGCACACTTTTTGACATTTTTATTTCAATTACGATTATCACCAGCATCGTTACTACATTTTTACATACATTTAAGGACCTGGCGGGCAATAAGGTGGTCAGCAACCTAGAGCTTGCCACAATCATTATTTTTGTAGTGGAGTATCTGCTTCGCATCTGGACTGCAGGTTATCTTTTCCAGGAGGAAAAGTATCCAAGGGCCGTATTGAAATATATTTTCTCAGGCTATGGACTTATTGATCTGCTTTCAATAGTTTCGTATTTTATTCCAGTTATATTCACCACTGGTGTAGTGGTGCTTAGAATGCTGAGGGTCGTTAGAATACTTAGACTTTTCCAGCTAAGCGCAAACTATGACGCGTTCAATGTAATTGTGGATGTAATTAAGGCAAAAAAGAATGCCTTGATATCTTCAGTATTTATGATACTGATGCTGATGCTGATGTCATCGATGTGCATGTACAGCATAGAAAATACAGCGCAGCCAGATGTGTTTGACAATGCATTTTCTGGTATATGGTGGTCGGTGTCGACCATACTTACAGTGGGATATGGGGACATATATCCCGTCACAACAATAGGCAAGCTCATAGCGATTATAATGGCATTTCTGGGAGTGGGAATGGTAGCAATTCCTACTGGTATCATAAGTGCCGGATTTGTGGAGTATTACTCAAAGGCAGAGGGTGACCATACCATGAGAGTATGCTTAAGCAATGAAAGTGAAGGCATTACCGAGGTTTATGAGTGCGCCAGAATGAAGGCACAGGACAATTTTATCCCAAATAGGGAGAAGTACGAGATTAGCGATGAAGCCTATAACAAGGTGGCGGGACGTCCATGCCTAATCCTCTATCCCATGGATACACTGGATATTATAGTTGAGGTGATGGATTCTTTTGACGAAGTGAACAAGTCGGTGCATAGGATGTGCAAGCCAGATAGTGTGCTTTACTGCGACAATTTTTGTAAGTTTAAACGGATTCTTTAGTGTTTTGACGAAAAAGCAGTCAATTTTCAGCTTTTTATTAGTCAAAATTATGCTATCTATGTTAAAAATCTACGATTTATTTGTGAAAATAATGTCATTATACTGTGTCTTGTAACATAGAAAGACACACTCGTGTCTTCAATATGAGGAGGAATTAAAAATGAAAAAGAAAATCGTTTCTTTGCTGCTCACAGCAGGTATGATTCTCGGACTTTCAGCTTGCGGACTTGAGGCAGCTGAGGCTCCGGCAGCACCAGCAGCTGACACCGCAGCAACCACCACTGAGGCAACTACAACTGAGGCTCCAGCTGCAGAGACCACTCCAGCAGCAGACGCTATCACTCTTGTATATGCTGAGGTTAACCCGCTTGATACCATCGTTGGTATGATGGCAACTGACTTCAAGACCAAGGTTGAGGAGCTTTCAGGTGGCCAGATCATCATCGACGTTCAGGCTTCAGGTGTACTTGGATCAGAGAACGACGTACTTGATGGTATGCTCGCTGGTAACAACACCGTACAGATTTCACGTATTTCAGCATTCGCACTTACCACTTACGGCGGTGAGAAGTCAAAGCTTCTTTCACTTCCATACACCTTCGTAAGCCGTGAGCATTTCTGGAACTTCGCAGAGTCAGATCTTGCAAATGAGTTCCTTAGCGAGTCTTCAGAGAATGGTTCAGGCGTTAAGGGTCTGTTCTACGGCGAGGAGGGCTTCCGCCACTTCTTCACCGCTGCTGAGATTTCAGACATGGAAGACCTTGCAGGTATGAAGCTTCGTGTTTCTAACGACCCAGTTATGAATGGTCTTGTAGAGTCACTTGGCGCATCTCCAACAGTAGTAGCATTCGGCGAGCTTTACTCAGCTCTTCAGACCGGCGTTGTAGACGGTGCTGAGCAGCCAATCGCAAACTACAAGTCAAACGCTTTCCCGGAAGTTGCTAACAACATCATTCTTGATGGTCATACTCTTGGAGCAATCCAGATCGTTATCACTGATGATGCTTGGGCTTCACTTACCGAGGAGCAGCAGGGCTGGATCATCGAGGCTGGTAAGTATGCACAGGCTCAGAACAAGGCTAACTCAGCAGGCAAGGAGAACGAGGTTCTCGAGCAGCTTAAGGCTGAGGGATGCAACGTAGTAGAGGTTCCGGATAAGTCTAAGTGGCAGGCAGCTGTTGCTGACGTTATCACCGAGAACACCAAGGGCTACGAGGATCTGTATCAGCAGCTTCTTGATATGCAGTAAGATTAGATAACTATAGGGCACAGAGTGATTGCTCTGTGCCCTATTTTTTAAAGTATTATCTATGAGAGGAGAAGGGGAATGCCTGCTTTTTTCAAAGCTATGGACAAAATCAAGCCGGTGTATGACGTGGTATATAAGATTGTACTTTTCGTCTGCAAGCTCCTGCTTGTTGGTGATATCTTAATCACCTCAATGAGCGTTCTTGGACGCTATATTAAATTTATCCCAGATCCGGCGTGGTCAGAGGAAGTGGTACTTACGTTTATGGCATATATGGCCGTATTGTCAGCAGCACTTGCTATAAGAAAAGGCAGCCATATTCGTATGACAGCTTTTGACAGATTCCTGCCGAAGGGACTTCTTGATTTTCTTGATATTCTTGCGCACATAGCAGTTACTGCGCTTGGATTTATCATGGTTATCGTGGGACTTAAATATGCTACTACCATTGGAGCTAAGGCTACATACATCAGCCTTCCAAAGCTTTCAAAGTTCTGGATGTACTTCCCGGTACCGCTTGCTGGTATAGCGATGATTATTTTTGAAATTGAGGCTTTTTATCAGAAGATAAGGAGCATGGTAATAAAGGAAGATAAGGAGGTACAGGCATGAGCGTTCAGACATTAGCAATTGTTGTACTTTTGGTATCATTCCTTGTAATGATTATGCTGAGATTCCCGATTGCATATGCAGTAGGACTTTCTTCAGTGTTTTGCCTTGCAGTACAGGGCCTTCCGCTTAGCACTGTGTGCCAGCAGATGGTTAAGGGAATTAATTCATTTTCACTTATGGCAGTACCGTTCTTCATCACCATGGGCGTACTTATGGGATCAGGCGGTATATCAGAGAAGCTGATTGCGCTGGCTAACTCGCTGGTAGGCTGGATGACAGGTGGTATGGCAATGGTTAACATCGTTGCATCATACTTCTTTGGTGGTATTTCAGGATCTGCATCAGCTGATACCGCATCACTTGGTTCAATCCTTATTCCTATGATGGTTGACCAGGGATACGATGATGACTTCTCAACCGCAGTTACTATTACATCTTCATGCGAGGGACTTCTGGTTCCACCTAGCCACAACATGGTTATTTATGCTATGTCAGCTGGTGGTATCTCTGTAGGAGCTCTCTTCATGGCTGGTTACGTGCCTGGAGCACTCCTTGCTCTTTCTCTTATGGTTGGTTCATTCATCATTTCTAAGAGAAGACATTATCCAAAGGGAGATAGGTTCTCCATCAAGGCTCTCGGAAAGCAGTTCATTAAGTCTTTCTGGGCACTTGCAGCAGTAGTAATCGTAGTAGTTGGTGTAGTAGGTGGTTGGTTTACAGCTACTGAGTCAGCAGCTATCGCAGTTATCTACTCACTTATCGTTTCAGTATTTATTTACAAGGGACTTAACTGGAAGGGCGTATGGGAGTCATTTGAGAAGTGTATTGACACTCTTGCAATCGTTCTTATACTTATTGCAACCTCAAGTGCATTTGGTTACTGCCTTACCACACTTCATGTACCGGACCTTGCAGCAAAGGCAATCATTGGTGTATCTGACAACCCATACATCATTGCATTACTGCTTAACCTTATTCTCCTGGTACTTGGATGCATAATGGATATGGCACCGATCATTTTGATCGCTACACCAATCCTTCTTCCGATTGCTACTTCAATTGGTATCAATCCAATCCAGTTCGGTATCATTATGATTCTTAACTGTGGTATCGGCCTTCTTACACCTCCGGTTGGCGCCGTACTTTTCATCGGCTCAGCAGTAGGAAAGTGCAAGATGGAGAAGGTAGTAAAGGCAACACTTCCATTCTATCTGTGCATGATAGCAGTATTGCTCCTGCTTACCTTTGTTCCGGAAATCACAATGTTCCTGCCAAGCCTTGTAGGCTAATGGTCAGAAATGATGGAGTCTTAAATGGAGTATGAATTTAAGAATAAAGTGAGTGTCTTCGACTTCTTTGGAATGGCGATGGCAAACACATATAAGCTCCCGTTGGGATTGGTTAATGTAATATTTACGGCATCACTTATAGCACTTAGCCTTAAGTTCTGGAATCAGGCAGGTGACGTGTTGCAAGTGCTGATGCTGCTTGGATGCCTTATATTTCCGGTGTTTCAGCCGTTTTTTATCCTGCTTCGATCTAAGCGTCAGGTGGAGATGATACCTAGAGACCTTGAGTTCAAGTTTAACGAACAGGGGATGACGGTGTACTCTGGTGGCCAGAGACAGGCAATCGGCTGGGATAAGCTGGGGATGACGGCCAAGAGAAACTATGTAGTTATTTTCTCAGGCGGTCAGAATGGCTATATCATCAACAATCGAATGATGGAAAAAAATAAAAAAGACTTCATTATATTTTTGAAAGAGCACATAAAGTGATATAATAAAAGCCGAGTCGCGATAGCGGTTCGGCTTTATTTATTGGAGATATTGTCTATGGCCAGAACATTCCAAAAAATATCAGATAGATGGGCTGGAAGTACACTCAGGAACAAGATAGCATTCTTCCTGTCGTCAGTACTTCTGGTCATTTTCGTGTCTGTACTCTTGGACCTATGGATTGTTCGATTATCAATATTAGATGTCAATGATATTATAAATGATAACCTCAGAGCCAATGATTTGGTTACAACGATGACGAGTGAGTTCGCGTTGTTTGAAAGCTATATGAAGGGGGCAGACGACGAAACTGCGAAGGCAACATTAGATGAGGCAATCGTTCAGACCAAGCTTGCAGTGGAAGCACTACCATATGCTTACAGCGAAATAGGGGCACAGAGGTATTCAAAGACCTGGTCAATAAACAACATGTACAGTGTGTACTGTGATTACCGGGATGAGATACTTAAGCGTGACAGGGAGCGCGAGAACTTTATAACAGACCTGTACCGTGTGTACGATTTGCAGGCGTATCTATCACAGTATTCAAAGGAACTGATGAATATGACCATTCAGGATGGTACAGATATGTATAGGACAGCATTGCCCAAGATTATTTCTGTACCGATAGTCGTAGCTATAGTGGTAGCTCTACTGCTCATTGCTATTTTCAATGTATCTATGGCAATGAATAAGACGATTGTAGACCCTGTAGTTGCGTTGGCAGAGGCATCCCGGAAAATAGGACAAAGAGACTTCAGTATACCCGATGTGAGGGTTAATAACCGAGATGAGATTGGTGAGCTGACTAAGACATTTAATGAGATGAAGTATGCCACAGGACAGTATATCGTGGCTCTCAAGAATAGTCAGGAGACGATGGAGCTTCTGCATCAGGAGGAGCTTGAGCGCCTGGAAGCAGAGAGACAGCTTGAGAATATGCGGTTTGACATGCTCAAGAACCAGGTAAATCCGCATTTTCTATTTAACACATTAAATGTGATAAGCGGCATGGCTCAGCTTGAGGATGCTCAGACTACAGAGAAAATGATAAGGTCACTGTCAGATCTGTTCAGATATAATCTTAAGACACAGGATTCAGAGGTAGTGCTGTCTCAGGAAATAAAAGTTGTATCGGATTATATGTATTTGCAGAAGATGCGTTTTGGAGAGCGAATCAGGTACAATTTGGATTGTCAGGTGGATGAGACATCTGTACTTATACCTGCATTTACCTTGCAGCCGCTGGTGGAGAACTCTATAATTCATGGGATTTCACCAAAGGAATCCGGGGGTACGATCGGTATAATTATAACTGCTCAGGATACTCATCTATGCATAGAGATAAGTGATGATGGATTGGGGATGAGTCAGGAAACTTTAAATACTCTGTTAGAAGATCTTGATGCAATATCTGTAGATGACGGAAAGTATCATGGCATCGGTTTGGGCAATACAGTCAAGAGAATTAGAGGTATGTATAGCGATGGTGATGTAATTATACAAAGCCAAGAGGGGAAAGGCACTATAATCCATCTCAGACTACCTCTTATGGAAATAGGAACATATCAAGGGAACGATAACGCAAATAATGTATCGGAGGGGGCTACCAATGTATAGAGTGCTAATAGCAGATGATGAATTTATAGAGAGGGCGGTTGTGTCAAAGTTCATTAATTCCAGCTTCGAGGGTCGTCTTGAGACAGTAGAGGCGGTTAATGGAAGGGAGGCAACTGAGAAATTCTTTGATGAGAATTGTGATATAGCGTTGCTTGACATTGAGATGCCGGGTGTAAATGGACTTGAAGCGGCTGAGCAAATCAGAGAAAAAAATAAAAATTGCATCATCATCTTTCTGACGGCATTTGATGAGTTCGCCTATGCTAAGCGAGCTATCGGTGTGCGTGCTATGGAGTATATGCTAAAGCCGGCTCCGAAGGAGGAGCTTGAGGCAGTGCTCGAGGAGGCCATACGTGTCCTGGATAGTCGCAAGGAAGAAGGACTATTGCATGACGGCATTGCAAGAAGCGAAGCCACAGCAGATGGAGAAGTAGATATGGCAGGCAGTACGAAGTTGAATGCTATCTGCGAGACCATCAAAAATTATATTGACGGCAATTACATGAATGACATTTCACTGCAAAATGTAGCATCGATTCTGAACTACAGCGATGCATATTTCTGCAAGATTTTCAAACAGTGCTTTGGTAAGGGATTCGTTCTCTATCTCTCTGAGTACAGAATAGATAAGGCTAAGGAGCTGATGGAAGATTTATCAATAAACATAAAGGACATTGGTGATAGAGTGGGATATAAGGATCCTAATTATTTTACCAAGGTATTTAAGCGTAAGATGGAGATGACACCATCGGAGTACAGACTGATGGTGATGAAGCAAAAGGAACAGTAGATGGGAAGAGCTAACAAGATAATAATTGGGGCTATAATTGCTGTTCTTCTGGCAACATTTGTTTTGCTTGCCTATTATATTTACGGGGAAAAAAATGAAACCGCTGGACCGCAGTACGTCTTTTCGTATGCGGAGAACCAGCAAAGTGACTATCCGACAACGTTGGGAGCTGTGAGGTTTGCCGAGCTTGTGTTCGAACGGACCGAGGGGCGCATCGAGATCCTTGTAAAAGATAAGGGTGAGATGGGGACAGAAACCGATGTACTCGAGCAGATGAAGTATGGTGGGGTAGATTTCTCCAGAGTGTCATTGTCTCAGATAGCAGCCTATGCGCCAGAAATGAACGTGCTTCAGATGCCGTACCTGTATATTAGCTCTGAGCATATGTGGAGCGTCCTAGATGGTGAAATTGGAGACCGGTATCTAAATAATATCAGCGATGATGACTTCGTTGGATTGTCCTGGTATGATGCTGGATGTCGTAATTTCTATACCACTGAAATGGTGACCAGCATAGAAGGACTTCAGGGAAAGAGAATACGTATACAGGATTCCTCGCTTATGGCTGATATGGTGAGTGCGCTGGGAGCCACACCTGTACCTATGGATTACCATGAGGTGTATGCGGCGCTTGAGACTAGGAGCGTGGCTGGCGCTGAAAATAACTGGCCATCTTACGAGTCTATGCAGCACTATGAGGTGGCAAAATATATAATGCTTGATGAACATACAAGAGTGCCTGAGATGCAGATATGTTCAGCGAGAACCTGGGAAAAACTGTCGGATGAGGACAAAGCAATAATAAAGGAATGTGCACTGGAGTCTGCTATTTATGAAAGGCAGCTCTGGAGTGAGAGGGAGCAAAAGTCCCGTGAGATTGCACAGGCGGCTGGTGTTACAGTGACTGAGATTTCGCAAGAGGAAAAACGTGAATTTCAAGCGGCGATGGCAGATGTGTACGAGAAATACTGCGCCGATGATTATGAAACATTAGAGCAGATAATGGGCATAGAAGAAAAAGAGGCGCTGTCTGAATAGCAGACAGCGCTTTTACTTTGATTAATTTAGATGAAGTCTTCACGCATAGGGGTGAAGATATCAAGCAACTTTACATCGGTAATGCAATTGATGCCATGCATTACATTAGGAGCTACTATATAAGTATCTCCGGTAGAAAGGGTGACATCAGGCTGCCCTTCCTCGTGATAGACGAGTGAGCCGGAGATGATATATCCAATCTGCTGATGTGGGTGGGAGTGCATTGCACCTACAGCTCCTGGCTCAAATAATAGCTCACAGGCCATAATATCATCGCTGTAGCTAAGTACTTTTCTTACGGCACCTTCGCCGGCACTTCCGTATTCTCTATCATTGTTTCTTGTGTACATATTTATACCTCCTGCTAAATTAATGATTTGCGACTTACCTTTTCTGGAGGTAAGTATTGCGTCAGTATTTCATCCAAATATTCTGGATTAATTGGCTTTGAAAGGAAATCATCGAAGCCCTCAGATACATAATATTCCTTAGCACCTGAGACCACATTGGCTGTAAGTACTACAACAGGTGTGCGCCTGCCAGTCTCTTTTTCGCGTTCTCTAAGTATATGAAGAGTCTCGACACCATCCATCTTAGGCATACGGTGATCGAGAAGTACGAGATCGTAGTCAATCATTGAGGTCGCTTTTAGGCACCTAGCACCCGAGGTTGCAGTATCAATGGTCATACCCGAATCCTTTAGCAGACTCTCTACGACTTTGATATTAAGCGGAGTATCATCTACAACGAGAATGCGCGCATCTGGAGCATATATGGTCTGCTCATGGAATGATGCATCAGACTTTTCTTTGACTTTGTCTAAATCAAGAAAACCAGTTGGCGTGTTATCCACAACTTTCTGCAGAATAGAGAATGAGAAGCGGGAGCCTACGCCGTAGGTGCTGTCTATCTGAAGCTCACTTCCCATCATGTTAAGTAGCTTACATACAATGCTCATACCGAGGCCGGTACCTTCGACATTACGGTTCTTCTTGGTGTCAAATCTTGAGTATTCATCAAACAGTCTATCGATGTCTTCAGGCTTAATTCCTATGCCTGAATCCTTGACCGCTACATTGAGGGATATGACCGCGTCAGATTTGCGCTCGTAGCCCATTGTCAGTTCCACAATACCTTCGGTGGTATATTTGATAGCGTTAGAAAGCAGGTTGATAATAATCTGCTTAATTCGCACATCATCGCCGTATAACATGCTTGGCAGGTCAGATGCTACATTTACAGAGAAATTGAGATATTTTGCATCGGCCTTTAACTTGCTTAAGGTGTAAATGTCACTGACAAGAGATGCAGGGCTGTAGTCTACAGGAATGATATCTAACTTTCCGGATTCTATTTTGGAAAAATCAAGTACGTCATTGATCAGATTGAGTAGTACATTGCCTGCATTATGAATATCCTCAGCATAGCTTGTAATGATAGGATCTTTTGATTCACGAAGAATCATTTCATCCATACCAAGCACTGCGTTTATTGGTGTACGAATTTCATGTGAAATGTTGGATACAAATGTGGTCTTTGCGCTACTTGCATACGCCAGTTCCTCATTTTGGACTTCAATAGTGCGGAGAGACTTTTTGAGCTGCTGATTATATGAGATATATCCTATGACATCTATAAGCAGCCATATCATGAGAAAGACTGTGGCGAAAACAGAAAGCTTAACAGACTCCTTTTCAGGGGCTAGGGATTTAGCGTCAACTCGGCGGACAAGGACCCAGTCATTGCAGTGTGGCACCTTGTGACCAATAAAGTATGATGCTCCATTTTGCGCGGTGGTAAATTCGAAATTGAATTGTCCGGTTGTATTGATGCTGTCTTTGGCCATGTATGCCACATCACCGTTGGACCAAAGGCTGATGGTGTTGTAGAAATTCTGGCTGACAGAGGAATTGACACCATCAAGTGAGCCGTAGAGAATGCTTCCGTCTCCATCCATGAGGATAAGGTCCTCGGTTGAGAGATTGTCAACTGTGATACCGTAGTTGAGAAGGGTGCTCACCCTGGATACAAAAAGCATAAGATAATCATACTGCTGAATATGAATACGCCGGCACACACCTATCACAGGCTCATCGATGCCTTCCATGAAGAATATACGTGTAACAAGTACGTCATCTTCGCTCTCGTGAGACGACAAATTAGTAATGTAGTCTACAACGTCAGGGTCTCCCATTCGGCTACCCTGCACGTACATCTTTTTTTGTGGATACACTTCAAAAAAACTATATGTACCGACATTTATTAGCTCAATTTTCTCATAGAAATCAGCCCAATACGTCAGATAATCTAAAGCGGAAGCAATGGAGAAGTGCTTTCCTTCCATATATGTGCGAAAGCCCTCTGTCATATTGTCGCTATTGTACATATATGCACCAAATTGCTCTGCAGAGCTGGTGACAGCACTTTCGATTTCCTGGAGATTATTTTCTCTGATATCAGTTTGTGTCTGATAGAGGTTACGTGCGTAAAAGAAAATGAAAAGGACGGCCATTATAATATTGATGGCCAGCATGGGATAGAACTTAGAATTACTTGTAAGCTTATTTCTCTTCATAGTGCACCCTCAAAGGAAACAATGATTATCTGTGATTTTATCAGAAAAAATGAGGCCTATCAATGAAGCAGCAAAGATAAGATGACATGCACAATAAAAAATGCAATTTTTCTTGGGGAAAACAGGACAATAATGTTATAATGATACGCAATAATATGTATGCCCTACAGATGGGCGTAAGACAGAATTTGGAGGAGTGACGTGTTAGAACTTCAGAACATTTGCTTTGATGTAAATGAAGATGACGTGGAGAGAGGCATTCTCAGGAACGTTAGCTTAAAAATAGAGGACAGCTTTGTGGCGATTACTGGCCCAAACGGTGGAGGAAAATCTACTCTGGCCAAGATTATTGCAGGAATATACAAGCCTACATCGGGCAAAATTTTGCTTGATGGTGAGGATATTACAGACTTGACCATAACGGAGAGAGCGAAAAAGGGTATCAGCTTTGCATTTCAACAGCCAGTTAGATTCAAGGGACTCACTGTGCATGATCTTTTGAACCTTGCGGCTGGAGGGGAGCTTTCACTTAATGATGCCTGCCACTATCTGTCGGAGGTGGGACTTTGCGCAAAGGACTACATTGACCGTGAGCTCAATGCATCTCTTTCAGGAGGAGAGGCTAAGCGTATAGAGATTGCAATGACCATGGTGCGAGGCACCAAGATTTCATTGTTTGATGAGCCGGAGGCTGGTATTGATCTGTGGAGCTTCAATAATCTTATCCGTGTGTTTGAGGGTATGCGAGAGAAGATAAATGGCTCTATTGTCATTATTTCCCACCAGGAGAGGATCCTTGATATAGCTGACAGGATAATTGTATTAAGGGATGGAGAAGTGACCATGGAGGGACCTAAGGCAGAGGTGCTTCCGAAGCTTCTAGACACATCGGAGGCCTGCAGCGCATTGATTAGCAAGGTGGTATAAGGAGTAGACATGGACGAATTACAAAAGCATATGCTGTCACAGCTCGATGATCTGCACAAGATACCAGAAGGTGCGTACAACATTCGTAGCAACGGTGCAGCATTGGAGAGAAAGTCGACAGCTAATATAGAGATAGTAACCAAGGAAGATAAGCCTGGAATAGATATTATCATTAAACCTGGTACCAAGAATGAGTCGGTACATATACCGGTTATTCTCAGCCAGTCAGGATTAAAGGATGTTGTGTACAATGATTTCTATGTGGGCGAGGATGCAGATGTCACAATAGTGGCTGGATGCGGTATACACTGCGCTGGTGATGACACCACTCAGCACGACGGTATTCATGCATTTCATCTTAGCAGGGGTGCGAAAGTAAAATATGTAGAAAAGCACTATGGCGAAGGTGAAGGCAAGGGTGAGAGAATCCTTAATCCGGTCACCATAGTTTACCAGGACGAAGACTCATACATGGAGATGGAGACCACACAGATAAAGGGTGTGGACTCTACCAAGCGTGATACGAAGGCAGAGCTTAAGGCCGGTGCGACTCTAATTATTAAAGAGAAGATAATGACCCACGGCAAGCAGTATGCCGAGACCAACTTTGACGTCCAGCTAAACGGCGATGACTGCCGTACAGACGTGGTATCGCGATCTGTTGCAAGAGATGAGTCATATCAGGTATTTAAATCAAATGTGTGTGGTAATGCCAAGTGCTACGGACATTCGGAATGTGATGGTATCTTGATGGACAAGGGTCGGGTGATTGCAGTACCGTCACTTGATGCAGCTAACCTTGATGCCTCACTGGTGCATGAGGCGGCCATTGGTAAGATCGCAGGAGAACAGATTATCAAGCTCATGACCCTGGGACTTACTGAGGAGGAAGCTGAGGAACAGATAGTTAACGGATTTTTGAAGTAATCATAATCGATATGGAGCCGGAGCCTTTTGGGGTCCGGCTTTATAGGTGTATGGAGCGTATATGAGAGCGGTTATACAAAGAGTACTAGAGGCAAATGTCAAGGTGGATGGCCAGGTCATAGGCGAGGTAGGAAAGGGATATGTAATTTTTTTAGGAGTGGCAGACTCTGACACAAAAGAGACAGCGGATAAGATGGCGAAAAAGATACTGGGCCTTCGCATTTTTGATGATGAAAATGATAAAATCAATCTGTCGCTTAGTGATGTGGATGGAGAGATTCTTTTGATATCACAGTTCACTCTTTACGCCCAGTGTAGGAAGGGGAATAGACCTTCGTTTGTGGAGGCAGGAAAGCCAGACTACGCCAACGAATTGTATGAATACATGAAGGAGATACTTGCAGCTGAGTGCAGACATGTAGGCTGTGGCTCGTTTGGAGCGGATATGAAGGTGAGTCTGGTGAATGATGGACCATTCACAATATATCTTGACTCAGAGCAGTTGGGATTTTAGCGATAAAAGCCTTATAAAAAATGAGAAGATGATGTATAATTTTTGTGTTTTGTTTTTCTGTTGAGAAGGAGAGATGATGAACAGACAGGGATTTGATAATGACAAATATTTAAAGCTTCAGTCTGAGAAGATTAAGGAGCGTATTTCTGAGTTTGGAGGCAAGCTCTATCTGGAGTTTGGAGGCAAGCTTTTTGACGATCATCATGCGTCACGTGTACTGCCGGGATTCAAGCCTGACAGCAAGATTGTGATGCTGTCTCAGCTCAAGGATGAGGCTGAGGTTGTAATCGTAATTAACGCTGAGGATATTGAGAAAAACAAATCACGAGCTGATTATGGTATTACTTATGACCTGGATGTACTTAGACTTATAGATGCATTTCGTGGATATGGCCTTTATGTAGGTAGTGTATGTCTCACAAGATTTGCAGGGCAGCCTTCAGCTGTTGCATATCAAAAGAAACTGGAGTCTCTTGGAATGAAGGTGTTCCGTCACTACACCATTCCGGGGTATCCTTCGAATGTGTCATACATTATAAGCGATGAAGGCTTTGGCAAGAATGAATATATCGAGACTACCAGATCGCTGGTAGTAATCACTGCACCGGGACCTGGCTCAGGCAAGATGGCTACCTGTCTGTCACAGCTGTACCATGAGCACAAGAGGGGTGTACAGGCTGGATATGCAAAGTACGAGACCTTCCCTATCTGGAACATTCCATTAAAGCATCCGGTGAATCTGGCATACGAGGCAGCTACGGCGGATCTTGCGGATGTAAATATGATTGACCCATTCCATCTGGAGGCATACGGGGAGACCACAGTTAACTACAATAGAGATGTTGAGATTTTCCCGGTTCTTAAGACAACATTTGAGACCATTATGGGCGAGTGCCCGTATAAGTCACCTACCGATATGGGTGTCAATATGGCAGGCTATGGCATCGTAGATGATGACGCTTGCTGTGAGGCATCAAAGCAGGAGATTATCAGAAGATATTTCAATACTCTTTGTGCAAGACGCAAAGGAAATGCCAGCGATGATGAGATATTAAAGCTTGAGTTACTGATGAAGCAGTGTGGTGTTACTTCTTCTGACAGACCGGCAGTTGGACCTGCACTTCAGAAGGAGACCATGACCGGACTTCCGGCAGCAGCTATGGAGCTTCCTGATGGCACCATCGTAACAGGCAAGACCAGCGAGCTATTAGGACCTGCATCCGCAGTTATCCTGAATGCATTAAAGCATCTTGCTGGTATACCTGATGAGATAAAACTGATCTCACCATCGATTATAGCTCCTATTCAGGATCTCAAAACTTCACATCTTGGAAATAAGAATCCAAGGCTTCATACAGATGAAGTGCTTATAGCACTGTCAATTAGTGCTGTAACTAATGATATGGGTAAGCTGGCAGTTGAACAGCTACAGAACCTAAAGGGAGCTGAAATGCACTCGACTGTAATTTTGTCTCAGGTAGATATGAAGACATTTAGAAATCTGGGAATTAATGTGACATGCGAGCCGGAATACGGTTCAACAGGTTTATTCCATAACTAATAGCGGTAAGCAATAGGTAGGCCCACTTAATTAAGCAGAGGATATTGTATGGCAAAGTTATATTACTACTATGGAGCAATGGGCTCATCAAAGTCAGCAAATGCACTTATGACTCACTTTAATTATGAGGAAGTCGGTCAAAAGGCTATGCTGGTGAAGCCCAAAATTGATACCAGAGATGGGGAGCGTGTAATCAAGTCCAGAGTGGGACTTGAGCATGAGTGCGTTTTTCTGGATGACTTGGTAAATATGAGTGAGGCCGAGATAAAGGAATATGACTGTATCATAGTTGATGAGGTGCAGTTCGCTACTCCAGAACAGGTAGATTTTCTATCTGATATAGTAGATTTTATGAATGTGCCAGTAGTGGCATACGGACTTAGAACTGATTTTCAGAATAAGCTATTTCCAGGAAGTGAGAGAATAATTGCTATAGCGGATGCTATACATGAGGTTAAGACAGTATGCTGGTGTGGTCACAAGGCGACATGTAATACCAGATATAATGAGAATGGCGTCGTGAGAAGTGGCCCTCAGGTTATGCTGGGAGCCAACGATAGCTACGTGGCCCTCTGTAGAAAGCATTTTAAGCTGGGACAGCTAGGACCTGATACAAACCAATAAAGATTTAGGCCGCCTTTGGGTGGCCTTTTGAATTATTTAGTGGATTCTTTCGAAATTCTTAATATTTTGCATACTTTTTTCTTAATGTCTATGAGATATATTATGCTCACAGACGGTAAGAACGAGGAGGAAACGTAATGTACAAAATACTTGTCTGTGATGATGATCATGAAATCGTAGATGCAATAGATATATATCTGACCCAGGAGGGCTATGAAGTCACCAAGGCCTATGACGGAATAGAGGCTCTTGAGGCAGTGAAAAAGGAGCAGCCAGATTTATTGATCATGGACATAATGATGCCACGAATGGATGGAGTCAGAGCACTTCTCAAAATTCGCGAGGACAATGGTATGCCAATCATACTTCTGTCAGCTAAGTCACAGGATGCAGACAAGGTGCTGGGACTGAACGCGGGTGCAGATGATTATGTGACTAAGCCGTTTAGTCCACTAGAACTTTTAGCCAGAGTGAAGTCATTGCTCAGAAGATACTATATGCTTGGTAGTGGAGCAGCCAAGACTGACAGCCCTAAGTCTATTACCATAGGCGGTCTGGTGATCGATGACGAGAAGAAAGAAATACTTGTCGATGGTGAGCAGGTTCGACTTACACCTATAGAATACAGCATATTGCTTCTGCTAATGGAGAATGCTGGTAAAGTTTTCTCTACCTCTGAGATATATGAGAAGATATGGCGCGAAGATTCCATCGAGTCAGACAATACCGTGGCAGTGCATATTAGACACATAAGAGAAAAAATCGAAATCAATCCAAAGGAACCCAGATACTTAAAACTGGTCTGGGGAGTGGGGTATAAAATTGAAAAAAATTAATTCATCAACTATTTATAAGACAATACTGTCAGCGCTGGGAATAGCTTGTATTACCATAATGCTTGGAACAGTAGGATATGTGGCCAGCAGGACTAATTATTTTCAGGACCTGCAAGGCGGGAATGTTGCATTTGACGAAACAGAGGAATTCACGCAGCTTGTAGAGAGAGATCTCTCGAGAGCAGTGTACGCACAGACCTCAGTTAAGTATTTTAACAATGACGACCAGAATATCAGTATTCTGGAATTTCTGGAGATGCAGGGTGGCTATAAGTCACTAGTCAGTGCATTGGGCGGAGATTATCTCGACATTAACAAGGACATATTGTATGAGTGGGCATGTGCAGCAACAAGCTCTGACAAGCAGGATACTGTGTATGAGTATTTTGACAGAGAGCATAACAAATATTATCTATCTGACACCTATTACGGTGAAATTATGAAGTATAGGCTTGAACAGATAGACGACGGCAAGATTCAACCATTTACAGAGATTAAGTTCATAGACGATAAGGGCCGCGAAATATCAAACGCGGATGAGCTAGACATAGGTACCTTTTATTACATAGAAAATATAGACCTTAAGGGCATTTTTTCTACCAAATTCGTAGACGGCAGGAGCATAGTTGAAATCACTAATCAGGCTGGTGGTAATGAGGCCTATTATCAGGTTGTGGAAGCGCTTCCGATGCTATTGCCAAAGTACAAGGAAATCTATGAGGGATATAAGTCATCAAGCTCTCTAAATACTACAGCAAGCAATTTCAAGTGGCTTATCGTAGATCAGAATAACGGATTTTTATATACCAACCATGTGCCATTCTGCGATTATGCAAGAGCACTCGAGTATGTGGATGAATCAAAAAAACATGAAAAATATCTAGTTTACTATGATAGCAATACCTGTAATGGAACCATAAGCGGAATGGATGAGATAGCCGCAGGACTCACTAAGACATTTGGAGATGACCTGAAGGGACTCATTGTATGTGGCTTCGTTGACGAGACAGCAGAGGTAGATGATGAGTACCAGGCAGGATGGTATAAATACTCGCAGATTAACACAGCATATGATCAGCTCGAATCAGTGCTGGTAGTATTCGGAATAGCACTGTTCGTAATCTTGCTACTTAGCGGAATAAGCGCTGGGCATAAAAAGGGTTATGAAGGTGAAATATATCTGAACGGCTTTGACAAGCTTCCTACCGGACTTGCTGTGGCGATAATCATTGGCCTTGAATTTATACTGACATACCTTACAGCACTTCCGTTCTGGGCAAATAATCGCAGCACGATGCCTAGCGACTTGTCAGTTGGTATCTTTTCAGTATACGGACTCTTATCTGGATTGCTATTTTTCGCAGGATTCAATTCGCTGGTGAAGAGATTTAAGGCAGATACCTTCTTCAAAAATAGTATTATTGGCTGGATCATTAAGGGAATTATTGCACTGAATAATCTGCTTGCGGGCGTTGTGCCAGGCAGAGTACGCGGTACCGTAGTTTTTGCAGTGGCGCTGATATTTAATGTTATTGCAGCTGGGAACAGATCAGCAGGACTCTTCATATTAGCCCTTATTGCTGACATCGGTCTCGTTGTGTATGTGCTTATCTACCTGTCATCTGTTGATAAGATCAAGAAGTCACTTAAGGATATGAGAAGCGGCGAAAATCTCGCAATCAACACAAAAGGCATGCCTAGTGATGCTCGTGAGATTGCAGAAGATGTTAATAGCATGCAGGATATGATAAAGAGTGCAGTCGCTCGCTCCATTGCTGACGAGAAGATGAAGGTAGACCTCATCACTAATGTCTCGCATGACCTTAAGACACCACTCACTTCTATCATTACCTACATTGACCTTTTGAAAAAGGAAGTTGACGACAACGAGAAAGCCCAGGAATACATTTCAGTGTTAGAGCAAAAGTCAGCCCGGCTTAAGCAGCTTACCGAGGATGTCGTGGAAGCTTCCAAGGCCTCCAGCGGTAACATTCAGCTCGAGAAGACCATCCTTGATTTTGTAGAAATTATCCATCAGGTTGATGGCGAGACCAAGGAAAAATTTGAGAAGTCTGATCTGGCTGTAATAGAAAATCTGGCTACTCCACCTGTCCGCGTAAATACTGACGGAAGGTACCTATACAGAGTGCTTGAGAACCTCTACAACAATGCTGCTAAATATGCATTACCCGGAACTAGGGTATACGTAGAACTCTATGTTGTAGACAACATGGCAAGATTCTCCATTAAAAACATCTCCAAGGAGCCTCTTAGCATCACACCCGAGGAGCTTAAGGAACGCTTCGTCCGTGGAGACTCATCACGCAACACCGAGGGCAGCGGTCTTGGCTTATCCATTGCTGCAAGCCTCACCCAGAACCTTGGCGGCCAGTTCGACATCCGCATCGACGGCGACCTCTTCAGAGTCGACGTCGAGCTCCCAATCGCTCAAGACTAACCCTAATAGCCATACTTCGCCTCCACCCGGCCGGTGGAGGCTTTTTTGTTGCCACGCATGGCTCTACGTCCGACGCACCCCACCCGCCATAGGTTACCTATACACCAATTTGCAGAAGACCCATGCCCCTTCCTCCATGGCACTCAGAGCCCTGCATTCGTGAATCTGGTGGCGATTCTTGTTTGGCGATGCTGCGCGCCCGGTCTCCAGTTGTCTGAGATGTGGCTTCTTAATTCATCCAGCTTTTGGGGGCTTGTAGATTTTCAAGGCTTGACCCGTACATGGATGCACCTCTCACCACTGTGCCGTATCGCTAAGTGCCGCTAATGCATCTGCCGGTGG
>JAZLKM010000005.1:0-14371 GCA_045597645.1 Lachnospiraceae bacterium | reverse complement strand
TGACCTATGTGGCCGTCTTAAAAGTAAAATGAGCCCCAACAAAAGTGGATGAATTCTAGAAGACCACATCGAGTTTCGGAGGAGGGCGCGCAATAAAACATCGCGAAATGAATCGCCCGCAAATCCCGAAGGTGGCTCGCCATGGAAGGGGGAGCAATACATGACCGGCCGCAAAGTGGTGTGAGCGAATTAAGAGTGGGTGATGGCTAGGGCGAGGTCCCCCCAAAAAGCTGGCGGGTGGAGGCAAGAAAAAAGAACCATGCGGTGAGGCATGGTTCTTGAATGATTGAAGAATGGGGCTAAAGGGTTACGCCCTGCTTGAAGATGGCCATATCATGGAAGCCACTCTTTTCGGCACATACTTTTTCGCCAGATGCGACAGCAAGGACATAGGCGAAGAACTCCTGGCCCAGGATGTCCATAGATTTGCCCTCTACGAGCTGACCTGCGTTAAAGTCAATCCAGCCCTTCTTGCGACCTGCAAGGTTAGAGTTGGTTGCGATTTTAACAGTAGGTACTGGAGAGGCAAATGGTGTGCCGCGTCCGGTGGTGAAAAGAACAATCTGGGCTCCGCTAGCTGCGAGTGCAGTTGCTGCAACAAGGTCGTTGCCTGGTGCAGACAAAAGGTTAAGGCCAGGGGTCTCAACGCGCTCTCCGTATGCGAGGACGCCCTTTACGTATGAGCTGCCGGACTTCTGAGTGCAGCCAAGAGACTTATCTTCAAGTGTTGAGATGCCGCCCTTCTTGTTGCCAGGAGAGGGGTTCTCGTAGATAGTCTGATTGTGTGACTTGAAGTAGTTCTTAAAATCATTGATTAGGTCAACAGTCTTGTCAAAGAGCTGTGGAGTCTCGCAGCGATTCATAAGAAGAGTTTCAGCGCCAAACATCTCAGGGACCTCAGTTAGGATGGTGGTACCACCCTTACCAATAAGGATATCTGAGAAACGACCAACAAGAGGGTTGGCAGTGATGCCAGAAAATCCGTCTGAGCCGCCGCACTTAAGACCAACGATTAGCTTGCTGGCAGGAACCGGCTGTCTTTCGAATTTCTTGGCATAACCTATAAGCTCTTTGAGAGCAACGGTGGCTGCTTCTATCTCGTCGTCATGCTCCTGACATACGATGTATTTTACACGGCCGTCCGGCTGATCGCCGATGTAAGGCTTAAGGACGTCGATGTTGCTGTTCTCGCAGCCAAGGCCCAGAACTAATACTGCGCCGGCGTTAGGATGATTGATAAGGTCAGCCAAAATGGTTCTGGTATGTTCCTGATCATCGCCCATCTGAGAGCATCCATAAGGATGCGGGAATGCGACAACTTCATCTACGCTGCCATCTACAAATTGATTAGCAATTGTTGCTAGCTTGGTTGCAATATTGTTAACACATCCAACAGTAGGGATAACCCATACTTCGTTTCGTACGCCTACCTTGCCATTTTCGCGGAGGAATCCCGGGAATGTAACATCCTCAGAAGCCATGTTTTCGCACTCTACTGGCTCATAGCTGTATTCAAGCAGATCTCCGAGCCCTGTCTTAATGTTGTGAGTGTGAATCCATGAACCGGCCTTGATGTTTTCTTTTGCTATTCCGATGGAAAAGCCATACTTGATAATGTGCTCGCCCTCGGCAATGTCGCAGAGAGCCATCTTATGCCCTGCAGGAATCTCCTCGAGTGCAGTGACTGAAAGTCCCTCACATACGTCAACAGTGGTGCCTGCAGGCAAAGCCTGCAGAGCCACTATCACTTTATCTTTTTCATTAATTCTGATGAAAGAATCCATAAATACCTCTAATTTATGCGAAATGCTTCTCCATTGTAGCCTTCATGCCATCCTTGCGGATTTCCTCAAGGTAGCCTGCAATCTTAGCCTCAACACCTGGAAGTGCTGAAAGGTCCTGATCCCAGAAAGCAACATTTGAAAGGAACGCCTTTGTGAATGCAGCTGCATCCTTGCCACTGTTGGCTGCCATGAACTCAAGTACAGCCATGTCATCAAGGATATCGTAGCGTTTTCCATCGCGGCATCCTACAAGTGCCTTGCCATCAATCTCGCTTCCAGTATAGAAGTCCATCATAGCTGCAAGAGAGAATGAAAGTCTATCTGGAGCAGTATTGAATTTATCAATATATCCAAGGAAGCTAGGCATACAACGAGCCTTCCACTTAGATACTGAGTTAAGTGAGATTGCAAGCAGAGCATGGTCTACGTAAGGATTGTCAAATCTGTCAAATACAGCTGCTGCGAATTCCTTGCACTCACTCTCAGGAAGAGTAAGAGTAGGAATAATCTCCTCATATACAGTCTTCTCAACAAAGCTTCTCTGAAGCTTGTCATTCATGCAGTCACGTACAATGTCAAATCCTGCCTTGTAAGCACCAAGAACAAATGAAGTATGAGCTCCATTAAGGATACGAACCTTGCGCTGCTTGTATGGATGATGATCCTTGGTGAAGATAACCGGAAGTCCAGCCTTTGGAAGCGGGAACTCATCATCAATGTCCTTGTCAGACTCAATAACCCAGAGTGCAAATGGCTCAGCAGTAATGCAGATTTCATCCTTGTAGCCCCACTCATCCCAGAGCTGCTGGTCGAGATCGCGAGGATATCCTGTAACTATGCGGTCTACCAGAGTCTGAGTAAATACGCAAGCTTCCTTAACCCAATTTACAAAGCCTTCCTCAAGGCCCCAGTTTGCGCACTGCTTTAATACGCACTCCTTAAGGTGCATACCGTTGTCATCGATAAGCTCTACAGGAAGCATTACAAGACCCTTATTCATATCTCCGTTGAACTCAGTATAACGGGTGAAAAGGAACTTTGTGAGCTTACCTGGGAAGGTCATCGGAGGATTAAGCTCAAACTTATCATTCTCATCGTACACAATACCTGCCTCTGTTGTATTTGATACAACAAAGCGAAGTGTATCTATCTTAGCAAGCTCATTATACTTCTCATATTCATTGATAGCGTCTACTGCGTCTGCTACAGAGGTAACGATACGGTTCTGTACTCTTGCCTCACCCTTCTCGTCTCTACCGCGAAGAGAAACAGTGTACTGACAATCCTGATTGTGGAATCTCTCAAGGCTTCCAAACTCAATAGGCTTGATAAGTACGATGTCACCGTCAAACAGTCCCTTCTCGTTGGTAATGTCAATCATGTAGTCTACGAATGCGCGAAGGAAATTACCCTCACCAAACTGAACCACCTTGATAGGACGCTGCTGCTTTTTGGTCATTTCTTTGTTTAAAAGTTCCATTTTCTCCTCCTTAATTACTCAAATGGGACATTGGTTGCTGCTTATTATTACACCTCAAGATCAGGGTGTATTCTCTTCATCTCAGTGTATGCTAAAAGGAATGGCCCCACTCCCTTTGCATCATCTTTTACAATTGGCTCTGACATGTAATATGCAAAATCACCTGCTCGTCTTTGTTTTCCGCCAAGGCCGCCTACCAGGCATATGCCATCCAAGTGAAGTGTTCCGTCATCATCCAATGTAAGATACTTATCACATACTCCTTTGAATGCCTTCTCGCCATTTGCCTTCATACTCTCCGGCAGATAACCAAGTCTTACTCCCTTGAGAATAGCATACGAAAGAATCGAGCTACCACTGGCTTCCAGATAATTCTGGTCCATGCCTCCAAGGTTAGCCAGCTGATACCACATTCCACTCTCATCCTGATACCTTATCAATGACTCGATAAAATCAACAAAGGTATCCTTCATAGCCGCCTTATCAGCGTCATACTCAGAAGGCAGCTCACTTGCAATATCAAGAGTATCAAGAAGAGCCATCGCATACCAACCCAGAGCTCTAAGCCAGAAGTTCTGTGAAAGTCCAGTCACCTTATCACACCAGAACATTTCTCTGGACTCATCAAATGCGTGATAGTACAGACCGTTCTGGGCATCTCTCATATTTTTTCTTACATTTGCGAACTGACTAAAAATATCATTGCAATTCTTGTTGCCATTGTAGCGCATCTCGTATTCCATGTAGAATGGCATACACATGTAGAGTCCATCCAACCACACCTGATTTGGATATATATTCTTGTGCCAGAAATTGCCGGAAGGAGTCCTTGGCATTCCATCAATCTGGCTGTACACAAGGTCTATGGCCTTTCTGTACTTTTCCTTGCCAGTCAGGTCAAACAGTTCAAACAACGTCTTTCCTGCATTTACATTATCGATATTTTTTTCTTCGACATCATAGCCATCAATGGTTCCATCCTCGAGCACCTTGGCGTCTATGAATCCATCTGCAAAATCAAAGTACTTTTTGTCACCAGTAATCGAATACATCTCCAGTACAGCCTTAATCATGCAGCCGTCAATGTAGTTCCAATTTGACTTAAGTCCCTGTCTGATTTTCTCAATGTTCCATATCGGTCTATCGGGTGTACTATTTTCCAACAGATACTCAATATACTTTTCTATTCTATCCATCTTCATCTTCCTATATGTGGTATTAGCAAATATCTCCGTCTATCTCTTCCACGCCTTCGACTTCAAGTTTATCTCCAACCTGGCCTTGAATTGACACATTTTCAAATACCAATCTCTTGGCGTTGCGCACAAATATGCCTCGCTTGCTGCATTCATCTACACCGTTGGACATAATAGGCACTCCAGCTGTCGGTTCATCAGCATAGCTTATGCTGACATTCTTCATAATCACTTCGATTATCTTCGACTCTGGCAAGCCCTCAAACCAAGCTGCTGCCACATGACAATTCTTAGCTTCTATATTTTCGAACAGGAATCTGCCAAGCTCAGGTGTCCTGTCATCTACCGGTACAAGCTCCCTAGTCTGAACATAATCCGTCTTGCCGTCAGGATCACAGAAATAGAAAGCATTGGCAGTAAATGGTGTCATTACATGATCCATTTTAATATCTCTAAATGTAATCTCATCGAGTCTGCAATATTTGCCACGGCCACGCCTTGTCTTAATTCGAAGGCCTCTGTCTGTGTGGCTAAATATGCATTTCTCCACAGTCATATTGCGAATGCCTCCGGCAATCTCGCTTCCCAACGTCACCGCACCATGTCCGCTTTCCATTTTACACTGGAAAATATGTACATTTTCTGAAGGTGTCTTGTATCTTTGGCCCATATAGAGCTTACCAGACTTAACTGCAATGCAGTCATCTCCAAGCGAAAAATGCATTCCTGCAATCTCCACATCCTTGCAGCTTTCTGGATCAAGCCCATCCGTATTCGGTGAATCCCAAGGGTTAAGCACCTCAAGATTATAGAACCCGAGATTTTGTGAAAAGTACGGGTGCAGATTCCATGACGGTGAATTTTGACACGCAAGCCCCTGCATCACAACATTTTTGCAATGGCTTAAAAACACCAGTCTCGGACGCCATGCTATACGCATTTTCTTAGGCTCAAACCACCAGTTATCAATGCCCGCTCCGCCATCGATGGTACCCTCACCATAGATAACCACGTTCTCGCAGTTAATTCCTGTAATAATTCCAGAAAACGCAGGCTGAGGATCACCCTCCCAGGTTCCCAAATCGTACTCTGATAACCCATCATTGCTAGTTATCTTGTCAGGAAGTATCGGATGAATCTCCCTATCGGGATTCCCTATAAGCTTTGCGTCTTTCGCAATTTCAAGCCTTAGATTGCTCTTCAGAAATAGCGTTGTGATTAGATACGTTCCTTCTGGCACCAGCACTCTTCCGCCCTCTGGACAGCTAAGGATTGCAGCCTGAATGAAGAGAGTATCATCTGTCTGTCCATCACCCTTCGCTCCAAATTCCTTTATATTAAGTGTGACAAATTCCGGCTCAGTAGCAAATTCACAGCTAGCTACAACTGCATCCTCTAATCTCGCTTCTATCTCGTAATCAGTGTCTGGTTCGAGTCCAAATACTGAAGTGATTACTTTATCAGTAGTCTTATGCCACTCTCCGTTTAGCCAAATCTCATAAGTAGAATGGGCATCATAAATCCCGCCGTCGTCAAGCTCAATTGTTACGCTTCTGGCGGTTCTAGTCAGAACCTTCATCTGAATATCGCTCATTACGCCTCCTCTACGTGTATGTACTCGAACTGCGCATACGCATCACTCATATCATCCATGGTCTGGCTAACACAGAATAGTCCAAGCTTCGCTCCAACCCATGTATGATCTGATGGCCTGAATATTTCGCTCACAGCTTCATATGAATCACTGCCATCTAACAGATAACTCATAGACAGCTCTGCTGACGGTTGACAGCTTTCCACATTTCTATTATGGCTGTTCTTTAAGTCAAACGAAATCGTAATTTTTTTACAATCAGTAGCAAGTTCTTTAACGACTTTTATATCCTCTGATACAGTGCCATCTATCTCCTGCTTTGATAGACATTTTTCCAGGAAAATCCTACCTTCTCTTTTTGCTACAGCCAGGTATGTATACTCTCCACCGAACATTACAAATCCTGCCTTCGTATCATCTCTAAGAGAAGATATATCCATGCTCACTTTTGCAACAAATGACGGACAAATCAGTTTCTGAGTTAATACATTTGAACACTCCCAAAGAATCGGATTTTCCTTGCCTGTCATGTTGATAGCATTAAGTCGAAGTACCTTCTTACAGCTATCCAGACTGTAGAAATCAGCCCTTGGATTGCCAGTCCACTGCCACATAAGATTAAGCTCTGGCGAGTCAAAATCATCACTTGCCTCAAGATAAGCTATTTCACAATTTGAGCTATCTGGTTTCTTGTATGTTATAACCGGTTCTCCGCAGCCATCTTTTTCATTGATACCCATTATAGGCCATTCGTTTTCCCACCTAACTGGCTGCAGATGTGTTATTCTGCCATATGCACCTGCATCTTGAAAATGAATAAACCATTCCTCCCCAGACGGAGTGTCTACCAGCCCCCCTTGGTGTGGTCCATTGATTGGTGACTCCCCCTGCGCCAGGACTATTCTTTCCTCAAAAGGTCCATATATTGACTTGGACCTTAGAACTGTCTGCCAGCCCTGTTTTACGCCTCCTGCCGGAGCGAAAATGTAATACCACCCATCTCTCTTGTATACTTTAGGCCCTTCAATTGTTGGCTGTGTCTTAATGCCGTCATATAGAATATGATCTTCAGATACAGCCTTGGTACCATCTGGCGACATCTCAAATATTCCCAGCACGCTCTTGAATCCGATGCGGCTCTTTGCATATCCATGCACCAGATAAGCTCTTCCGTCCTCGTCCCAAAACGGGCAAGAGTCAATGAGGCCTTTCCCTCTAAGAACGCACACCGGTGCATCCCACTTTCCAAGCGGATTACTAGCCTTGACCATATAGATTCCCTCGTCAGGCATTCCATAATAGATATAGAACTCACCGTCATGATATCTAATAGCAGGGGCCCATATTCCCTTGGCATGAAGAGGTCTCTCGAAACCTGGCTCATCTATAAACGGCACTGCGTAGTTCACCAGCTTCCAATTTACCAAGTCCCTAGAAATAAGTATTGGTAGGCCTGGCACATAGTTGAAGCTGCTTGCTGTCATATAATATGTATCGCCCACTCTAATTACATCAGGATCAGAATAATCGGCGAAAATTATTGGATTTTTGAATGTGCCATTTCCCTGGTCACTTTTCCACAATATACTCATGTTAAATTCTCTATGTCCTCTGGTTGTGCTAATAAAGCCTCATACTGGCCACCAAGCTCCTTCAGCCCTTCTGCAATAAGTCCTGCATAAAACACTGCTCCATCATATTTAAGGTGGGTATTGTCAACCTTCACCTCCGGGCAGGATGGATACTCATCCTTAGCCAAGTGCATATATAGCCTCGTCGACTCCTCCGCCCCCATTTTGATTAGTGCCTCTCTGCTCTTTGTGGTCAGGTCGATTATTGCAACATCCTGCTCATTGGCCACCTGCTTTGCAGCTTCAACATAGTCTTTATGTGCTGAAGGCCCCAGCACGCCGCTTTCATCGAAGCATCGCCTTGCAAGTGGAGTAATGAGTACAGGGGTTGCACCTTTGTTTCTCGCTACATTAATAAATTTACCGAGATTCACCTTAAACTCTCCAAAAGGATCCGTGTATCTCGTGTCGTCTTCTATTTTTTCATCATTATGACCAAACTGAATAAAAAGATAATCGCCTTTACTTATCTGGTCATATATAGGTACCAGTCTTGATTCGTCAATAAAGCTTTTCGTGCTTCGACCATTTCTGGCATGATTTTTCACCTCAATACCTGGCTTTAAATACAGATGTAGCACCTGTCCTATACCAGTTTGCGGATATGTATGAATGTTGTTAGTCTGAACCGTGGAGTCCCCGGCGTAGAAGATTTTAATCATTGTTAAAAACCTGTCATTTTGAAAAAACATGGCGCCTCTTATAAAGAGACGCCATATATAATAGAACTTGTCAAATTTAGTCTAGTCATTATTCCTTTACAGCGCCTACATTTACGCCCTTTACGAAGTAATCCTGGCAGAACGGATACAGAATCATGAAAGGAATGATTGCAACGATAATTGCTGCATTCTGTATTGAGTTCGTTGAGATTGCATCGTTGGTGGGAAGATCTGAATCCATAACCATTGCTCTTAGCTTCATCTGGAAGTTGAAGAGGTTGTTGTTAGTGATATAGATCTTGAAGTTGGTGTAGTCGTTCCAGTATCCAACTGAGAACATAAGTCCGATAGATGCAAGTGCTGCCTTAGACAGCGGAAGTACTATCTTGAAGAATGTTCCCATCGGTGAGCAGCCATCAAGCTTAGCTGACTCAAACAATGACTGCGGTATACCTTCGAAGAAGTTTCTCATGAGTACCAAGTTATATACGTTGATAGCCATGGGAAGTATTACTGACCAAAGCGTGTTGGTCAAATGCAGGTTCTTCATAACCATGTAGGTAGGTATCATACCACCACTGAAAAGCATGGTGAAAAGTAACATCCATGAGAAAAGGTTACGACCTGGCATCTCCCACTGAATAAGTACATAAGCACCCAGTGTAGAGAGTGTAAGTCCCATGAATGTACCTGCCAAAGTAACAACAAGAGAGATGAGGAACGGTCTATAGAGGTCCGCTCTGGTCACAATCATCTTGTATGCCTCAATAGAAGGCTTTGCCGGCCAGAATCTCATACCATATCCAGCTGCAGAGTCAAACGAATCTACTAATACCTTCCAAATAGGGAAGAGGATAAATAATGAGATGAGTATGAAGATTATCACATTGATGATAACGAATGGAGTAATCTTCTCTTTTTTCTGAGTTGAAAAGCTTTCTTCAACTGATTTCTTTTTTGCCATCTTTACTCCCCTCCTTATACTATTCCACGACCGCGGACCTTCTTGCTGGCCTTATTACATATAAGGACAAGGATGCAGCTTACGATTGACCTAAACAAACCAACCGCTGTGGTGTATCCATAGTTCGCAGCGCCCGTGCTGAAGGACTGTCTGTAGATATAAGTCTGAAGTACATCTGATACATTGTATACAGAAGCGTTGTACATAACGAATACAGACTCAAAGAGGTTCATAACCTTCGCAAGGTTAAGAATGAATACGGTAATAATGGTATTGGCCAGTGCCGGCATGGTTATGTACCACATTCTCTGGAAACGTGCTGCACCATCAATCTGTGCTGCCTCGTAGAGATCTGGGCTAATACCTGAAAGGGTAGCGAGGAATAGAATGGTTCCCCAACCTGTATCCTTCCACACGTTTACCATGTAGTATACCCATACCCAGTTCTTCTCATTCGTGAGGAACTCGATAGGCTGTGAAATCCAACCAGCATTCATAAGTGCGGTGTTAACCATACCTGAAGTAGATGCTGAAAGAATCATCTTAAAGATTGATGCTGTAACAACCCATGACATGAAGTGCGGCAGATAAATGATAGTCTGCACAGTCTTCTTGTAGGTTATATGAGTCATTTCATTAAGAAGAAGTGACACAATAACAGCAAGGAATGTGTTAAGCACCAGCTTTGTGATAGACAGTATCAATGTATTTCTGAACGCACTCAGGAAAGCCTTGCTTGAAAGCTTTGAAAGAGTGGTGAGTCCAAACATATCTACAAAGTGCTTAATACCAACATACTTCGGCATCTGACCTGAAATGTAATCAGTAAATGCATAACGAAGTCCAAGCATCGGAGCATAGTTGAAAATGAGCAGGAACACAAAGACCGGAAGGAACATCAGGTAGAATCCCTTGTACATGTTGATTCTAGCCCATACAGTCTTGTTACCAGAATACTGATAATCAAGCTCGCCGTTCTTTCTCTTTCTAGCCTCTGCATTCTTATTGACATTAAGGAATGCACCTGCAACACCAACAACAGTACCAACAATGACTATAACACTCGCCAGTCCGTTTACCATTCCCTTCGCACCGTGAAGGTTACAGATACTGTTATATGTAATCAGATAGACAACAGCTGCTGCTGCAGTCGTGCCTATTGAGATTTTTTCTTTCTTAAATGCGCACAGTAGCACTGATGCTACCAGCAATGCCATGAACAGATACCACACAATCGGGTAATCGTAGTTCATTAGACCGAACGCCGGAGTAAACTTCTTAGAAGGATCGCTGTTCTGGATAGCTGGGAAAAATCCACCCACGAATGAAACGATGGCGCCAGCTATTGCGATTGGGTAAACTTCTTTCTTCGGCTTTACAGTGATAGTTCCACACTGTGGACACTTATTCCTTCCAACAGGAAGCTTTGTTTTACAATTTTTGCACTGCATATTTCGTTGCCTTTCAGTGTAACCAAGTTGCCACTTTTATTTGCAAAAGTGTAGTGTAAAAAAGCTGATTTAGCATTAAACCCGACGGCCGAGTCGCCTCGGCCCATCGGGAAATTAGACCTTTTTTGAATCAGTATGAATCTGTGATCAAATTAGATTAGTTATTGAATGACTCAAGAATAGCTGCAACGATGTCACCGCAATCTGCGTTGTACTGATCGATTGCTTCCTGGCCAGTCATCTCACCCTTGGTTACAGCTGCAATGAGCTGATCCTTTGTATCCCAAAGAGTAGAGCTGTACTCAAGATATACTTCTGAAGAGTTGATCTTCGGAGCTGCTACTGAGTTCTGATCGAAGAGGTTGAATGACTCCTCGATTACAGCATCAGCTGAGGTATAAGGATCAACGTCTGCGAAGTTACCAATCTTAAGGTTAGCCTCGAAGAGGTTCTTGGTAGTCTTAGACTCCTTCTCAGTACCAGCGGTAGCCTCGGTAGCGAGACCAGAAATGGTCTTGCCATCCTCGTTCCACTCATAGTGAACACCCTCTACACCATACTGCCAAAGCATCTGTACGTCACCACCGTCAAGAATCTTGTCTACGAAGTACTCGAATACGCCTTCTGGATTCTGGCAAGCTGAAGTGATGCAGATCATTGGAGAAAGTCTCTCGATGTATGCGCCCATCTCGCTGATTGGCTTCATAGCCCATGCCTCTGCATACTCATCAGCGGTGTAGTCAGCGGTATCAACATAAGCTGCTGAAAGCTTAGACTTGATGGTGTATGCCCAGGTACCTGCCCAGTAGGTAAATACGCTGGTGCTGTTCTCCTCATAGAACTTGTTACGAACGTCTGCTGTTGAAGGTCCCTCAAGGATCTGAGCGTCAAGAACGCCGTTAGCATATCCCCAAGCAAGTCTGTCAAGAGCATCGATCATAGCCTGCTCGGTAAATCCATCTACCCACTCACCTGAAGCGTTCTGATAGAACTCTGGGTAAGCATCCTGATAGAACTCAGGAAGGTAGTTGGTGTATGGAGCCTCATGAGTGCAAAGACCTGCTGCAAGTACAGGAGCGTTGCCAGTAGCATCCTTCAGTGCAAGAAGGAAATCCTGGTACTCAGCCCAAGTAGTTGGAAGTGAGTCAGCTGACTCATATCCAGCAGCCTTAGCATCAACAGCCTTGATGTAAGTTACGCAACCATTACCACGTGCAGGATACATACCATAGATGCCTTCCTGTCCGTCTGGTCCAGTAACCTTCCACTGATTAACAATGGTATCAGCGATGCTGGTAAGACGTCCGCTGTTAGCGGTCTCTGATGCTGCCCAAGCATCAGTCATGTTCCAAAGTGAACCCTGTGATGCGTATGAAGCATAGAGGTTTGAAGGGATAATTACAACGTCTGCAAGAGTAGAAGGATCGTTGAATGCGATGCTAAGCTGCTCTGCATAAGATGAATGATCCGGACGGATAAACTTAATTTCCATGCCAAGAGCATCCTGAAGTGCTGCATAGAAATCTTCTGCGTAGTTGTCACCCTCTTTGAAGATGGTTCCATCCCACATAACGGTGATAGAATCAGGCTTAACTACTTCTGCTACCTCTGGGGTAGTCTCGGTTGTGGTTGCCTCGGTAGTAGCTGGAGCTGCTGGAGTATCAACGATCTCCCCACCATTTCCCTCTGCGTTACCGCAAGCAGCCAGTGAAAGTACCATGCTGGCAGCAAGTGCTGCGCTAGCAATCTTGTTCCACTTTTTCATTTTTTTTCATCCTCCTTGTGAATAAAAAAGGTCTAGGCTTTAGCCTCAAATGCGAAAATCGAACTTTTTTCGCAATATGTGTAAATTAAATCATAATATATGAGAAGTCAACCAGATTCACAGAATGTTCAAAACAAAATACAGAAACCGCTTTCATTGCTATTTAATTAACAATACTGGTAATAATTTAACAATTGCAATAGTCTTAAAATAGTGCTATCTTTTCGACATTAAATGGAAACTTGATAAACATTTGACAAAGGAATGACTTATATATGAAGAAACTTTTCAGCAACAGATTTTTCAGGATATTTTTCCTCTTGGTTTTATTTGGAGTGATATCATACATTCTTGTTCGGATAGAGGCTGTCATGAACACAGACGACCTGAGCTCGCCCCTTGACGACATGAAGAAAAATACAACCAGGCGAACTGTCCTTTCATACACTCTCCCTCTTGATGTCACATATTATGAGGACGAAAATGGCATTTTGAAGAGCCAAAAAGAAATAACAAATGGCATGCAATCCTTCTATCAAAAGACCGGCGTGCAGCCTTATCTGATTATCACTGACAGCATAGACGGGGAGAAAAATCCTTCCAAGGAAGCCATTTGTTCCTACGCAAATACAAAATATGATGCACTTTTTGATGAACAATATCACTTCTTAGTCGTATACATATGCAACAGTGACCTAGACCTCTCCGGCGAAAAATATCTCGTTGGATATCACATCGGCGACGCAGCATCAGTCATCCTGGACGACGAAGCCATCGACTTCTTCGAAGAATACTTAAAACGTTTTACCTTCGGCTTTGACTTCGACCCAACTGATGCTCTTAACTGCACTTTCATTTATACATCTTCAACTATTATGTCAGAGCCCAAGACCGAGTAGTCCCTGTGACTATCGTACCATTTTGGCCATTTCATTCATCATATATGACATTCACTATTGACTGCCTAATGTCATAGGTGATATGATACCCGTAACTTTCGGAGGTAAAATATGACTATTTCACCACTTGATAGCATCTCATCAGCGATGAGAAATTACAGCTTAAACAATCAGTCAGCCGTATCGTCTGTATATCAGAAGGCCATAAGCGCTCCTAAGAGCACAGATACCAAGAACACTGTTGACCTCATTAATCCGGTCCAGTATCCCAATGCTGATCTTGTTCCTAAGACTCGCGATACTGAATCAGTACAGGCTACAGATGCCGCCTTCAATCAGGTTGCAGCAGGCTTCGGCTCCAACATCACAGGCTACGGTGCAGACGCAGCAGGCGCCATGTACGCCATGGTCGGCTCTCAATTCGACGCCTTCGCCTAACAAACATTCGCCACAAGGCTACTTCAGGGACTTCACTCAGTGAGGTTCCTTTTTTGTATTCCTCTCCCGCCGCACCAGCCCATATCAGCCCCCGTCTATACCTTCATTTGCTTCTGTTTTCTGGGCCGTCTGTGGGTAACCCCACACCCCTTTATTCATGGCACTCAGAGCCCTGCATTCGTGAATCTGGTGGCGATTCTTATTTCGCGATGCTGCGCGCCCGGTCTCCAGTTGTCTGAGATGTGGCTTCTTAATTCATCCAGCTTTTGGGGGCTTGTAGTTTTACGACGGCCGCTACGGTCAGGATGCGTCTCTTGCCGCGTCAAATCGTTCAGCCTAGTGCCGCTAATTGATTCGTAGGGGGACGGGCCGTCGTTCGTCGCGACGCCCTGTCGCGTACTCACTCAAATCGCCATCCATGGCGATTTGTCGGTCCGTCCTCCCTCCGACTACATAAGCGGCACTACGGCCCACTTTAGAGCGGCAAGCAGACGCACACTGACCTAT
>JAZLKM010000004.1:0-30094 GCA_045597645.1 Lachnospiraceae bacterium | reverse complement strand
TGACCTATGTGGCCGTCTTAAAAGTAAAATGAGCCCCAACAAAAGTGGATGAATTCTAGAAGACCACATCGAGTTTCGGAGGAGGGCGCGCAATAAAACATCGCGAAATGAATCGCCCGCAAATCCCGAAGGTGGCTCGCCGTGGAAGGGGGTACTATACTTTGGGCTAGCCATAGCCGACAGCAGATAAACATGCGTACTGGTGGAAATATCTCACGGTTGTTGATGCAAGGCCGCGGGCGCCACCCCCCACCCCCCATCTCAAAAAAAGCACAAAAAAAGAGATGCGCGTGGTGGCATCTCTTTGGGTTGATTAGTTGGCGCTGTTCTCGGCGTTGTACTTAGCAACAATGCGCTCGATCCTATCGTATGGGTTGAGCAGACTTCCGATAGATGCATCATGATTGAGAGTGTCAATGATGTATGCAATGTACTTGCTCATGTCGCAGTTGATGTAGTAATCGCGAGAGAGGAGCTCTGGTGTCTGATATGTAAGGTTGGTGGTTACAACCTTGAAGATGAGACCGTCCTCTACGGCTTTGTCGAATTTGGCAAGTCCGTCGGTGAAAAGACCGAAGGTAGCAACTACGAAGATTCGACCTGCGTTGCGCTTCTTGAGCTCAGAGGCTACATCGATCATGCTGTCACCAGATGAAATCATATCGTCAATGATGAGAACATCTTTGCCAGCTACGTCAGAGCCGAGGAACTCGTGTGCAACGATAGGGTTGCGTCCGTTAACAATCTTGCTGTAGTCACGTCTCTTGTAAAACATACCCATATCAAGACCAAGAATGTTGGCTAGATAGATGGCACGATTGCTACCGCCTTCGTCAGGGCTGATAATCATCATATGGTCAGAGTCAATCTTGAGGTCCTTTACTTCTCTAAGGATACCCTTGATGAACTGGTATGCAGGAGTAACAGTCTCGAATCCGTGAAGCGGAATTGCGTTCTGAACTCTTGGGTCATGTGCATCAAATGTAATGATGTTATCTACGCCCATGTTGGTAAGCTCCTGCAGTGCGTATGCACAGTCAAGGGACTCGCGTGCGGTACGGCGATGCTGACGGCCTTCGTATAAGAACGGCATAATAACAGTGATTCTGTTGGCTTTGCCCTCAGCGGCTGCAATGATACGCTTGAGGTCCTGATAATGGTCGTCAGGAGACATATGGTTCTCGTGGCCGCATACGGTATATGTGAGGCTGTAGTTGGTTACATCAACGAGGATGTAGAGATCATATCCACGGATAGATTCCTTGATTACACCCTTTGCCTCGCCAGTTCCGAATCTCGGAACGTCAGCTTCAAGCATATAAGTATCACTACGATAGTTAGAGAACATTAATGTGTCATCATGTGCATGCTGTCTTTTTTCTCTCCAGTCTACAAGATAATTGTCGACCTTTGAGCAGAGCTCGCCGCATCCCTTAAGAGGGATGATACCGAGATTGCCGACAGGAATTGACTTAAGCATTAATTCGTCGTTTGGCATGATATCCTCCTATAAAACCATATGACTAAATGATTTTGTTTAATTTTTTAGTAACACGAATGTCACTTCCAATCAGCTTGCACCAAGTATAGCTACTGGTGAGGCGAGAGGTGACACGCTCTGTATACTGATCGACGAGGTCTTTCATATTCAGGTTGGTCGATATAATGGTGCCAAGTCCTGATATAAGACGCTCATTTATGCAGGTAAAAAATTGAGAACAGGTGAATCTGTTGCCGAATTCTGTACCTAAATCATCTATTACAAGCAAATCACAGGAGAAGAGTCTTTCGTATTCGCTCCTGTAGGATTCGTCGTGTTCGAAAGTATTGCGCTCAGATATTTCAAATAGGTGTGCTGCTGTAAGGTACACCACTGAGAAGCCTTTGTCTAGTAGTTCTTTGGCAATGCAGGTAGACAAGAAAGTCTTGCCAGTGCCCGTATCACCTGAAAAAATGAGGTTGGCAGCTGGTTTTTGTCCAAAATTTAGAACATAACTTTTGGCGGTATCAAAGGCCCTTTGTGCCAACATCCGTGGTGACATTTGTTCACCATCCTTAATGTCATTAGAATAATAGGAAAGTGAGAAAGTGTCAAAACAAATATCTGAAGGCATAAGACCGGCTTGATTGAATAAAAGCTCGTTAACTGCTTGCATAAAGCAGTGGCAGCGATTCTGGCCTATGTACCCAGTGTCTTTGCAGTCCTCGCATTCAAATGGAGGATAAAGATAGTCGGCAGGATATCCAAGAGCTGCCATTATTTCAGCCTTCTTGGCCCGTATCTCGGCTAGTGTGTCAATGACAGAAGAGGCTACTGAGGAGTCCTCTGAGGATTCAAATGCACGAATGCACACAGAAGCGACCTCACCATCCAATCTGGCGTACTCAGGAGAGACCTGGAAAATTTCGTTTTTTCTTCTGGCAATCTCCTTTATTCTATTCATTTGACGTTTATCATACTGACGCATGATTTCGTCGTGCTGACTATTGGTTAATGCCATAACTAAGATTCCCCTGTGCCTAAAAGCTGAGCTTCCAACTGTGCGTAATCGTAGTCGCGACCAGTGAAATTTTGATTTGAAGGCTTAGATGCTGCAGAGCTGCCATTGTATCTGGCGGGCTTTTTAGCGTCCTGAGCAGCGATGTCATCACTGTGACGAACACCAGCTTTAAACCAATCACTGAGAATCTTGTCCGCATACTGGAAGCTTGGCTTGCCAGTGTTGGTTACTGTGCGCTTGCAGGCCTCGCTGATTACATCCATAGCGAAGCTGTATTCATTGGTCCATTTATCTACAAAAGCTTCCTCTGCAGGGACGAGATCTCTGCCTGTAATGCCCATGTATTTCATAATGCTGTAATGCGCCTGGCTATGTATGCTAGCGCTTTGCTTGGCCAAATCTACAGTATTAATCCCGAGCTTAGCCCAGTTCACTGCTATGGCATTCATATAGTTGAGACTTTTGTGATTGCTCTCGACGCAACTTTCAATCAAGTGCTCAATCAAATCATATGGTAGCTTTAAACCATCATGCCAGAAAAGAATGGTCTCAACATTTGACAGTGAAAGGGTGGTATTTAGGTATTTTTCAGTTATAAATATAATCTCGCTCGCATCAGGGTCATTCTGGAAGCTCTCGAGCTCGTCTGCGGAATAGTGACGCTTGACAGGCTCCTCTGTGATTGCAGATGCAGACTTAGCTTCTGATACTGCTTTGATAGATGGAGTATTATTTGTCACATCGTTGACAGGAGATGCTGAGACTACAGGTGTATTGCCGGTAGATTGCCCTCCTGGCATGAGTGAAACTTTGCACAGACTGCCGTTACTGTCATATTCGAGCGACAGGTAGTTAAATCTCTCCCAGTATTTAAGCGCACGCATAATATCATTCTCGGTGAATGATATCTCGTCTGCCAGTGATGAAATAGTAAACTGACGTCCAGGCATAGAAACAGTGCGGAGCAAGTAAAGGTAGAGCTTTACAAACTCGCCGTTAGCCTCAAACATGTGCTCATCTATAAATGCATTAGGAACCAGAGTGACCCCGGTTAGGTCACGCGTAAACAATTCAATCATTTCTCTATGATAACCCCTCAATTAATCCAAAAACTATCGGGATTATAGCACTAGAAAATATCGGGATAAAGAGCGAGTTATCAATAAAAAAGCCGCGAATGCGGCTTTTTTGATTGTTGATAATGATGATAACTCATAGCCCAAGGAGATGATTGCCTATTTCTACAACATTTCCGGCACCCATAGTTATTAACAAATCCTTGTCGATACATTTTTTCAACAAATATGATTCAATTTCATCAAACGATGGCAAGTACACACATTCGGTACCCAATTTTGCAATCTCCTGCTGGAGGTTGGCAGATGATATGCCGAGGTTGTCAGTCTCTCTTGCTGCGTATATGTCAGCTAATACTACAATGTCAGCTGCCGATAGAGCTTTGGCAAATTCGGACATAAAAGCAACGGTTCTGGTGTATGTGTGAGGCTGGAATACCACTATGAGTCTTCCTTCCACAATTTTGCGGGCTGCGGACAGCGTGGCGGATATTTCGGTAGGGTGATGGGCGTAATCGTCGATTATGGTTACACCGCCTAGTGTACCCTTGCGCTGGAATCGCCTGTCTGTGCCTCCAAACGCTTCAAGTCCTCTTATGATACTAGTAGTGTCAATGCCCATGCTTGTGGTTATCAGAATGGAAGCAAGAGCATTATATACGTTGTGCTCACCAGGGACATTCAAAGTTACGAGAGGTAGCTCCTGTCCTTTTATAACAGGGATGAAGCTGGCACATCCGGTGGACTTGTCATATTCAACGTCCTTGGGATATGCGTCGCTGTTATTATCGTTTCCAAATGTCAGAATTTCGGCTTGAAGGCCGCTAGTTATCTCATTCCAGTTATCAATTTGAGAGTTGATAACAATGACACCATCTGATTTTGTATTTGTAGCAAAGCGTCTGAAAGAATCACGTATCTGGGCTAGGTCCTTGAAAAAGTCCATGTGATCTTCTTCTATATTTAGAATCACATTGTACTTTGGATAAAAGCTATGGAAGCTGTTGGTATATTCGCAAGCCTCTGTCAAAAATACATCTGATTTTCCGATGCGAATATTGCCATCTATAGCTTTTAATATTCCGCCTACAGAAATTGTCGGATCAGTGTCAGCAGCTAAAAGAATGTGGCTAATCATAGATGTGGTTGTGGTCTTGCCATGAGTGCCACTTACTGCCACAGACTTCTCATAGTTTTCCATAATCTGGCCCAGAAGCTCTGCTCTTGTGATTGTAGGAATACCAGCTGCTACAGCGGCCATATATTCAGGATTATCTGGATGAATGGCTGCAGAATAGACTAGAAGGTCAATGTCATTAGTAATATTTGCGGCAACCTGTGAGTAGAAGCAGGTAGCACCGGCTGCGGTAAGCGCATCTGTCAGGGGGCTCTGCTTAGAGTCCGAGCCTGAGATGACGAAGCCGCGCTGCAGCAGTATGTGGGCTAGTCCACTCATACTTATGCCGCCTATGCCCATAAAGTGGACATGAATAGGCTTTTCAAATGAAATTTTGTACATATAAATCTCCTTAAAAACGGATGTCCGTCATTAATGCGACACTATTATAGCCTTGTGCAGGCAAGTTTTCAATAATTCTGGAAAAGTATGGACGTGATCGGCTTGTGAAAAATAGCTAAAAATATAAAAGGATTTTAGAAAAAATAGCAAGTATTGCACAAAATGGCTGAGGGTGGTATTATTATTTTGAAATTTTATCTATATATTATCAGCCTTTAGGCGATAGGAGAGTTGCATGCGTAAAAAGGAAATGATAGCCATGCTATTGGCTGGTGGTCAAGGAAGTAGACTTGGCGTATTGACATCAGACATGGCAAAGCCTGCTGTGGCGTTTGGAGGGAAGTACAGAATAATAGATTTTCCTCTGTCAAATTGTATAAATTCAGGAATTGATACTGTTGGTGTATTGACTCAGTACCAGCCTCTTAAGCTTAACACACATATAGGAATAGGTATTCCGTGGGATTTGGACCGCAATTACGGCGGAGTGACAGTACTTCCACCTTATGAGAAGAGTGATAACAGCGAATGGTACACTGGCACAGCCAACGCAATCTATCAGAACCTAAAATATATCGATAGCTATGACCCTGAGTATGTACTTATATTGTCAGGTGATCATATATATAAAATGGACTACGAGGTATTGCTGGACTTCCATAAGGAGCACAATGCAGACGTTACTATCGCAACTATGCCAGTTCCGTGGGAGGAGGCGTCAAGATTTGGATTGGTAGTATCTGATGCCAATCACAAGATATCTGAATTTGAAGAAAAGCCAGCAAACCCGAAGAGCAACCTGGCTTCAATGGGTATTTATATATTCACATGGTCTGTGCTTAAGGATGCTCTCATAGCAATGCGTAACGTGCAGAACTGTGATTTTGGCAAGCATATTATTCCTTATTGTCATGAGAATGGCAGGGGAATCTATTCATTTGAGTTTAACGGATACTGGAAAGACGTAGGTACTCTAGGATCATACTGGGAGGCTAATATGCAGCTGGTAGATTTGGTGCCTGAGTTCAATCTTTATGAAGAGTATTGGAAAATCTACACTCAGTATGACAATATCGCGCCGCAATATATAGCTGATACTACAAAAATAGAGCGGAGTATCATTGGCGAAGGGGCAGAGATATATGGAGAAGTATACAACTCTGTACTAGGTGCAGGTGTTGTTATCGGAAAAGGTACGGTAATCCGTGACTCCATAATAATGCAAGGGACCGTTATAGGAGACGGATGTACTGTAGAGCGAGCTATTATTGCGGAAAAATGCGTGGTTGGTGACAGAGTAAGGATGGGCCAGGGAGAAGAGGCTCCGAGTCAGTTGAATGAAAGCGTGTACGCATTTGGCCTTGTTACTATAGGAGATGAATCCATTATCCCCTCAGATGTATATATAGGGAAAAACACCGCCATCAAAGGCGAGACAAGTCCGGCAGATTATGAAAATGGAGCATTGCCAGCCGGTGGCTACATCGTAAAGGAGGGCGAGATAGTATGAAGGCACTAGGAATAATACTGGCCGGCGGTAATAATAACCGAATGGAAGCGCTCTCAAACAAGAGGGCAATAGCAGCTATGCCGGTGTGCGGTAGCTATAGATGCGTTGATTTTGCATTGTCAAATATGACAAATTCAAATATTAAAACGGTAGCAGTGCTGTCTCAGTACAATGCGAGATCTCTAAATGAACATCTTAGCTCATCAAAATGGTGGGATTTTGGACGTAAACAAGGTGGATTATATGTTTTCACGCCGACAGTCACAGCGACAAACAGTTGGTGGTACCGAGGTACAGCGGATGCGCTGTATCAGAATATCGACTTTCTCTCTAGACGGCATGAGCCATATGTAATTATCTGTAGTGGAGACTGTGTATATAAGCTTGACTACAACAAAGTTCTAGACTACCACATCGAAAAGCAGGCAGATATTACTGTTGTATGCAAAGACATGCCTGATGGGGTGGATGTATCCAGATTCGGCGTCATAAGGATGAATGAGGAATCCCGTATAACAGAGTTTGAGGAAAAGCCTATGATGGCACACTCAAATACTATCTCGACAGGAATCTATGTTGTTAGAAGAAGACAGTTAATAGAGATGCTGGAGAGATGTGCTGAGGAAGAGAGATGGGATTTTGTAAATGACATCCTGCTGCGCTATAAGAATCTAAAGAAAATATATGGTTATAAGATAAACTCATATTGGAGTAACATTTCAACTGTTGAGTCTTATTACAAGACAAATATGGATTTCCTTAAGCCGGAGGTTAGAAATTATTTTGCCAAGGGCGAGATGCCTATCTACACTAAGCTTGAGGACTTGCCACCGGCAAAATACAACCAGGGCTCGCAGGTTACTAACAGCCTTATATCAAGTGGATGTATTGTAAATGGAAAAGTGGAAAATTCACTTCTTTTCCAGAATGTATTTGTAGGAAGCAACTGTGTTATCAAGAATTCAATAATTCTCAATGAGGTGTATATTGGGGACAATACTCACATAGAGAATTGCATCGTAGAAAGCAGAGGTACGCTTAAGTCAAATATGTATTATAGCGGCGAGGATGGGGTCAAAATCATCGCCGAACAAAATAAGAGATATAGTATGTAGTGTCGTATTGGAGGAGGGGCTTATATGAACATCACAGACATCAGAATTCGCAGTATTGAAAAAGACGGAAAAATGAAGGCAGTAGCGTCTATCACAATTGATGGAGATTTCGTAGTACACGATATCAAAATCATCGAAGGTGACAAGGGATTGTTCATAGCAATGCCTAGCCGAAAGGCAACTGATGGCACGTACAAGGACATAGCACATCCTATTAAGTCATCAGTCAGGGAGGAGCTCCAGCAGATGATTATTGACAGGTATAATAAGGACCTGGCAGAGGGTAAGCTGTAGATAGTGAATAATAAGCCTGAAGTCTTGGACTTCGGGCTTTTTTGTGCTATTATTTGTCTTTGCTCGGAGGAAGAAAAATGATAATTATTGCAGGCTTAGGCAACCCGGATAAGAAATATGACAAAACCAGACATAATGCAGGATTTGATGCCATAGATGTGCTGGCGGATAAGCTGGGTATAAAGGTAAAGGAAAAGAAGTTTAAGGCTTATGTCGGAGAAGGCTTTATAGGTACCACTAAGGTGCTCCTTATGAAACCGCAGACATATATGAACCTTAGCGGAGAAGCGATAGCTGAGGCTGTAAATTTCTATAAATTAGATCCGCAGACTGATGTGGTAGTAATCTGCGATGATATTAATCTCGTCACTGGCTCGCTTAGAATCAGAAGCAAGGGAAGCGCAGGCGGACATAACGGCTTGAAAAATATTATAGCCTGCACAGGCACAGAAGGCTTCACCAGAGTTAGAGTGGGAGTAGGAGACTCATTTAAGGAGGGCGCGCTAATAGAGCATGTGCTAGGCAAATTCTCCAAGGACGATAGAAAGCTTTTGGAACAGGCACTGGAGGATTGCGCTTCAGCAGTTGAACTGATTGCGTCAGGAAACATAGAGCAGGCAATGAACCTGTACAATAGAAAGAAAGAAGCACCAGAGAACAAATAACAATGGTAGATTTTAGAGAGCGTCTTTGTACGCTGGGACAAATTGAAGAATTGCTTGCAGCGAAAAAGACACCGGGAGTATATGAACTCTCCGGTGTTATTGATAATGCCAAGGCACACTTATGCTACACACTTGGAAAAGACACTGCAAAAAGCCGGATTCTGGTGACCTATAGTGAAGCACAGGCAAAGGAACTATGGGAAGATATAAGCGTGTATGAGCCTGATGCAAAATATTTTCCGGCGAAGGATATGCTTTTTTATGGAGCTGATATCAAGAACAATGCGCTTGCTATTGCCAGAATGGAAGTGCTTAAGCGTATACTATCCACAAGCCAGGGACCTGCGACCATAGTCACAACCATAGACGCACTCATGAATAAGGTCATCCCGAGGGGAATGATGGATAGGCATGTAGTCACGATTGAGACTGCAGGAGAGGTGGATCCAAAGGAACTTGGAGAAAAGCTACTATCATTTGGATATGTGAGAGATACCCAGGTCAATCAGCCAGGTGAGTTCGCGATACGCGGAGGAATAATTGACGTATTTCCGGTTACGTTGTCTGAACCTGTCAGAATAGAGCTGTGGGATACAGAGGTCGATACAATTCGAACCTTTGATGTAGAGACACAAAGGTCCATTGAGAGAGTGGATGAAGTGCGTATATATCCTGCCAGAGAAGCTATGATTGATGCCAAGGATCTAAGAAACGGCATTGATAAGATACGAAAAGATGCGGATAAGCGTATAGAAGCCTTAAGAGCCGACATGAAGACGGAGGAGGCCTGGAGACTTAAGAGTGAGCTTGAAAAGATAGCTGATGGTGTGGGCGATATAAACGAGATACCTGATTATGAGAGCTATCTGCCGTATTTTTATACTGAACTTCACAGCATATTGGACTATTTTGCGCCAGGAGAGGCAGAAATATATATTGACGAGTACTCTAGAGTAAAAGAGCAAGGAGAGGGACTTGGCAAGGAATTTGCTGAGAGCATGATGTACCGTCTCGAAAAGGGATATATTCTTGATAAGCAGACAGACATGCTGTTTTCATTCGCAGATATAGTGAAAAAACTGACAGCTTATCCGGTTGTGCTAATGTCAACACTCGCCGGAAGGACATCAGGGGTCAAGCTTAAGGGAGCTTATTCAATAAGCAGTAAATCAGTGAGTGCATACAACGGTAGTATGGAGCTTTTGATTAAAGAGCTTGGAATATACAGAAGGCAGAATATGGCAGTGGTTCTGGTATCTCCATCTGCAGCTAGAGCTAAGCGTATAGCTGGTGATCTGGTGAATGAAGGCTTGTCTGCATTTTATTCTGATGACAACACAAGTGCACCTAAAGAAGGCACTATACTTGTGACCTATGGAAACCTTAGGGCGGGATTTGTATATCCGGATGCAGGGGCTGCGGTAATATCAGAGAGTGACATTTTTGGCAGGAAAGCTAAGAAGCACTACCGCAGAAAATACGAGGGTGGAGAGCATATAAGCTCATTCTCGGATCTGCATGTGGGTGATTATATAGTTCACGAAAATCATGGAATAGGTATCTACAGGGGCATAGAGCAGATAGAGTCAGAGCACACCTGTAAGGACTATATTAAGATAGAGTACGCAAAGGGATCCACGCTGTATATACTGGCAACTCAGCTGGAAATGATACAAAAATACAGCGGTGGAGAAAGCGCAGCCCCTAAACTGCACACTCTGGGAGGGAACGAGTGGCGCAAGACAAGGGAACGCGTTAAACATGCCACAGAAGAGATTGCAGATGAGCTGGTGGAGCTATACGCAATTCGCAGCAATATTAAGGGCTATGAATACGGGCCAGACACAACCTGGCAGAGAGAATTCGAGGAGGCGTTCCCATTTGAGGAGACTGACTGTCAGCTGGCTGCGATAGAGGCTACAAAATCGGACATGATGAGTACTAAAATAATGGACAGACTCATCTGTGGAGATGTAGGCTTCGGCAAAACTGAAATCGCAATAAGGGCGGCTTTCAAAGCTGTGCAGGATAATAAGCAGGTAGCAATATTGGCACCTACGACAGTATTGGCTCAGCAGCATTTTCATACCTTCTGCGAACGTATGAAGGACTACCCTGTGAAGGTGGGACTTATGTGCAGACTTCGCACTGAGAATGAACAGAAGGAGACGCTGAAGGATCTGGCAAGAGGGCAGTTGGATATTGTGATTGGAACTCACAGACTACTGTCACAAGATGTGGTGTACAAGGACCTGGGCCTTCTTATCATCGACGAGGAGCAGCGCTTTGGAGTCACTCATAAGGAGAAAATCAAGACTCTGAAAAAGAATGTGGATGTGTTATCTCTGACAGCGACTCCTATACCTAGGACACTTCATATGAGCCTCATCGGAATACGAGATATGAGCCTTCTGGAGGAGGCACCTGCGGAGAGACTTCCGGTGCAGACCTATGTCATGGAATATGACGAGGAGATGGTTCGAGAGGGTATATCTAGGGAGCTAGCGCGAGGCGGACAGGTATTTTTTATCCACAACAGGGTAAGAGACATAGCTGACGAAGCTGTAAAAATAGAGAAGTTGGTGCCAGGAGCTACAGTGGCATATGCACACGGGCAGATGGATCAAAGGCGTCTTGAGGACATCATGTACAGATTTGTGAATGGTGAGATAGATGTACTCGTTTCCACGACAATCGTCGAAATAGGACTGGATATACCTAACTGTAACACGATAATGATACAAGATGCGGAGAACTTCGGACTGTCACAGCTATATCAGCTGAGAGGTCGTGTGGGCAGATCTAATAGAAATGCTTATGCGTTCCTGATGTACAGACGGAACAAGCTGCTGCGAGAAGAAGCAGAGAAGAGACTTGCTGCAATAAGAGAATTCACGGAGCTTGGAAGCGGATTCAAGATAGCAATGCGCGACCTTGAGATACGAGGCGCAGGCAACCTGCTAGGTGAGGCTCAGAGTGGGCACATGGACGCAGTAGGATATGACTTGTATTGTAAGATGCTGTCGGAGGCAGTTGGCAGGGCTAAGGGCGAGTTGACAGAGGAGTCATTCGAGACAACGCTTGATATCATGATAGATGCATTTATTCCGTCATCGTATATCTCTGATGAGTTCCAAAAGATAGATATATATAAGCGGATAGCTTTGCTTCATGGCGATGAACAGATAGCTGAGCTGGAAGAGGAGCTGGTAGACCGATTTGGTGAGTATCCGGACTGCGTGAGCAATTTATTCCTTGTGACTAGACTGAAGGGACTTGCGCATGACATATACTTTACAGAGGTGAAAGCTAGGGGCGATAAGGTGAGCATAACCTTCCATCCGGAGGCGAAGATAAGAAATGAGGGCTTGATGCAGATGCTTGCCCAGTATAGAGGATATGTTAATTTCTATCCAAAAGCAGAGCCACCGAAGCTCGAGTACACGCCATTTATGAATTCTGCTGATAGAAAGTATACACTTGTTGAAAAAATCACTGAATTTTTAGAGAATGCACATAGTCTATTAGTTGACAGTGGTGACGAAAAAAGCAATAATGTCTAGGCTATACTTATATAGTTGGAAGGAGATTTTTCGTAATGAAGAGCATAAAGAGAGCAGCCGTGGTACTTACCGCAGCAATTACATTAGCAACACTTGTAGCAGGATGCGGAGTAGCAAAATCAACCAAGACGGCTGTTACTATCAATAACCAGTCGATGGAGCTTGGATTCGTTAACTTCGTGAGCAGATATCAGCAGTCTATATATGACAAATACTATATTGGAATGTTTGGCGAGGATATGTGGTCTCAGGACTTGTACGGTAACGGCAATACATTTGAAGAGGACGTAAAGAACGATGTAGTTGAAGAGCTTGAGCTTCTCTATCTCTACAAGGAGCATGCAGCAGATTACGGCATAGAAGTTACTGCAGATGAGCAGAGCAAAATAAATGAAGCGGCAAAGTCATTTATGGCAGCTAACTCATCAGCAACTATCAAGGAGATGGGAGCCACAGAGGAATACGCTGTGCAGTATCTTACACTTCGCACAATTGCTAAAAAGGCGGAAGAGGCCATTGAGGCAGAGACTGCTATTACCGCTACAATGGAGGATGCAGCTCAGAAGTCGTTTACCTATATTTCAGTATATGACTACAGCCACTATGTGGACGGAAGTACTGTTGAGTACACCGATGAAGAGAAGTCAGAGATGAAGGAAAATCTTGAGGCTATAGCTAAGACTGATGATTGGACTGCGGCAGCAGCTGATTATGGCTACAACGTGCTTACTGGAAGCTATGGCGTTGACGATGAAAACTATGACGCATCGCTTAAGGAAGCACTTGACAAGCTTAAGGAAGGTGGCGTTACACCTGTAGTAGAATCAGGTAACTATCTCTATGTAGGCCGTATGGATTCACTTTATGATGAAGAGGCCACAGCAGCACACCTAACCCAGCTGGAGGAGGCTCAGAGAGCGTCACACCTTGGCGAGGTAACAGATGGATGGAAGAATGCTGCCGATAAGAACGTGGACGATGCAGCTATCAAGAAGATTAAATTCGGAAAGATTTTTGACGAGGCTTCTGCTCAGTAATCATAACAATATAGGACACAGCAGTGTTGACTTAAGGCCCAATTTATTTGGGCCTTTTTTAAAACAAAATGGATGGAATCAATGGAAAAGAAAAGTATCTGGAAGTTCCTTGGCGCTTATAAAAAAGAGAGTATAATAGCACCATTGTTTAAATGCCTGGAGGCTATATTTGAACTATTTGTGCCGCTTGTTGTGGCTGCGATGGTAGATAACGGGATAGCTACAGGTAACAGGGGATATATTGTTCAGCGAGCACTGCTTATGGTGCTGCTAGCTGTGATAGGGTTGGCCTGCGCAGTATGTGCACAATATTTTTCTGCCAAAGCGGCTACAGGATTCGCTGCAGCTACAAGGGAGGCTTTGTTTGGAAAAATCCAGACATTCTCATATGACACCTTGGATCGAATAGGCATAGGAAGTCTTCTGACACGCATGAATAGCGATGTCAATCAGATGCAGACGGCTGTAAATCTTTTCCTAAGACTATTTATGAGATCGCCTTTCATTGTATTTGGAGCAATGATAATGGCGTTTTATGTAAACCCGCAGAGCGGCTTGCTGCTGTTGGGCGTCATTGTGATTCTGGGAATTATAGTTGCTGTGATTACCAAGGTTACAGCACCAATTAACAAAAAGGCCCAGGAAAACCTGGAAAAGGTGACACTAACCACAAAGGAGAGCTTGGACGGAGCGAAGGTAATAAGAGCGTTTGCCAGAGAAGAGGAAGCTGTCGAGAACTTCGGGGTGTGGAATACAGCTGTATACAACTATCAAAAGAAAGCTGGAAATATACAGAGCTTTCTGAATCCGGTGACGTATGTGATTATCAATCTCTGCCTGGTATTGCTCCTATACACTACTGGAATAAAGGTAAATGCCGGCATACTTACACAGGGCCAGGTGATTGCTCTCGCGAACTATTTATCACAGATACTGGTTGAGTTAATTAAGCTTGCAAATTTGATTGTGCAGCTCACCAAGGCCATTCCATGCAAACGAAGACTTGAAGAAATTATTTTTGCAGACGATGAGAAAAAGTCGGCTAAGAGTGAAGAAAATCTCGAGAAGGCCGAACCTATTATTTTCGAACATGCCGCATTTACATACAATGGTGCCGGAGCACCAGTGTTTTCAGACATCTCATTTGAGATTAGGCCCGGAGAGACAGTAGGAATCATAGGTGGTACTGGAGCCGGTAAAACTACGCTGCTACAGCTCATAATGGGCTTATACGAAATAAGCTCTGGAAAAGCGTGCTATGGTGCTCGAAATATAGCTGATATAAACGAGGCAGATTATCTGAAGCTATTTGCTTATGTGCCTCAAAAGGCAGTATTGCTGTCGGGAACAGCAAAGTCCGCCCTCTCAATGGGTGTAGATATAGAGGATGCTGACCTGCAGCAGGCGATGGCTGATGCTATGGCTGCGGAGTTTATGGAGAAAAAGGAAGGCCTTGATACAGGAGTTATATCCGGAGGAACTAATTTCTCCGGAGGTCAGAGGCAAAGGCTCTCTATAGCAAGAGCTCTGGCGAGAAAAGAGTCTCCAATTTTAGTGCTTGACGATTCATTTTCGGCTCTCGATATGGCTACAGAGAAGCAGCTGGCAGAGAACCTGGCTAAGTACAAGGGTGAAAAGACGATGATAATTGTATCTCAGAGAGCATCATCACTGCGCTTTGCTGACAAGATAATAGTACTTGACGATGGTCAGATTGATGCCATTGGCACTGCTCAGGAGCTCCTTGAAAAGTCAGATATTTTCAGAGAGATATATATGACGCAGTACGAGACCTGTGAGGTGAAAGGAGGTAGCCATGAGCAATAAGAATTCAAGCCGCAAGGGTACCTTAAAGCAGCTGCTTTCACTTATGTCTGGGCATGCAGGTATGATGGCAATATCAATACTTTGCGCAGCTATATCGGTGGTATGCACTTTGGCAATTCCATTTCTACAGGGAGATGCTGTGGATACCATAGTGGCAGCAGGTCGGGTAGATTTTGATACACTGTATGTTGTGCTAAAGCAGATGACAGCGGTCATTATAATATCTGGAATGGCTACATTTGTGATGAATAGAATTAACTATGTGGTTACATATAAGCTGATAAAAAAACTTAGACAGCTGGCATTTGAGAAAATGCAAAAGATTAGCTTCGCCACAATGGACAAATACAGCCGAGGGGATATAGTCAGCCGTATCACATCGGATGCTGATGTCGTGGGTGATGGACTGTTGATGGGATTTAATCAACTCTTTACAGGAGTGCTTACCATACTTGGAACAATAGGATTCATGATTGCTATAAGATGGGAAATTACTCTTATTGTGCTGATATTGACACCGCTTTCCTTCTTTGTGGCCAAATTCATATCATCTAGCACGTATAATTTGTTCAAAAAGCAGTCTGAAGCTAGAGGTAAAGAGACCGCATTGGTGGGAGAGATAATTGAAAACCAGAAGCTCGTTGTGGCGTATGGCTATCAGGACAAAGCAATGAGTGACTTTGTTACTTGTAATGAGGAACTAAGAGCTGTCGGACTAAAGGCTATATTTTTCTCATCACTAGTCAACCCGAGCACTAGATTTGTTAACGCCATTGCATATGCGGCGGTAGCTCTTGCGGGATCGATTCTTGCGATAGGTGGAGGAATGACTGTCGGAGGGTTGACCAGTTTTCTGGGATATGCAAGTCAGTATACAAAACCATTTAATGAGATAACAGGCGTAATCACAGAGTTTCAAAATGCATTGGCGTGTGCTCAGAGACTTTTTGATTTTATCAATGAGAAGGAAGAGGAGCCGGTAGAGTCTCCAGTATTACTTGAAAGTGTGAGCGGCAACGTTGAGATTAAGAACGTAGACTTTTCTTATGACAAGAATGTCAAGTTGATAGAGAATCTCAGTCTTGATGTAAAGCCGGGCCAGAAGATCGCTATAGTGGGGCCGACAGGAAGCGGCAAGACCACAATAATACAGCTGCTCATGAGATTTTACGATGTGGATAAGGGTGAGATTTCTGTAGATGGACATCCTATAACCAGCGTTGAGCGCAGTGACCTTAGAGATAAATACGGAATGGTATTGCAGGATACTTGGATTAAGGCTGGAACAATCAGAGAGAATCTCCTTTTCGCAAGACCAGATGCAACTGAGGAGGAGATGGTTGCAGCAGCGAAGCTGGCGAATGCGCACAGCTTCATCAAGCGATTGCCAGATGGATACGACACTGTGCTGACCTCAGGGGGAGAGAGCATATCTCAAGGACAAAGACAGCTGCTGTGCATAGCGAGAGTAATGCTTAACCTGCCACCGATGCTGATACTGGACGAAGCAACATCTTCTATAGATACGCGAACAGAGCAGAGGATACAAGCTGCCTTTGGCACTATGATGGAGGGGAGGACCAGCTTCATAGTGGCACATAGACTTTCGACAGTACGCACCGCAGATAAGATTCTGGTCATAAAGGATGGAAACGTAGAGGAGATAGGCACACACGAAGAGCTTATGGCACAAAAGGGATTCTACTATGATCTCCATCAGGCACAGTATGCGTGAGCTAGTAGGGCTTCGTTGACAAAAAAAGTGCGTGAGTTTAGAATAAAACTTTAGTTTAAGAATATTCCGGCGGTGGCCGTAAAAAGAAGAGGTAACACATGGCAAACGATAAGAAAATGGTAGAGCAGATTACATCCATGGATGTGGATTTTGCTCAGTGGTACACAGATGTATGTAAAAAAGCTGAGTTGATTGACTATAGCTCAGTAAAGGGATGCATGATAATCAGACCTGATGGATATGCTATCTGGGAGAATATACAGGCAGAGCTTGACAAGAGATTCAAGGAGACTGGTGTACAGAATGTATACATGCCTATGTTTATACCAGAGAGCCTTCTTCAGAAGGAAAAGGATCATGTAGAGGGATTTGCGCCTGAGGTTGCTTGGGTTACTCAGGGTGGACTTAATCCACTTCAGGAAAAGCTTTGCGTACGTCCTACATCTGAGACACTTTTCTGCGATTTCTACAAGAATATCGTTCAGTCATATCGTGACCTTCCGAAGGTATATAACCAGTGGTGCTCAGTAGTGCGTTGGGAGAAAGAGACACGTCCGTTCCTTCGCTCTAGGGAGTTCCTATGGCAGGAGGGACACACCATTCATGCTACAGCAGAGGAAGCGGAGGAGCGTACTGTACAGATGCTCAATATCTATGCAGACTTTGTGCAGGATTATCTGGCTATTCCGGTAGTGCGAGGAAGAAAGACTGAAAAGGAAAAGTTCGCTGGAGCAGAGGCTACATATACAATTGAGGCACTTATGCATGATGGCAAGGCCCTCCAGTGTGGTACCAGCCATAACTTTGGAGATGGATTTGCTAAGGCATTTGGCATTCAGTTTACAGATAAGGACAATAAGCTTGCATACGCACATCAGACCTCATGGGGTATGACTACAAGACTCATCGGCGCGGTTATTATGGTGCACGGTGACGATAGAGGACTTGTACTTCCGCCTAGAGTAGCACCTGTACAGGTAGATGTAGTGCCGATTCAGCAGTTCAAGGATGGAGTGCTAGATGCTGCGAATGCTCTTGCAGACGCTCTTAAGGCCGCTGGTGTGAGAGTGAAAGTAGATGATTCAGAGAAGTCACCGGGCTGGAAGTTCTCAGAGCAGGAGATGAGAGGTATACCTTTCAGAGTAGAGATAGGTCCAAAGGACATTGAGAACGGTACATGTATAGCAGTAAGACGTGACAATGGTGAGAAGACTACTATTGCGATAGACGAGCTGGCACAGAAGATGCCACAGATGCTTGAGACTATGCAAAAGGAAATGTTCGAGAACCAGAAGGCTCGCAGAAGCGCACATATTACAGACGCACACGACTACGATGAATTTAAGACTGCAGTTGAAACAAAGCCGGGATTTATTCGTGGCATGTGGTGTGAGGATCGTGCTTGCGAGGACAAGATTAAGGAAGACACTACGGCGACATCAAGATGTATGCCGTTTGAGGACCAGGAGCGTATAGCAGAGACCTGCGTATGCTGCGGCAAGCCAGCAAAGAAGCTGGTATATTGGGGAAAAGCATATTAATGATCCTGATACCAATAGGAGCACAATCTATAATAGAAACCTTGGAAAAAGCTGGCTATGAAGGCTATGTGGTAGGAGGCTGCGTGAGGGACTCGCTGCTGGGTCGCAATGCGCATGACTGGGATATAACTACATCTGCCACCCCTTCAGAAGTGAAAGAGCTATTTTCTCATACTGTAGATACAGGTATAGAGCATGGCACAGTGACAGTGCTTATGGGCGAGAAAGATGCCTATGAGTCGTATGAAGTCACGACATATCGTATCGACGGCAAGTATGAAGATTCGAGACATCCAAAGGAAGTTACGTTTACCCCTTCGCTTGAGGAAGACCTTAAGCGGAGGGATTTTACAATTAACGCAATGGCTTACCATCCGCAGAGAGGTCTGGTGGATCTGTTTGGTGGAGTGGAGGATTTGAATGCACATATTATTCGATGTGTTGGCAATCCGATTGAAAGATTTGGAGAAGATGCGCTTAGGATGATGCGTGCGGTGCGTTTTGGCGCACAGCTGGGCTTTTCCATCGAAAGCGAGACGCTTAAAGGGATAGAGAGACTGAGTGGAACATTGCAGAAAATCTCTGCTGAACGCATCAGGGATGAGCTTTGCAAGCTAATTACAAGTGGACACCCAGGGGATTTGCGCATCATGTATGAGACAGGCTTAACGAGAGTTTTCCTGCCTGAATTTGATGCTATGATGGAGTGCGTGCAGAATACTCCACATCACTGCTACACAGTGGGGGAGCACACACTAAAGGCGATGGAAGGAGTCAGGGCAGACCTGATACTTAGACTGACCATGTTGTTGCACGATGTGGGAAAGCCTGTGTCAAAGCTGACAAAGGACGGCAGAGATCATTTCTATGGTCATGCCGAAGCTGGTGTGCCTATGGCCAGAGATATTATCAACAGACTTAGATTTGACAATGATACACGAGAAAAGGTATTGCGCCTTGTGCGATATCATGATGACAGACCGGGACCAAATTTGAAGTCAGTCAGAAGAGCTGTGCACAGAATTACAGTGAGTGCGTTTCCTGAACTATTTGAGGTGAAGCTGGCTGATACACTGGCGCAAAGCGAGTACAAAAGAGACGAGAAGCTTGCGGCTATAGAGACGTTCAGAGATTTGTATGAGCAGGTAATCGCGGCTGGAGATTGCGTGCAGATAAAAGATTTGGCCGTAGATGGTCAGGATATAATGGCGCTTGGAGTCCCACAGGGTAAGAAAATTGGTGAGATATTAGCAGCGCTTCTGGATATGGTGGTGGATGATCCATCACTAAATGAAAAACAACAGCTTATGCAACTGGCACAACAATATATATAGGATAGTGTGAATGGATAGGGCGAAAAGAGCAATTGTTCCAATTATCTTAATAATGCTCATGATGGTTGGCTGCGGATCAAAGGGACCCAATCTACCTATGGTAGAGCGGGCACCCGCAACAAATGTTGTCCCGAAAACAGAGCCGGCGGATGATGAGAAGGCAGCTGATGGAGAGATGACAGTAGAAGAAAATCAAGGGCAGACCATGCCAGATTTGTATGTCATCAGAAAGCTTGACAGCGTAAAGGAGAACATAACTGTTACCTCACTGCGCACTGGAAATGAGACTGGGTATAAGTACAATTTATCTACCGTGTTTGCTGACAAATACGGCACTTACGTAAGCGTAGGTCATTTCACTCCGGGTACAGTAGTTGAGCTACAGCTTCAGGACAATACAACGCTGCTATCCGTCAGCATAAGTGACGATGTGTGGATAAAGGAAGATGTATCTGACTATGATATAGATGTGGAGCGAGGAGTATTTTCTATCGGCGAGCTAAATTACAAGCTACCGGCTTTTTTGAATGTATTCTCCGCAGATGAGCAGGTCTATCTTGCTGATATTAAAGAAGGAGATATATTGTCTGTTACGGGCTGGGACAAGGAGGTGCTGTCCGTTTCAATCACCACTTCGAATGGGATATTACAGCTTGTAAATACGAAGGTATTTGACGGAAGCTGGATAACAATAGGCCAGAAAATATTCGCTAAAATCACCCCTGAAATGATAATGCCGTTGACAGAGGGTGAATATACAGTTACCGTTGCCAACAATGGATATGGTGGCAGTACAGATATTGAGATTAAGCGAGGAGAGACAACGGTAGTTGATCTATCCAAGCTCGAGGGTGAGGGACCGAAAATCTGTCACATGAGATTTGCTGTAGCTAATGACAATTGCAAAATATACTTGGATGGTGGATTAGTAGAGAACAATACAGTCAAGGACGTAACCTATGGTACGCATAAGCTTGTTATCACTGCCGAGGGATATGAGGATTGGAAAAAAACACTTGTTGTAAATTCAGAGACTGCTGAGATATCGATTGGCTTGACCAGCACAAGCTCGAATACACCTGGTGTCGACAAAAAGGACACTGATGAGACGGATACAGATGCAGATGATACAGGCACTGAAGATGTCGTGGACAGAGTAGCTGAACGCGTAAAAGATATACTGACGGAACATGATTCACAGGTTCCAGACAGCGGAGCGTTAAAGGACGATGATGAGCTTGCTAATGGACTGGATTACTTTAGTACAATTTCAGGTGTTTTGGGTACACTTTTGCAATAGACGACATGATACCAAAGCACTAAATATGGGGGATTTGTGCCGAAAAAGTGCCTAAAATGGGGCTTTTTCCTTGACATGATAGCGTAAAAGAATTATAACTATATACGTAGTTCGGGCCTTTAGTGATGGCCGAATAAGTGACTATGATAAATTAGGAGGAATTTTTCATGAACAAGACAGAATTAGTTGCAGCTGTAGCTGAGAAGGCTGGAGTTTCAAAGAAGGATGCTGAGGCAGCAGTAAAGGCTGTTGTAGATGTAATTTCAGAAGAGCTCGTAAAGGGTGATAAGGTTCAGCTCGTTGGATTTGGTACTTTCGAGGTATCTGAGCGTGGCGCTCGTACCGGACGTAATCCACAGACTGGCGCTGAGATGAAGATTGCAGCTTCAAAGGCTCCAAGATTCAAGGCTGGTAAGGCTCTTAAGGACGCTGTAAACAAGTAATATCTTTGTCATGCTTGCGCCCCGGATTTTCCGGGGCGTTTTTCTTTATTGGTGAATGAGATGAGACTGGACAAATACTTAAAAGTTTCTAGATTAATAAAAAGAAGGACGGTAGCCCAGGAGGCCTGTGAGGCCGGACGAGTATCCATTAATGGTAAAGTGGCTAAATCATCTAGCACTGTTAAGGTGGGAGATGTTATAGAAATAGTATTTGGAAATAAAAATGTAAAGGTACGTGTGGTGGATATACAAGACACTACGAAAAAGGATGAAGCTAAGGAACTCTTTGAGTACCTTTAATCAGTGGACAGATGGCTAGAACAAGAAGCAGAAGTAGAGTTGGACGTAGAATAGTGCTGGTGTTGATCATATTTATGCTGGCAGTACTTTTCGTGCAAATGATGCGTCTGAAAGATAAAAATGCTGAATATGATGCTCAGATTGCGAAGCTTCAATCTGAGATAGATGCGGAGGAAGAGCGCCAGGGGAAGCTGGTGGAGTACGAAATATATGTAAATTCCGTGCAATATGAGGAGGATGAAGCCCACGCCAAGTTGGGAATGGCCTATGAAGACGAAATCATCTTTAAAGAAAAACGATAGTATATCCCGGATGCTCTATGAGAGATTCCGGGATTTTGTCGCAATAAGGGAAATGATATCACCTGGTGATAGAGTGCTTGCAGCTGTATCTGGAGGAGCAGACTCTGTATGCATGCTACTTTTGCTGTCAAAACTTAAAGAGGACTTGGATTTTGAGTTGGAAGCATGCTACATAGAGCATGGAATTCGTGGTGAGGAGTCCGTGCAGGATGGTGATTTTGTGACGAGTCTGGCTAAGTCTCTGGGAGTTAGCTGTAAAGTGATATCTGTAGATGTCATGTCCAGAGTGAGGGAGACAAAGGAGTCTGTGGAGGAAGCGGCGAGAATACTTCGCTACGAAGCATTAGGGACCATAGAGTGCGATAAGCTTGCGGTCGCGCACCACATCGAGGATCAGGTCGAGACAGTTCTCTTTCGAATGGCAAGGGGAACGGGGCCTAAGGGGTTATGTGGAATGGCTCCGGTAAATGGAAAAATCATCAGACCCATATTGGCATTTTCCAAGGAAGAAATACTCAATTACTTAGATGAAAATGACCAGACATATCGTGTGGATGTGACAAACGATGACACGACATATGATAGGAACAGGCTGCGTCACAATGTACTACCGGAGCTCAGAAGTGTGAATACAGAGGCGTTTTCGCATATTATGATGCTGTCAGAGCAGATGATGGGGCTTATGGAATATGTGTCTGAGCAGGCGGAACAATACATCGTACAGCATTATGTGGACGATATACTGCGAACAGATGATTTGCTTAGTGAGCCAAAGGCATATGCCATAGAAGTGCTTAGAGAATATGTGGCTATGGTTACTGACCATCAGAAGGATATCACGGCGGATCATTATGACAAAATATATGAGCTAATTAGCTGTAATACAGGGGCAGGCTTGGACCTGCCGGCAGGGTGGAGAATAGAGAAGACGTACGGAGGAGTTGCTGTAAAAAGACAGGGCTGCGCGCGTGATGGCGGCATCGAATATCGGCTCGAAACAAGACTTTTAAAATATGACAATAGTATGAAAATACCTGTCAGTACCTATACTAAATGGGTTGACTATGATAAGATAACCGGTGATGTCGCCCTAAGAAAGAGGCAGTCAGGTGACTATCTGGTGCTGGATTGTGAGGGACATCGCAAGTCACTTAAAGATTGGATGATTGATAAGAAGATTCCAAGAGACCAGAGGGACAGCGTCTGGCTTGTGGCTTCCGGCAGTGAGATTCTGTGGGTTGTTGGATACAGAATAGGCGCTCGGTGCAAGGTGACTGAAGAAACCGTCAATGTGATGGAACTCAAAGCAGTAATGGAGGAAGAACATGAAGGATAAGATTCGTGTAATGATCTCAGAGGAGGAGATCGACAAGCGAGTAAAGGCATTAGGCAAGGAAATAAGTGATATGTATGGTGATGAGCCAGTCACACTGGTGTGCATTCTAAAGGGGGCTACCTTCTTTGGGTGTGAGCTTGCCAAGAGAATCACTTCTCCAGTTAAAATTGATTTTATGTCTGTATCCAGCTATGGAAATGGAACGGTGTCATCCGGACGAGTTCGCATTATGAAGGATATGGATGAGAGTATAGAGGATCAGCATGTGCTTGTAGTTGAGGACATCATCGATAGTGGTAGGACACTCAGCTATCTCAAAAAACTTCTTGAGGAGAGGAATCCTAAGGACGTGAAGCTCTGCACATTGTTAGATAAGCCTAGTCGTCGAGAGGTACTTGTCGATGTGGACTACGTAGGCTTTGAGGTTCCTGATGCTTTTGTAGTAGGATATGGACTTGATTATGCACAGCAGTATCGAAACTTGCCATACATAGGGGAGATTATTACAGAGTGAAGAGAAGAACGGGATTAGGACGAGGTTTTTTTGTATATTTAATACTTATTGTGCTGTTTATCTGGATATGGGTAGCCAGGACTAGAAACATTAACACTAACACCAGCTCGCCTGAACAGTTTTATACTCAGCTAGAGAACGGTAATGTGGTGAGTGTTGTCATTAGTCAAAATGAGCAGGTGCCTACAGGATATTTGCATGTCACATATAAGACAGGCAATTCTGATGTGGTATATGTATCAGACGTAAATGACATGATTACATACATGAAGGACAGCAATTTCAGCGAATACAAGCTGGAAAATGTGCCACAGAAGTCATGGCTAGAAGATATAATGCCAATGCTTATAGTGGTGGCTATTGTATTTGTCCTATTCGTGATGTTTATGAACGCACAGGCAAATGCAGCGGGAGGCGGCTCTAATTCCAAGATGATGAATTTTGGTAAGAGCAGAGCACAGATGACCCAGAAGGGGGAAGTAAAGGAGAGCTTTGCGAGTGTTGCCGGATTGCGTGAGGAAAAAGAAGAACTTGAGGAGATAGTGGATTTCCTTAAGGACCCTGGAAAGTATACTGCACTCGGCGCTCGAGTTCCAAAGGGAATTCTGTTGGTAGGTCCTCCGGGAACGGGAAAAACTCTTCTTGGAAAAGCTATAGCAGGAGAGGCTGGCGTACCATTTTTCTCAATATCAGGATCAGATTTTGTTGAGATGTTTGTCGGTGTAGGTGCATCACGAGTTAGGGATCTTTTTGCTGATGCTAAAAAGAACGCTCCCTGCATAGTATTCATTGACGAGATAGATGCTGTAGCAAGACGCCGAGGCACAGGAATGGGCGGAGGCCACGATGAGCGTGAGCAGACACTGAACCAAATGCTAGTCGAAATGGATGGCTTTGGAGTGAATGAGGGAATCATAGTGCTCGCTGCCACCAACAGAGTGGATATTCTCGATCCGGCAATTATGAGACCGGGACGATTTGACAGAAAGGTGTATGTAGGTAAGCCTGATGTGGGCGCAAGAGAAGAGATTCTCAAGGTACATGCAGCTAAAAAGCCGCTGGGTGATGATGTGGACCTTAAGCAGATAGCCCAGACCACAGCTGGATTTACAGGTGCAGACCTCGAAAACCTACTGAATGAGTCAGCAATAAGGGCGGCAAAGGATAGACGTGCTTATATTTCGTTTGACGATGTGAAAGCATCGTTTGTCCGTGTTGGAATCGGTACAGAGAAGCGCAGTCGAATTATCTCAGACGAAGAGAAAAAGATTACGGCTTACCACGAGGCTGGTCATGCATTGCTTTTCCACTTGCTGCCAGATGTAGGACCTGTGTACAGTATTTCAATTATTCCTACTGGAGCAGGCGCAGCTGGATATACTATGCCGCTTCCTGAAAAGGATGAGATGTTCAGGACCAAGGGAAGAATGCTTCAGGATATTGTGGTATCGCTGGGCGGCAGAGCGGCTGAGGAGATAATCTTCGGTGATGTTACTACCGGAGCATCGGCAGATATTAAGAGCGCGACAAACACTGCGAAGGCAATGGTTACAGAGTACGGTATGTCGGAGGCTCTGGGGCTTATAAACTATGGCGACGATGGTGACGAAGTGTTTATAGGTCGAGATCTGGCTCACACCAAGGGCTATAGCAATGAAGTGGCAGCTAAGATAGATGCAGAAGTTAAGCGCATAATAGATGAGAGCTATGTACAGGCCAAGGATATGATTTTGGAAAACATAGACGTTCTCCATAAATGTGCTGAACGACTTCTTGCGAAAGAAAAGATTGGTCGAGATGAGTTCGAGACCTTATTTGAGGATAAATAGTCGGTAATTTGTGAAAAATTCACAAAACATCGCGGGCATAATTGGTAAGTTTGTGCAGACTTTACCCTTTGCCCGTGATATATTACCAATTGTAAACCCCCCAATACATTTTATATCGTTTTTGCTATTACCCCATAGCAAAGACAACCTTCTCCTAAAAGACATCGCTTGGACCCCCCAACCGGTGCCTTTTTTATTCTTAAACGTTTTCGTATTTCTTGTATTACCCATACTTTTTTGGTAAAATGATATAAATTTTTACGAGGAGTATGGCGTAATGAGTAATCCGTATACCAATTTGTTTGGGACCAGCGTTAATGGCATAGCAGCATTGAATGTTGATGCAATATACTGTGATGGAACAGACGAGTATGTACGCCCTTCGGAACCTAATCCGGGAGACGTCGTAACATTTCTAATTCGAGTAAAAGGAGAGAACGCCAGTCGCGTAGTTCTTCATTCTTTTGACAGAGCCTATAATATGCATTTTGAAGAGCATGTAGGCCAGTTTGATTATTATTCCGTTCAGATACAAATGAATAAAGACGCCTTCAGATATTATTTTGAGGTAGTCGGCTCAGACAGACGTGTATTCTATGATAGAGTTGGCGTTACGGAAAATGTAAGACAGCATTATGCTTTTTGCGTTGTCCCGGGATTTAGTGTGCCTGCATGGTCTAAAGGCGCAGTAATGTATCAGATATTGGTGGATCGTTTCTTTAATGGAGACGAGACTAACGACGTGCTTGATAATGAGTACACATATAATGGCACGCATAGCACAAAGGCAAAGTCCTGGGATGACATGCCGGTTATGAACGGCACGGGTGAGTTTTATGGCGGTGATCTTGAAGGCGTACGTCAGAAGCTGGATTATCTTCAGAAACTGGGTGTAGACGTAATCTACTTTAATCCGATATTTGTTTCTCCGTCTAATCATAAATATGATATACAGGACTACGATCATATAGACCCGCACTATGGCCGCATAGTTGTGGATGAAGGAAGAGTACTTGAAAATAATAACGAGACCAACCGCGAGGCAACAAAGCATATAAGCCGTGTTACCGATGTGAGAAACCTTGAGGCAAGCAACGAAAAATTTGCAGAGCTTGTGGAGGAAATACATAAGAGAGGAATGAAGGTTATCCTCGATGGAGTATTTAATCATTGCGGCTCTTTCAATAAGTGGCTGGACAGAGAGCGTATTTATGAAAATCAACCAGGATACGAGCCGGGCGCATATGTAAGCGCGGACAGTCCGTATCGCGACTGGTTTTTCTTCTTTGATAATAACAAGTGGCCGTACAATGGCACATATGATGGATGGTGGGGATATGACACTCTGCCTAAGCTTAATTACGAGGGTTCAAAGGAGCTGAGAGATTACATATTAGGCGTGGCAGCAAAGTGGGTATCGCCTCCATATAATGCGGATGGATGGAGACTGGATGTTGCTGCTGACTTAGGACACAGTCCGGAGTACAATCATCAGTTCTGGAGAGATTTTAGAGATGCTGTCAAGAAGGCTAATCCAAATGCCATAATATTGGCGGAGAATTATGGGGATTCATCTTCGTGGCTGCAGGGCGACCAGTGGGACACAATAATGAACTATGACGCGTTCATGGAACCGGTGACATATTACCTGACAGGTATGGAGAAGCATGGCGATGAATACCACGGTTCAGCACTTGGAAACATTGGGCAGTATATTGGCACTATGCAGCACAATATGACTCAGTTTTTGACACCGTCACTGTATTGTGCAATGAATGAGCTGTCTAACCATGATCACTCCAGATTTTTGACCAGAACCAATCATAAAGTGGGAAGGGTGACAGACCTAGGATATGATGCTGCAAGCCAGAATGTTGATATGGGAGCATTTAGAGCGGCCGTAATGATACAGATGACGTGGCCGGGAGCACCGACACTTTACTATGGCGACGAGGCTGGTCAGGTAGGTTTCACAGACCCTGATAATAGACGTACCTACCCCTGGGGTCACGAGAATGTGGAACTGATTGATTACCACAGAGACCTTATTCAGCTGCATAAATTCAGTTATACACTTCGCTGTGGCAGTTTCAAGTTCTTGCCATCAAAGGATAATCTGCTATGTTATGGTAGATTTACACGAGATGAGCAATATGTGGTTGTAGTGAACAGTGGCAAAAATGAAGAGCATATAACAGTGCCTGTATGGCAGCTTGGGGCTCCGAATGATGGTATGATGAAGCAGAAGATACAGGCTAATCAGTTAGGATATTCTCTGATGCCAAGATACCATCGCATCAAAAACGGAGAGCTTGAACTTATTATTAAGCCTAACACCAGCATTTTGCTGAAACATAGCATGGGTTACGAGGAATTATATGATAGATAAAAATGCAGAATATGATTATCTAATAGTTGGAGCAGGACTCTTTGGAGCAGTTTTTGCTCAGCAGGCTACTGCGAAGGGTAAGAAGTGCTTGATAATAGACAGAAGGCCTAATATAGCTGGAAATATCTACACAGAGGATGTGGAAGGTATTCAGGTTCATAAGTATGGTGCACATATTTTCCATACGAGCGATAAAAAAGTGTGGAATTATGTAAACCAATATGCGGAGTTCAATAATTATATCAATAGCCCAGTAGCAAATTATAAGGGCGAGATATATAACCTTCCGTTCAATATGAATACGTTTTCCAAGATGTGGGGTATCTCCACTCCAGCAGAAGCTGCCGAGATAATTGAAAAGCAGCGCACAGAGATTACTGGTGAGCCGCAGAACCTGGAGGAGCAGGCAATCTCATTAGTGGGGCGTGACGTATATGAAAAGCTGATAAAGGGCTACACCGAAAAACAGTGGGGAAGAGACTGCAAAGATCTGCCGTCGTTCATTATCAAGAGACTTCCGGTACGAATGATATATGACAACAACTATTTTTCGGATAGATATCAGGGTATACCAGAAGATGGCTACACTAAAATGGTGGAGCGCATTATCGGCGATGTGCCAGTAATCACAGGCGTGGACTACTTGGAGAACAAAGATAACCCAGAATATGCAGCAAAGAAAGTGCTCTACACAGGACCTATAGATGAGTACTTTGGATACACCTTGGGATATCTTGAGTATCGCAGTGTCCGCTTCGAGACAGAAGTACTTGATATGCCTAATTATCAAGGAAATGCAGTAGTTAACTACACTGACAGACAGACGCCGTATACTAGAATCATTGAACACAAGCATTTTGCATTTGGCAAGCAGGAAAAGACGGTAATCAGTAAGGAGTACTCAAGCGAGTGGAATCTGGGAGACGAGCCGTATTATCCTGTAAATGATGCAAAGAATAGTGCATTATATGAGAAGTATGTGGAATTGGCTGCTAAGGAGGAGGGAATCCTCTTTGGAGGCAGATTGGGCCAGTACAAATACTATGATATGGATAAGGTTATAGCAGCTGCACTCGATATGGCAGAGGCTGAACTGTAGATAATAAGCAATAGGAGACAGTAAAATGGCAAACCGCGAAACGGTGATAGTAGTGGATTTTGGAGGCCAGTATAACCAGCTGGTGGCTCGTAGAGTCCGTGAATGTGGAGTCTACTGTGAGATATATTCTTACAAGACTGACATCGAAAAAATAAAGGCAATGAACCCTAAGGGTATCATCCTTACAGGTGGCCCTAACAGCTGCTACGAGGAGGGCGCTCCGACATATCAGAAGGAGCTGTTTGAACTAGGAATACCTGTGCTGGGACTGTGCTATGGAGCACAGCTTATGATGCACATCCTCGGTGGTAAGGTTGAGAAGGCTTCTAATCGAGAGTATGGTAAGACCCAGACGTTTATCGATGGACAGACCGGAACTAATGAGCTGTTTGATGGTATACCGGCGAGTACCGTTGTTTGGATGAGTCACTTCGATTACATTAGCAAAATAGCTCCAGGCTTTGACATTATTGCTCACACTGCAGACTGCCCTGTTGCGGCAGCAGCATGTCCGGATAAAAAGCTTTATGCTATTCAGTTCCATCCTGAGGTGCTGCATACCGAGAAGGGAAAAGAGATCCTCTACAATTTTGTAAGACGTATCTGCGATACAAATGGCGACTGGAGAATGGATAGCTTCGTTGAGAGCGCCATCGCAGACGTGAGAGCTAAGGTGGGGGATGGAAAAGTGCTTCTTGCCCTTTCTGGAGGCGTAGATTCATCTGTACTTGCAGCTCTTTTGGCAAAGGCAATTGGACCGCAGCTCACCTGTGTATTTGTTGATCACGGTCTGCTCCGCAAGAACGAGGGCGACGAGGTTGAGAGCGTATTTGGCAAGGACGGAGCATTTGATATCAATTTTGTC
>JAZLKM010000003.1:0-4902 GCA_045597645.1 Lachnospiraceae bacterium | reverse complement strand
AAGCCACATCTCAGACAACTGGAGACCGGGCGCGCAGCATCGCCAAACAAGAATCGCCACCAGATTCACGAATGCAGGGCTCTGATTGCATAGGAAGGAGGAGTGTGAATGTCTGCCGACAGGCAAGATGGAGATACGTGGAGATAGCTGGTGGGTGAGGTGCGGCCCCCAACCCCAACCGGGATGCGCGGACACGGCAGGCTTAACTGGGGCGGGTGGCGGCGAAGTTGGATAAATTTTATCCCCCTATGGGGCTTATATGGTGGGCAAAGGACTGATATAATGCGCAAGAAATAAAAACTCGGAGGGAGATATAGATGAAAAAGAAGATTTTAACAGCGCTTGTATCTATGGTGATGGTGGTTTCACTGGCAGCTTGTGGAAGTGCAAATGATGCAGGTGGCGCGGCTACCACTAGTACTGATGCGGGTAGCAGTACTGCTCAGTCTACAGAGACAGTTGCAGATGTAGCCACTACAGAAGCAGCAGGAAGTACTATCGTGTATGGTACTACAGATAGCTACAATGAGATTAACCCGGCAATTAATGAGCACTGCGAGATAAACGTGCTTATATTTAATGGCTTGACAGCGCATGATGCTGATGATCAGATAGTTCCGTGTCTGGCTACTTCATGGGATATCAATGATGATGGAACAGAGTATACATTCCATCTGGCTGAGGGTGTGAAGTGGCATGATGGTGAAGATTTCACAGCTGAGGACGTTAAGTTCACTATTGAGCTTATCATGAATCCTGAAAATGAGTCAGAAAATGCACCAAACTATGAGGATGTAACTAATATTGAGGTAGTTGATGACAATACTGTAAAGTTTGAACTTGCAGAGTCTAACTATGCATTCCTTGAGTATATGTCAATGGCTATTCTGCCAAAGCATCTTCTTGAGGGTGAGGACCCACATACTTCAAGCTACTTCTTTGCACCAGTTGGAACAGGTGCGTACAAGGTGGCAGAGCATGATGATGGACAGTCTATTACACTTGTGAAGAACGAGGATTATTTCCTTGGAGCTCCAAATATTGACACTATCATTTTCAAGATAGTAGAGGACGATAATGCCAAGGCGCTTCTTCTTCAGTCAGGCGAACTTAACTTTACACAGGTTACTCCAAAGGATTCAGCAATATTCGAAGGAAATTCAGATTTTACTGTATATGATATGACCACTTCTGATTATAGAGGTATTCTGTTTAACTTCTGGAATGACTATTGGCAGACAAATATGGATCTGATTCCGGCAATATCATACGCAATTGATAGACAGGCGATTTTGGATGCAGTAGTACTGGGAAAGGGAATTGTTGCATATGGCCCACTTCAGAGAAATATCTATAACTCAGAGGATGTGGAGAAGTACGAGTACAATCCAGAAAAGTGTGAGGAACTCCTTGTGGCAGCTGGCTGCGAGAAGCAGGACGATGGATATTACTACAGAGATGGTGAGAAGATAGCATTTACAATTAATGCTACTCCTACCGATCAGGTTCGTATCGATATGGCGCAGATCTGTGCTCAGCAGCTTCAAGCAGTAGGACTTGATGTTAATGCAAATGTTCCGGCGAATGGTATCGACTGGGGCGGTCAGGAATGCTGCATAATTGGATGGGGTAGCCCATTTGATGCAGATGACCATATGTACAAGGTATTTGGTACAGACAAGGGCGCTAACTACAATGGATATTCAAATGCTGATGCCGATAAGTACATGGCAATGGCAAGACAGACCAATGTACCTGAGGAGAGAAAGGCGGCATATGCATCAGCTCTTTCAGCGATGGCCGAGAATCCTCCATACACCTATATCTGCTACATCGATGCAATGTATGTAGGTGATTCTTCAATCAAGGGAATTAATCCGAAGACTGTATTGGGCCACCACGGTGTAGGTATTTTCTGGAACGTATGTGACTGGACTATGGAATAAATTTCAGTTAAAATGTGACGGCGAAAGAGGCTATATATTAGAGCCTCTTTTTGCTGTTAATATGAGCGCGGTTGGGATGATTTATGCAAAATGTTCTTGAGATAAACAATTTATCAATTGAATTTAAATCACAGTATGGAGATGTGCAGGCAGTAAGAGATGTTTCTCTAGATCTAAAAAAGGGAGAAATTCTTGCTATTGTGGGGGAGAGTGGCTGTGGCAAAAGTGTGCTTTGCAAAAGCGTAATGAAGCTGCTACCTAAGACTGCGCATGTGAAGTCTGGTTCCATTCGATTGGATGGTCAGGAGATGCTGGGGAAAAAAGAGCGATTCATGTGTAATGCGAGGGGCAAGCTTTTTTCCATGATTTTCCAGGATCCGATGACCTCTCTCAATCCTACGCTGACAGTGGGAAAACAACTTGAGGAAGCAATTCGCTCTAATGAAAAGACCTTATCCAAGGAGGAGATTACCGCTAGGGCTATAGAGCTCCTTGAACTCGTAGGGATAGACCGGGCCAGTGAGAGAATGAAGCTGTATCCGTATAATTTCTCTGGCGGTATGAGACAACGTGTTGTTATAGCTATTTCGATTGCGGCAAACCCAAAGATTCTCTTTGCTGACGAGCCGACCACTGCTCTCGATGTGACTATACAGACTCAGATACTAGATTTGCTCGTTGATATTAGAGAAAAGCTGGGAACGTCAATCGTGCTTGTCACCCATGACCTAGGAGTTGTTGCGAGAGTAGCAGACAGGGTTGCTGTCATGTATGCTGGCAAGATTGTGGAAATAGGAACAGCAGAAGATATCTTCTATGATGCCAGACATCCTTATACATGGGGTCTAATGAGGTCGTTACCTTCTTTTGCTAAGGATGACGAGCCATTATACACTATTCCTGGAATGCCTCCTACACTTATCGATCCACCGACGTGGGACGCTTTTGCCGAGAGAAATGAGTATGCGCTGGATGTAGACTATGAGAAGGCACCACCAATGTTTAAGATAAGTGACACGCATTATGCAGCCACATGGCTGCTGGATGAGCGTGCACCCAAGATAGAATCGCCGCTGAAGGGGCTTATTGATGAGTGAAGTATTACTTGATGTAAAAAATCTGACGCACAAGTTTAAAATGTCAAAAAAGAGCTATATCACGGCTGTCGATAATGTCTCATTTCAGATAAAAAAGGGCGAGATATTTGGAATTGTAGGAGAGTCTGGTTCAGGCAAATCAACGATAGCCAGATGTGTTATGAACATATATCAGCCGACAGCGGGTGAGATATTTTTTAATGGCATTAATACGTGCGATTCTAAAGAATACAAAAAAAATAAGAAGCTGCTTCAGACAAAAAGGCAGCTTATTTTTCAAGACTCTGCTTCCAGCTTGAATCAAAGAATGAAAGTGGAGGATATCATTGCAGAACCGATGAGGATTAATCATATGACACCTCCCAGAGGAAGCTATCGCGACGAAGCGGTTTTTCAACTGTCATATGTAGGCATTGATAAAAGCTTTATTGATAGATATCCAGCAGAGCTGTCGGGCGGACAGCGACAGAGAGTAGCAATCGCGAGAGCCCTATCCATGGAACCGGAGCTACTCGTGGCAGACGAGCCGGTATCGTCTCTGGATGTATCCATTCAGGCTCAGGTAATTAATCTATTCAAACATCTGCAGCAGGAACATGGATTTTCGTTTCTGTTCATAGCGCATGATTTGGCTATGGTCAGATATTTGTGTGACACTGTTGGAGTAATGTATAACGGAAAATTGGTTGAAGTAGGTCCAACAAAGCAGATATTTGAGAATCCTCAGCATGCATACACGAAGGCACTGATATCGGCTATACCTGTGCCTGACCCTAAGCGTGAACGTCAGCGCAAGGCGATTATTTACAAGGGGGATATTGATGAGTAATAAAAGCAAGTCTATATATTATCTTAAAAAATTCCTCCTCTTCCTTGCTAGCGTAATTGTCCTGTCAATTGTGGTGTTCTATATAGCAAGGCTGGCTCCGGGTGACCCTCTTTTGTCATACTATGGTGAGCGAGCAACCCAGATGGCACCGGCCGAGAGAGATCATGCGATGGAAAGATTGGGACTAAATGCGCCAATCTATCAGCAGTATGGCAAGTGGCTTGTGAATGCGCTTCACGGAGATATGGGTATCTCCTTTAAGTATAAACAGGATGTAGTCGTTGTAATTAAGGGAAGACTTTTGAATACACTCCTTCTAGGAGGTATAGGTTTTATTGTTCTCTTCATACTCTCTCTGCTTTTGGGAGTGCTTTGCGCATGGTGGGAAGGAAGCTTTGTGGACAAGGCTATATGTCAAGTGGGAACACTGGTTAGCTGCGTTCCTGAGTTTTGGACATGCCTATTGTTTATATATGTATTTTCCATCCTACTCAAGATATTTCCTAGTTCAGGAGCCTATTCAATAGGCCATGCGGATGATGTGCTTGATAGAATACACCATCTGATTTTGCCTCTGATAATTGTAGTAATAAATCATTTGTGGTACTACGCCTTCATGATTAGAAATAAGCTTCTAGAGGAGATTAGAGAAGATTACGTACTCTTGGCGAAAGTGAAGGGTCTTAACAAGAGGCAGATTATTTTTAGACATTGTATAAGAGGCATTTTACCTACATATTTCAGCATTATGGCTATTTCTGTACCACATGTACTGGGCGGTACATACATCATTGAAACGTTGTTTTCATACCCTGGAATAGGTGCGCTGGCATACGAATCGGCAAAGTTTCATGACTATAACCTTTTGATGATTCTATGTATCATCTCAGGTGTAGTGGTTATATTCTTTAACATGCTAAGCCAGATTATCAATGAGAGGATAGACCCTAGAGTGAAGGCCACACAGGCGGCGTACATGATGGAGGTATCCAAAGATGAGTGACACTTTCAAGGTAGTTGGAATAAAAAA
>JAZLKM010000002.1:0-204058 GCA_045597645.1 Lachnospiraceae bacterium | reverse complement strand
CAGTAATTTTGATTCTAGATACTTCTGCTGCAACTGTAGTCAAAAGCTCTTTGAAGATGCCGTGCTCTAGCGAGAATAATCTGTCCTCTGCTCCTAGAATTGTATCTTCAAGCTCCTTAAGTTCAGGTGTAATAAAGCGTTGAGCGCCTACAAGTGTTTGTTTTCTAACGAAATAGTCTGGCACCATATCCAAGAATGAATTGGTAACCTCAATATAATAGCCAAACACTTTGTTATACTTAACCTTAAGCGTATTTATTCCTGTCTTTTCTCTCTCTTTGGCCTGTAGCTCAGCCAGCCAAGACTGGCCATCAGTTTTAGCTTTGCGTAACCTATCGAGTTCTTCCGAATACCCCTCTCTTATTATTCCACCTTCATGGCTACTGATTGGCGGCTCATCTCCTATGGTCTTATCAATCAGCTCACAAATATCACTAAGGCCATCCATTTTATCCTGCAAATCATCTATTAGTTGTGCAGAAAATTCAGAAAGAACCTGTTTTATATGCGGAATCATTGCTATAGAATTTTTAAAAGATACAAAATCTCTAGGATTTGCAGTGCCATAAACAATTCTCGTTGTAAGTCTCTCCAAATCATAAATAGGCTGCAAATATTCTCTTAGCTCTTCGCGACTTATCAGATTATCGTTAAATGCAGCTATAGCATCTTGTCTCTTTATAATCTCTGACATCTCCAATAGAGGCTGCTCTATATAGCTGCGTAGCATTCTCGCCCCCATTGCAGTCTTTGTCTTATCTAAAACCCATAAAAGTGAGCCTTTCTTTTCTTTTTCTCGCATGGTCTCACATAGCTCTAGATTTCTCCTTGTTGCACTATCTATGAGCATGAATTTACCTGTGAGATAGGGGGAAATATTGATAATATGCCCGAGGTCATTCATCTGAGTTTCATATAAGTAAGCAATGATGGCAGCAGCTGCCACTGTACCATCTTCGAAATCCATGAGCCCAAGGCCATCCAAAGTCTTTACATGAAAATGTTCTTTTAACTTGTTGATAGCTGTATCTGAAAAATACCATGGTTCAAGCATACTTAACGCTAAGTGATACCTATCGCGTATTATTTCAAGATTAAGCCCACTCATCGCAATAGCTTCATTACACAAAAGCTCTATTGGCTGATATTTTTCTAGTTCATCTAAAAGCTTGGCATTATCTTCAACCTCAGTAAGATAAAAATCACCTGTACTTACATCGCAGGCTGAAAGGCCATAGCCATCTGCGCCTTTATAAATAGCAACTAAATAGTTATTCCTACTATCATCAAGTGCCATGCTATCGGTATTAGTACCAGGCGTTACAATTCTTGTAACCTCCCTTTTTACCATCCCCTTAGCTTCCTTGGGGTCCTCAACTTGCTCGCATACAGCCACTTTATAGCCAAGCTTAAGTAGTCTGGCAATATGTGTTTCAGCCGCATGAAATGGCACTCCACACATTGGGGCGCGTTCCTCAAGACCACATGATTTTCCGGTTAATGTTAGCTCTAATTCTTTCGATACTATTTGAGCATCCTCAAAAAACATCTCATAGAAATCTCCCAGACGATAAAATAGAATGCAGTCTTTATACTGCTCTTTTGTCTGTAGATAATGTTGCATCATAGGTGATAATTCTGCCATTTATTTTCTCGATTCTAATATCTTTAAAGCAACCTTAATTCCATCCATTGCAGCAGACATAATACCTCCTGCATAGCCCGCCCCCTCACCGCATGGATACAGTCCACGCAATGTGCTCTGGAAAAATTCATCTCTCGTTATTCTTACGGGTGAAGAAGTTCTACTCTCTATCCCCGACAAAATAGTGGACTCATCATTAAAGCCTTGTATTTTGTGCTCAAAGTTAGACATGCCCTCAAGAAATGAATTCGTAATATCGTTAGTATATAGCTTGGACATATCTGCAAAACACTCGCGTCCCTTTAACGCGCCTCTAAATCCAGTATACCCAGTACTTACTATACCTTTTCTAAAGTCACCAAGCATCTGCCTTGGCACAGCTCCTTTTCCAATAGAAAAACATTTCTTTTCTATTTTTTCCTGAAAAGAGATAGCTGCTAACGGTCCCTCGTCTTCGTAATCATTTTTCCCAACACTTACTACGATTGCGCTGTTAGCTACCTTGCTATCTCTGGCCATATAACTCATTCCATTGACAGCAGTACCGCCATCGTATGATGAAGCATTAACAACATGCCCCCCAGGACACATGCAAAATGAATATACAGCTCGACCAGTTGTTGCTTGATGTGTAAGTTTATAGGCTGCAGGCGGTAACTTATGATTTTTTTCGGCACCTTTGTAGAGTGCTCTATCTATAATATCCTGAGGATGCTCTACCCTGAATCCAACTGCAAAATCCTTTGCTATCATTGGAATTGCCATACTATTTAGATATCTAAAGGTGTCTCTAGCACTATGTCCAATTGCTAAGACAACATCACTGGTTTCATATTTCTCATTGTCATTAACTACAACCGAAGTAATCTGTCCGTTATCTTCAGTAATAGAAGTAACCTGACTTTCAAAATGTATTTCGCCACCTAAATCTAAAATAGCATTTCGAATTGCAGGAATTACAATGGCTAATTTGTCAGTACCAACATGAGGCTTGGCATCCAATAAAATGTCAGGATTCGCTCCGTATTTCACAAATGTTTCTAGAACAAACCTTCCTATTTGATCCTTATCCTTTACCGATGTATTCAATTTGCCATCTGAAAATGCGCCAGCACCTCCCTCTCCAAACTGTACATTAGATATGGGATTAAGTAGACCATCATTCCAGTAACTATCGACAGCGACCTTGCGTTTATCCATATCATATCCGCGCTCAAATATAATTGGCTTCTGCCCATTAAGCGCAAGAATATAGCCAGCAAAAATCCCAGCCGGTCCGAAGCCGACAACTATAGGTCTAAATTTATTACTACGTTTAATATTTAGAACAGGATTAAATGGCTTGGGAGCTCTACAAATGTCATTATTTTTTCCTGATAGATACCTGTCTTCATTGTTAACGGCAACATCTACGGTATATATCCAATAAAGCTCCGGTGCTTTTCTTGCATCCAGAGCTCTACGAACTATTTTAAATGTTTTAGGGGCATCTGAATGTCTAAAAATCTTTGCTAGCTTTTCTTCTAAAGATCGCTTTTCATCAGTAGCTCCTACGGGCACTTTTATCTGACTAATTCTTAGCACTTCTGACTCCTTTTCGCGGCAGCTTGACCAGCTAAATAACCTGAAGTCCAAGCCCACTGTAAATTGTAACCTCCGCACGGACCTTGTATGTCCATAATCTCACCGGCAAAAAATAGTCCTTCTTCTCCAAATGCATCCAGTTTACCTACTGAAATATTTGAAAGATCAATGCCTCCGCTAGTTAGCTGAGCCTTGCTGTAATCATCACTAAAGCATTTCCCGAAATTCATTGCCTTAAGGATATTACATAATTTCAAAATCAAGTCATCATCGATGGTACTAGCCGGTGCTGTTGCTGGAATCCTCGCGATGGATAACGCCACTTCACTAAGCTTGTCTGGAAGTAAGCCAATCATACACTCTTTGGCATTTTTCCCGTTTCCATAGTCTTTGAATCTCAATCTCAATTTATTCAGCAGTTGTTCATTTGAAATAGTTGGAAAATAGTCTACAAGTACATCATCTATATTTCTATTGATATTGGCAGCATTGCTTAAATTAAAAACAACAATTCCGGATATGCATTTATCACCAAACTGTATCTCTCCTACCTCAGCATTATCTCCTATGGTAACCTTTGCAAAGGTCCTTACACCAGATAATCTGGATATATATTCAAAATTCGTAGCTAATGGGCACAGTGCCGGTAACTGTTCGACAAAGAAAATCTTCTTCGATAGTCCAGATATTATTTTATATAAGCTGCCATCACTACCTGTTTTGGGTGCGCTAACTCCACCAACCGCTATTACTAATGAATCAGCAACATATTCACATTGAGAGGTAAATACTCTATACGATTGGCCATTACATATTCGCTCAATATTTTCTTTTGTATGAACCTGAATGCCTAATCTTTTTATCTCAAGAGTTAACGCTTCTCTTACGCTCTTAGCCTGCATACTATAAGGGTATATATAACCATTTTTTTCAAAGGGTTCTATGCCCAGCTTATAGAAAAAGTCAACTGTGTCTGCATATCCGAATATATCAAGTGCTGCTTCAACAAACCTTCTATCCGCTGTTCGAGATGAATATTTGTCAGCTGACATATCTGAATTTGTATAATTACAGTGGCCATTTCCTGTTGATAGTAATTTAGTCCCCAGCTGATCTTTGTGTTCAATAATAGCTACCGATGTTGCTCCCTCTCTTACAGCAGAAATGGCCGCCATCATACCGGCAGCCCCTCCACCTATAACGAGTACATTATAGTAATTATTATTCTTCATCTTCGCCTCTAAATAGATGCATTTTTTCCCCTAATAGCACGAGATACTCTCCCTTTGGAGCCCTGTATAGTTCCTCTTTTGAGATGCCGCGCAATAATACCAGAATAGCAAAATAGCAGAAGGCTCCCACCAGAATGCCCAATACTATTCCTATGAAGTCAGAACCTATTAGCATATACATAAGCTTATATAGTAAGAAAACTATTAGTCCCATTCCGATTGAGGATACGGCTGGTATAGCAAATGTCTTGATGTAATCCAACGTAAGCCCAATATATTTTCTTAATGCAAGCTGATTTAGTATACACATAACGAGTGCATAAAATGCGTTTGCCAAAATAACTGTATATACGCCAAGTTTTGTTGTATACAATAGCAAAACCAGAAACAGCACATGCGTAACCAGAGCAATAGCGGCATTGATAACAGGTGTCCTAAGCTTATCTATGCCTTGCAAAAGACCATTTGATAAAGTGGATAATGAATAAAGCACTATTGTGATAGCACCGAGCATTAGCATGTTCTTCGCCATAGTTGTATCGTCTTTAAACAAAAGTTGCATGATGGGCGAAGCCAATACAAACAGACCAACTGCACATGGAAATGCAATTATCATTACAAATCTGCTAGAAATCGACATCTGTCTTCGGCTTTCATCGTAATCCTTTGCTTGGAAAGCCCTAGTTAAGCTTGGCACACAGCTTGCAGCTATTGCTGTGGCAATTGATATAGGCACATTTATTAGCACCTTGTATTCGCCTGCAAATATTCCCCAAGAAATATCAATTTCACTTTCGATAAAACCAGTTAAAAGTGCAATATTCTTATATATGCCCTGATCAACTATTCCACTTATATTATAGATTGTTGTAGATAAAAGCACTGGAACAATTGTCATTATTAATACTTTTACAATTGTAAAGTAAGAATCTTTGTTCTCTGATTTATCTCTACGTACTTTCTTTATGAACTGAGTTCTAAATATAATGAACAGGAACAGCATGAACAGAAACGCTGCAAATGCACCAACTGTCGTACCGAGTGTTCCACCTGCTGCGCCATAAGACGCAGAATATTTTTCGACGTTGCCCAGAACCTTGCCAATTACATTTCCATAATTAAACAAATAATAAGCTGCCGCTACACTTATTACAGCGTTAATTATCTGCTCTATTATTTGTGATACAGCACTAGGAATCATAGTTCCAAGCCCTTGGAAGAATCCTCTTATAACGCCAAGTACAGCAACAATAACCAGCGTAGGCATTAATACTCTAAGTGCAATAATACTAAGCGGAGTTTTTAGTAAAACAGCTGTAAAATATTCTCCACCTAAAAATACTGCGCCGGCTGCAATCAGACCTGACATTAATGCAAATACAATAGCCGCCCTAAATACACGATATGCATTTCTAGGTTCCTTCTTTCCCATACTAGAAGCAACCATCTTTGATACTGCCAGCGGAATGCTATATGAAGAAATAATCAAAAGAATATTGTATATTTCATAAGCACTGGCATAGTAATTATTTCCAGTTTTTCCTATTATTCTAGTTAATGGAACTCTATAAATCAGTCCAATTACACGGCTTATAAGTGAAGCAGCCGCTAAAATAGATCCCTGAATCAAAAAGTTATTATTATTCTTCTTACTACTCATAAACTATTTTGTCGCCTCGAATTCTTCCTTTGTAGCATATAGCTTATTCTCATCCTGATATGCGTTTTGTATCAAACAAAACCAAGTTTGTCCCTGATTTAACACAATCTCTGTACCATCTGTATAATAAAAGTGAAACTGTTCATCGTCTTTACCGCTTACCCACATTATGTCAACCATTTTACCTGAGGTAAAATACTTACCTGTGCCCTGGGTCATTGGTAGATAAAAATTCAAATACTGAGTCTGGCCATTTCCATCTACATACATATCATTGGATGCATTCATAAATATAATATTTCTAACTGCATACTGATTTCCCGAAGCTGCATCTACTTCTGGCTTACCAAACTCATATCTATAATAAAGCTTATCCTCATCATTATAGATAAAATAAGGCGTGTTATAGAAATAATAAGGCTGAATTACTGTGCAATCTGCGCCACTATCTAAACATACTTCACTATCATCTGCAGCAAACTGCCAAGTACTTTTATACCCAGATGAATGATCAGTATCAAGTCCTTTATAATTGATACCTGCGGTTATTTCCTTAGCTCCTGTATAGGCATTATGAGGAGCTGTCTTATCAGCACTTCTGTAAAACGCAATATTACCTTCTCCGTAGACACCATTAACATCATCTACTATTTTCATATCGAGATAAGGTAATGCAAACGGACTTTGTCCGTAATGGAAGAAAATTGCTTCGTACTGGGCTGCCAACCATATATGATATGTCCTGGCACTTCTTGTATTTCCTATACGATCAAGTTTAGACCAATCATCATATACCGCCATATATCTAGTCATATTGCTCTCAACAGGCGTCTCGTATATGAATCCCGCCTTGTCCAAATTGTAATGCGGTAGGCTAGCCTCTGTATTCTCAATCATGATTGCTATAGGTTTTTTGGCAACCAGTTTATCATCAAGCTTTTTTCCGGTAAGATAGCTTCTAGTCCCATCCATTTTTAACACTGATGCGTCATCCACTTTATCGCTTGATAATTCGATATTAATACCACTCGTATTTGAAATATTAGAACCTATAGATTCAGAGGGCTTATTATCATTAGCCTGTCCACATCCTGAAAAAACTCCAATAACTAAGATGGGTATAAGCAGTTTTATAATATATTTTCCGTATTTATTCATAATTATCGTGTAATAGACAATGCTTCTAATATCTCATCTTGTTTTTTGAACATTATCTTTTCTTCTTCTGGTTCCATATGGTCATAGCCTAAAAGATGCAGCATGCTATGCGCTACAAGAAATGCGAATTCACGTAGTTGCGAATGACCATATTCCGCTGCCTGGTTCTTTAGCCGTTGAACGCAAATAATAATATCGCCTAAAACAGCTTCCCCAGAATCCAAATCAAAATTGCTCTCATCATTTTCTAGTAAATCATAATTCAATTCATCATCAAAGTTTAACATAGGAAACGATAATACATCCGTTACGTTATCTATGCCTCTATTTTGCGAGTTAATCTCTTTAATCTCTTCTTCATCAACTAAGGTTAGGCATACCTGCGCTTCAAAAGGAAACTCTAACTGCTTCAATGTCTCGTTAGCAACAGCTATAGCAATATTTTGCCAATCAAAGTCAAATTCCGGATTGAATTCTGATTCAAAATCAAAGGTCACTTTGTAAATCCTCCTTTAAAAGTACTTCTCGAGCTCTTAAGAATTGATTCATACTAAGTCCTGATTCATCATATAACCCACTTTGCGATGCTTCGTTTAAAGTCTGATACACCACAATATCCTGATTCCATTCGCCGGCAATATGCTCATTACCTAACTGCTCTAGCTTAGTAATTACAGCATTAGTCATATGTACAATAGCTGACTCTCGGCTTGAGATAGGGCGTAATTCGCCTCCGTATTCGCTTAATATCTGTATAACTTCAATTGGAAAACCATGCTCAGAGGCAATTTTCACTCCATTCTCAATAAATGGCTCTCCCTCCATTTTTCCAATTCTGTAGTAGAAGCCTGCTGCGGCGGCTACTTCTTCATCACATTCGACAATCGACGCAATAATTCTAGACAACCTTGCAACTTTTATAGCATGGGCATATTCAAACATACTATATTTCTTAATAACCCTAACAAGCTCATATTCATCCATAAGCATTATTGAATACAAAGAATGTCTCTCTGCTAACATTGGTCTAATCAATATGCCATGAAAAACTGAAATAAGCACAGCCTGTGCAAGAGCAACCCCACCACACCATATGAATACCGTATTCTTTATTTCAAAATATGTTAGATAATAAAAAATGCACGGAACGAAAAGGTTTATGCAAAATATAATAAGAGAAGTAAAAAATAAATTCTTTTTATTTCTCAGTTGCTCGTATATAAGCAAAAATAAAGCTCCTATAAAGCAATATGCTGCAAACTCATATAGACTTTGATTTCCAAAATAGCAACATATAAAATTTATAAGTATACTAAATCCAATGGCAACAGTCCCATCAGTGGTCATGCAATACATAAACGGTATTAGCATAAGTGGCTTTGCAAATTCAGGTAGAAAAGAGCTACCTATCATCACCCCTACCGAAAGCAAAGTAAATAAGAAAAAAACACCATAAGAAGTCGCGTTAAACAAAAACCTTCCATTGTGTCTTTTACTTATAAGCCCTACGGATAAAATCAGAAAAAAAGCCAAAACAATTGCTTCCACAGTAATGATTTCATCTGTTAAAAGTTTATTAAATAGGCCTAAGAAAAGCACGCCTGCAAGCATTACAAACAATGATAGCAGTATAAACAATATGCGCTTAGGCGATAATGCATTCTCTTCTATCATTTTCTGCCTCTGCTTTGTTGTTTAGACTCAAAGTCACTATATGCTTTAACAATCTTTTGAACTAATGGATGTCTTACAACATCTTTTTCTGTGAGTCTGCAAACAGCAATGTCATCTATATCCTTTAACACTTTTAAGGCTACATCTAATCCCGATGTTGTTCCAACCGGCAAATCCTTCTGAGTTATATCGCCTGTAATTACCGCCTTTGAACCAAAACCTAATCTAGTAAGAAACATCTTCATCTGCGCAGGGGTGGTATTTTGCGCCTCATCAAGAATAATATATGCATTATCCAGTGTTCGACCTCGCATATACGCTAAAGGAGCCACTTCTATTAGCCCTTTCTCCATGTTTTTCTGGAATGTCTCTGCTCCCATAATTTGATAAAGAGCATCATATAACGGTCTAAGATACGGGTCTACCTTACTTTGAAGGTCTCCAGGTAAAAAACCCAGCTTTTCTCCAGCCTCAATTGCAGGTCTAGTCAAAATAATTCTTTCGACTTCCTCATTTTTGAATGCAGTAATTGCGAGCGCCATAGCTAAATATGTTTTACCAGTACCTGCGGGACCGATGCCAAATGTAATCATTTTATCCCGCATATTTTTAACATACTGTTGCTGACCTAATGTCTTGGGTTTAATAGGTCTGCCAGATATAGTATGACAAATTATATCTCCATCAAGTTCTAATATCTCTTTTGTATTATCTTCCATATCCATAGATAATAAATAATCTATGCGTTGATCATCTATTGTTTCGCCCTTTTTTGACATTTCAAGAAGTGTATTAAGTACATGTGCAGCTTTCTTTGCAGGACCAGGCTCTCCTATAATATGTATACTATCGTCTCTGGGCACAACTGAAATATGATAGAACTTCTCTATCTTTTTTACATTACGGTCAAATTGTCCAAATATATTAGAAATATGAGATGCTGGTATATTTATTGATAAAATATTGTTATCCAAGCCTTATCCTCCTATTTATGATACGGCTCATTATTCATAATTCTGAAGCTACGATATATCTGTTCGCAAAGTATTACTCGCATTAATTGATGTGGAAAAGTTAGCTTAGAAAAGCTGATGCATTCATTTGCTCTTGAAATAATCTTCTTACCAAGACCAAGTGACCCACCTATAACAAATACCAGGCTGGAATTTCCTCTACCCATAAGATTTGCTATATGTTCTGATAAACCTACGGAATCGTAAGCTTTTCCATCAATCGTAAGCGCTATAACATATTCATTATCTTTAATATGTGATAATATCCTCTCCGCCTCTTTAGTCTTAATATCCTCTATCATACCATCAGATGCGCCATCAGGTGTTTTTTCATCGGGTACTTCAATAATCTGTGGAGTACAATATCTACCTAATCTTTTAACGTATTCATCTACCGCTGATGTATAGAATTTTTCTTTTATCTTACCTACACACAAAACAGTCACTTTCATGGTTCATCCACTCCGCACCTGTATGTAGCCTCCACAACTTTACTGGAAATTTCATATTCGTTAATAGCGATAACTCTTAATGTATTTTCTCCCTCCGGCATATCCAACGGCCCTGTGTAAATAGCTGATAATTCATTAGGCGAAGCACCGTTCCACGTATATCTAATAGTTGCATTTTTATCTTCACAATATACTGTAATCTGCGTTCCAATTGGATAAATACCAGATGCAACATTTATTACTGGATTTGATGGCGGATCTACTGACACCAAATAATCGGCTTCATTTACCGCACTATATATATCCGATGCCACGCTATAAGAGCACACTTTAAGTGTCGTTGTTCCAATCGGAAGCTCAATAGGTTCTTTGTATAATACTCCTGTATTCTTATCTGGAGTGCTTCCATCTAGTGAGTAATATATTTCATTGTGCTCAGAACCAGATATTTCTACAAAAGTTGTTCCAGTATAATTGCCTGATTCTAGACCTATAGAAGGAAAAATAGGTATCAAATCCAATATTCTATTTTTTATATTTTCATTTGGAGCGAGCTTAATCAAATCATTGAGTGCCGACTCATCATTATTTTTTAAATAATAATATGTCAGATAATCATAAGTTGAGATTCTATCAGATCCTTGTTCAATCGCAGAATAATAACAACTTATAGCTTCTTCTTCCGCTTCCTCTTCTACATATAAATCACCTAGTATTTCATACAACTCTACAGATTGTGCCATATCTAAAGCATTATTATAATGCCCGATGGCTTTATCAATTTTTCCGGCAGAATAGGCTTTTTGAGCGGCTTTAATCTGTGATGAGTACGAGCCTGAATTGGAGATTAATGCCAACGCAACCGCTAATGCTATAACAACAATGGCAGCAGCTGTGATAATGCTAACACGTTTAAATATGTTTTTATCATTTTCTTCATCGTCCGAAAATGGATTCTCAATAACCCTCGTCTCTCCGAAATCATCAACACTTATTTTGGTTTTAGTTCGATCTTCTTTTATAGCATCGTTGGGATTCAAAGCGGTCTCAATCTCATCATCAAGCGCATTAAAATCAGGCACTACTCTAACTTCTGTGCCACAATTCTCGCAATAACCATTATCAATTTTAAGTTCAAATCCACAATGAACACACTTCATAAATTAAAGTCTATTTGATGCACTCTGAACAAGGTTACTCATAAGCATTGCAATAGTCATAGGACCTACTCCGCCTGGTACCGGAGTGATTTTTGATGCAATCTTTTCAACTGAATCGTATTCTACATCTCCGCAAAGTTTACCATCTTCCTTGCGATGAATGCCTACATCTATAACTACAGCTCCATCCTTAACATAGGAATCATCAATCATCATTGGCTTACCTATTGCAACAACCAGGATGTCTGCCTGTTTTGTGATTTCTTTAATGTTTTTTGTCTTGGAATGGGTAATCGTTACAGTTGCATTTTCACGTAATAATAATTGAGCCATCGGTTTTCCGACTATATTACTTCTGCCAATTACAACTGCGTTACTTCCGCTAATCTCAACACCACTTCTTTTTAATAATTCAATTACACCTGCTGGTGTGCAGGATACAAACCCGGGCTGTCCTATCGAAAGCCTACCAACGTTCTCTGGATGGAATCCGTCTACGTCTTTGTCAGGTGAAATAGCTTTAATAACAGCATCTTCATCTAGATGCTCAGGAATAGGTAACTGTACTAAAATACCATGCACGCTGTCGTCAGCATTGAGTTTTTCGATGATTTCCATTAACTCACTCATCGTTACATTCTCAGGCAATTCATACGACAAAGATTTGGCACCGATGTATTCACAAGCTTTTTTCTTATTGCGGACATATACGCTTGATGCCGGATCATCTCCTACCTGAATAACAGCAAGGCAAGGAGTGATACCTTTTGATACCAGTTGTGTAACTTTTTCTTTTGCCTCGTCCTTAATAGCACCTGATATAGCTTTTCCATCAATTATCTGACTCATAAATAGCCTCTTTCAAAATTAGAATAATCCTGTTATTTTTCCATTTTCATCAACATCGATCTTAAGGGCAGCTGGTTCCTTAGGAAGTCCAGGCATTGTCATAATGTCACCTGTTAATGCAACGACAAATTCCGCTCCAGCTGATGCGTAAACATCTCTAATATTAATAGTAAAGTCTGTAGGCCTACCCAAAAGCTTTGGATCGTCTGAAAGCGAGTACTGTGTTTTTGCCATACATACAGGAAAATGGCCCATTCCAAGGTCTGTAATTTTTTGAAGATTTCTAGCTGCAGCAGGGCTATACGTCACAGCAGCTGCACCATAAATTTCTTTTGCAACACACTCAATCTTCTCTTTTAGCGAAAGCTCATCAGCATAAAGTGGAGCAAAATTACTCTCTTTTTCTTCAAGCGTCTTAAGAACTTTATTTGCTAATTCTATGCCACCTTCACCGCCAAGTTCCCATACTTTAGAAAGAGCAAATTCGCATCCTCTCTTTTCACAGAAATCTTTTACAAATTCGGTCTCTGCATCTGAATCTGTAATGAAAGAATTAAGAGTAACAACAACCGGTACCCCATACTTCTGAAGATTCTCAATATGCTTTTCAAGATTCACAATTCCCTTTTCAAGCGCAGCAAGGTTTTCCGGTCCAAGTTCAGCCTTAGGAACTCCTCCGTTATATTTTAAAGCTCTAATAGTTGCAACAAGCACAACAGCATCTGGCTTAAGCCCCGCTTTGCGACACTTGATATCAAAAAACTTCTCAGCACCTAAATCGGCGCCAAATCCAGCTTCTGTGATGACATAATCTGCAGTCTTGAGCCCAAGCTTAGTAGCTCTAACGGAATTACAACCATGTGCAATATTTGCAAACGGACCACCATGCACAAATGCTGGCGTGTGCTCCAATGTCTGTATAATATTGGGCTTAATGGCATCTTTAAGTAATGCCGCCATTGCACCTGTAGCTCCAAGCTGCCCCGCAGTAACCGGCTGATTGTCGAAGCTATAGCCTACAATAATCTGCGACAATCTACGTTTAAGATCTGCCATATCATCTGCTAAGCACAGAACTGCCATTATCTCAGAAGCTACAGTTATAACAAAATGATCCTCACGAACCATTCCATCACCTTTTGCTCCCATACCTACAACAATATTGCGAAGTACTCTATCGTTCATGTCTTCACAACGCTTCCAAGTAATCTGCCTTGGATCAATGCCGAGAGCATTTCCTTGCTGAATATGATTGTCAAGCAAAGCTGCTAGTAAATTGTTCGCAGATGTGATTGCATGAAAATCACCGGTAAAATGGAGATTTAAATCTTCCATTGGAACAACCTGTGCGTAGCCACCACCAGCGGCTCCACCTTTTACTCCAAAGCAAGGTCCTAATGATGGCTCACGAAGAGCTAAGACTGCCTTTTTATTTAATTTTCCAAAAGCTTGCGCAAGGCCAATACTTGTTGTAGTTTTGCCTTCTCCTGCAGGAGTAGGATTGATAGCTGTTACCAAAATCAGCTTTCCGTCCTTATTTTTTTGAATCGAAGCAATATATTCCTCAGTTACTTTTGCTTTATGCTTACCATACAGTTCAAGATCATCATCAGTAATGCCTAATGACTTAGCTACCTCATTAATTGGAATCAGTGTTGCTTCCTGTGCAATTTCAATGTCTGTTTTCATTTTTTCCCTCTATTGTTCATCTAAAAGTGCTTCAAAATCTTCCACGCTCATAAGAATACGTCTTGGCTTAGTTCCTTCCTCCGGACCAACGACTCCAAACTCCTCTAATTGGTCCATAATTCTAGCGGCACGGTTGAACCCTATTTTGAAATTCCGCTGTAAAAATCCTATTGATCCTCGTTCTTTTTCGATTATAAGAACCCCAGCCTCTCTAAAAAATGGGTCACGACCATCAGATGTTACATCCAGTTCACCTCTACCATTTCCATCGATGCTTGTCGCCTCTGTTTTCTTCTGTGACTCAACAGATGCAAGTACCTTTTCGTCGTAAGAAACTTCACCATTCTCTTTCTTTAAGAACTCTACAACCTTTCTTACTTCTTCATCACTTACAAATGCTCCCTGCACTCGAAGTGGCTTACTCATTCCCTGAGGGAAGTAAAGCATATCGCCCTTTCCTAAAAGCTTTTCAGCACCAACCATATCCAGGATAGTACGACTATCAACTCCTGATGATACTGCAAATGCAATTCTACTAGGCATATTTGCTTTAATAAGACCTGTAATAACGTTAACCGATGGTCTTTGTGTTGCTATTACCAAATGAATCCCGGCAGCTCGTGCCAGCTGCGCAAGTCTACAAATGCTCTCTTCAACGTCCTTCGAAGCTACCATCATAAGATCGGCAAGCTCATCAACTATAACCACAATGAGCGGCAGCTTTGACAAATCGGCCGGATTATTCTCGTCTTGTGGTAAATCACGTAATTCAGCCATTTTTGCATTATATGCTTTAATATCCCTAACACCATACTCTGCAAAAAGATTGTATCTTCTAGTCATTTCAGCCACAGCAGTTCTAAGTACTGCGGCAGCCTCCTTAGGCTCAGTTACTACTGGTAGCATTAGATGTGGAATGCCATTATATACTGACAGCTCAACAACCTTAGGATCAATCATCATAAGCTTAACGTCGCTGGGATCAGCGCTGTAAAGAATACTCATGATTATAGTGTTTATACATACAGATTTACCTGAGCCAGTAGCACCTGCAATAAGCACATGCGGCATTTTCTGTATATCAGAAACAATTATGCCTCCTGCGATGTCACGTCCAGCAGCAAATGCAATATTACTGCTGGAATTCTTGAATGCATCAGACTCGATAAGCTGTCTAAAGTTTACCATTACACTTTCTTTATTTGGCACCTCAATACCAACAGCTGACTTTCCTGGTATAGGAGCTTCAATTCTAACATCCGTTGCTGCTAAATTAAGCTTGATATCATCTGCAAGGTTTAAGATACGACTTACTTTTACGCCCATTGCCGGCTGTATTTCAAATCGAGTGACAGAAGGTCCACAGCTATAATCAGTAACAGTTGCATCTACGCCAAAATTATATAAAGTCTGCTGTAGCTTTGTGGCAGTTTCTTCAAGAGTAGATTTGCTGTCTCCTTTTTGATTGCCACTAGGACCATTAAGTAAACTAATTGGAGGCTTCTTGTAAGGCTTTTCCTTCTTAGCCGGTGTTACATTGATTGACGGAGCCGCCTTCGCTGTAATCGTAGTGTTAGAGTTATCACTATCAGAAGTTGAAGCTTCTGCAGCACTATAATCTTCTATAGCGTTAGTAGCAAAATCATTATCTGCCGTAAATATATCTGAATCATCAGCTAATCTATCATTTTGTTCTTGACTATCCTGATTAAAGAAATTAACAATATCCTGCTCTAAGTCTGCTGCAAGTTCCTCCTCCGTCATAGAAGGAAGCGGCTCTGATCTAAAAGGACTAACCGGAGTTAGCGGAGTCGCCGGAATATCATTCACCGCAGAAACAGTTGGGAACTTAATGACTCTATTTATTTCATCATAATTATCACCTTGCGATGAATAATCCGAAACAAAATCTGATCTCTGCGAAGACATAAATTCTCTTACGTCAAGTACACGTTCTTCCTCAGGCTCTGCAATTACAGGAACACAGTCTTCCTTATCCGGGAAATGAACTTTGGCATCTCGTGAAAGCAAATCATCTGCAGAGATTTCTGTTACCCTGTCTCCGGAAATGCCTTTTTCAAGCTTTGTCGCGCCAAGGTCCACACCACTCACTTTCATTTCAGATCGAAGTTTCTTAGGTTCTTTTTGATCTTCATCTTTTTGTGCCTGTTTTTCAGCAGCTCTCCTAGCCTCCAGCTCAAGTCGACGCTCCTGCTCCTCTTGCTCTAGCTCAAGGTCTAGCTCTCTTTGTTCAGCCTTGCGCTCACGCATGTCCTCGTTCCACTCATTCATGCGCTCTTTTGCATCCCTGAAGAAATCAACTGCTGTGTTTCCCATCATTACAATAACTGAAATCAACAGCAATACTATAATTATAATCCAGGTACCAACAGCTCCAAACCATACACTGAACTTGCTAGCAATTAGATTACTGAAAAGACCTCCTGCACGTTTTTCTTCAAAACCAAGCATGAAGGCTTCCTTAAAGTTATACTCTTCGGGACCACAAGAAATCATAAAAATTAAAGCGCCAATCAGTAAAAATAAAACTGTGATTCCTGTAGTTAATATTGTTTTTTCCTTACTCGACGGCTTAGTCAGTATAAAAAAACTTCCTACCGCAATTAAAATCGGAACAATATATGCCATTATGCCAAATAATCCAAACTGAACTTGGCTTAGAAAATCTCCAACCTTTCCAATCCATCCAAAATTAGACAAAAAAAGCAAAACAGAGACAGCAGTAATGACTATAAAGCCAATAAGTCTGTCCCTTGCACGTTCCTGTTCCCTTTGTGCTTTTGTAATGCGAGTAGTATTTCTACCGCTTTTCGATTTATTTGTAGTCTTCTTGGTCTGCGCCATAATTCCTCCGGTTAAATCACGCTTGCAACATATGCGCCCAGAGACAGGCAGCCTATAAACATGCAGTAAAACGCAAAGTATGTAAATTTCTTTTTCTTAACTATAACAAGCATAGCCTTTATGCAGATAAAACCAACTATTCCTGCAACTAACATGCCAGCGCCGTAGTTTAATAAGTCAGAAGTACCAATAATCGATAAGTCAACATCTGTCAGTTCAAGTACTAGCGCCCCAAGTATAGCTGGAATAGACATTATAAATGCATATTTCACAGCATATTGTCTGTTACATTTGCACAAAAGGCATGCAATAATAGATGTTCCCGATCTCGATAATCCCGGCATTGTAGCGATTCCTTGAGCTACACCAATTAAAGCAGCCTGACCAAAGCTCGTAGTTTTGGGAGTACCATAATTTTCCGGCATATTATCACTTATTAGCAAAAGAGCAGCTGTGATAATAAGAAAAATTCCAGGAAAAAATAGTGTCGCTGAAGCTTTCTCAACAATATCTTTAAGTAAAACACCTAAAATTCCGGTTGAAATTGTTGTAACAATAATCAACAAATCAAATTTTCTATAACTATTTGATATTATTGTTACATATTTTTTCTTTTTTGACTTTCCAAGCGCTATAGATAGATTCTTGAAGCAATCTCCTATCATAAGGAATAATTCTTTTATCATAAGGCCTAAATCCTTGTAATATACAAGACATACCGCTATAAGCGTCGCCAAATGTAAAAGTACATCAAAAAGAATTCCTGTTTCTGTCTCTATACCAAATATACCCTTGAATATTGCCAGATGTCCTGAACTTGATACAGGCAAAAACTCTGTAAGTCCCTGTATCAAGCCCATTAAAATCGACTCAATAAAACTCATGTTGCCTCCGCTCCATGGCGATTACATAAACTCCCCTAGAAGGAAATTATAAAGGTTCTCATATTTATTCTGAGAAGCTGTCCAAGAATAGTCTAAAGCCATTCCTCGGTCTACTATCTGGTTCCACTGTCGCTTTTTATCAAAGAAAATGTGCTTTGAGTAATTAATTGTATCTAGCATCTCCTCTCCATTGTAGTTGGCAAATGAGAAGCCTGTTCCCTCGTTTGTATACTCATTGTATGCACTTACTGTATCCTTTAACCCACCTGTCTCTCTTACAATCGGAACTGTACCATACCTGTATGAAATAAGCTGAGTCAAACCACATGGCTCGAATGCTGATGGCATAAGGAAAGCATCTGCTGCAGCATAAAGCTTTCTTGCGAGCTCATCACTATAGCAAATATTAGCAGATACCCTGTCCGGATACTTCCATGCATAGTGGCGGAACATATTTTCATACTGAGGATCACCTGTTCCAATAACAACGAACTGAGTAAATTCATCAGCAATTCTATCAAAGCAATACTGTATAAGGTCTAGCCCCTTCTGATCAGTCAGTCTGGATACAAGGCCTATCATATATTTATGCTTATCTACAGTAAGCCCTAGTTCCTCCTGAAGAGCCAGTTTGTTTTTTACTTTGTTTTTTCTAAAAGTATCCAGATTATAATGAGCTACAATCTTATCATCAGTTTCAGGATTATATGACTCGTAATCTATTCCATTAACAATTCCCTGCATATCCATATGCCTAGCAGATAAGAGGCCATCTAGTCCCTCTCCATAATGCGGGGTCTGAATCTCAAGAGCATATGTATCGCTTACTGTTGTGATGTAGTCTGCATATACAAGACCACCTTTAAGCATTGCAGCATCCTTATTGAACTCCAACTTGTCAGGAGTAAATAAGTCCTTAGTAAGACCTGACACATCCATAATGTACTCTTCGCTCCAAAGTCCCTGGAATTTGAGATTATGAATAGTCATTATTGTCTTTATTCCATGGAAGAACAAATCTCCCTGAAATTCGTTTTTAAGATATACAGGAATGAGACCTGTCTGCCAATCATGGCAATGAATAATGTCAGGTCTAAATCCAATTACTGGCAGCATTGAAAGAACCGCCTTATCAAAAAAACAGTACTTTTCAATATCAAATTTCATATCTCCATATGGAGTGCTGGTATTAAAGTAGTCCTGATTGTCTATGAAATAGAAGGTAACTCCCTGATACACATACTGTTTAACACCCACATACTTGCTACCTGTAGCAGGTCCGGCAGTAAGGTAAAAATGTGTAACATACTCGAAGTGTTCTCTAAAGCTCCATGGTATGCATGAATAATCTGGAAGTACAACTCTTACATCCCAGTATTCTTTATTAAACTCCTTCGGCAACGCACCACATACATCAGCAAGTCCACCAGTTTTTATAAATGGAACACACTCGCTAGTTGCAAATAGGACCTTCTTCATAGTAATTTCCCCCTTTTACGAATTACTCATCCCAATTGTGATATACAGTCTGTACGTCATCATCCTCATCAAGAAAATCAAGGATTCTCTGCATGCACTTAATATCCTCCTCGTCACTAAGTGTAACGTAGTTTTGAGGGAGTCTGGTAACCTCTGCCTCTACCATAGGAATATTCTGTGCTTCAAGCGCATCTCTAACAGCATGAAAACTGTCTGGATCAGTAATAATCTCGAAACTGTCTTCCTCTTCGGAAAAGTCCTCCGCTCCTGCATCTAAAGCTATCATCATAAGCTCATCCGGATCCATATCACATTCTTCGCGGTCAATGATAATCTGTCCTTTTGTATCAAACATGTATGATACACAGCCCTGAGTGCCTACGCTACCATGTCCCTTAGTAAAAGCATTTCTTACATTCGCAGCAGTACGGTTTTTGTTGTCTGTAAGTGCATCAACAATAATTGCGGTTCCTTTCGGACCGTAACCTTCATAAGTTACAGACTCATAGTTAACGTTATCTCCGCCACCAGCAGCTTTCTTGATACCTCTTTCGATAGTATCATTTGGAACATTATTCGCTTTAGCTTTTGCAATAACGTCCTTAAGTTTGCTGTTATTATTAGGGTCTGGTCCACCTTCTTTTACAGCTACTGCTATTTCACGTCCAATTATCGTGAAAATTTTACCTTTTGCAGCATCGTTCTTTTCCTTCTTGTGTTTAATGTTTGCAAATTTTGAATGTCCTGACATAAATAAATCTCCTTTTCGAGTATTTTGCGGTGATTAAGGCAAAGTACCACAACATATTGTTCTACATTTTATCATTTAGGGAAAATAATGACAAGTGTTCAAATTGCTGGTTTGTGCAATGATTTTCCCGCCTTTTATGTACTCTCTTGGCACCCTGGGATTTATATCACAAGCAAATTCATAATTAAACCTACCGCTTATAGTTCCAAGCTCCTCCATGGAAATAGATTCATCCCCTGATTTACCGAGTAAAACAACTTCATCTGTAACGGCAACATTATCGATATCTGTCACGTCGACCATAAACTGATCCATACAAATGCGTCCAACAATTGGAGCTCTTTTACCTTTTATTAGCACGCATGCCTTGTTGCTTAAGGTTCTAGCATATCCATCTGCATACCCTACTGGAACTGTAGCTATCCTCATTTCCTTATTTGCTTCAAACGTACCGCCGTATCCAATAGTCTCGCCTTTATTAATAGTTTTAATATGACTTATATGCGAAATAATACTCATAACAGGCTTTAACTCATTCTTAGCTCTGTCCATCTCATCAGACGGCCAAAGTCCGTATATCGATATTCCTGCTCTTGCTGCATCTAAATCATATTCTTTAAGCTCCATGATTGCAGCTGAATTCGAACAGTGACACATTTTAATATCTACCCCTGCAGCCTTTATACAATCGATAGCATTTGTATACTTTGCATATTGCATTTGGGCAATACTTTTATCTGCTTCATCGCTTCTATAAAAATGCGTAAAGCATCCCTCTATATAAAGGCAAGGAAGCTCATATATTTTTTTTATTGCATCAACATAATCCTCATCTAATCTAAAACCTATCCTATTCATTCCGGTATCAAGCTTAATATGGATAGCACAGGTTCTTTTTTTCTTTTCTGCGAACCTCGAAAGCTTTATAGCATCTTCTACCGTAAAAATAGTAGCTCTAATATCATTATCTAACAAAATTTCATACTGATCCTCGAATGTATATCCCAGAATGAGTATATTTTTCTTTATTCCTTGTTTTCTAAGCCTTACACCTTCATCAGCACAGGCTACTGCATATCCCCACACATAGGGTAAATCCTCTAATTCTTTCGCCAAATAATAGGCACCGTGCCCATAACCGTCAGCTTTAATCACACATATAAGCGGAACATTTGGCATATCTTCATGCATCAAGGCAACATTATCCAGAAAATTATCCAGATTAATTTGAGCCTTGACTCTATTAAATTTTTCCATCACTTACTCCCATCGCTATCGGCAATGCATCTGCTATATCAGACGCCATAAGTCCATGTAATCCCTTTATTTTCGCTGCAATATCACCTGCAAAGCCATGAATAAATACTGCTAATTGTGGCGCCACATTGCTTTTTACTCCCTGAGCCAGAAGTCCTGCCAAAAGACCTGCCAATACATCTCCTGAACCCGCTGTACTCATCCCAGGATTCCCACTCGTATTAATAAAAGTATCTCCATTTGGATAAGCAATAACGGTACAGGCATCTTTCATTACTACAGTCATGTTATTTGCTTTTGCATAATCAGCAGCCATAGTGCATCTATCTGACTTAAGTTCATTTATACTTTTCCCAGACAATCTACTCATTTCTTTCATGTGTGGTGTAATGGTCAAGGATGTCTTTATGTTATTTATAATGTCATTGTCCTGGGCTAAAATATTTAAAGCATCCGCATCCATTACCAATTCTTGCCTGGCATAATTTGCTGTTATACGCACTATATCCGCAGATGTTTGAGATTGTCCGAGCCCGGGTCCCACTAATACTGATGTGGCACTATTTATCGCATTAACAAGCTTATCCTTATAATCGTTATCATTATAAGTAGTAAGCACAGCTTCAGGTAACGATTTTAACACTATTTCTCTACATGATTCACTAGTGAATACATTCACCAATCCCGCACCAGATAAATATGCAGCTTTTGCAGCGAGCACAGCTGCTCCTGCCATATCATTTGATCCAGCAATAATCAATGCTCGCCCATATGTACCCTTATTTGAATCAACTTTTCTGGGAGGTAATAGTTCACAGATATCCGACTGCTCTAATGTAAAGCAAGAGACCTCTCCCACGTCACTGTTAGGATATATACCAATATCACCCACTAGAAGTCGTCCGCAAAAACTTCTGCCAGGATATAGTAGCTGCCCTTGTTTTATCAGTCCAAAGCTTACTGTAACGTCTGCCTCAAATGCCAGGCCCATTACCTGGCCAGTGTCACTATTTATTCCAGACGGAATATCTAACGCCACTTTATAACCACTATAACTATTTAGTGCTCTTACAATATCAGCATATTCGCCATCAATATTACGAGTTAGACCTACGCCAAAAAGGGCGTCTACAACAATATCACAGCTTTGGGGCAAATCGTTTATTACCTCAATTCCAATATTTTTGCATATTTCCAACTGCCTAATGCAACCAGCTGATAATTTACTTGTTTTTTGGGGCATAAACACTTTCACATCAAGACCGTGAAAATATAATAACCTCGCTAGTGCCAGACCATCGCCTCCGTTATTTCCAGGTCCGCATGCCACAAGAATGTTGTTTTTTCCTTCTCCGGCGACAGAAGCAATATGATCAAAAGCATATAAAGCCGCTCGTTCCATAAGAACATCCTGAGATAATCCAATTTTATCAATTGTATAGCTGTCAAAAGCCTTCATCAGTTCACTACTTACAACCGCTTTCATATCCCCTCCATAAAAAAACTCTGCCTTAGCAGGCAGAGTCTTAAGTCTCATCCGGTACGTTGATGTTCTCTTTTTTTCGGCCAGCTTCCTTTTTCGCCTGTGCAGCGTCAAGCGCTTTCTCCTCGTCGCTTTTCTCATCTGCTATGCCTAAATCGAAACCATCATATGATAAATCAAAGACATTAACTAGTTCCATGCCAAATATATCATGCATATAACTATAAATTTCTTTGTTATTAAGCTCTCTATTCTGCTTTTTGATTATGTTCTTTTTAAGTTCCAGGCGTACATCTTGAATCCACTTTGTAATCTCTTTAACTTCAGTGGTATTTGTACGCATCTTATTATAGCAAAAATCCATAGTCGCAAGCATAAGATTTTTATTAACCTCAGCTAAAAGCGAGGGCAATTCGGCTAATTTATCCACATCATCAGCAATTTTTTGTTGTGTTTCCTCTAACAAACGCTTATCGTCGGCCCTCTGCTTATCCATATCTGCGCTCTGAGTGTTAGCACCTTCCATATTAGCAACAACGTTTGCCATAAGCTTAGCTTTTACAATTTTTAGATTCTTTATTTCATCGTTAAGATGCCCCTGCAGTTCTAGAAGCTCTCGTTCCTCTTTTTCAAGAAGCGTAACATTTTCCGGTTTTCCATTAAGCGCAAATAATCTGTGCCACTTCTGATCCAAAACCAAAAGTGGCACTTTTACTCCCTGCAATGCTGCAAGGAAATCTTTATTTTCATTCTCAGAGGTAGTATTACTCATCCTCGTTTTCTCTCCGCAATTTTGTACGAAAGCTGCATTAAGCTATCTGAAAGATGCACGTTTTCTACAGTTATTTCTTCACCAAAGGTGTCCAAATCTACGTGGGCAAAATTCCAGATTGCCTTTATGCCTAAATCTACAACTTGCTGAGCTACCGGTTCTGCCTCTTTTTTAGGCAAAGTCAATGCTGCTATATTAACTTTGTTGTTCTTTACAAACTCAGGCAAATCGCTAAGCATGTATACAGGAATATCTCTAATGGTCTTATCCTTCATTGCCGGATTAACATCAAACAAAGCTATAACTTTGAAGCTTACTCTCTCAAACCTAGCATAATTTGCAATTGCCTGCCCTAAATTACCTGCACCAATAATAATCACATTGTGCATCTCATTTAGTCCAAGTATCTTGCCAATTTCATCATGAAGATACTGAACATTATATCCATAACCTTGCTGGCCAAATCCTCCAAAATTATTCAAATCCTGCCTGATCTGCGACGCGGTAACATGCATTCTTTGACTAAGCTCACCTGAGGATATGCGTTCAATTCCTTCCTCTAATAGCTCCCCGAGATATCTATAATATCTAGGCATTCTCCTAATTACAGCCTTTGAAATACTATTTTCCACTGCCCTTCTCCTTGTTAAAAAATAGTCATATATGACAATTATATAAGAATAATTATGACAGTGTCAAACAATTTGTTAGAAATATAACAATGCTATTCGATGCTAAGTTCCTCCCACTTTTCCATAAGCTCAAGCAACTTATCATCACACTGATTTATTTCATTCGTAATTTCCTGTAATTTAACCGAATTTGTCGCTATATTAGGATCCCAAAGCATATCTTCAAGCTCCTTTTTACGCTTCTCAGTGGCGTCTATTGCTTCCTCAGTATTTTTTAGTTCCTTCTGAAGCTTTGCTTTTCTAGCTTTTTCCTCCTTAGCGGCCTGCCAGTCTAGCTTCCCATCGTCTGATGGATGTATCTGGGATTGGGAAGATGTATCCAAGCTAGGTTTAGAAGCACTATTATTTGTCAAATCAAGTCGTACCTCTTTATTTGCAACATAATCATCATAATTTCCCAGATACTTTGTTATATGGCATCCATCTAGTTCCAATATTACATCCGCAACTCTGTTTATAAAATATCTATCATGTGATACAAATAATACAGTTCCCTCAAATTCATTAAGAGCATCCTCTAAAATTTCCTTCGAGGTCATATCAAGATGGTTAGTTGGCTCATCAAGTATCAAAAAATTCGATCCAGAAAGCATCAGTTTCGCCAATGAAACTCTACCGCGCTCGCCACCCGATAAGTCTCCAACTTTTTTAAAGACATCGTCATTCCTAAATAAAAACGCGCCCAGTGTATTTCTTATCTGAGTATTATTTAAATACGGATATGTCTCATGCAATTCATCAAAAACAGTCAAATCCATATTTAACAGTTGCTGTTCCTGGTCATAGTAGCCTACATCCACCTGCGTGCCATATGTGACCTGTCCTTTTTCAGGTGTAACAAGACCATTTATTATTTTTAAAATCGTTGATTTTCCTGTTCCGTTATCGCCTAGCAGCCCCACTCTCTGGCCTCTATGCACTTCAAAAGACAAATTTGTGAACAAAGTTTTACCATTGTACGATTTTTCTAAATCATCTACAAAAAGCACATCTTCTCCGCTTCGTCTCAATGCCTTAAGCGAAAGCTTCATATCTAAGAGCTCTTCAGTCGGCTTTTCTAAGCGTTCCACTTTGTCCAGCATTTTTTTACGACTCTCAGCTCGTTTTATAGATTTTTCTCGATTAAACGACTCCAGTTTTTGTATTACAGCCTCCTGATGTTCAATTTCTCTGCGTTGCTTCTCATATGCATTAAGCTCTGCAGTCTCCACAATGGCCTTCTTTTCTCTGAAAGCAGTATAATTTCCTTTATACATAGTTGATTTATGCTTACTTATTTCTATCACCTTTGTGACAACTTTATCTAGGAAATACCTATCGTGTGCTATTATCAGAACCGCTTTGGGATACGCAAGCAAAAAGCCTTCTAGCCAAGAAACGCTAGATAAATCCAAATGGTTTATTGGCTCATCCAAAAGCAATACATCAGGCTTTTGAACAAGAAGTCTCCCCAATGCAACACGAGTCTTTTGGCCTCCTGACAACTGGCTTACAGGCTTATCATATTCGCTCTCCAAAAACCCCAGTCCCCTAAGTACTCCTAGAGCTTCGCTTCGATATGAGTAGCCACCCTCTCGGTCAAAAATGTTGTGAATCCGGTCATATTCATGTAGCAAAGAAGTTAGCTCATCTCCTGAAAGTTCATTCATTTTACTCTCAATATTGCGTAGCTTCTCCTCCATCTCTAATATATCCGGTCGTGCTGAAATAATCACTTCCCGAATAGTACCAGAAAGTGCTTCATCCTGATGCTGAGAAAGATAACCTATAGTCGCATTATGACTAATGCCAATATCCCCAGAGTCTGACTGCTCCACTCCAGCAATGATTTTAAGCAAAGTAGATTTGCCTGCTCCGTTAGCACCAATAATTGCTGCTTTTTCTTTCTCCTCTAAAAGCAGGGAGACGTCATCTAGGATTACGTCTCCCCCATAAGCTTTATTTATATGTGAACATGATAAAACCATGATCAGTCAAGCATACCTTTCAATCTGTCTGCAATAGCAAGAATAAAGTCCTCACTATTTACTACTTTTACGTCTTTAAGTGTTGTAATGAGAGCTAGATCCTTTGTCATTGTTCCATTTTCAATAGTCTCTATACATGCTTTTTCAAGCTTATCAGCAAAAGCCATAAGCTCATCATTATTGTCTAACTCACCTCTTTTTCTGAGAGCTCCAGACCATGCAAAAATTGTAGCTACTGAATTTGTCGAGGTCTCCTCTCCCTTAAGATGCTTGTAATAATGTCTCTGAACAGTGCCATGAGCGGCCTCATACTCAAAAAATCCATTAGGAGATACAAGTACCGACGTCATCATAGCCAGTGAACCAAATGCTGATGAAATCATGTCAGACATAACATCACCATCGTAATTCTTACAAGCCCATATGAATCCGCCCTCAGATTTCATTACACGAGCTACGGCATCATCAATCAAGGTATAAAAATAGGTAATACCTGCCGCTTCAAATTTCTTAGAATATTCTGCATCAAAGATTTCTTGGAATATATCTTTAAATGTGTGATCGTACTGCTTTGAAATTGTATCTTTTGTAGCAAACCAAATATCCTGTTTAACACTAAGAGCGTACTCAAAGCAGCTTCTGGCAAAGCTCTCTATAGATGGACAGAGATTGTGTAATCCTTGCGCAACTCCATCGCTCTTATAATCATGCACCAGGCATCTAGTCTCATTTCCATCTTTATCTGTCATTACAAGCTCAACCTTTGAGCCTGCTTTAACTTTAAGCTCAGTGTTCTTATAGACATCACCATATGCATGTCTTGCAATCGTAATAGGCTTTTGCCAGGTACGTACATTAGGAAGAATACCATCAACAATAATCGGTGCTCTGAACACTGTACCGTCAAGAATAGCTCGGATTGTGCCATTTGGGCTCTTCCACATCTCCTTAAGATTGTACTCACTCATACGTGCAGCATTAGGAGTTATTGTGGCACATTTGACAGCAACACCATATTTTCTGGTGGCATTTGCACTATCGACAGTTACCTGATCATCGGTAGCATTTCTATTTTCTAATCCCAAATCATAATACTCTGTCTTCAGATCAACAAAAGGCAATAGCAAGTCATCCTTAATCATCTGCCAGAGAATTCTGGTCATCTCATCTCCATCCATCTCTACTAACGGAGTAGTCATCTGTATCTTCTTCATCACAGCACCTCTTTTTCTAGAATCACTAGCCTACGTGTAATAATCTAGCCCCTAACATAATATAATAATTTGCCACAATATATATCATAATGTAAAGACTTTTAATAATAAAAATCCTAATTGAAAACATAAAAATGTTATGAATATCTTACAATATATGGTATATTTAGACAAGCGTAACCCCTAGAAAGGCGAGTCATGTCAAATATTACTGTATGTATAGTAGGCATGGGGCTCATTGGTGGCTCCTTAGCCAAAACTATGCGAAGATATTATCCAAACATTAGAATACTTGGTTACAATCGCACCGAGTCTGTAATTGAGTTGGCTTACAAAGATGGTGTGATTAACAACACATGTAACCCATCTCTAGATGAAATTGGTAAAAGTACTTATATTTTCCTTTGCCTCCCTGTCATTGTTAATACTAAATTTTTGACTGATTTAAAACCATATCTTTCTGATGATACAGTATTGACTGATGCTGGTTCTGTAAAAGGCGATATATGTGATGAGGTAGAAAAACTTGGTCTTTCTAGCCAATTTATAGGTGGTCATCCTATGGCGGGAAGTGAAAAGTCTGGATATGATGCATCGTCTGCCGATTTATATGTAAATGCATACTATCTTTTGACTCCTTCAGATTCAATTCCTAAGACTAAAGTCCAAAGTTTTTATGAATTTATAAAAGGTTTTAGATGCATTCCATACATTTTGGATGCCAAATCTCATGATCAGTTTGTAGCGGCTATCAGTCATCTTCCACATGCTGTTGCATTTGCTTTAGTTGCTGCGGTTGCATCAATAGATGACCCGAATGAAGTACTCCCTGCAATCGCTGCAGGCGGCTTTAGGGATACGACTCGAATTGCAGCTTCCGACCCAACTATGTGGGAGGAAATTTTCCTTTCAAACAAAGATGCCATTTTACCACTTATTGATCTATATCAAGAAAAATTAGCTTATATAAGGGATATCATTAGTAATTCCAACGGCAGTGAGATAAAAAAATATATCTCGAACGCAAAGGAATATCGTGATTCCTTGCCTGTACGAAGCAAAGGCCCCGCATCCACAGAGTACTGCTTTTACACTGATATCGAGGATGTAGAAGGTTCAATCGCTAAAGTTGCAACAATATTAGCAGACGCGCATATAAGCATAAAGGATATGAATATTATCCATAATCGTGAATTTGTATGGGGCGTGTTACGACTTGCTTTTTACGATAACGATTCTTGCGAAAAAGCTATCAAATTATTAAAGGAAAACAAATATACGATAAGAAGGAGCTAAAATGATTCTTTCACCAAGATCAAACCTAAGAGGTGAGCTTACCGTACCTGGCGACAAGTCAATATCGCATCGCTCAATAATGCTAGGCGCATTATCTGAAGGGCTCACTGAAATAAAAGGATTCCTTGACAGCGCGGACTGTCGCTCAACTATGGGTGCCTTTAGGTCAATGGGGATTACTATAGAAGAAAATTCTGAACGTATCCTCGTTCATGGAAAAGGCTTATATGGTCTTAATGAACCACTTGGGATAATAGACACCGGCAACAGTGGTACTACCACAAGGCTTATGGCCGGCATATTATCAGGGCAAAAATTCTCCAGTGAAATGTCGGGAGATGCTTCACTAAATACCCGTCCAATGAAGCGTGTAATTGACCCATTAACTCAAATGGGTGCGAATATAAAATCTGCTTCTGGAAACGGTTGTGCTCCACTTATTATCAATCCCTCATCATTAAAGGGAATTGATTACGTTAGCCCCGTAGCATCAGCGCAGGTCAAATCCTGCGTCCTATTAGCAGGTATGTATGCCGAAGGCAAGACTTCTGTTACAGAACCTGTTTTATCTAGAAATCATACTGAGCTTATGATAAACGGATTTGGCGGTGAAATTATCTCTAATGGTAATACTGCGACAATAACTCCATCACCTAAATTAGTTGGGCAAAAAGTACTTGTACCCGGTGATATAAGCTCTGCTGCATTTTTTATCGTTGCAGGACTAATTACACCAGATTCTGAGATTCTCATAAAAAATGTAGGCATAAATCCCACACGTGACGGTGTATTGCAAGTTGCACTTAAAATGGGAGGTAACATACAAAAGCTAAATGAAAGAACCGCTTCTGGCGAACCAGTATGCGATCTTCTCGTAAAATATACTCCCGATTTAAAAGCAACAACCATTGAAGGTGATATTATTCCTGCTCTTATAGATGAAATACCTGTAATCGCCATAATGGCGACTCAGGCCAAAGGAGTTACTACTATCAAAGATGCTGCTGAATTGAAGGTAAAAGAGTCAAATCGCATTGATACAGTAGTAACTAATTTAAAAGCTATGGGTGCTGATATTACGCCTACAGATGATGGTATGATAATAAATGGTGCGACAGCACTTAGAGGCGCTAATATAAATTCTTACGACGATCATCGAATAGCAATGGCATTTACAGTTGCAAGCCTAGTTGCATCTGGAGACACTGATATAATACATGGCGAATGTGTCAATATATCTTATCCTACATTCTATGATACTTTAGCATCACTCAAATGACAAAAATACGGCCAGAGAATTAATTCTCTGGCCGTTTCTCTTAAAGCATAAGTCTATAGATTGCTTCTACATCTGATTGCGTTAGAGACGTAAATCCCTCCAGCTTACCTGAGCCAGAGCCATCTCCATAGCAACAAGTATATGCCATTTTTTCAATATCTGACTCTTTTGCTCCAAGTTCTTCAAAATTTTTGGGCATTCCAATAGAAATCAAGAAATTTCTAAGCGCTTCTATTCCCTCTATTGCTGTACTCTCTGGGTTATTAAAATCCATTTGGCATCCCCATACCCTAACAGCAATTTGTGCAAATCTCATCACGTCGTGCTTCATAGTATAAGTGAATACTGCAGGCATAGTAACTGCAAGACCTGCACCGTGTGCACAATCATACTGAGCTGATAGCTCATGCTCAATGCAATGGCTACTCCAATCCTGACTACGTCCAACACCGCAAGAATTATTATGAGCCATCATACCTGCCCACATAATATTTGCACGTGCTTCATAATTGTTGGAGTCAGATACAGCCTTAGGACCTTCTGTTTTCATCGCCAGAATAAGCGCCTCTATCATCCTATCCGTAACTTCAACATCCTTTGTATTGGTAAGATAACGCTCATATAAGTGAGCAATTATATCAGTTATTCCACATGCAGTCTGATACGCAGGTAATGTCTGGGTAAGTGCAGGATTAAGTATTGAGAACTTAGGTCTATATGCTTCACCACTAGCTCCACGCTTAAGCATCCCTTCTTCTTTAGTTATAACTGAGTCAGGTGACCCCTCAGATCCTGCTGCTGAAATAGTAAGTACGGTACCTATCGGAAGTGCCTTTTCTACTGGTTTGCCTTCATAAAAGTCCCAAAAATCACCATCATAGACAGTTCCTGCAGCAATAGCCTTCGAAGAATCTATAACGCTTCCCCCTCCTACAGCCAGAATAAAATCTATTTTTTCTTTTCTGCAAAGTTCTATCCCCTCATACACCAAACCACTTCTAGGATTAGGCTTAACACCTCCTAATTCTACAAATTCAATCGATGCCTCTTTTAATGATGCTTTAACACGATCCAAAAGGCCTGATTTAATGACAGAACCACCGCCATAATGAATTAAAACCTTTGTTCCACCAAATCTAGATACTAAGGCACCACAATCACTCTCTCGATCCTTACCGAAAGCAAAATATGTAGGTGCATAAAAGTTAAAATTGTTCATAATGCCCTCCTCTGAATTAATGTTTAAAGCAATTTTATAATATTAAATGCTATTCAATCAAGATACTCATTGTGAACAATATATGAAAAACAAAAGGCAATGCCATACGGCATTGCCTCTTGCTCTTCAGGTCATCACTGACCGTTACTTTTCATTTAGAACTTACGCTTACGAGCAGCTTCAGACTTCTTCTTACGCTTTACGCTCGGCTTCTCATAGTGCTCACGCTTGCGGATCTCCTGCTGGATACCTGCCTTAGCGCAATTTCTCTTGAAGCGACGAAGTGCGCTGTCTAAAGATTCATTTTCTTTTACGATAACGCTTGACATTTCTCTACCCTCCCTTCAATCAGGGGATTACGTGATTACTCACGCGAAGACCATTATAGCAAAATATATATAATAGTCAAGAACTTATTTTATCTGGTTAGCTACTTCAGCTGCTGCTTTCTCAAGGCACTCCGGTATACCTGCAGGATTTTTACCGCCAGCCTGAGCCATCTGTGGACGGCCACCGCCGCCACCTCCTACGGTAGGAGCAATAGCCTTTATAAGATTACCTGCATGTGCGCCTCTAGCAACAGCATCATCTGTTGCCATTGCAATGAGATTAACCTTGCCATCAATGCTTGAAGCGAGCACGACTACTCCACTGCCAATCTGCTCCTTGAGCTTATCTCCAAGCTCTCTAAGTCCGTTGCCATCTACGCCATCCATTGAGGTAGCAAGGAACTTGACACCATTAATCTCAGTAATCTGATCAGTTACATCACCCATTGCAGATGATGCAGCCTTTGCCTTAAGTGATTCGATCTCAGAATTTGCATCCTTAAGCTGCTGCTTAAGTCCGCTTATCTTAGCTGCAACCTCCATAGATCCACACTTAAGCTCTGCTGCAGCCTTTGCAAGCTCTGCCTCTACATTTCTGTAATAATCAAATACGTTACCTGCTGTAAGAGCTTCAATACGCCTTACACCTGCGGCAACACCGCTCTCAGAAACTATTTTAAATGTAACAATCTCTGATGTGTTGGAAACATGAGTACCACCACAGAATTCCTTTGAGAACTCACCCATAGTTACGACTCTTACAGTCTCGCCGTACTTCTCTCCAAATAGCGCCATAGCACCTGTCTGCTTTGCCTCATCGATTGTCATAACCTTAGTCACAACAGGAATAGCCTCGGCAATTTTTTCATTTACAATTGCCTCAACCTTTGCAGTCTCCTCATCAGTCATAGCTGAGAAATGAGAGAAGTCAAATCTGGTACGCTCGCCATCCTGATATGATCCCTTCTGCTCAACATGAGTACCAAGCACTTCACGAAGTGCCTTTTGAAGAAGATGTGTTGCGCTGTGATTCTTGCAGGTCGCTGCTCTTCTAGCCTTATCAACCTTAAGAGTAACCTTGTCACCCTTCTTAATCATTCCTGAGGTGACTACTCCAACATGGCCCACCTTGCCACCGAGTAGTTTGATAGTATCCTTAACCTCAAACTCACCACCATCGCATACAATGACACCTGTATCGCCAATCTGTCCACCCATGGTAGCATAGAAACATGTTTCATCAACAATTACCGTTCCTATCATACCCTCTGCAAGTACGTCAGCCAGTTCCTCCTCAGTTGTAAGCACGCAAACAATGCTTTCATTTTCAAGCTTATCGTATCCAACAAATGTAGAGGTGATAGCAGAATCAATCTGATCATATACAGTGGCATCTGCTCCCATATAATTTGTGGTCTTACGCGCAGCACGAGCTTTATTTCGTTGCTCATTCATACATGCCTCGAAGCCCTTTGCATCATAGCCAAAGCCCTTCTCCTCGAGGATTTCTGCAGTCAGATCAACCGGGAAACCGTAAGTATCATAGAGCTTAAAGGTATTCTCACCTGAGAGCTCCTTTACACCGTCAGCCTTCATTTTCTCTTCCATTTCAGAGAGAATAGAAAGTCCCTGGTCAATTGTCTTATTGAACTTCTCCTCTTCCTGAGTCAATACCTTAAATATAAAATCTCTCTTCTCCCAAAGCTCCGGATAACCGTCTTTTGATTCATTGATAACTGTCTCTGAAAGCTTTGCCAAGAAGCAGCCATCGATTCCCAGCATGCGACCATGTCTCGCAGCTCTACGGATAAGTCGTCTAAGCACATAGCCTCTTCCCTCGTTTGTTGGCATGACACCATCTGATACGAGGAATGTAGATGAACGAATATGATCAGTAATAAGTCTAATTGAAATATCATCGATTGCATCAGTCTGATATGTCTTACCGGAAAGCTCGCACACCTTGTCACGAATAGCCTTCATAGTATCAATATCAAAAACAGAATCAACATCCTGCATTACAACAGCTAGTCTCTCAAGACCCATTCCTGTATCAATGTTCTTATTTGCAAGCTCGGTATATCCACCCTTGCCATCACCGTCGAACTGGGTAAATACATTATTCCAAACTTCCATAAAGCGGTCACAGTCACAGCCTACCTTACAATCAGGCTTACCGCAGCCGTATTTCTCGCCTCTATCATAATAAATCTCTGAGCATGGACCACAAGGGCCTGCACCATGCTCCCAAAAGTTGTCGCATTCTCCAGTTTCTGGGTCTCTATAGAATCGAGTGATTCTATCTGCTGGAATACCTATTTCTTTATTCCATATTTCAAATGCTTCCTCATCTTCTCCGTAAATAGATGGATATAATCTATTTGGATCAAGTCCGAGAACTTCTGTTAAATATTCCCAGCTCCAGGCTATTGCTTCATGCTTAAAATAATCTCCAAACGAAAAATTTCCAAGCATTTCAAAGAAAGTAAGATGTCTAGCAGTCTTACCTACATTTTCAATATCACCTGTTCTAACGCACTTCTGGCAGGTAGTAACACGCTTTCTAGGCGGTATCTCTGCACCCGTAAAATAAGGCTTAAGTGGTGCCATACCTGCATTGATAAGTAACAGTGACTTATCATTATGAGGTACAAGCGAAAAGCTCTTCATTGCAAGATGCTCCTTGCTCTCAAAGAACTCAAGGTAGCTTCTTCTAAGATAATTAACTCCAAATTTCTCCATGGTATATTCTCCCATTCATAAAATTAGCACTGCAATGCGCAGTGCCTAAAAACCCATCTATTAATAGACAAGACTATTGCGCTGCATCACCATTATCCGGAGTGGCCTCCGCGGCCTTCTTCGCGTCTACAGCATCCCTTATTTTCTTGCCAATAAAGCCACCCAGAAATCCCAGTGCAGCTAACATTATCATCACTATTACATATTGGATAAAGCTACCAAGAAAAGTCATACTAACCTCCAATGTAAAAATTGAGAGGAGCAATGCCCCTCTCAAAGAGCTTAAACCGTCATATCAATTACAGTACCCATAGTACCAGGGTTAGCCAAAGATTCCAATGACCTAACCATCATAGCTCCAGCATCCTGAGCTGTATCTAAGGACTTGCTAAGGATAGCTGTCCCAACATCAGAAAACACTTGCTGCTGACTCATTACCATTGAAATATTAGCAATATCCATCATATCCATAGCGACCTCCTTTCATGATGCTAAATAATAACATTATTTATTCCAAAATGCAATCCATCAATCATTACTTAGATTCGGTCTCAGCGGCTTCCTCCTGCAACAATTGTATCTCTTCAAATGCTGAATACATAGGCTTTTCTTCGCTGCCCTTAAAAGTTCTCCTATTGTAATTAGCTGTTATTTTCGCAACTGTTCCTGAAAGAGCAAGTACGCCAATAAGGTTAGGAATCATCATTAGGCCGTTAAATGTATCTGAAAGATTCCACGCAAGATCAAGTTCCATCGTGCATCCAAAGAAAATAATAACAATGAAAATAATCTTATAAACAAATGCAAGCTTTTCTCCAAACAAATACTCAAAAGCCTTAGTGCCATAATGACTCCATCCAAGAGCTGTAGAATAAGCAAAAAGCAAAATTGCAATTGCAATAAACATAGGTCCGATTTGTCCAAATATGGTTCCAAACGCTTGTCCGACGAGGTCAGAGCCTACAGATTCAACCAATACCTGTCCTGTGCTTAAATCGACTAAGCCGGATGTAAGAATAACAAGTGCGGTCAGTGTACATACTACGATAGTATCAGCGAATACCTCGAAGATACCCCACATTCCCTGCTGTACAGGCTCCTTAACGTTAGAATTTGAGTGGACCATAACTGATGATCCAAGACCTGCCTCGTTGGAGAATGCACCACGCTTAAAGCCCCATGTGATAGCCATCTTAAGAGTGAATCCCATTGCACCGCCGCCAAATGCTTCCGGTGTAAATGCACATCCGAAAATAGCTCCAAAAGCTGCTCCGATATTACCTGCATGTGTAAGTACAATTACAAGTGCTCCGATAATGTATAAAACAGCCATGAATGGTACAAGCTTCTCTGTTACTCCTGCAATTCTCTTAATACCACCTAAAATAACAAGAGCTGTAAGCACCATAAGAACAATAGCTGTAATCCAAGTTTTAATTCCAAATGCACTCTGCATATTAGTGGAGATAGAATTAACCTGGCTCATATTTCCTATACCAAAGCTTGCAAGTAAGCAAAATACGGCGAAAAGAACTGCAAGAATTGATCCCACATACTTCATTCCTTTTTTCTTTCCAAGACCATCTCTAAGATAGTACATGGCACCGCCTGACCATTCGCCCTTTTCATTTTTTCTTCTGTAGAAAATACCAAGAACGTTTTCTGAGTAGTTTGTCATCATACCAAATAATGACATAACCCACATCCAAAAAATAGCACCTGGTCCACCTTTTAATATAGCTGTAGATACACCCACTATATTTCCAGTACCAATTGTTGCCGCCAGTGCCGTACACAAGCTTTGGAACTGTGATATTGCCTTATCATCTTTTCCAGTGTGACTCGTAATGTGCTTATCTTTAAAAATTGCTCCAATCGTCTTGGAAAGCCAATGCTTAATATGAGCAAACTGGAAACCACGATTGACGATAGTCATCACCACACCGGCAATAAATAGCAGGGCAATACCAAATGTACCCCACACAACTCCATTTACTGCGTCGTTGGCATTAGAAATTGTCTGTACTACATTTTCCATTATTTTCTCCTTTCATCTTCCTTATCTTTTTATCTTCTTCTCTTCTTTTCTTTTCTATCTTCTCTTTGTCAGTATCTTCGCTATATCATCATAAGATGAGCCTTTAGGAATATCATAGTTACCAGGTTGAAGATAATTATCATACCCCTTTTCACATATATACTCATTAAATTTCGATGCATCGTCTACGAGTCCAGATGCTTCAAGATTTTTTGATACCTGCTCCGAAAACTGTCCACCGTTAATCGTAAAATTAACAATCTCTGTATCAGTATTAGATTCAACATCCTGGTGTAAATCAGTAGTTTCTATTTCATCAGTTTGCTTATTATCTTCTGGTTCGTTTTGTACCTCAGGCTTTGTTTGTTCATCAGCATCTATATTTTCCAGCGAATCAACTTCTTTATCATCTAATCCCTGTATTGTCTCTGAAGTATTTTCCTCATCAATCAAATTAGACTCTTGTTCTGTACCTTTAGCCGGCTCAGTTGCATTATCAAGCTCAGTTGCACTCTCAGCTTTCGATTGCATCTCATTCTCTAGCTTTTCGCCTAAAATCGATTCTTGCGCAGCATTATCTACATATTCTTTTTTTTCATACCCCATCAGTTTTAGAGCCGTTGCTAGTATTATTGCTGTAACAAGCATACCTATACCGGCTCCACGCAAATAATACTTAAGCCTCATCTGTCTGCTCCTTACGATTAAGCTGTAATACCAATTTTATTTCACCGAGTCCAAGGCCAAGTTCTCTTGCGATTTCGACCGGAGTCCTTCCGCCTTTATACAGTGTTAAAATCTCTTCATTGTGACCAAAATATGCATCATTTGAGCCCGGAAGCATTTCATTAGCAATCTTTTGCTCAGGTGTAAGCATATGTTCATCAGTATTTAGCGCCAAATCCTGTGCAACATCAGATTTTTTAAACTCTAGAGCACTGTCAAGTTCTGCCTCTCTCTCTTCCGCTTTTGCTAACTCAAGGCTCTTTTCTAACCCTTTTTTATCAATTGCAATAGCAGACTCAAGCATCTGAAGCTCCTTAGTCAACTTCGTAAGGCTTTCATGCTTATCTCCCAGCATATTGTATAAAAACAAAATCTCAGAGTGAGATTTATTCATAGTCTCAAGTACCGTGTTAGAGTACTCATCAATGTGCATGATGTTTTCATTAGTCTCTTTATCCACATTTCTTTCAATGGAAGCCATTGCTTTTTCAGTTTCTGACTCGATGGAGTCAGCAATAATACCCTGAGCATTATTCATAGCTTTTTCCATCATAATCTTTATTTCATCATCGCTTAATTTTCTAATTCTCTCTATATCAGAATTAGACAGTTTCTCTGTAACAAAGAAACTGCCTAAAATCATTGCAACGCCTATTATAACTAAAGCCCATATCAAAATTGTCATTAAATCGTTATATTGAAGCTCTTGTGCTGGTTCTTTATTGTAACGGAGCCATCACTAAGAATCTTCTTCTCCTTATCATCTTTCTTTTTTCTATTTTGACCACCGTCGCCGCCATATCCATATCCACCTCCGCTCATATCGAAAGCGTTAGGATCATTATTTTCGGTCTGCTGAACAGACTGCGCTACTTGCTGTTCAGTCTGTGTTTGCGCGGCTTGCGCAACATTCTGCGCCAAAGCTCCACGGCTATCTTCTTGAATCTTTACATTTCCTACTTCAGAGTTGTTCTGAAGCATTCCATTAAAGTTTATTGGACTGATAGACATTTTATCCTCTTATTGATTAACAATTTCAATTTCTCCGTGCTTGCTTCTAAATTGACACGAAGACCAAGATTCCATAAGCTCCTTATTACTACCAGAGACTCTAATACGAACACCAGGGTAAGCAGTCCTATTGACAACAATCTTTGCACTATTACTTTTATATAGTTCCTGCTGTAGTGACCTGCTAAGTGCGCGATCATCCTCCATTTGCTGCTTCAACTGCCTCATTTTAGTATTTACAAGCTGCATATATGAAGCCTGTTTCTCATCTAATTCTTTTCCCATGTTAAGTGCTCTTGCATACACATTCAGCACAGGATCTAGCTTTGCTATCTCACTTTGTGTCTGAGTCATACGCTTTTGCACTTCTGTAAACTGAGCCTTAACCTGAGAGTCGATTCCAACCTCAAGGAGGGTAGAAACACCTAGCTCATTTCCTGCATAATTAACCTCGATTTTACAATCAGCATGTACTATACCGCCAAGAACAATACCCTTTTTACCGACAGCAATTACATCCCCTTTTGCAGTTATATTACTATTGATTATAGAATCAGCCTCAACATAGCCTCCTGCAACTATTGTTGCATTCTCAATGTATTTGCAAAATACATTGCTTGCAGCCTCAATATATACCTTGCCTTGCCCCTGAATTCCTCTTCTGATGATTACCTGTCCACCACATTTTATGGTCGCGCCTTCGATAACGCCATCTACAATAACGTCTCCATCAGCCTCTACGCTAAAGCCCTCACATACATTTCCTTTAACATGGACACTTCCATCATAGATAATATTTCCAGTTGACAAATCGACGTTTTCCGGCACTTCAAATTCATCCGATACCATAACAATATCATTTGCCAAATACGCATGTCCATTAACAGCTGAAAACAGCTTAAACTTATCTTCACTAAGATACGTATTGGCACTTGCAAATAAAGACACACCTTTAGCCTGCCTTTGATTAATCACATTGCCATAAACATCTTTTCCCGGAGCCCCAATAATTGCAGGGTGTAATAAAGCTAGCTGCTGATCTTTCTTTACATGGCTTATAGTATCTATATTAAAGAAATCAACAGTACCATCATCTAATAGTTTCGGCTTAAGTGACTTATCAACCGAGAAATTATATTCAATTCTAGCGTCTATGCCGTGTTCAGGTGCTTTTCCGGTAGCTATTATAAAATCAGTACAATATACTCTAGTTGTAACCATTTTTGCTATAGAAGCTTCATCTATACCATAGACAATACCTCTATTTTCAAGATCAGCCTTTACATCTTTGATAGAAATTCCCATTCCACCACTTGTAGGAGGATACATTCTGCATGTAACCTTCATTTTATCAAGTGAAACGCTAATTCTGACGGCTCCTGCCATCTCCATACCATCAAAAATACCCAGATCGAGTCGATTAGATGTCTTCAAATCGGCCATCGTTCTGAGTATGCTCTTAGGGTCGACATCCATATATCGATGCGACTCCAAATATTTCATTATTTCATCAACAGAAACAGGCTCCCCCGCCTCAGTTGCCGGTGGAAAAATGCATAGGAAAGAATGCCCATTCTCAATTTCAATTTTAAAGTAGCCATTTTCCTGCAAATCTTCTCCCCCGATTAGAAACTGCAATGTTAAGCATTAAGAATAATGCCCATGTATTCTCCCATTTTTGTTCGCATTTTGCCTAACGCCTTTGTATGTAATTGAGAAACTCTAGACTCAGTAACATCCAGAATCTTAGCAATTTCCTTCAATGTCATATCTTCGTAATAGTACAAAAGAACAACCTGTTTCTCCTTTTCTGTCAATGCTGCAAGCGACTCTGTAAGCTTTTGCTTTAGCTCCTCTTTATCAACATTTTCCTCAGGTTGAATAAAATGACTATTATGATGGGCATCCATTACAGGCTCTCCACCTGCTTCCAAATACTCATTTAGCGATACAACGTTTGTGACCTTTAACTGACCTTGCCAATCATTTAACTCAGATGACGTTATGCCAAGCTCATTGGCTATCTCATCATCAGTTGCTGACAATCCTGTCCGCATTTCTATTTTTCTTATGGCATCATCGATAGCTCTTTGACGCTGCCTCACCGTACGAGGAATCCAATCCATTTTTCGGATTTGATCCAATATAGAGCCTCTAATTCGAAGTGAGGCATAAGTCTCAAATTTGACATCCTTAGCCATGTCAAATTTGTCAATTGCATCAATCAACCCAAAGACGCCGTAGCTCACTAAATCATCATACTCAACATTATATCCCAGATACATGCTAAGCTTTCCGGCTACAATTTTGACTAAGGGGACATACTCGACTATAAGCTGTTCTCTAAGCTCTGAAGTCGGCTTTTTGCAATAGTCCTCCCATAGTTTTTCTTTGTTTACTACTTTTTGCCCCATTCAAATACTATAAAATCTGGTCCTCATCAGACTCAGCTTCGGTATCTATGTTATCTTCTACTTCCATATCGTTGCCTTGCTCGTCCTGAGCATCAGGCTCCTCTTCTGGTTTAAAGTTCCACTCGATTACGATTTCAGCAATCAATCCAATTACTAGAAAGATAGCAACTGCAATTGCTAGTCTCTTAAGAAAAACTGAAAAACTAACCCTTTGCAGAAGACTAAAGACGCTCGTAATCGCTGCAGCACACAATGTCGATAGTGCAGGAATCAGTCTTGTCTTCATCGTGCCCCCACTAGATGGTCTTAGGTTCCTTACCTACAGCCTTAATCAAAAAATCCCCGTTATTACAGTCAAGTACTACTGTACGACCATAATTGAGTCCTGTATCGCTAGCAACAATCTTAATGCCAAACTCTTGAAGCTTGCTTTTAACTGCAGCAGCATTGCGCTCTCCAACATTTATGGTTGCAGCCGCTCCGCCTGAAACTTCAAACATCTTAGCTCCACCTGCCATCTTTGCAACTAACCTTGACTTTGTTGCACCTGCATCTAAGACTCTTTTTAAAAGCTCTGTGACTCCCGTATCAGCAAATTTTGCAATATTAGTATTGTTTTTTATTGCTGTACTGTCAGGAAGCATTACATGTGCCATCCCGCCAACTTTTGATACCGGATCATAGAGAGTGACTCCGATGCATGATCCCAATCCGATGGTAGTAATAGAGTTAGGCGCTTTACATACATTAAGGTCAGCCATACCGACCTTTATTACTTCCGCCATTTTTTCTCCTTACCAGGTAATTCCTAAATGATTTAAAATCTTTTCATAAGAGTTCTCGTCAGGCATAAGAATAAAATTACCCTTAATCTGTCCCTCATCTCCGAACTCTGTAGCAATAAGAAGTGCATTATCACCCATCTGTCCAAACTGAATAGCTGGAACACTAAGAATTGCCGCTGCCATATCAATAGCTATAAACGGAACACTAGGTGAAATAACCATATTAGTCAGGCTTGACAATGCAGAAAGATATGATGCAGCAATAATATTGCCTATCTCTTTAAGTGCTGAGAGATCCATCTCATCAAAGTCAGCATCATAATCTGCCGGTCTCATCATAAGCATGTTAACAAGATAGTGCGCCGATTTCATATCTGTAATAAACATCATACTTCCTTCGACATCCATCTCAACTCCAAGGAAAATACCGACAACGATTTCTTCCTCGTCTCCAAGTGCTCCGCCCATCTCAGATACATTCATAAACTTTACATGTGGAACACTCATATCAATTTTTATGCCAAGCATATTAGCCATTGCAGTTGTAGCATTACCCGCACCGATATTACCTATTTCACGTAATACGTCACAATACATATCACTAATATTGGCCAGATTCATTTCTGCCATATCTACTCCTAACCGACGATATTATCGTCAAGAACCGCATTGATATCAAGAAGCGAAATAAGCTCCTCAGCATTCTTACCTACACCATTTATAAAATTATTTTCCTTACCGTTATGTGGTTGACTATCAATTTCATCCTGAGACAATGTCACAACTTCCTTAACAGCATCTACTATTATTCCGATAGCTCCTGAATTCTCTACTTTCAGAATAACAATACGTGTCGAATTAGTATATTCATCGTCTTCAAGTCCCATTTTTCTACGGATACTCATAACAGGAACAACTTCACCACGAAGATTAAGAATGCCCTGGAAATACGGCTGTACTTTCGGAACTCTAGTAATTTTCGACATACGAACAATATTGTCAATATAACCTATATCAATACCATACTGTTCACTGCCAACCTTAACAACAATATACTGTATTCTATTCTTATCTGCAGTTTCAATATCGTAAGCCATTACAGTACCCCCTCTTTAGAATAACTGATTTGAATCAAGAATAAGTGCTACCTCACCATCGCCAAGTATGGTTGCACCAGATATAATCTTGTTACCATTAATATAGCTTCCAAGTGACTTAATAACGATTTCCTGTTGACCCATAAGATTGTCAACAACAAGTCCTGCGCTCTTATCTCCCTTCTTAACGATAACAACAGTGAGATTCTCCGGATCCTCATCCTGAGGTGGGCAATCCAATACCTGATCAAGGCGAATAATCGGGATAACCATACCACGTAGATGTATAACTTCCTTTGCCTGCACATATTTTATATCACTAACAGGAATTGACTCAATTGTAAGAATAGAGCCAAGCGCAATCGCATATTTCTCATCTCTAATCTCAACCATAAGTGCCTGAATAATAGCAAGGCTAAGTGGAAGTCTTACCGTAAACTTAGATCCCTCTCCCAGTGCAGTCTTAACCTCTACGTCTCCTCCAAGCGCTTCTATATTAGACTTAACAACATCAAGTCCAACTCCTCTTCCTGAAATATCAGTAATCTGCTTTGCCATAGAGAAACTAGGCATAAACAGGAAATCAACGATTTCTTTCTGGCTTAGTGTCTCAGCCTGCTCTGCAGTAACAATACCGCGCTCAATAGCTTTTGCCTTTACCTTCTCAGTATCAATACCATTACCATCATCACCAACTTCGATAATGACATTGTTTCCTTCCTGGAATGCATTGAGGAAAATTGTACCAACTTCAGGTTTTCCTCTTCTAATACGCTCTTCTCCAGTCTCCAGTCCATGATCGGCTGAATTTCTAAGCAAGTGCTGCAGCGGATCCCCAATCTGATCAACTACAGTACGATCAAGCTCTGTATCCTCACCAGACATCTGAAGCTCCATTTTCTTGCCCAGTTGTCTAGAAAGATCTCTTATCATTCGTGGGAACTTATTAACAACAGACTCAATAGGCACCATTCGTACCTTCATAACTGACTCATGTAAGCTTGTTGTAATCCTCTCAAGATAATCAATCTGGTCATGGAATGACTGATTGGTAATAGCATCATTCTCACCTGAGCCTGAACTTAATGATACAAGTGAGTTCTTCGCAATAATAAGCTCTGATACCTGATTCATAAGTGCATCAAGCTTCTCGATATCAACGCGAACAGTTCTTGTAACAACAGCTTTTCCTGCCTGTGCCGGCTTTTTATTCTCTTGAGAATTGCTTGCTGCTGCAGGAGCTGGTGCCGCCTTAGCTGCAACTACAGGGGCGTTCTCTACAGTTGTTTTAGCTGGCTCTTGCGGCTTAGCCTCAACTGGTACTGATGTCTCAGAAGCTGCTGCAGCTTCCTCCTCTTCGGATGCCTGCATTACAAGGTTTGCATAATCAGTTGCAGCATATGCAATCTTTTCAATTTCTGAAACGGAAGAAGCAGCCTTAATTACGTCCTCGATAGGTGCGTCTATTCCAATGTAAATAGAAAAGTCATTTTCAAACTTTTCATCCTCAATATCCTGTGAGCTAGGGTTATAAACAAGTATCTGTCCAAAGTCCTCTATCGCCTTAAATACAAGAAATGCTCTTGCGGCCTTAAGTAGGCAGTCCTGCTGAATATATACAGTCAATCCATATATTTTCTGACCAGCATCTTCTGCGGCTTTTATAGCATCTCTATCAGCATCTGTAAGCTGGACTTTCCTGAATTTTTCATCATCGCTGTCCTCTGCAGCCTCCTCAGCAGCATCTGTAGCCGGTGCTTCTGCTTGAGTAGACGTTGTAGCATCACCATTAAGAAATGCATTTAGTCTATCAATAATTGTCTGATTATCTTCAGTACCCTCATCAGATGTGGCCTTTACATTATCCTCATATTCCTGAATTGCATCGAGGCACTCAAACAGAAGGTCAATCATTTCACTTGTGACCTTAATGTTGTCGTTTCTTACCTCCTGGAAAACATCCTCCATATCATGAGTAAGATGCTGCATACGTTTAAAGCCCATGGTACCTGCCATGCCTTTAAGCGAGTGTGCTGCCCTAAAAAGCTCATTAATGGTATCCTTGTCTTCAGGATTGTTCTCGAGAGTCATAATGCAGTCATTTAATGTCTGAATATGACCGTTTGTTTCATCGATGAAAATATCAAGATACTGACTTACATCCATTTCATTGTACCCCCACTAATTTTTCTATTCTTGCGGCGATTGACAACAACGGTAAAACCTCATCCGAATAGCCAGCTTCAGCTATCGCCTTTGGCATACCATAAACAACGCATGTTTCTCTGCTCTGTGAAATAACATAAATGTCTTTTGCCTCCCCTAATGACATTATTCCTTTTGTACCATCCTCTCCCATTCCGGTGAGAACAACACACAAGATTGTGTCATAAGGAGTATTTTTCAAAGACTCAAGCATCACATTCGCGCACGGCTTCAAGGTTCCTACTGGAGGATCATCCGACAGAACAGTTGTCACCTGCTTTCGAATAGATTTGCTAAAAGTTAAATGAAAACCACCTGGTGCTATATACACATGCCCTTTTTCAAGGACATCACCTTGACCGGCCTCATGAACAGTGACCTTTGAGAGTGAATTTAATCTGTCACTCATAGCCTTTGTGAATCCTTTCGGCATATGCTGCGTTAGAACAATTGGCGCATTTAAGTTTTCTGGCAGCATTGGTAAAAATTCCTGCAATGCCTTCGGACCGCCCGTTGAACTAGCAATAGCAATTAATACATTTCCATTTAATTTTCCATTTGAGTCTTTGGTGGCCTGACGTTTATGGAGCTTCGAATTTTCTTTTGAAGATTGTATCTCCATGTCTACTACCTCTTATAAATACATTATATCACGGCTATAACTTCTCACGAGTGCAAAGTAATGTTAGCCGTTACGTTTTCTCAATTGTTCAGTAAAAACAAACTGTACAATTGATTCCCTATCCTTATTACTCTTAAATGAAAAGCTTACTCTATTGTGATATATTCCAATTGAGCCTTCCGGTGCTCCTGAATCCAGAAGCTGTCCTACGACTCTAATTGTCTGCTTTCCCTTACCACTGTCTATCTCAAATTCAAACAAACCGTACATGCCACGAAGCATCTGTTTATTACTCGTAAACCTTATGCCTCCGCCACTAATATCGAGAATTGTACCTGTAAGACTTCCCTTTACCCCTTCGATTGAGCCATCTTCCAAAGCGCTCTCTATACTATTCATTTCAGGAAGAAGAGCTACTTCACTAGGTATTTCATAGAAAATAACGGGAATATTGCAAACTTGCCTATAAAACTCTCTACGCTGATGCTTAACTACAGGACTGGTAATCTTAATCTTGTTGTAAATTATATCATTCCTTCCAGCTTCCTTCGCGTATCCTATGAATTCACCTTCTGCTCTATAAAGTGATGTACCATCTGTGATAAAGATAAAATCATACCTAATATTACTCTGAAGATTAACTGGCCTTGTTCTCTCCGTAGGCTGATAAATGTAAATGATGTCTTCATTTTCTGCCATGTCAACAATAGAAGATATATACATCACTTTATCTGCTACCGGCATGTGCTCGTCTCTAACCTGTTGAACAATTCTTATTTCAACTCGGCTGCCTATTTTTACTTGTCTTGGAATCATTAGCCAATACCTCTTTTTAGTAGCTGTGAAATCATATGACCTATACCCACTCTCTCCTTAGGCTCATTAGCTGCATCCTTGTTCATAAGCGATTGCGCAATCAACTCAAATGCCCTGCTAGATCTCGAGCTAGGGTTCTCAACGCTGACAAGTTTTTGCATTCTAACTGCTTTTTCCAAATTAGCATCCTGTGGAATCATACCTAAGTATTCCAAATTGCCATCCAAGAACTCTGACACTACAGTCTGTAATTTTTCATATACCAGCTGGCCTTCAGCATATGAGGTCACCTTATTTGCAATAACACTAATCTTAGTTCGATCTTTGTTAAATCCTGGGTTTTTATATAGTGCCTTCATAAGGGAATAAGAATCCGTAAGACTTGAAGGCTCTGGTGTCGATACTAGCAACACCTCCGGACTAGCCATGACAAACATAAGCACGCTATCAGAAATGCCTGCTCCTGTATCTATAATCAAAACATCAGCCATTTCCCCAAGCCTATGCAGATTATGAATTAAAAAACCAATCTGATCAGCATTCAGATTATTAAGGCCAATAATTCCTGAACCTCCAGATACAAAACCGATTCCCATAGGACCTTCTGTTATAACATCTGTAATACTCATTCCACGATATACGACATCGCTTAGGTTATGTTCCGGCATTTTCCCAAACATAACCTCTACATTAGCAAGTCCCAAATCGGCATCAAAAATAATAACCTTCTTGCCCATTTTTCTAAATTGGACAGCAAGATTCACAGACGTATTAGACTTACCTACTCCTCCCTTTCCGGAGGTGACGGTTATAACTCTAGCCTGAGCTGGCTTTGACTCTATGGCACCACTATTTTCTTGGTGCTTTTTCACTGCATTGCGCAGCTGCTCAGCCTGATCCATTATTGACCTCCAAGTAAGGTGGTAACTATCTTCTGTGTATCTATAACTTCAATATCATCAGGTACATTCTGGCCTGTGGTGACATAACTTACACCACTTCCTGTATATAGTTTTATATTGAGGATATTTCCGTATGTATTTGTCTCATCTAGCTTAGTAAAAATAAGATCATAATCCGAAATTTCCTTATAGGTATCTGCAATCTCCATCAAGTCCTTATACTTAGTAGTAGCTGACAATACAAGATAAACCGATTTATCATAATTTGCAGGAAGTGAATCAATAAGTGTCCTCATATCGTTCTTTTGGTTCTCGCTCTTATGTGAAAATCCTGCAGTATCAATCATTATCAAATCATAGTCGTCATAATTGCTGATATTTTTAGCCAAATCCTCAGGACTGTATACAATATTCAGAGGTACCCCCAAAATTCCGGCATAGGTCTTAAGCTGTTCCACTGCAGCAATACGATACGTATCAGCTGTCAGAAGCGCAACTTTCTTATTTTCCTCAAGCTGAAATTTTGATGCTAGCTTTGCTATAGTAGTTGTTTTACCAACTCCTGTAGGCCCGATGAAAAATACTACCCTCGGTCCCTTACTTCCACCTTCAATCACACATGGCTTTCCGAGCTTCAGTACCATCTTCTGATAAGTGTTAGAAACAATGTAATCAACGCTGGAATTATCCTGCATTATTTTTTCTACATCATCCATAATCTGATTAATGTACTTCTCATTAACCTCATTATCCAAAAGTGTGTTGTAAATCATTTTTAGAAAAGCAGCATTTTTCCGCTGTTCATGCTTTGGAAGCCCAAGCTCAATCTCGCTTTCCTCATCTTCATGCTCAGGCTTAATCACAGCTGGATTAAGTTTTGGCTTTGCTGTAGGCTGCGCCTTAATTATATTCGTAGCTCTTGAAGGCGCACTCTTAGGCTCCAAAATCTCATTTTGCTTTCTTGTTACATTCTCCTCGGAAATCTTTACAATCTTTCCTATCTCACTTAAAGCTCCGGCCCAATCATCTGATTTTTCAGTAGCAACTTCTACGCTATCGTCCGCCACAGCATCAAAGCTTTTTCTCTGTGCTGAAACCTGCGCAAAAGCCTGGCCAGGTGAAACGTACGCTCCAGATTCCTCTATGGCAGCGGTGACTTCGAAAATCCCCGGTTTAAAGCCAAGCATTCCAAGAAAGCCCTTTGCTCGGACTTCCTTTACATTCATTATAACAACGTTAGGCCCCATTTCTGCCTTTGCTGCAGCTATGGCCTCGTCTTTAGTTTTTCCTTCGAATTTTTTTATGTTCATATTCTATACTATTATGCTGTGATCATTCCTACTGACTGAAGCTCTACATCCGACTCAATCTCATTATATGAAATAACAGATAAGTCCTTAAAATAATCTTCAGTCATCTTCTTAAAGTACATTCTAACGATTGGAGATGTAATAACAATAGGATTTCTTCCCGCATCTTCTAGCTTTTGTACTTCATTTCTAGTGCTTTCAATGACATTCTTCACTCGTTCCGGATCCAATGTCATATATGCGCCTTGCTCAGTTTGCTTAATTGATGACATTATCTCCTGCTCAATCTTAGGGTCAAGAGTCACAACACTTGTCATTTCGTTAGGAGCAAAATATCTACCTGAAATAGCTCTCTTGAGTGCCTGTCTCGTATATTCGGTAAGCACATCAGTATCTCTTGTTGTAGTGGCATGATCGGCAAGTGTTTCGAATATCGTAAGCAAGTCTCTGATAGAAACTCCCTCCTTAAGAAGATTCTGCAGTACTTTCTGAACCTCACCCAAGCCAAGCTGTTTAGGAATGAGTTCGTCTACAAGAGCAGGATTGGTCTCTTTAAGGTTATTAACAAGATTCTGTACATCCTGTCTGGTTAAAAGCTCAGCTATATGCTGTCTAATCACCTCTGTCAGATGGGTAGCTATAATTGATGGTGGATCAACAACTGTATAGCCCACACTCTCAGCTCGCTCCCTTTGACTTTCCGTAATCCAAATCGCCGGCAAATGGAAAGAAGGCTCAAAAGTTGGAATGCCAGTTATTTCCTCCTCTACGTAGCCAGGATTCATTGCCATATAATGATCAAACAGAATCTCACCCTCAGTAACCTGAATGCCTTTAATTTTTATAATATATTGGTTAGGATTAAGCTGAATATTATCTCGAAGACGAATGATAGGAACTACTGTACCTAATTCTATTGCAATCTGCCTTCTAATCATTACAACTCGATCCAAGAGATCTCCACCTTGATTTACATCTGCAAGTGGGATTATTCCATATCCAAACTCAAGTTCAATAGGATCAACTTGTAGCAAAGAAACAACATTCTCCGGTTTTCGTATCTCTGCCGCTTCTTCTTCCACAGCTGTAGCCTCTTCCTCCACTTTATCAACTTTAATTGTGTTAGCGATCGAGCGCCCGGCAATGATAAAAGCAAGTCCAAATGCAAGAAAAAGCACTAAATTTAATGGAGTAAACATTCCCAGTGCTATAAGTGCACCACCTACCAGAAACAGCACTTTCGGAATGCCAAATAGCTGTTTTACTAGGACATTTGAAAAATCTGCATTTTTTGATCCCTTTGTTACTAAAATACCCGTTGAAAGAGATATTAAAAGCGAAGGAATCTGAGAAGAAAGTCCGTCTCCTATCGTCAATAGACCATACTGCATAAGAGCATCAGTGAAAGCCATCCCACCATTGAGCATACCCATGGCAGTACCGCCAATCAAATTGACAAAAGTAATTATCAGACCTGCTGTAGCATCTCCCCTTACATACTTGGTAGCACCATCCATTGATCCAAAGAAGCTTGACTCTTCCTGGATTTTATTTCGTCTGATTTTTGCTTCCTCATCAGTGATAGCTCCTGTATTTAAATCCGCATCAATCGCCATCTGCTTACCAGGCATAGCGTCAAGTGTAAATCTGGCAGTTACTTCTGATACACGTTCTGAACCTTTGTTGATTACTACAAACTGAATTATGACAAGAATAATGAAAACAATTGTACCCAAAATCATGTCACCACCACCTACGAATTGTCCGAAGGTAGCTACAACATTTCCAGCATATCCTTTTCCAAGGATCAATCTGGTACTAGATACATTAAGTGAAATTCTGAAAATAGTAGTAAAAAGAAGCAGCGTTGGAAAAAATGACATATCCAGGACTTCTTTTACAAAAAGCGAATTAAACAAGACAATTAAAGCAACAGAAATATTAAGTGCCAGCATGACATCCAGCACAATAGAAGGAATGGGAATGATAAAGAAAACTACAGCCGCAAGCAAATATAATGCTACGCCAATATCAGCTTTTTGAATTGACTTCGGCATATTCCCCTCCTTTCAGTTTAAAGTAATCTAAGCCTACGCCGTCTGTCCGCTAACGTCGCCTCTTGCCTTATAAATATCTGCAAGAATCTCTGCGACACTTTGATAAAGTTCCTGCGGAATCTCCTGATCCAAATCCACAGTAGCATAAAGAGCTCTCGCCAAAGGTTTATTCTCCACAATCTCAATATTGTGTTCTCTGGCTACTTCTCTAATTTTTAAAGCAACATAATCTTCACCCTTTGCCACTACAACTGGCGCTCTTCCAGAAAAGCTATCGTATTTAAGCGCAACTGAAAGATGGGTAGGGTTAGTAATTACTACATCCGCCTGTGGCACCTGTTGCATCATACGCCTACGCGATGCCTCACGCATTCTGGCTTTTTGCTGTCCCTTTACCTGCGGATCTCCTTCGGTATTCTTATACTCATCCTTAACTTCCTGCTTGGTCATCTTCAAGTCATCGTTAAACTTGTATCTTTGGTAAATTAAATCTACGATGCCAATGATAAGATATATCAACGAAATTCGAAGCCCTACATCGAGAATAATTCCACCAACTAACCCTATAGCCTGAAATAGAGGCATATCGTACAGTAAAAATAAGCTATTTGCCTGCTTTTTTATCGTTATATAAGCAACAAGAAATATCAATGCTATCTTCACTATGGACAATGCCAAGTCAAAAAGCTTCTGCTTTGAGAACATACGCTTAAACCCATTTATCGGATTAAACTTGCTCAGCTTAGGTTGAAGTGGCTTAGTCGTTACTTTGAACTTAAACTGAAGCATATTAGATCCGATTGCAATGGCCACAGATGCTATCAAAAACGGCATAAGCGTAAGCAAAATATCTTTTATACACTCGGACATCACACCACTAACTGCGGCTGATGTAACTGTAACCTTATTATTATCCAAAAAATCAGGAATCATATTAAAAGACCACCTAAAGATGTCCATAAATCTTCCTGAAACCATGGATACAAACAATTTCATAACAAGAAACAGCGCAATAAGATCAAGTGCGCTAGAAAGCTCTTTGCTTTTAGCTACGCGGCCTTCATCTCTAGTATCGTTTTTCTTTTTGTCGGTGGGCTGTTCTGTTTTTTCTCCGCCCTCTCCGTCTTTTGCGAAAAACTGTAGATTAAATTGGAAATATAATTCCTCTTCCATCTTCAAATCCTATTGTCCCGGTGTCATGGCGGCTGTAAAAAGTCGAATCATTGTTTTCATCTGCTTGAATATGAAGTCCGAAATATTCGGAAGTAAAAAAACTGTAAGCAGCATAACAGTAAAGCCTATAAGCACTTTTATCTGTATTCCAACCGCGAACATATTCATCTGCGGCGCAACCTTTGCCATTATTCCCAGTACTATGTTGACTACCATTATGCAGCTCCACACTGGTAAAATGATCCTAAAAGCGATAACAAACAATTGCACTATATAAGACAACATTATCTTATATAACTCGTCAAAATGAAACTGTGCTCCTCCCATCGGAATCACATCATAGGTATCTACAATAGCCCTTAAAATAAAACGATGCATGTCACTAACAAGAAGTAAAAGCAATACCAAGTAATTATATAGATTTGCACTTAGTGTAGCCTGTGTATGATTGATGGGATCATACTCCTGTGCCATTGCAAGTCCTATGTTGGTATCAATCATGTTACCTGCAAAAAGAATTATGTAGGAACAAACATTTGCTGCGAATCCTACGAACAATCCAGTGAGAGCCTCCTGGCCAACTAAGATTCCATAGGATAGTGTACCCGCATCATTTAAGTCCAAGCTAGATATATCTATGCTTCCATAAATCAGAATGGATACGAAAAGGGCAAGTCCTATTTTAGTTCTAGCCGGAATGTTTCTTAGTCCATAAAAAGGTGCTGCCACCATAAACGAAGCAATCCTAATTAGGACAAGCAAAAAATATTCAAAACTATATAAATTAAACGAAACATCAATCATAGCCTACCTAGCTGATATACAAGCTAAAATTAGACCATAAATTGGTCATATACGTATCAATGTTATTGATAATAAATGAGCCAAATAAAAGAATCCCCAGCATTACGCCAACCAGCTTAGGTACAAACGTAAGTGTCTGCTCTTGTATCGACGTAACAGTCTGAAAGATACTAACAACAAGTCCTATTACCAATGATATAAGTAGTATAGGCGCTGCACAAATAATTATGTTGAAAATTGCCTCTCTAGCTATATCTAACACCATTCCCTGTGACATAAACGACCTCCACTAGTAGAAAGTTTTAACTAGGTTACCAATAATCAGTTCCCAGCCATCTGCAAGGATAAATAATAGTACCTTAAACGGCAACGATATGGTTGTAGGCGGAAGCATCATCATACCCATAGACATAAGCACTGATGACACCACCATATCAATAACTATAAATGGAATATATATACAAAAACCAATAATAAATGCCTGCCTAAGCTCACTTAAAATGAAAGCTGGGATAAGCACATAATTAGGAATATCTTCTGTTGTCTCGTATATCTCACCACTAATTTCTGTAAAAAGATTAATATCTTTGACGAGCACCTGGCTAAACATAAACTCTCTAATAGGCTCCATACCTATCTCTAACGCCTGCTCCTGTGTAATTTCGCCAGCATCAAGTGGCTTTATTGCCTCATTATTAATCCTTACAAAAATAGGATTCATAATGAAAAAAGTAAGAAAAAGAGCCAGGCCTATAAGCACCTGATTAGGAGGCGAGGTCTGGGTACCAATAGCTGTACGAGCAAAATGTAGCACAACAATAATTCTTGTAAAGCTTGTAAGCATGACAAGAATCGAAGGTGCTAGCGATATTACAGTTAGAAGTAATAATATTCGTAGCGGTGCAGATAACGTGGTTGCTTCAGAATTGTATGTTAAAGATAATGATGTGCCATCTGATGAAGCTCTTGTCGTTAAATCAAGTTCATGATCGCCTCGTGTCACATTAAGCTCATCAATATCAGCTTCTGTTCGCTCATTCTCTCTTGCAGCAGTACTGTTATTAGTGCCTGCATCGATTGCTGCAGCGTTAGAAATTGTCCCATACGTCCAAAACGACGCTGCCGTAATCAGCAGCGTCATCGCAACCAGGATCGAAATCCTAAATATTCTCTTTTGTTTGACAGTCATGAAATCGTGCAATATTATTTCCTGCCCATTCCCTGTTTAAATCTGTCAAGAATCTCTTTAAAGTCTCCTTTCGGAGTAGGCACATCATTGGCCTCGGATTCTGAAATGGTCTTCAAATCATCTTTTGACAATGTCCCTAAATGAGTCACAGTATCCTTGCCAATCCCTATAACGTAAAATGTATCTTCTCCAGCCTTAATAAGCTGAATGTATTTATTATTAGGAAGCCTCAAAGTCTCCTGAATAGACAGATTCTGTGTAAAAGTCTTAGACTTCTGATAACCAGCAACCCACCTTGTGGTGTAATACGTCAATATAAGTATCACCACAAAGCTTATCAGTACAACAATTAATTGACCCAAACTTGAGCCACTGGTATACAGAAATAATGCCATGTATTAGCCTACTACCTTTTTAACTGCCTCGATAACTCTCTCCGCCTGGAACGGCTTAACAATAAAGTCCTTAGCTCCAGACTGAATAGCCTCGATAACCATTGCCTGCTGGCCCATTGCTGAACACATGATAACACTCGCACTTGGGTCATTCTCACGAATCTTCTTAAGTGCCTGAATACCATCCATCTCCGGCATAGTAATATCCATAAGAACAAGATCCGGCTTGAGCTCCTTATACTTATCTACAGCAACCGAGCCGTTCTCTGCCTCCCCTGCAATGTTGTAGCCGTTCTTCGTGAGAATGTCTTTAATCATCATTCGCATGAATGCTGCATCATCACAAATCAGTATGTTCTTTGCCATAATTTAATCTCCTTATTTTACTTTTCCTTGATGATCTCTGTAATACGAACACCAAAGCTTTCTTCTATTACTACAACCTCGCCTTTAGCCACATATTTGCCATTAACGAGGACGTCGATGGGTTCACCGGCAATCTTGTTTAACTCTATAATAGTACCGGGTGAAAAATCAAGTATATCTTGTATAGATTTCCTTGTTCTTCCAAGCTCAACTGTTACCTCCAAAGGCACATCCATTATGAGCTCAATATTTTCAGGCTGTACGTAATTCTCGTAATTGCCTACAAAAGGTTGGAATGAAGCCGCCTGAACATTTACCGGTTGGCCACCATAGAACATGCTAGGATCCATCATTGGTGGCATCATAGGCTGTCCCATCATCGGCTGCATCATCGGTTGCCCCTGCATAGGCTGGCCCATCATCGGTTGTCCCATCATCGGCTGCCCCTGCATAGGCTGTTGAGGAGCCGCCTGCGGTGCTGCCGGTTGCGGTTGTGGCTCTGGAGTAGAATCCAGCGAAGCCATATCCTCCATTACAGAGCCTAAATCATCTTCCATTGTGCTTGTAATGCTCTTACACATCTCTTTTGCAAAAGAGTATGGATAAAGCTGCATTATCTCACTGTCAATCAAATCACCTATCAGTAATCTAAAAGATATCTTCACGAATTTGCTGCTAAGGAAATCATCTAGCATTCCCTCGTCCAAATCATTTTGCAAATCTATTAGATTTGATACCGGCGGACTAATATCGATTGTCTTATTCAGCATAGATGAAAGGGACGTTGCAGAAGATCCCATCATCTGATTCATCGCTTCACTTATTGCTGACAAATGAAGCTCGCCAAGCTCACCATCGGTATTAGTACCATCACCACCCATCATAAGGTCAGTGATTATTTTAACATCATTTTCTTTTAATACAAGAATATTACTGCCGTCAAGTCCTACAGTGTATGCGATCCGTATAAACACGCAAGGCTTCTCATATTTAGCAACTATATCCTCCCATGTACCATCCGTCACCTTGGGAGTGGAAATCTCTACTTTTCTATTTACCAGTGAAAAAAGAGTCGTCGCCGCGGTTCCCATACTAATGTTGGAAATCTCGCCTATTGTATCTTTTTCTTCTGCAGTGAGACTTGTTTCTGCAGCGCCAGAGGAAGCTCCACCGCCACTAAACAGCGCGTTAATTTCTTCCTGTGACATTACGCCATCACCCATTTAGTTATTCCTCCCTGATTACCGATGTTACACGGACTGCATAATCTTTTCCGTTTGCACCAGGCAGTGCAGTGAATTTTCTAATATTGCCTACATAGACATCAAGTTCTTCATCAACTTTCGAATCAAGACGTATGATATCTCCAACCTGCAATGTAGCAAATTCATTGACAGAAATCATGCTCTGCCCCAAAACTGCTTTTACAGGTATTTCAGCTTTAGCAATCAATGCCTCAATCGTTTCTGAATATTGCTGCTGGTCTTTCTCCTGCATATTTGAATACCAAAACTTGGTATTCAACTTATCCATTACGGACTCAAGAGTTATATATGGCAAGCATATATTCATCAACCCCTCAACATCACCAATTTTGATATTGACGGTTACAATTGCTATCATCTCTGACGGTGAAATAATCTGTGCAAACTGTGAGTTTGTCTCAATGCGTTCAAGTCTGGGATGCACATCTAAAACGTTCTCCCACGGTTCCCTAAGTAATTCAACGCACACCGTCATAATGCGTTCTATAATAAGCAACTCAATCTCTGTAAAATCTCTAGTCTTATCAATTGGTGTTCCCAATCCTCCGAGCATTCGATCTACAATCGCATACCCCAAGTTTGTAGCCAATTCCATAAGTATATTTCCTTGAAGCGGTGCAAAATCTACAACTCCAAGTAAGACAGGATTAGATAATGCATTTGAGAACTCTAGATAAGTAACCGCCTCCGAGTTCATTACTTCTACCTGTATATTCTTTCGAAGGTATATCGGTAAATTAGTCGAAAGCAAACGTCCAAAATGCTCAAATATTATTTCGAGCGTACGCAGATGCTCTTTAGAGAATTTGCTAGGTCTGGCGAAGTCATAGTTTTTTACCTGCTTTTCACCAGATTCTTTTATCTCCTCTACGTCCAGCTCGCCATTATTTAAAGCCGCTAATAGACTGTCTATTTCATTTTGCGAAAGGACTTCTCCCATTTACCCTCCCGTTTACTGGTAGGTCGTACCTGAGAATGCAACTCCTACAATAAGATCTGATGAAAACTGTGACTGCAGCTCAATAAGAATCTCATCAGCTGCTCCCTGCGAATCATTTCTCATCTCGTCCAATGTATAATGGCTTACTACAGAATTGATGGTACTCTTAATCACACTTGTATATGAATCAAAGTTTGCACCATACACAGCATAGCCTTCACTGGTCTTATCCAATGCTATGGTCACATCGATAACTGCATAATGCATTTCACCATCACCACTATCCTTCAAAGTTAATGTGAGGCCAGTTACATCATGGTATTCTTTATTCTCTTCAGGTACTCTGTTGGCATTTGATACAACATCACCACTTGTAAGCTCTAATTCAATAGCACTTGCCACTGTCGTAATAAGCTCATTAGCCTTCTTCGTCTCCGGCAATATCGAAAACATAAGTATTGCGGTAAGTACCAGATTTACAAGTACCAACATTAGAATCAGTACTGATATTAGATTCTTTTTCATCGTTACTCCTACTGTGCTCCCTTTGAATTAGAAATATTATAAATCTTTATCTCTACTCGACGATTCTTAGCCCGTCCTTCCGGCGAATCATTATCAGCCACAGGAGCATAATCCGCTCTTCCTGAAGACTTAATATTAGCGCTCGGAATATCTGTATGTTCTCTAAAGTAATCGGCTACACACATAGCTCGATACATTGAGAGTACTTCATTGTTCTCAAATCTCGCAGAATGCATCGGAACATTATCCGTATGACCTTCAATCTCAATGAGATTATGTTGATAATTGTTAAGAATCATACCGATTCTATCCATTATCATGTAAGCGCCAGAATCAATGGTTGCCGATCCAGAGTTAAACAAAAGTGCTCCGCTAATTGTAAGCTCAACATATTGACCATTGAACTCTATCTCAACATTATCTTGTATTCCGTACAGCTTTGCAAGCTCTTCTATTTCTTGAGCCATTTTTTCGCTCTCATAGAGTGTTTGCTCTTCGTAAGCTTCACTTATCTCTTCCTGAGACAATTGATCCGCCGAAACTGTACTCTGACTTGATGAGTTAGCATCCTCAGGCGCACCAGACATATCCCCGTTAGGATTAGTCTCTCCTATATTCTCATCAGGCTTTTTGCCGACTTCACCAATCTGTCCAATAGCTTCACCAGATTCGCCATTAACATCAAAAGCTGTATTGAAATATTCGTCAAAGTCTTTCATTACTGAAATACCTGATGATATGAGCACACCCTGTCCGACCGTATCTCCGCTTCCTGACAAGACGCTAAAATTTTTTTGAAATGAGGCTATAACCATTTCGAGTTTTTCAGCATCAACTGTTGACATTGAGAACAGCAAAACGAAAAAGCACAGGAGCAAGTTCATTAAGTCAGAGAATGTGGACATCCATGCAGGCGAACCTTTTGGTGGTGCATCTTCATTTCTCTTAGCCAAGCTTACTCACCTCCTCCATCATTCTCACTGAACGCTTCACGCTGAGCCGGTGAAAGGAATGATTTTAGCTTTTCTTCAATTATACGCGGATTCTCTCCAGCTTGAATCGAAAGCAAGCCCTCAATAGTAAGCTCTTTTAATGTAATCTCTATTGCATTATCAACAGCAAGCTTTGCAGATGTAGGTCCTGCAATCCAGTTAGCAATCAATGAACCATAAAGCGTGGTAAGAAGCGCTACAGCCATATTAGGTCCGATAGTCGACGCATCTTCCAGGTTCTGAAGCATATTTACAAGTCCAACAAGAGTACCAATCATACCCCAGGCTGGTCCCATCTCTGCCCATTTATCCCAAAAAGCCATAACCTTTTTATGTCTTTGCTCGATACACATCAGCTCAGTCTCCAGAATGCCTCGTACGAGCTCAGGGTCAGTACCATCTACCACGAGCATAACGCCTTTTTTTATGAATTGATCTTCAATATCAGCTGACGCATCTTCCAATGCCAGCAACCCTTCTCTTCTAGACACATTAGACAGATTGATTATCTGCCTGATAGTGCCTGCAGAATCTGCCTTAGGTTCCTTCGTCGAAATAAGTATACCCTTAAGACCAGCAATGAAATCCGGGATCTTATTGGCACCTAACGTAGCACACAAAGAGCCTCCTATCGTAATAATGATAGAAGGAACATCAATGAAATTAGGTATTGCCGCAGTACCTCCGGAAGAAATAATTCCGAAGATAACCATTCCTGCACCTATTGCTAGTCCAAGTATTGACGCTAGATCCAAAAGTGTATCACCTTTCCATTTATGTCACCCTGCAAGATGACATAATATTACCCATTACATTCGTTACAATTTTACAAGATTTACACTCAATTGTCTACTTCATTTTTTCTAAATAAAAAGTTTACATAACAGAGTAACGCAAAACGTATAAATCTTGATATTCTCATATAAATCAAAGCAAAATGCGAGGAGCTATCCGCTCCTCGCTTAGCTAAACAAAACTTTAAAATTATCTCTTAAGATTAATGAGTTCCTCAAGAAGCGTATCTGAAGTAGTAATGATACGTGAATTAGCCTGGAAACCTCTCTGAGTTGTGATCATATCTGTAAACTCAGACGCCAAATCTACGTTGGACATTTCCAGCTGACCAGTAGACATTCCACCACCATCAGCAGTTGCATCAACACCGATTCCATCGAAATCACCCGAGTTAAGGGTTGTCTTATAGATGCTGTTACCTATTGCCTCAAGACCTGATGCATTAGCGAACTGTGCTACAGGAATCTGACCAAGCAATGTAGTATTACCATTGTCATAGCTTCCGAAAATGCGTCCTGCATTGTCAATTGAAATACCGGTTAATGCACCAAGCTTTTTGCCTAGACCGGTTGTACCATCGGTTGCACCACGATCAATTGATAATGTAGATGTCTTTCCATTGTCATAATTAAGACAATTTCTAAAATCTACATCGATGTCTTCAAATACAGAAGCTCCTGTAACATCATTTATAATCTTGGAAAGCATAAGGGTCTGGTTAGTAAGTCCTGTCGCTCCTACATAATTAAGAGCACCACTACCATTTCCATTTACATTCTCAAGGTCAAATACCAGAGAATGGTTGGTTGTAGGCGAAGTAACTACAAAAGTACCTGTAGCCATATCTACTGTAGCCTGAGGATATACAGTTGAACCCTCTTCAGCAATGAGGTCTGCAATTTCTTTTGAAATACCAAAAGCATCTGAAAGAGTCATGAACTCAGTCTGGGTATTGCCGGCAGAATCAACACCGGTGAAGTAAATACCCCAATCTCCCGCCGCATTCTGCTCATATCTGGCGCCTCCTGCTGCAGTTGTGTAATTAAGAGTTACCTTCTGAGTAGCATCTGCCTGGTCGGTATAAGTAGCTCTAAGAGTAGCTCCATTTGAGGTTACTGCCGTGTTCTTTATTGAATAAGATTTAGTGGTAAATGTATCATTACCAAACAAATCACTAAGCTTATTCTGATATATTGGATTGCCATCAGCATCTACAGCATCAGTTCCATCAGGATTCTTTACTGTAACACTAAGCCAGTCAGCTAACATATCATTTCCTTCAGAATCATAGATATGAGTAAGCTCGACTGTATATGCACCATCATATGTGCTTGTAGGATCCTTCTTTGTAGCAAACTGCGCAGTGTAGCTGTAGCCCAATGAATCATAAAAATTCAGATTCATAGCATATCCATTGTCGCTGTTAACATCGGTATCATTTTTATCAATAACACCTGAAAGATATGCATTGGTAGTAGCTTCCGGTGCAGATGTCATATTCTCTGCGCTCATAATCTGAAGCTTAGACACAGTATCACGCTTAATATCACCAGTTAATGGGTCAACTTGCCAGCCCATTACATTGTAGCCTGTAGATGTCATTACAAGATTGCCTGCTGCATCTACAGTAAATGAGCCAGCACGGGTGAACAGATTCTCCGCGCCATTATTTACTATAAAGAAATTGGTACTATTAGAATCCGCAAGCTTAATATCAAAGGCATTTCCGGTGGTCTGCGATGCACCCGCCTGTGTAATGCTGATGTTGGTAGCAGCTCCGGTAGATCCAAGACCTATCTGCTTTGGATTGATACCACCCTTTGTAGCTGTAGCTCCTGAAGCTCCAGAGGTGGTCTGATACATCAAATCACTGAATACAACTGAAGAAGATTTGAATGACACGGTGTTAACGTTAGCAATATTGTTACCGATAACATCCATCTTGGTCTGGTGTGTCTTAAGACCGGCAACACCAGAGTAAAGTGCTCTCATCATAATGAATGACCTCCATTTGCGCTGAACGGGCAATCCCATCTGTCAGTCAGGGATTATAGCCTCCCGAAGGTCCGGCTATACTATAACAGCGCCATCAATATTTGTATAAACATGTTCTGCTGATTCATCTGCTCCCATTGCGGTAATCACCGTCTGGTTGGGCACGTTCACTATGAACGCCAGCGAATCAACTAATACCAAGGAATCCTTGATTCCCTTTTCACTAGCCATTGATATTCCTTGATTAAGTCTCTCACTCTGCTCTGTTGAAAGACTTATGTCTCGCTCATCAAGTCTTTGAAGTGCGTGCTTTGAAAACTTAAGCTCCCCTGTCTTATCAACCGGTGCCGCTTTTTGTGCTAACAGCTCCTGAAATGATAGACCTGCATAATCTGATGCTTTTGTTGCTTTCGTCTTATTGTCAAGAAATTGGTTTGTGACCTGCTCAATGGAAGTGAACTGATTTTGAATCTTGTTCATATTTGTTTCCTCCCTGAAACTAATGTCGTTACATTATACATCGTATATTGCATGCAATTCCTTTAGTCTTTTTTCAATTTCTTCAAATCTGACAACTGCATCTTTATCTGCAAATTGTTTTTGATATTCGTTCATAGAATCTAACAATTCTCTTACCTTAAGGACAGCCTCCTCATCGTTTAGAGTAATGTTGTTCTTCGAAGGAAGCTTCTTAATCGCCTCGCTCAACGCATCCGCTGTAGCTACTGCATCAACATATTCCTCGTTTGCAACAGTATCCAAATCTTTAATGCTATAAAGCTTGTCATTAACTGACAAAAACGCTTCGCCGTCTTCGTAGTAAACGTAATCAACTACACCAGAGACATATGTAGAATTGCCACCTTCTGTGGTATTTAGGATTACATATTTGCCAACAAGACTAGATGCCTGCATGTTGTTAACAAGAGTCTCAACGTTCTGCATCTCTTCTACGCCCGAGAAGCTTGCCATCTGCGCTACCCACTCAGTATTACTTGTAGGCTCCAGTGGATCTTGATATTGCATTTCTGCAACCAGAAGCTTTAAGAAAGCATCCTTATCAAGCGCATCATTACTTTTCTTCTCCTTTGATTTTTTCAAAAGATTCTCAGTCTCGTTTACAAGTTTTCCATCTTTAATTTCTTGTGTAAGTGCCATAGTTCCTCCTTTCTAGCCTAAGCAGTGAAATTAACGGTGTTTCCATGATCTCTCATAATGCTTGCCACCAGCATTTCTTCCTCAGTCATAAGACCCTGTAACTCATCTAAATCATTTAGATTAATGTTTCGTGTCTTGTTATGGTTGTTCTGCTGTGACTGGTCAGCTGCGTTTCTCTCATCTCTAGCTGCATCCTGCTCCAAATTTTCTTCAAACTCATGTGATGAAACAGTTACTTCTATCGCCTGTACCTTGCCTCCGTGATTGCTGTTCATATCAGCCCTTAAAATTGCCATCTGGCTCTCAAGCGCTTCCTTTACCTCAGCGTTTTGTGTATAAATCTGGGCGGTTATATTGCCTTCTTTATCAGCAGATACATGAAGTATGAGTTTACCGTAGCTCTCCGGATGAAGCACCATCTCTATAGTCTGTGTGCTATCTGCTGCAATCTGAGAAGTGGTCCTTTCAACAATCTGATCAATTATTGATTGAACATCCACCTGCTGTGGTAAATCTGCCTTATCGACACTAACTTCGCCTGCAACATCAAACATTCTAATCTCATTTGCATTTACTGCAACAGATTTTCCTGCTTCCACGCTTGCATCATCACCCTTGTCCTTGGAAAAAGAGTTCTCTTTTGAAAAATCTTTGCCACTATCGTTGTTGTCAGCTGTCTGAGTAACTACTTGTGACTGATTTCCATTTTCGTCATATTTGACTTCCATTGTCTCTCCATCTTCTGAAGATACTTTTTCAATCGATACAATCGCCGTCTCATCTTGACTAAAACTCTTTGAATTCAAATCATTTACGCCTTCAGCAACAACGTTCTTATCATGGATTTCAGTCTCACCAGCTCTTGCAATTACCTCTTCGAAGGTCTGTTCATCCTGCACTGGCATCATCATTGCAACAAGCTCGTTTATTTCCTCAATCTCTATTCCCATTTCATTTGAGAAATCATTAAATATTGTCTGCAGGTCCTCAAGAATAGCTGTAAATTCCGAACTCATCAGTATACTCGCAGCATTTTCTTCGCCGTTCAACTGATTCATTAGAGCCGCCAGCTTAGATGGATCCTGAAGGTCCATAGCAGTGAGCCCTAAGAGCTCCATAGCCTCAAGCAGCTCGTCTTCTGATACTTCCAAGTCCTTCTCGATAACATCATAGACTTTTGCATCAAGCTTCTTGAGTTCATCCTTGAGTTCATCAATCTTCCCCGGTGCACTTGAAACATCTTTTGTATTATTTCCCTGGCTTATCTTGTCTTGCTGTAAGCTCGGCTTTGATTGTTCTTTTTCAAAGCTATGAGCTTTTGTAGACTCATCAATCACATCTAATCCTTTTTTGGGATTTACAAAGTCTGACGATGAATCTTTAGCGCCCATGTTTGCCATCATATTTCCAGATGTCTCATGTGCTGATAAAGCCTGGTCTACAAGAGATGCAAATGCTTCACCTGTCGGATCTTCACTCTTGCCATTAGTCGGTAATACCTGACCTGGCACCTGCAGAATGTTTGTTACATTCGCACTTGTCATGACATTCTCCTTTCTGTATTCAGTTTTCAATGTGCTCTATCTATAACCCCATCGCTAGGGATATATTCAAATTAGGGTTCAAGCATCTCCGTAAGCTTTGCGGCCAAATCGGAATCCATGGCGGCTAATATATCTGCTCTAGCCTCAGTCTCCATATTCCAAAGAATTTTTGCTACCAATCTCAAATCATTAGTCATTGTATCGAATATAGCAGCTGCAGCCTTGGGCTTCATATTTGAATATGTATCTACATACCTGTCAAGATCCTCATCCTTGATAATCTCCCCTGCAACAGTCTTATAAATTTCAGCAGCACTTGCAGGGTCAATACTCTCATAATATTTTTTATATTCTATTATATCGGGTGCCTCGTCGGAAAAAACAACCTCTTCATAGAATTTTTTTTGAGTTTCTTCGAAAGCTTCCTGCTTTTCTTTATAAGTCCTTAATTGTTCCACTTCAGCTTCAAGATTAGACACATAAGACTCGTTATCGGAGCGTTTAAGCTTGGACTCTTCAAGCTCTATTTCAAGCCGCTTTATCTCCTCTACAGCCTCCTCAATCGTGGCATAAGAATATTGCTCATCGACATCGGCATATACTGTAATTTCCGGAAGAATCTTATTTAGGTACGGCACATCCTTCAAGATAGGATACATGACTGTTGAGCCAAAACCACCAACATCAAGCTTTATTAATAAACCAAAAATAGCCAGCCATACAGCTAGCACTACAACTGCAATTATAGCAACAGCAATCTTGCCACCTACGCTATCATCATCGGAGCCATCCTCCGCAGCCAAACGTTTAGCTTCCTTTGCTTTTGCTTTCGCTAATTTCTTTTCAGCCTTAGCAACATCTTTGCTTGGCTTTTCGTTACTCTCAGCCATTAACCTTCTCCTGCTTGCTTTTCTCCGTACGTGAAGCTAACAAGCTCATCTATAGCTTTGCTCTCTTCCTTTGCCAGCTCCTCCTTGAAAGCTTCAAATGCTTTGTCCTTAAGTATCTCGTGGGTCTTTCTATCCGCTCTGATATCACTAAGTTGACGCCTTTTTGCTTCCATATTACGCTGGGCTGTATGTACCTGCATCATCTGTGTTCGAATCTTTGATTTCATAGTGTTGATGGCAGATTTATAAAAAGTAATATTGTTTAAGTCGATTCTTCCGATTGCAGATTCTCTTAAAGCCCTCTCATATTCTGCTCTTTGAATCTGGAGATTTTGAAGCTTCTCTTCCTCTTCTGCAAGTCTAGACGCAGCTAGTGCAAACTCAGCCTTAGCCTGCTCCTCAAGCTTAAGCTTTACATCCAGAATATTTTGCATTCTGTATTTGAATTTGGCCATTATGCAGTCTCTCCAAATATCTGCGAAAGCATATCAATCTCATCCTCAAACGAAAATTTCGTATGCGTTTCCTGCAAAAGAAATGTATTTACCTCAGCAATCTTCTCGACAGCATAGTCAATGTCAGGATTTGATCCCCGTTTATATGCTCCAATGTTAATCAAATCCTCAGCCTCATTGTATGTTGCCAGCACATTCTTTAGTTGTCCTGCCACCTTTTTGTGCTCTGGTGTTGCTATAGCACTCATAACACGGGATATACTCTGAAGTACATCAATCGCAGGATAATGATTCTTATGAGCCAGTGCACGGCTTAACATAATATGCCCGTCTAAAATACTTCGTGCGGTATCAGTTATCGGTTCATTAAAATCATCTCCATCAACCAAAACGGTATATAGAGCTGTAATACTGCCTACATCCGAATTGCCTGCCCGTTCCAACAGTTTTGGCATCTCGGAATAAACACTAGGCGGGTACCCTCTGGTAACAGGCGGCTCACCAGAGGCAAGGCCTATCTCTCGTTGCGCCATAGAAAAACGGGTAAGACTATCCATCATAAGCAAAACATCCTTGCCCTGATCTCTAAAATATTCCGCAACTGCTGTAGCAGTCTTTGCTGCATATTTTCTCATAAGTGCAGGCTTGTCAGAGGTCGCTACAATAACAACTGATCTGGCCATACCTTCTGGTCCCAAATCATGTTCAATAAACTCTCTAACCTCTCGGCCTCGCTCTCCAATAAGAGCTATAACATTAACCTCGGCTTTAGTATTTCTGGCGAACATACCCATCAGCGTACTCTTGCCTACACCTGACCCAGCAAAAATACCCAGACGCTGTCCTTTTCCAACTGTGATTAGTCCATCTACAGCCTTAACTCCAAGTGGAAGAACCTCATGAATTATTTCTCTATCCATCGGTTCCGGCGGCAATGCATCCATCGGATAACTTCCGGTAGTCCTAATAGCAGAAACATCTGTAGGTCTACCTATACCATCCAAAATATGTCCTAGAAGTTCTGGCCCCACGCCTACGCTCAAAGGCATATTAGTATTTTTTACAATGCACCCTATTCCAAGACCCGACACATCTTCAACCGGCATCAAAATAAGCCTGTTGTCTTTGAAGCCTACCACTTCAGCCATTACATCTTCATCGCCGGGTACTCCTGTTTCTATAACGCACAAATCCCCGAGCTTTGCATCGGGGCCAATTGATTCTATAGTAAGGCCTACAAGCTTAACCACCCTCCCAAGGCGATTAAAAAACGTCCTGTCAGCCAGCTGTAGATATTTGTTTTTGATTTTATCCATATTAGACAGTCCTAAGGCTTAATGACTTTATATCTCTAATAAGATTATCGAGTTGCACATCCAAGCTACAATCAAAAATGCCATTTTCCGTTTCAATAACACATGCATTGACATCCAAAGAAGCATCTGTTACAAGTTCAAGGCTCACATCGCTTCCAACGGCTTTTTCTAAGACACTCATATTCGCCTGTAAAGTATCCAGTGCCTCATTATTGATTCTAATCTTGAACTCATTTGCATTATCGACGTTGCGAAGAGTATTACTCACAAGATATACCAGAATATCTTTTTTATCAGCGAACTGTACTCCAAAAACCCGCTGGAACACAATTATAATCGCATCAATAAGCTCCGACTCCATTGTACTAAGCCTTGCCTCATAGTCCCGGTTGAGCTGATTGCGTTCCTGGTCAAGTCTTGATTTCTCAAGGTCTAACATCTCCTGCGCCTTGGTCTGACCATTTGCAAGCCCCTCTTCAAACCCACTCTTATGAGCAGATGACTTAATAGCCTCTGCCTGCGAATTTGCGTCTAAAAGCGCTTGCTCTATAATCCTGTCAGATTCAGCTTTCGCTAAGGCGATTATCTCCTTTGCCTTTTCTTTAGCTAACGCCTCGTAGTCAACACTCTCTTTCTGAAAACGCGCTATCCCTTCTGTGAACCCGTCTTCATCAGTAGTAACCGCAAGCTCATCCTCTGAAAGCTCTCCGTCTACAGCTTCTACATATTCAGGATTGCCCTCAACTTCAGACTCAGGTAATGTCAGACGTGAAGCATTGGCCGCTTTCCACTTGTCAACAGCAATACTCACAGCATCATTGGAGTTGATTACACGCTTATTTTCATCTCCCTCAGTAATAAAGTACTGCTGATTAGACCACAATCTCGTCTCCTCCGCCACGTGAAATTACAATTTCACCCGCATCTTCTAGCTTTCTGATTACACCAACAATCTTCTGCTGTGCTTCCTCTACATCCTTCATACGTACAGGACCCATGAATTCGATTTCTTCCTTCGCCATAGATGCCATACGTGAAGACATATTCTGGAAGATAGCATTCTGAACTTCCTCTGTTGAGCCCTTGAGTGCAATATTGAGGTCGCCCTTGTCCACATCCTGAATAACTCTTTGAATAGATCTGTTGTCCAAAAGAAGTATATCCTCGAATACGAACATTTTCTTCCTGATTTCGTCTGCCAACTCTGGCTCTTCTATTTCGAGCGACTCCATGATGTGCTTTTCTGTACCACGATCAACAGTATTGAGAATGTTAACAACGCTGTCGACACCGCCGGCAATAGTGTAATCCTGATTAATAAGAGAACTTAGCTTTCTCTCAAGCACTCGCTCAACTTCCTTAATGACATCCGGACTGGTTCTATCCATAAGTGCAATACGCTTAGCGACATCAGCCTGCTTTTCAGGTGTGATAGCCCCCAAAATCATTGCCGCCTGTCCTGGTGGAAGATACGACAATATCATAGCTATAGTCTGTGGATGCTCATCCTGAATGAAGTTGAGCACCTGTGATGGTTCTGTTTTACGTACGAACTCAAAAGGTCTAACCTGAAGAGAAGCCGTCAGCTTAGATATAACATCCTGTGCTTTCTCAGTGCCCAGCGCCTTATCAAGAAGTTCCTTCGCGTAACCAATACCGCCCTCTGCAATATATTGCTGCGCAAGGCATACCTGATAAAATTCGTCTATTACATCTTCTTTTAGCTGAGGAGAGATGCTTCTTGTATTAGCAATCTCAAGAGTAAGCTCTTCAATCTCATCCTCTTTGAGATGCTTGAAAATATCAGCAGACTTCTCAGGCCCTAATGCAATTAGTAAAATAGCAGCCTTTTGAACGCCATTTAGATTATCTGCTTCACTTGCCATATTAACCCCAATCCTCGTTCAACCAATTACGAAGCAGACTTGCAACTGCCTCCGGTTTCTCATCAACAAACTTCTCAATAAGCAATCTCGCTTCGGACTTTTCTGAATATCCTATGGACTCAAGTTCATCCTGGTTCTCCTTTGTAGTAGTAAGAAGATCCTCAACCGACAGCTCTGGCTCCGGTTCTTCCTCCGGCTTATCCCTGCGCAAGCTTCTAAATACAACGAATCCAAGCATGAGAAGAATCAATACAGCAAGCGCTATCTGTAGGTAATCAGTGACTGTTCTGCCACTTCCCTCTGAATACTCAAAGAAAGGCACATCATAAGCCATAATTGTAATACTATCAGTAGAAAAGCCTGTTGCATTGGCAATAGCTGCATAGAATTCATTATCTACCTCTGCTTTTGTGATTGAAATATCTCTTATGTATTCTTCAAATGATATATCATCCAAAAGACCCTGATTACGGAGAGCATCTTCGTTGTACATTACATAGTTATTCATTACTACAGTAACGCTTGAAGTATCATAATTGATTGTTCCTACCGCACCATTGTCTACTGTAACTGTCTCACTTGGCAAATAGTATTCCTGTATGTCAGAAACTTCTGACTCGGTTGTATTGTTATCCTCAAGTACGTATGTAGTATCATTGTCGTTGGATGCTGTACCCGGAGTACCACCATTACCAGAAGTACTGGTACTTGTATACTCTGAACGACTGTCAAGATATCCCTGTGTCTGCCCCTCATCCACATAATAGTGGTGATCGGTTACTGTCTTTTCGCTCCAATTGACATCCAGATTCAATCCGACAGCACAGTTATCATAAACGGAGGTTCCGATGACAATATTCTTAATATCGGCCTTGACCATGTTCTCAAGCTTTTGCTGAAGTGAAAGCTGACTACTTGTCAGTCCGGTAATTGAAGCTGAATCTCCGCCAGAAAACAACACATTACCAGCAGAGTCCATAATCAATATGTTGTCAGTATTCTCATTTCCTAAGGTAGTCGCCAGGAAATTTGCAATTCCTGACGCCGCACCTTCTTCAAGTTCTCCGCTCAAAGTAAGTTTTACACTGGCGAACGAATCCTGCCTCATAGACAAAATGGTGCCATCGTCATTTGGAATGTTAAGATTAACATCTGCCTTTACTACGTTATTAATCGTTGCAAGCTGAGCTTCATATCTGTCCTGCAAATAAAGCTGATATTTTTTCTCCTTATCTGCCTCTGTAGTAGAAAAACCGCCGTCAAATACATCCGAAAGCTTATAACCATTTGATGGAATATCATTAGTTCCAAGCAAAATGCTGGCGTTAGCTTCATCATTTCTGTCGATAGTGAAGGTCATTCCATCCTGGGACTGCTCATAAGAAATGTTCTCCCCCTCCAGAAGTGCCTTTACCTGTGACGCTTCCTCAGCATTCTTAGCAGTAATCAGGGTGTACTTTTCCGGCCTTGACACAACAAATACAAGTATTGCTATTGCCGCAACTACCACAGCAGCAATGCTTATAATTAGTGCCTTCTGCCTTGTGGTAAATTTTTTCCACCACTCAGATATTCGATTTAATATGTTTTGAATCTGTTCAGGCATTTTTGCTTCCTACCTTAAATCTGCATTTGCATAATGCTATTGTATGCTTCTATTATTTTATCTCTAACTGCAACGGTATACTGAAGAGCAATGCTGGCCTTCTGTTGTGCAATTACAAGATCGTGGGTATTTTCACTCTCTCCCATTGCGAATTCCAATTCAGTTGTTTCAGCATCCATCTGCAATTGATTAGTTTCATTAATCATCCCCAGTGCAGATTTAAAAACTTCATCAAAGCCAGAATTTTTCCTGACCACACCAAGAGATTCATCTGCCGCCTTAGAAATAACATCTGAGGAGACATTGTGAAGATTAAGTATATCCATCTATTACCTCCAATTAACCTCAGCTGCCAATGTTTAGCCCTGCCTGCGCAGTATTCTTAAGCGCATCGAAGGCTGTTACATTAGCTTCATAAGCTCTAGATGCGTCAATTAAATCCGTCATTTCCTGAACTGTATTTACATTTGGATATGTAACATATCCGTTCTCATCAGCATCAGGATGTGAAGGATCATACTCCATTATGTAATTATTTTCCGTATCGTTATATACCTCAGCAACCTTTACGCCATTACCCTCATAGTGCATGCCTCTTGCTTTAGCGTTTGAAAGAACTGCTCCAAAATGTACATTAGTTGTCTTTTCCACAAATCTAACGTTCTGCTTAGTATATGGAGTCCCGTCCTGAGTGCGGGTTGTGTTAACGTTCGCTATATTTTCAGCTATGACGTCCATGCGGTACTGCTGTGCAGTCATTCCACTGGCTGAAATATCAAAGCCTTGAAATAATCCCATACTTGCCTCCTAATACGACTTATTTGCTACCCATTACCTGCTTTAAATCAGTAAATCTGGCGGTCACCGACTTAGTAAGCGCCTGATAACGAAGCTGCTCGCTAGCGAGCTCAACATTTTCAGTTGCTATGTCCACATTATTACCATCTAGTCTATATGAATATCCAGGATCATCTGTATACTCCTGTGCCTCTAAATGGTTAAGGTGAACATCCCTTACTTTCTTGTCGAGCGGAATATATTTAGAAGCCCCAAGTTCTTGTTTAAGCACTTGTTGAAAATTTATATCCTTACGCTTATAGCCTGGAGTAGTTGCATTAGCAATGTTATTTGCAAGCATTGTCTCACGCAAATAGCTGGCATCAGCAGCCTTGTCCAAGATGTTGATGTAGTCAAAAGCATCTGAACCTATCATATTAGCCTCCTGTTCCTCGGCAGGGCACACTAGCCCCCACCCTGTTTCATTATAGTGTATCTTCTCAAAAACACAAGACATTTTTACAATATATAGTGTTTATGTCTAATGTTTTACACCAAAATTTGTGTGTTTAATATAAAGATTCAAAAATATCTCCTAAATAATAACTCCGGATAACTTTTTGAATTTTCTATCAATAAACAAAAAAGGACCTACTGAAGTAAGTCCTTTTAATTATTACAATCCCTTGTTATTAATTTTTTACAATTATACAAGCATTAAATGTCTTTTGCAACAATGACCTCGTTGTAAATCATTTCATTTATAACTTTTATATTTGTGCCCTTCATCCCAGATGAACGACACACAACTATCCCTGCACTTTCAAGCTTACGCATCGCGTTAATTATTACTGACCTGGTAATTCCCGCTTTATCGGCGATTTTGCTGGTTACAAGGAGCCCATCATTGCCGCCAAGTTCATTAAATACTGCAACCACAGCCTGACCCTCGGTCATAGACAAAGACCGCATTGCTGCTTTTGCAGTTGCCTTTTTTCTATCAGTCTCACTGTCAGAAGCCCGTCTTAAGGCCAGCATTTCAACGCCAACTAAAGTTGCTGCATTTTCTGCAATCACAATATCCTCAATGTCAAAATATTCAGAAGATTTTATTGCACACAAAGTGCCAAGTCTAACTTCCCTGACAGTAATGGGTGCTGCTAGCCACACGCTCCCCAATCCATCTTTAAGATTCTCCCTTGTGTTATCAAAACAGATTATTTTTTCTAAATAATCTTTGTCGCAGTGTTCTACTGTTGTATCTATAATTTCTCCATCAGAATTAACTAATATAATATCTGCTACTAGCACCTCTGAGACAACCTTGACAAATTCTGAATAATCATCAAATTTAGATGCGGTTTTGAATAATCTGGTCAGTTTTCTCGACTTATCCAGAAGCTCTGCACTCACTCTAGCCCTCCTGCTGCTCTATATCGCAGGTATATCTGCATTCATCATTACCGCATAGAGCAATCCTACCCTTGGCGACCATGAAACTTCCACACTTCGGACATTTTTGAGGCAAAGGTCTATTCCAGCTCATGAAATCACACTCTGGTGCATCCTCGCAGCCAAAATATAGACGTCCCTTTCTAGTATGTCTGATTACAACAGACTTGCCGCACTTTGGACAGTCGACACCTATTTTCTCTAATAGAGTCTTTGTGTTTCTGCACTCTGGGAATCCTGGACATGCCAAAAATCTTCCGTGAGGACCATATTTTATAACCATGCGTCGACCGCACAGTTCACATACCTCATCTGATTCCTCATCTTGAATTTTGACCTTCTCAAGGTCTTGCTCTGCAGTTTTTACAGCAACATCTAAATCCGGATAGAAATTGCGGACAACTTCCTTCCACTTAATATCTCCATTTTCTACCGCATCAAGCAGTGACTCCAAAGTAGCTGTAAAATTCTCATCAACTATTGTAGAAAAGGAGTCATTCATAATCCCATTAACTGCCTGTCCTATATCCGTAACATGAAGATTTCGTCCGTCCTTTAGAATATAATGTCGCCCTAGTAGCGTAGAGATTGTAGGTGCATAGGTGCTTGGACGTCCTACACCTATCTCTTCAAGCTGCTTCACCAGTGAAGCCTCTGTGTAATGCGCTGGCGGTTGTGTAAAATGCTGCTCAGGCTTTGTATCCACGAGACTCAATACACTGTCTAGCGAAATTTCAGTCTTAAGTGTGCCCTTATATTCCTCATCCTCATCAGTCTGCTGATATACAGACATAAATCCGTCAAAAATCTGTTTTGACGCGGAGGTAGTAAATACATAATCTCCGACACAAATTTTTACTTGAGTATTCTCATACAGTGCGTCTGCCATACGGCTAGCAGCAAATCTCTTCCAGATAAGCTGATAAAGTCTAAACTGGTCTCTAGACAGAGAATCCTTCACGACTACCGGAGTCCTTGTGATATCACTAGGACGAATGGCCTCATGGGCATCTTGTATCTTACCGGCATTTTTCTTGCTCTCCTTTATTTCTCCGAGATAATTATCTCCAAAATTAGACTTTATATATTCCGCTGATGCTGCAACCGCTTCATCGGCTATTCTCGTAGAATCCGTACGCAAATATGTAATAAGACCAACTGTTCCCTGACCTTTAATCTCAACGCCTTCATATAGCTGTTGCGCAATACGCATAGTCTTCTGAATAGGAAAATTAAGCTGCTTAGACGCTTCCTGCTGCATAGTGCTTGTGGTAAAAGGCAAAGGTGCTTTTCTGGTCCTTGTAGAAGTCTTAATATCTTGTACAGAAGGCTTTTTCCCTGCAATTTCTTCAAGGATTTTATCTACAGCTTCTTTACTGTCCAAATCAATTTTCTTATCATTTTTACCATAAAACTTTGCTGCAAGAGACTTTTTCTCCCCATTTGGAATAAAATCTGCATCCAATGTCCAGTATTCCCTTGGCACAAATGACTCTATCTCTGACTCTCTATCACATATCATTCGAAGAGCAACGGACTGTACTCTTCCTGCTGAGAGGCCGCGCTTAACCTTAGCCCAAAGAACAGGGCTAATGCGATATCCCACCATGCGATCAAGCACACGTCTAGCCTGCTGAGCATCTACGAGATCCATATCTATCTCTCTTGGAGCCTTAAGTGCAGCGGTAACTGCAGACTTAGTAATTTCATTAAAACTAATACGCTTAGTATCCTTCTCCTCAAGCTTAAGTGCAGAAACCAAATGCCAAGAAATAGCCTCACCTTCGCGGTCAGGGTCGGTTGCCAGATATATATGATCTGCCTTTTTTACCTCCTTGCGCAGATTAGAGAGCAAGTCTCCCTTTCCGCGAATGGTAATATATTTAGGCTCAAAGTCATTTTCGACATCTATCCCCATCTGACTTTTTGGAAGGTCCCTAACATGACCTTGAGATGCCATAACTTCATAGGTTTTTCCTAGAAACTTTTTTATAGTCTTTACCTTTGCAGGCGACTCAACAATGATTAAATTCTTTGCCATCACGTTAACCTTACTATTATTTATTTATTCTTAATTGCAGATTGTGATACTTTACACCGCTAAAGAATAGTCTGAAAATTTGACACGAAAACCAAAATAACATAAAAAATCAAGCCATGCAAGCCTGTACCAATTTAATTATGGAGCAGCTCACTTAACATATTTATATCCTAACATAGTTATTTTTAAAAAGTTCACGCACAAATCCACGCCCTATAAGTGACATTATGCCCATCATTACAGCGCTTTGACTCATACCTGATTCAAGCATTAACTGAGATATGTCTTTAGGATAATAATCAATTATCTTATATATCTGTGACTCTGATTCAGACAAATCCGTAAGCTTACTTCCTCGATTTTTTTTGATTTGCTCCTTAAATCCTTGTTCTTGCAGAAATTTATCTATGTCAGTAATTATACCTGCACCTTGCGATATAAGCTTATTGCAACCCTCGCTTAATTTGTCTGTTACTCTACCCGGAAAGCAAAATACATCTCTTCCCTGTTCCATAGCAAAATCTGCAGTTATGAGTGAACCTGATTTTGCCCTTGCTTCAACCACAATACATATTGCAGACAGGCCACTTATTATTCGGTTTCTCCCTGGAAATAAAATAGGCAATGGCTGAGTATTAGGGATGTATTCCGAAATGATTCCTCCCCCATTACTCAAAATATCATCGTATAGCCTTCCATTTGACGGAGGGTATATAAGGTTACAGCCGCATCCTAGCACTGCATATGTTTTCCCATGCCCATCTAATGCCCCACGATGTGCAAATCCATCAACGCCTAGCGCCATACCACTAATGACATTAACTTTAACGTTTGCTAGCTCTCTTGCTATTTCTTTTGCCATAGCTTCACCATAAGGTGAACACGTTCTCGCCCCCACAACTGCAACATTCTTCTCATTTGGTTTTGGAAGCTCTCCTTTAACAAATATAGCAATTGGTGGATTAAATATATTTTTTAATTGTTCCGGGAATACTGGGTCAAAAAAACTTATCATTTTTACATCTAAACTATTCAATTTTTCATATTCCTCTAGTAATTTGTCCTTTTTTCTCTGGTCTAACAGTTCATTCCTTTCCTTGTCATCTAAATATGTAATAGAATTCAAATCATTTTTATCTAAATTAGCCACATTATGAGCTGTAATATAATCATTAACTAATCTGATTTTCTTATCTGCCTTAAATCCCAGCCCACATAACCAATACAAATATTGCATATTATCTCTCCCAAAACTTTCTATCAACGCTTCTATAAAAAACAGCCTCTGTAAGATGTTCCCTTTTTATATCCCTTTCACCTGATAAGTCAGCTATAGTCCTGGCTACCTTAAGAATCTTATGGTATGTTCTGGCTGACAGCTCTAGCTCATCATATATTTTTTCCATAAATCGACGGTCATCTGGAGAAAGCCTGCAATACGTATCTATTTCTGCCGCTGGAATTTTGCTGTTATAACCTATTTTGGTCCCTGCATATCTCCTTCTTTGAACATCAATTGCGCCCATGACTCTCTCTCGAATCTGAGCCGAAGTTTCCGACTTATTTTTAGCTGTAATCTGGGTGTAATCAAGTGATGGTGCTTCGACACATATGTCTATTCTGTCAAGAATAGGCTGACTCATTTTGGACAGGTATCCATCCAATTGAGCTTTTGAACATCTGCATTTATTCAGATTCGGGAAATACCCACATTTGCAAGGATTAGCTGCAGCTAATAGCAAAAAATCACATGGAAATGTAGCTGTAGCTTTATTTCGTGTTATGGTTACGACCTTATCCTCCATTGGTCCTCTAAGTACTTCAATAGTTGACCTTCTAAACTCTAAAAACTCATCTAAGAACAATACTCCTCCGTGAGCAAGAGACACCTCCCCCGGTCTAATATCATTCCCATTTCCACCGCCTACTAATCCTGATTCACTGATGGTATGATGAGGACTTCTATATGGTCTATAGTTTATAAGTCCATTGGCACTCGCATTCAAAAGTCCACTAACGCTATAAATTTTAGATAACTCTAATTTTTCTGATTTTGTCATAGGCGGTAGTATGGAAGGTATACATTTAGCTATAAGCGACTTACCGCTCCCCGGTGGACCAAGCATAAGTAAGTTATGCATGCCACTTACTGCCACTTCGCATGCTCTTTTCACAAATTCCTGCCCGTTAACCTCTGAAAAATCCGGCTGCTTTTCATTCTCATTTTCATGTATTTTAGAGTTAATTGTTTCTAACATATTTTTTCTACAAAAATCATCACGCCCATTTTTGTCTGTTTCACACAAAAGAGCTATTACCTGAAGCAAATGATTAGCAGGATATATATCAATATCCGGAACAAGTTTTGCTTCTGCGTAATTTTCTGACGGAACTATACAAAATCTAGCCTTCTTACTTTTTGCCTCTAGAACCATTGGAAGCACCCCTTTAATTGGTAAAATACTACCATCCAAACTAAGTTCTCCTGCGATAAAGGCACCCTCTATTATTGTTGGTGAGATAAGTGACATACACGCACACAGACCCACTGCTATTGGCAAATCAAATCCTGTACCAGACTTTCTGATATCAGCTGGCGACATATTTACTGTTATTCTCTTTACAGGAAGTATGTAGCCACAATTACGCAATGCTGCGCGTACTCTTTCTTTTGACTCCTTTACCTCAGCAGAAAGGTAGCCTACCATATCAAAGCTTGGCATACCGTCAGATATATCTATTTCTACATCCACAGGAATACAATCTATTCCCTGGATTACTCCAGTTGTAACAACGCTATACATTAAAAATCTCCTTTACAAATTCTCTCCATATATCAGAATTAACATCAAATAAAGATATTCCCATTGGCAAATTTATGCACTGGTATGCTTTCAGGTTAGTAATTAACGCAAGCATACAGAGCAGAATTTTTCTATATTCCTCAAACTTTGTGCTGCATGTTTCAGCCTCTATTAGTGCATCATAAAACTCAGTCATATCGCGGTATCTCGCTAAGTAGTCATCATTTAGAGCCTTTTGAAGTACTTTAAAAATATATTTTTCATCTTTTAGCCCTATCTCCTTAGACAGATGTCTAATTTGTTTATGCGTAAATAAATGCTTAGCCTCACGAACTATACTTTCAGGAATATGCAAGCCAAAATATGCACTGCAGATAGTTGCTGACATCGAATACACATCTGACCAGGAGCCAACTTCACCTTTATACTGCTCTCGTGGGGAATATCCTGGTTTAATTATCTGATTGCATTTACCTACTCTACAGGCACTTCCAAAATCTAATAATTTAGCCTTGCAATTAGATACAATAATGTTACCAGGACTTATATCCCTATGTACGTAGCCCATTTCATGCATTTTACATAGAGACATAAATACTTCTTCAAGAATATTCATAAGACTATTCCAAGTTGGTTTATTTTGTTTACAATAAGCGTTTAGATTATCTCCTTCGATATAATCCATTACTATGTATGCCTTATTATTATTTGTAAAAAAATCAATAGCAGATACAATACCTGGCATCCCTCTAAAGGCGGCTAATGTCCGTACTTCTTTTAGCGACTCTAATCGAGCCCTTCCATCAGAAAACTTAATTTCTTTTACTGCGGTATATGTACCCAAAAGCTCATCAAGGCATAAAAAAGTACGCCCAAAACCTCCTTCTCCAAGTAGACACGCTACTCGATATCTTGAATTTAAAAGTGGATTACTAATAGATGTTAGATGTAATAAAAGACTGTCACTACCTATCGGTAGTGTTTTAACATCATTCATTATTTTTGTTTGAAATTCGCAAGAAAATGCTTCTAACTCTTTGAATTTAGAAGTGAATATAAAATAGCAGAAAACTGTCTTATTTACAATATAAAATTCCCTGCATTTGCAGGGAATTTTTAATCAATAATCTGTCATTCTCAGGACTTCCGAAATAGAAGAAAGATTATATCCTCTATATGCTAGATATCTATACATCTTCTGCTTATCAGCTACAGATGCCGTATTGCCATCATAATGCTTCTTTTGAAGTATTTGTCGCATAATCTCAGTCTCATCCGTAACATATTCCTCTTCAATTGCAAGCTCAATTATGTCCTTACTGATCCCCCTTTTTTGAAGATCCTGCTTAATCGTCTGCCTGCTCTTTTTCTCCATGGAATATCGCACATAATCCATAGCATACTGACTATCATCAACGTAATGGAAAGACTTAGCGTAATCTATAGCCTTAACAGCCACTTCTTGAGGGTAGCCCCCTTTTATGAGCTTTTCCATCAGTTGATGTTCTGTCTTTGGGCCCTGCTCAAGAAGATGTAGTACCCGCTTCTTTGCTCTTTTATCGAGGATATCCGAGATAATAATTTGATATGTGGACTCATCTATACCACAGCCTACCTCGATACCAAGCTTGTGAATTTCTCCCTTGTAAAGAACAAATGACTCTCCGCTCTCACATTTTACTGTGCTTCGCTTCTTGTCATATTCTTTAATTTCTAAGACAAATACGTCACTCATACAGATTAATCTTCGTCAGATGTATCGTTTCCATTGAGCTCATAGTGAGACCTAACTGCGGCTTCTATCTCATCCAGCATATCCCTATGCTCTTCCAGGAAAATCTTAGTGTTCTCACGGCCCTGACCAATCTTCTCGCCATTATATGCAAACCATGCTCCGGATTTATTTACAATATCCAAGTCAACAGCAACATCTAAGATGTCTCCAACTTTTGAAATGCCCTTGCCGAACATGATATCAAACTCAGCCTCCTTAAATGGAGGAGATACCTTGTTCTTAACAACCTTAATACGAGTCCTATTACCAATAACCTCACCGCTTTGCTTAATAGACTCTATTCTTCTAACATCCATGCGAACAGATGCGTAGAATTTAAGTGCACGACCACCTGTAGTAGTCTCAGGATTGCCGAACATAACGCCTATCTTCTCGCGAAGCTGATTAATAAAAATAACAATACAATTTGTCTTACTTACAACGGCTGTAAGCTTTCTGAGTGCCTGTGACATCAGCCTCGCCTGCAGACCTACATGAGAGTCTCCCATATCACCATCAATTTCTGCTTTTGGTACAAGCGCAGCTACTGAGTCGACAATTACAATATCAACTGCTCCAGATCTGACCATAGTTTCACATATTTCAAGCGCCTGCTCTCCATTATCTGGCTGTGAAATATAAAGATTATCTATATCAACTCCTATATTTTTAGCATAAACAGGGTCCAGTGCATGCTCTGCGTCGATAAAACCAGCTATACCTCCACGCTTTTGTACTTCTGCAACTGCATGAAGAGCAACAGTTGTCTTACCTGATGATTCTGGTCCATATACCTCGATAATACGTCCCTTAGGAAGTCCGCCAATTCCTAGGGCCAAGTCAAGACTAATTGATCCTGTAGGAACGCACTCCACATTCATATGCGATGCTTCCTCTCCCAGTTTCATAACCGAACCCTTACCATACTGCTTCTCAATCTGCGCAATTGCTGCATCCAATGCCCTGAGTTTATCTTCGTTTGCCATAATGCCTCCTATTTAACCGAACTTATGTTCGTCTGCATGCTTATAATATCCCTTGTATTCACCAAAGTCAATACATTTCATGGGGATAATTTCAGGCTGCGACCTGAAAAGAAAAAGACAGTAGCCTTAGCTACTGTCCAAATTATACAACCGAACAAATGTTTTGTCAATGCATTTTTATCCTATCGGATTACCAAACTCAGATAGAACCAAATCTTTATTTCTATCCTGTGTCATTCCAACGCTCCATGCGTTGACAAACAGTAATAGTGGATTACCCTTAAAATCTACAACCTTCTTCATGTCAGACGTACCAGTGAGCTTTTCAAGATCAATCTCGTCTTTATTAACAATCCATCTAAGATGCTCATAAGGAAGCTGCTCCAGCCTGATTTCAACATTGTACTCGTTTTCCAATCGATACTTTAAAACATCAAACTGCAGCACGCCAACAACTCCCACTATAATCTCTTCCATTCCGCTCTGGAATTCCTGGAAAATCTGTATTGCACCCTCTTGCGCAATCTGCGTAATACCTTTAACAAACTGTTTACGCTTCATAGTATCTATCTGTCTGACTCTTGCAAAATGTTCCGGTGCAAATGTCGGAATACCTGCGTAAGCAAAGTTATTACCAGGCATGGTAATTGTATCACCTATCGAGAAAATACCCGGGTCAAATACACCTATTATGTCTCCAGCATAGGCTGTTTCAATGACCTTTCTATCGCTAGCCATAAGCTGCTGCGGCTGTGACAGCCTAAGTTTTTTACCACCCTGAACGTGATAAACTTCTTTGCTGGCATCAAATTCACCTGAACATATACGCATAAATGCAATTCTATCTCTATGCGCTTTATTCATGTTCGCCTGTATCTTGAATACAAATGCAGAAAAGTCGCTTTCAACGGGATCAATCTCTCCGTCAGAAGAGTTTCTCGCAAGTGGTGGTGTCGTCATGTCAAGGAAGTGTCTAAGGAAAGTCTCAACGCCAAAATTTGTGAGAGCAGAACCAAAAAATACAGGGCTAAGCTCACCAGCGTCAACAAGTTCCTGGTCAAACTCCGCTGAAGCTCCATCCAAAAGCTCAACATCTTCCATCAGTTTATCATATGCACTTTGACCTATCTCAGCCAGCAAAGCATCGTCATTGATGTCCAAGTGATGCTCCTCGCCCTCCTTGGTACCTTTTTGAGTATCAAAGAAAGTCATTACCTGCCTGGTGTTTCTGTCATATACTCCCTTGAAGTCTTTTCCTGAACCTATTGGCCAGTTAACAGGGCATGTAGAAATCCCTAACTCTGCCTCTATTTCATCCATAAGTTCAAATGGATCATTTGCATCACGATCCATCTTATTTATAAATGTGAAAATAGGTATATGACGCATTACGCATACTTTAAAAAGTTTTCTTGTCTGCGGCTCTACACCCTTAGCACCATCGATTACCATGACAGCACTGTCGGCAGCCATAAGTGTACGATATGTATCCTCGGAGAAGTCCTGATGTCCAGGAGTATCCAAAATGTTAATACATTTTCCCTCATACTCGAACTGAAGAACCGAAGAGGTAACTGAAATACCTCTCTCTTTCTCTATCTCCATCCAGTCCGATACAGCATGTCTCGCTGTAGCCTTTCCTTTGACAGAACCGGCAAGATTTATTGCCCCTCCATATAAGAGAAACTTCTCCGTAAGAGTGGTCTTACCTGCATCCGGGTGAGATATGATTGCGAATGTTCTTCTTCTGTTTATTTCTTCATGCTTAGTCATTTATCTATACCATCCTTAAAACAACGGAGTGCCTATTTCTAGTTGTGGCACACCGATGTAATTTAACACAGTAGCACCTATATCTGCAAATGTTTTTCTCACACCATAGTCTTTTCCGGCTTCTATATTCTTTCCGTACAAAAGCAGCGGTATATATTCTCGTGAATGGTCGGTAGACTCCTTCATTCCCGGATCGCATCCATGGTCAGCAGTAATCATTAATATATCGTTATCCCGAAGCTTTCTTGTAATTTCGCGAAGCCTCTCATCAAAATATGTCAGCGCCTTAGCATAGCCATCCACATCATTTCTATGGCCATAAAGCATATCGTAATCCACAAGATTTGTGAAAAGAAGGTCAAAATCCCTGTCCATCATCTCCACAGTCCTATCGATTCCCTCAGCATTTGATTTGGTGCGAACAAAGTCGGTCACACCACGTCCTGCAAACAAATCTACTATTTTTCCCACTGAGATTACAGTTTTACCATATTCTGTAAGCTGATCTAGCATGGTCTTTCCAGGTGGTTCAAGAGTATAATCATGCCTGCGATCAGTACGAGAAAAATTGCCTGGCTCTCCAATAAACGGTCTGGCTATAACGCGGCCAACACCATGCTTTCCGGTAAGCTGAGCCCTTGCAATCTCACATATTCTATACAGTTCATCGATAGGAACAATATCCTCATGCGCTGCTATCTGGAAAACAGAATCCGCGGACGTGTAGACAATCAAATCCCCTGTTTTTATATGCTCCTCGCCATAGTCCTTTATTACCTCTGTACCTGAGTACGGCTTGTTGCAGAGCACTCCCCTACCCACTGCCTCAGAAAACGGCTTTAGCACTTCGTCAGGAAAACCATTGGGATAAGTAGGCTGTGGCTCCTTTGACACAAGTCCTGCCATCTCCCAGTGTCCTACAGTAGAGTCCTTGCCTCCGGATAATTCCCCAAGCTTGCAAAAGGCTCCTGTCGGTTCTAGCTCCTTCGGACCAACGTCTACGCCTTCTGGATTGAAATACCCCATTTTCCTCATATTTTCCATGGAAAAATATGGGCTTTTTGAGCATGATCTCAAAGTATGCGCGCCCTTGTCACCAAACTTATCAGCATCAGGAAGTTCTCCGCAGCCAACGCTGTCTAACACGATAAGGATTACTCTTTTATTATCATTCATTTGGCACCTCCTTTTGACTTGCTACCTCTGGTGCAGTTGCTGGAACAAAAGTCCCCTTTTTTGCAGCAAGCTTATCCTCTCTTGCAGCAGCTTTAGCCAATTCGCAGAATATCTCCTGAGAGTTAATCAAAGTCTTTCCTCTCTTATCTTGCTTTGAATATGTACCATCTGCTCCTAGTATATGAGCTTTCACGTTATCCTCAAACTCTAGCTCCAGAATTTGAGCAAGCTCTGACTTTATTCGCTCATCATAGACAGGAAACAATATCTCTACACGCCTGTCTAGATTTCTTGGCATCCAGTCTGCTGAACCCATGTAGTACTCTTTGTCACCATCGTTTTCAAAACAGAAAATGCGACTATGCTCCAAAAAATTTCCAACAATCGATCTTACGTGTATATTTTCACTTACACCTCTAATACCAGCCTTCAGACAGCAAATTCCTCTAACCAAAAGATTTATCTTCACTCCAGCGCAGCTGGCAGCATATAGTGCTGCAATAATCTCTGGATCACATAAAGAATTCATCTTTGCTGTAATCGATGCTTTTCGACCGTGTTTTGCATTTTTGGCTTCTCGCTCAATAAGTGCCAAGAAGGTACGTCTAAGCCATATTGGAGCTACAATGAGACTATTCCAATTAGCCGGCTCAGAATATCCACTTAGCATATTAAAAAATGCCGTAGCATCCTCTCCAATTGATTCCCTGCAAGTTAAAATACCACAATCAGTGTATAGCTTTGCAGTTGAATCGTTATAGTTACCTGTTCCCAAATGAACATATCTAACAATACCTGATTCCTCTCTTCTAACTACGAGTGAAATCTTGCTATGTGTCTTAAGTCCAACTAAACCGTAAATAACATGGCATCCAGCCTTTTCAAGTCTTCTCGCCCACTCGATATTATGTTCCTCATCGAATCTTGCCTTAAGTTCAACAAGAACACTGACCTGCTTACCCTGTTCAGCCGCTCTGGCAAGAGCTGCAATTATGGGTGAATTGCCACTTACTCTGTACAGTGTCTGCTTTATAGCTAACACCATTGGATCCGTAGCAGCCTGCTTTATAAACTCAACCACTGGGTCAAAGCTTTGATATGGATGATGAAGGAAAACATCGCCCTTTGCTATCTGCTCAAATATATTCTTAGAGACATCCAATGCCGGATGTCTTGCTGGAATATACTTAGGTTGGCGCAACCTGTCATAGCCATCAATTCCATACAATTTCATTAGGCAGGTAAGATCCAGCGGTCCATCAACTTTGTACACATCTGCGACTGCAATTTTGTGTTCACCCATCAAAAAATCGAGAATTCTATCATCGCATTTTTTGCCTACCTCCAGCCTAATTACCTCGCCCCACTGTCTACGTCGAAGCTGCTTTTCAATCTCTTGAAGTAGATCCTCGGCTTCCTCCTCATCTATAGACAAATCCGCGTTTCTCATTACTCTGTAAGCACATGAAGTCAAAATATCGCAATTCAAATATAGCTTATCTAAGTTATCTTCAATAATTGCCTCTAAAAATACAAATTCCTCTTTACCTGATGCAGAAGGTATAGCTACAAGTCTAGGTAATACGGATGGAACCTGTACTGTAGCAAATAATGGCTTATTTTTTTCAGCATTTTTTGCCTTCACATCCACCTTATTTTGCCTAATCAGAGCAGCTATATTTATGGTTTTATTCTGTATGAGCGGAAATGGTCTTGAAGCGTCCACTGCCATCGGCGTTAGTACTGGATATATCTGCTCATCAAAATATTTTTTTACGAATTCTCTTTGGCGCTCGTCAAGCTCACTATAGTCCTCATGCAAAATGATACCTTCATCTGAAAGTGCAGGCAAAATAGACCTGTTATAAGCAGAATACTGCATTCCCACTAATTCTGACGCCGACTGCGCTATAAGCTCAAGCTGTCTTTCAGCAGTAAGCCCTGCTATATCCTTTTTCTTATAATCAGCGTGAACCTGGTCCTTTAACGATGCCACTCGCACCATGAAGAATTCATCCAGGTTAGACGAAGTGATGCTTATAAACTTGAGTCTCTCAAGTAGCGGTATACTCTTGTCTCTGGCTTCATTTAGAACACGAAGGTCAAATTTAAGCCAGCTAAGCTCTCTATTCTCAAAATATTCAGGATTATAAAATTTCTCGTCAATTTTCATATAGTTTGCCTTTACAGAATCCGGTGCTCTTTGAGCTGTGGCGCTATACCATATACTGTCTCAAAAAGCGACGTTTTATTGTAGAACTCCAATTTTTCAAAAATGATATCATCTATTGTAGACACATTAATTGAAAAACAATCTTCCTTAACTGAACAAGTAATCTTGTCTACTTTCTGAGTATTCGAACTATCGAGTGCATCAGCAAGTCGCATTATTGCACATAATCTTGACAATTCCACATAGTCAGCAGAAGATAAATTATCTTCGAATTCATCAAATGGCGGTAATTCCTCGCGGTTATATAAAACTATGTTAGCCACTATTTTCCGTTCGGTATGTGACAACCCAATAATCTCAGCTGCCATGATAATATCATGTGCACACTTGGCTCTTCTCGCTAGGCTTACATATCTGCCACAGTCATGAAGAATTATTGCTGCCTCGAGTAAAAGTCTACTTCGCTTGTTAAGACCATATGGCTTTTTTAATCCGTCAAATATGGCCATTGCAGCATCAATCATAGCCGCGTCGTGCCGCTCGTCATTTCCATATCTTTTTGCAATCTGCTTTGATGCCTGAATAACATCTTTGTCAAAATCATGAGTTGGCTTTAGCCACTTATTAGCAAAGGCATAGTCATACATTATTCCATCGTGAACGCTAACACCTGGAATCCATATATATGATGCCGTAGTACTCTCAGCCAGACATTGATACATCATAATAAAAGGCTCTGCCAGAGAATCAGATACCTTTAGATGCCCAAGTCCACCTGCTCCGTTAGCACTAGACTTCATCATCTTCACCATCTGATCTACAAACAATTCCTTTTCAAGAATCTTACCTTCAACTGTCTTATCTGCACCAGAGATTATGTCATTAACATAGTCTCCAATTACAATCAGGTATTTTGGCTTAATATTCTGGACATACATTTTCTTAAATGCATCAAGTTCTTTTTTTATTAAGTCAGAAATATGCCTGGTTCTTTTTGATGCGGGGAGGTCAAGCGCTGCCAACTGTTCTCGCATCTTAACTGTACTAAGCGGCACAAGCTGTGTTGTTATCATATCACCGCGTTCCATAAGTGATATCTGTATGCTATTACCACCTACACTGACAACCAGTATATTTTCCTTTGATATTCTTTCAAACCCCGCCGTCTCCATAAGAGCCTTGAAATATAACAGTTTTTGCTCCGAGTTAGCCAGATGGCGTATGAAAAGGCCTGTTTTGGCTTCAATCTGACTCTTAACAAACAATCTATTAGACGCTTTATTCACAGCCGGTGTTATATACACCTGATAGTCCGTCACTAAATATGTATTCAGTACGCTTTTAAAGTTGTTAAGGCTTTCACAAGTATCAGCAATCGTCTCATTTGTAATATATCCATATCGCATGATATCCTTTTCAATATCATTGCGATACTCGACCTTATCTAAGACTTTTATGCCCTTCTTTCCACCTATCTCATAGACCTTTAAGCTAATAATATAGGATCCGATATAGATTGCTCCAAATATCTTCAAGCATTACTCCTTCCAAGGTAAAAATCTATAAACTGTCTTGCGGTTCTACCTGACAAGCCTCCTGTGCGAAGCTCATACTGTCTTGCCTTCTCAAGAATGGTCTGCTCATCATCCGCAATATTTTCTCTTCTGGCAAGTTCAAGAACAATGCGCTCAAATTCCTTCATTGCAGGTGACGGAAAATATACCTGTACTCCAAATCTATTCGACAATGACAACTTTTCCTGCACAGTGTCATTCTTGTGCAAATCGTCATCTAAAATCTCGCCTTTATCTTTAAAGCTCTCTTTTATAAGATGCCTTCTATTGCTAGTTGCATATATAAGGACATTACTTGGGCGTTTCTCAAGCCCGCCTTCAATTACTGCTTTTAAATATTTATACTCAATCTCAAAATCCTCAAACGAGAGATCATCCATAAATAATATAAATTTGTAATCTCTATGCTTTATGCTAGCTATAACAGAATTTAGCATTGAAAAATCGTGCTTATATATTTCAATAACGCGAAGTCCCTGCTGGAAATATTCATTCATAAGTGCCTTTATGCTAGTAGACTTACCTGTTCCAGCATCTCCGTAAAGAAGGCAATTATTTGCGGCCTTCCCCGACAAAAACGCCTCTGTATTATCTCTTAACGCTTTTTTCTGCAGATCATTTCCAACCAGATCATCAAATACTACTCTGCTTACTCCGGTTACCGGTACAAGCTTTCCATCCGTTAATCTAAACGCCTTATGAAGTCCATAATCTCCCACTCCATAATTTTTGTAAAACTCAGTTAAAGCATCATAGAATGACTCTACATTTGCAGCTTCACTTATTGACTTGGAAAGGTTCACAATCTCGTTTCGAATAAAATGAGATAGGTGATGGGTACTTCCGCCCTCATAATCAAAATCACAGATAATAGCATTTTCTATATTTGCTTCATACAGTTTCCCAATTATTTCAAAATCCTGCATAGCCGCGGCTTTTAAGCTAAGCGATGTATTGCCTTTCCCCTCACATGAAAGACTGTATGCATTTTCATCACAAATAAGCTTAAAAGTAAGATATAGCTCCCAAAGGTTGCCTGAAAATCCGTATGTTTGCCCAAAAGATAGAAGGCCACCCATTAAAGTGGCCATATCATTTTCACCTATTGCGTTAATTAGCTCGTCATTTTCAAACGAGTGAAATAATATATATTTTTTCATGTCCTACTCACAAAATTTCCTAGAATCTGAAGATTATTAGTTTCAAGCGACAGTCCATAAAGCGCCTGTTTCACGGCAATGTCGTCCAGATTACCCTCAATGTCAACAAAGAATCTATACTCCCATTGTCCTGCAAGCGATGGTCTCGACTCAATTCTGCACAAATTGATATCATTGAAAATGAAATGTGACAGACTGTGATATAGAGAACCTCTATTGTGCGGAATCTCATAAGATATGCTTATTTTATTTGCCTCTTTCGAATATTTTTTCTGAGGGCTTACTATAACAAATCTTGTCTTGTTATCCTTTCTGTCCTGTATACCTTCTGCGAGAACTTCAAGTCCATAGAGTTCTGCATTAATTATGCTGGCAATAGCAGCCTGATTTTTTTTCCCCTCTTCCTTAACCAGCTTAGCAGCTTTTGCTGTGTTCTCAAGTGCTTCTGTTCGCATATATGAGTGCTCCACAAGAAAATCATTACATTGAAAAATTGCCTGCGGATGAGAATATACCTGATTGATGTCATCTATCGTGGCTCCTGGAACTCCTAGCAAGCAGTGATTAACCTCAATAATCTGCTCACCAACAATGAAATAATCATAGGACGCCAAAAGGTCATGGTTTTCCGCAATGATTCCTTTAGTAGAGTTCTCTATAGGAAGTACTGCATAGTCAGCTTTTCCAAGCTTAAGCTGCTCCATTGCATCACGCCAGGAATCAACAGCATAGCCGTCCACTTCATCCCCAAAAAATTGACGCATTGCAATCTGGCTATACGCCCCTGGAACTCCTTGATATACCACCCTAGCACTGTCAAAGCTAAACTTTTCTACCTGACTTCCAAAAGAAGGGCCTTCCTTGCCATTCTCCTGCATTATCTGATACTGGCGCTTACGACTGTTAGTCATTATTTGTTCATACAGTTCCTTAATGCCCTGCTTTAGAAATGGGGTGTCAACATATGAAGTAAGCGTATCTATTTTGCTTTTCTCTCTCTCCATGTCGAGGACTGGTTTACCTACCCCTATCTTGTAAGCTGCTACCTCCTCGGCAATTCCCATTCTTTTTGCGTACAGCTCCACCACCTGGCGGTCAAGTACATCCAGTTCTTCCCTTAGTTCTGATAATTCTCTCATCTTGTCCTCTTGTTACATTAATGAATCAAAAAATGAAATCTGATTGGTCTCAGGCAGGTTGCCCAAAAGTTTCAAATCCGCCATCATATCTACAACGGTCTTGCTAACATGTGTTCTTTGTCTAAAATCATCTTTTGATAAGAATGGGCCATCTTTTACAGCATCAACAACAGCTTCCGCCGCATTTTCTCCCAAACCATCTATTGATGACAGACACGCCATCAGCTTGCCGTCAATTATCTGAAAGCGCTGCGCCTGCACTATCTCCAGCTGTATAGGTGTAAACTCTAAGCCTCTCGCATAAAATTCTTCCACAAGCTTAAGGTCTTTTATAAAGTCTTCTTCCTTCGCTGTAAGGCTCTTATTTTCAGCTTTAAGCTGCGCTTCTCTTTTTTCTAGTTCTGTAAGGTGCATCCTTACTCTCTCTACGCCAAGGCACATAGCTTCATAGTTAAATGTTTTGGCTCTGATACTAAAGAATGCTGCGTAGTAGGCCAACGGATAATACACTTTACAGTACGCAACCCGCCACGCCATCATAACATAAGCTGCCGCATGTGCTTTTGGGAACATGTACTGTATTTTTTCACAGGACTCGATATACCAATCAGGTACGCCATGCGACAAAATATCCTCCTTGTATTTGTCCCATTTATCGCACTTCTTTTTTGCGACCTTACCCTTGCGCACATCCTCCATTATCTTGAAGGATTCCTCAGGATCCAATCCATGCGCTATCAGATAAGTCATTATATCATCTCTGGTGCATATACACTCAGAAATAGGTGCATATCCCTGTTTAATTACGTACTGAGCATTGTCAAGCCACACATCTGTACCATGAGACAGTCCTGATATTCTGATTAGGTCAGAAAATGTCTGCGGCTTAGTATCTAATAGCATCTGAATAACAAATTTTGTTCCAAATTCCGGTATTCCCTGACTGCCAAGAGGTATTCCTCCTATATCCTCCGGTCTTATCCTAAGTGCTGACAAATCCTGGAACAGTGACATAACTGCAGGATCATCCAATGGAATATCAGTTGCATGTAGACCAGTTAAGTCCTCGAGCATTCTTATCATGGTTGGATCGTCGTGTCCAAGTATATCAAGCTTCAAGAGGTTCGCATCAATAGAATGATAGTCAAAGTGCGTGGTAATAATATCCGTCTCCATATCATTTGCCGGATGCTGAACAGGAGTAAAACTATTTATCTCCTGACCAAAAGGAAGAACAATAATTCCTCCTGGATGCTGTCCAGTTGTCCTATGCACCCCAACGCATCCCTTTACTATTCTGTCTATCTCACAGGTCCTCTTACTCTTACCTCTTTCCTCGTAATATTTTTTTACATATCCGAACGCCGTCTTATCTGCCAAAGTACCTATTGTACCTGCTCTAAAAGTCTGGCCCTCTCCAAATATTACTTCCGTATATCTATGAGCTTTGCCCTGATACTCTCCAGAAAAGTTTAGGTCGATATCAGGTTCCTTATTTCCTTTAAAGCCAAGAAACGTCTCGAATGGTATATCAAATCCAGCTTTTATAAGTGGTCTGCCGCAATTAGGGCATAATCGATCTGGCATATCGCATCCAGATCCTCCCTGGAAGCTCTTTACCAGGTCTGAATCAAAGTCATAGAAATGACATTCCTCACAATAATAGTGAGGTTTAAGAGGGTTAACCTCTGTAATACCAGACATTGTTGCTACGAAGGATGACCCTACCGATCCTCTCGAGCCCACCAGGTAACCGTCTTCATTGGATTTCCACACAAGCTTTTGTGCGATAATATACATAACGGCATAGCCATTTGAGATAATTGAATTTAACTCTCTTTCAAGTCTCTCGGTTACTACCTCCGGAAGATTGTCTCCATACATGCTGTGAGCAGTATTATAACATATGGTTCGCAGCATCTCATCGGAATTAGGTATAACAGGCGGAGCCTTATCAGGTCTTACCGGAGCAATCTTCTCACACATATCTGCTATGAGATTTGTATTTGTTACAACCACCTCATAAGCCTTATCAGCTCCTAAATATGAAAACTCCTCCAGCATTTCGTCGGTTGTACGCAAATATAAAGGAGCCTGTTCATCTGCATCTTTGAAGCCGTTTCCAGCCATAATTATACGGCGATATATTTCATCCTCCGGATTAAGAAAATGAACATCGCAGGTAGCGACTACCGGTTTATGGAACTGTTCACCAAGTCTTACGATTTCTCTGTTAATCTCGCGCAGATCCTCCCAGTCATCAATAGGCTGCTTTTCTTCTCTAATCATAAATGCATCGTTTGCTAGAGGCTGAATCTCAAGATAGTCATAGAATTCAACTAGTCTTACAATCTCCTCCTTCGGTCGACCTAGCAAGATTGCTTGAAATAGCTCGCCTTCACAGCAAGCAGAGCCAATAATCAAGCCATCTCTGTATTTATTTATTAGAGATTTCGGAAGCAATGGTCTTCTATGGAAATAGTTAAGATGTGACTCAGAAACAAGCTTATATAGATTTACACGTCCGAGATCATTTTTAGCCAATATAATGCCGTGATGACTGTGCACCTTTCGAATTGCAGCAGCATCCATCTGTCCTTTTTTATTAAGCGCATCAAGATCATCTATACCTGATTCTTGCACCATTTTCATAAGCTTAATGAAAATGTGCGCAGTACATTCAGCATCATCTACAGCTCTGTGGTGTGTATTAAGTGGCACCCCTAACACCTTTGCTACAGCGTCAAGCTTAAATTTCGATATAGTTGGCAGCAGCATACGCGCCAATGCCACCGTGTCTATATATGTCGGCTCTACAAGTGATAGATTTTGTCTTAGAGCATTCTCGATTACATAACTCATATCAAAATCAGCATTGTGGGCCACAAATACCCCGCCCTCACAGAATTCAAGAAACTCTGGTAAAATAACCTCTATTGTGGGCTCATTCATTACCATATCATCTCGTATAGTTGTGAGCTGCTCAATAGCAAAAGGTATCGGAACCTGAGGATTTACAAAGCGAGAAAACCGCTCAACAACTTCACCATCACGTACCTTTACCGCACCGAATTCTATAATTTTATTCTTATGAGGATTAAATCCAGTAGTCTCAATATCAAACACCACATATGTCTGATTATCAATCACCTGACCTTTGCTATTTGTTACAATGCCTTTCGTATCATCAACAAAATAGCCCTCAACACCATATATTACCTTAAACGGATCATCATCTCCTATTGTGTGATATGCATCCGGAAAGGCCTGCACATCTCCGTGATCTGTTACCGCCAGAGCTTTATGTCCCCATCCCTTTGCTGTTTTTAGGATATCCTTAACTTCACTGACTCCATCCATATCACTCATTTTGGTATGGCAGTGGAGCTCCACTCTTTTTTCTCCTGACAAGTCCACTCTCTTGGTGGTAAAATCCTCGCCCACCATTATTCCTCGAACTGAGCCTATAGTCAGATCCTGCTCATACTGATCCATGGATACAATGCCCTTAAGTTTTACAAATTTACCTTCTTTGAGCTTGCCGGCAATTTGGTCTAATGATTCATTAGGAATGAACATCTTTGCCTTTATGGTATCTGTAAAATCCGTGATTGCTATTGTAAAAATAGTTCTCTCACCGCGTATTGCTCTCTGGTCTGTAAATTCAATGCGTCCACGTATTGCTACGGTACCAACCTCTCCCTGGATGGTATCAATAGTAATCGTTTCGTCATCAAAAAGTGACCCATAAATCAAATTTGGGTCATCTGATGTCTTAATTGGTCCAGCACCAGGCTGGAAATTATCTCGTCTTCTAAATGTGTTTTTTCCAGAAAAACTACTTGCACCTTTTTGTGGTGCAGCTGGCTTAGTGCTTTTACTTTTTGTTGCTTCTTTATCTGATGCTACCGGCTTCGTTCCCTGATCATCAGCCTTTACGCTTTCCTCATTTTCATTTGTCGTTTCATCGGCTTTTTCAGATATATTTTCTTGTGTTGCTGCATAGCCGGCCCTCAAAGAAATAAGTTTAACCTCATTGATTAGCTCAGCATCCTTTTGTCGTCTTTGTATCGAAGTTGTGGCATCCTTAAAGCTTGCATCGATAATACAATTTATTCCACACCTATCAACAATAATCTTATGAAGAACCTGGCATAACATGTCAACACGTTCCCTATTAATGACCGTGTCTTCGACAACCAGCATAACTGTTGTGCCATCTGGAAATTCTATATCAGCTTTTCTAAATGTCTCGTACAAGAGCCTGTCTTTGTCTTTAAGTTCTTCTCCAATGCTTTCTATATATTCATCAAGTAAAGTCTCAGGGCTATACTGCGCAGACAGCTCATACCTTTGCACTATATTTATTATTGTGCCTTTATTAGGAAAATATTGCTCTGCCAGAGTCTTCTCCACCAGCCTAATCTGCTTATATGACATCAGTCTTTTTCCACACAAATAGATACGTGTTCTGCTTCTATCACTACTAGCAGTAACACGTTCAACATCAGCTTCGGTAAGAAGTCCTCTTATTGAAGCATCTATTTGTAGATTTGAAAAAATATCAAGAAACTTTTTTGTCATTCTAATAAGCTAATATTTCCTTACGGAGTTCCTCAAGCAGCATACTTTCTGGCACCTTCCTGAGTACTTCTCCGTCCTTTATAATCAAGCCTTCACCTATTCCGCCTGCGATTCCCAGATTCGCCTCTTTCGCCTCTCCCGGACCATTGACTACACAGCCCATAACGGCCACCTTGATGTCTTTATCAATGTCTGCAACCATGTTTTCTACCTGATTAGCAAGAGCAATAAGATCTATCTGAGTCCTGCCACAAGTCGGGCATGATACTATCTCTATACCACCCTTTCGAAGCCCTAATGTACGAAGAATTAGCTTAGCACTTTTAATCTCTTCTATCGGGCTTCCCGTCAGACTTACTCGGATAGTATCTCCAATACCCTCATTTAGTATAAGTCCTAATCCTAGCGCCGATTTTATATTGCCAGAAAACAGTGTGCCCGCCTCTGTTATGCCTACGTGAAGTGGATGATTCGTCTTGTCAGCCAGAAGCTTATGCGCTTCATAGCACATTAGAACATCCGATGATTTAATGCTGATAACAAGATTATTATAGTCAAGCTCCTCTATCATCCGCACCTTATCCAGTGCGCTTTCCACTATTCCTTGAGCCGTAACTCCACCGTATTTCGCTAGAATATCCTTCTCTAACGAACCCGAATTAACTCCTACTCTTATAGGAATGTTACGCTCTTTTGCCACCTTAACCACAGCTTCAAGTCTATCTTTTCCACCTATATTCCCAGGATTAATTCTGATTTTGTCTGCGCCATTTTCCATGGCTGCAATCGCCATTTTATAATCAAAATGTATATCTGCGACAAGTGGGATATGAATCTGCTTTTTAATCTCCGGAAGAGCCTTTGCCGCCTCTATTGTCGGGACCGTCATTCGTATAATCTCACAGCCCACTTTTTCAAGCGCAAGTATCTGCTCTACGCTTGCCTTCACATCCGTTGTCTTTGTATTAGTCATTGACTGAATGGCTATTGGATTATTCCCCCCAATTACCACACCGCCAATATTCACTTCATGGGTAATTCTTCTAGTCACTACAGGCCTCCTGTAAATAGTCTTCTTATATCGTTAAAGCATACAGCAATCATAAGTGCAAATAATAGTACAAAGCCTATTGCATGAACAAAGCTCTCCTTCTCTCTAGGCAGCGGCTTCCTTCTTACTGCTTCTACAAGCAGCAGCAGTAAACGTCCTCCATCTAATGCCGGTATTGGCAATAGATTCATTACCCCCAGATTAGCAGACAATAGAATCGCTATCTGCAAAAGGCTTGCGATTACAGCAAAAGCTCCATAGCTTGAAGCCACCTCATAGGTATCTCCTACTACTTGAACTACACCTACCGGACCAGACATATCATTAAAGCTAGCCCCACCTGTAACAATCATCTTTAAGCCATCAACTGTAGCATATATCCAGTAGCGCACTTCACCCAGACCATACTTAATGGCATCCAATACGCTAGCCTTCTCATAATATCCAGAAGAGGTAATGCCAATATAATATCTGTCATCTTCACTGTCGTACTTCGGTGTCACTGTGGCCTTATATCTTGCGCCATCTCTTTTATATGTAATCCTTAGCGGCTCCCCAGTATGCTTTCGCGTGTAGTTGGTTATATCTCTAAAAAAGAATGTATGAAATCCATTTATATTTACGATTTCATCTCCGGCCTGAATGCCAGCTTCCTCTGCTGGGTATCCTTCTGTCACAGAGCCTATCACTGTACTGTCATAGCCAGTCATCGCAACCAATACAACCGACATAATAAAAGCCAGAAGGAAATTAAAGAAAGGCCCTGCAAGTATAGTTGTAAATCTAGCCCAAACTGATGCATTGTTAAATGCCAGCGGGTTGTCAAAGCCATCTTCTTCGCCCTCCATAACACATGCACCACCCATAGGTATTAGTTTAAACGAATACCTTGTACCACCTTTTTCAAAATGCAATAGCGTAGGACCGAAACCCAATTGAAACTCATTTACTTGAATATGATTTTTCTTTGCAAGCAAAAAGTGTCCCAACTCGTGGAAGATGATAATAAAATAAAAAATCAGAATCGCAATAATAATTTTCATATCTAGTTCACTCCCAAACTAGAAGCAATATAGTCATATGTAGCCTGCTCTGTAGCAAGGATATCATCAACGTTCATCGCTTCGTTGAAGGAAATATTATCCATCGCCATTGCAATGATATCGCTTATCTGTGTATATCTGATGTCACCTGCAAGAAATCTAGCTACAGCTTTCTCGTTTGCAGCGTTAAATACTGTAGGATTGTTGCCACCGCGTCTAGCTGCAGCAAAAGCCAGCCCTAGTGCAGGAAAATTCTCGACGTCAGGTGCTTCAAACGTCAATGTATTCATTTTGAAAAGGTCAAGCCTATCTCCGCTCAAATATGGTCTATTCGGATAATATAATGCATATTGTATTGGTATGCGCATATCCGGAACCCCAAGTTGTGCTACTACGGCTCCATCCTTGTACTCCACAGCTGAATGTACAATACTCTGTGGATGAACAGTAACCTGTATTTTGTCCAATTCCACATTGAACAGCCATCTAGCCTCCATAACCTCAAGACCTTTGTTAGCAAGGGTAGATGAGTCTATTGTGACCTTTGCCCCCATCGACCAGTTAGGATGTTTTAATGCATCCGTAGCTGTCATTTGCTCTAATTCAGCTCTTTTTCGACCTCGAAACGGACCACCTGATGCAGTCAATATAATCTTCTCTATCTCATTCATATCATTGCCCTGAAGAGACTGGAAAATGGCGCTGTGCTCGCTATCGACCGGAAGTATGCTAACTCCCATTTTTTTAGCGAGAGGCATTATTATCTGACCAGCACAAACTAAGGTTTCTTTATTGGCAAGAGCTATATCTTTCTTTGATTCAATTGCAGCTATGGTAGGTCTTATCCCCACCATTCCAACTATTGCTGTTACAACAATCTGAGCATCCGGTGCGGTTGCAACCTCTATAAGTCCTTCCATCCCAGAAGTGATTCTACACGTAGTATCACTGACTTTTAACTGCAGCTCCTTCGCTGCATTTTCATCCATAACGCAGCAAAGACCAGGTTTAAATTCCCTGATCTGTGCTTCTGCGAGTACTATATTTTTACCACATGAAATAGCTACAACCTCGATATCTCCATGTTCTCTAACGATATCAAGCGTCTGCGTTCCAATCGAACCTGTCGAGCCAAGTATTGAGATTTTCTTCATCATTGCTGTCCATTCTAAAGTAAATAATACGCAAGATAATAAATTATCGGTGCTACAATAATGACACTATCGTATCTATCCAATATTCCTCCGTGGCCTGGTATGAGATACCCGTAGTCTTTGATATCATAGTTTCTTTTAATGGCTGAAGCCGCCAAATCTCCAAACATAGAAATCAATCCAGCTACTCCAGCAATTAATACCAAAACAATAATTTTAGTAGTATCTGCTTCAAGAGGGCCTCTTCTGATAAGCACATAAATAGCGGTAAGTGCCATTGCACCTATAACACCTCCCACAGCACCTTCAATCGATTTTTTGGGTGATAAAACAGGTGCCATCTTATGCTTGCCCCATAGCGAACCGGCTGCATAAGCCGCTGAATCACTACCCCAAGTGCAAAGGAAAACAAGCCATACAAGATACCTTCCTCCTGGCATTTGTCTTATCTGATAAACGTATGAAAGCATGCATGCTACATAGAATAGCCCAAAATAAGATATGCCGACCTGAGCTGCAGTATACTTAGGATATGACAGTACTAATACAAACAGCAGAACTATCAGAAAAGCGACAAAGATTATCATTGGACTATCGACAAATTCAAACCGCAAATTGCCAAAATAGCATATAACTGCTGCAAGACCAGCATACATAATAGGACTTCTGTGAGTCCCAATTACCTTATATAGCTCATATAATCCAAGCATAGATATTGCAGCAGTGGCAATTAACGTAATGTCTCCGCCAGGGAGGTTAAGTAGAATCGTCAGTGCTATAAGAATGGTACCACTAGATATTCTTATTAAAAATTTCTTCAAATTATTTCTCCTTTCCGAATCTGCGGTTGCGACCTTCGTATGCTTCAACTGCTTCCTTTAGGTCATCCGGTGTAAATTCCGGCCACGCCTTCGGAGTAAAATAAAATTCACTATATGCTAATTGCCATAACAGATAATTAGATAATCGTTGTTCTCCGCTTGTCCTAATCATCAAATCCGGGTCTGGAAGTTCTCTTGTATCAAGGTAACTTGATATCATTTTATCATCTATATCAGAAGGAAGTATAATTCCATTTTTAGCATCTTCACTAATATGTTTAACTGCTCTCGTTATTTCGTCACGACTGCCATAGTTAATTGCAAGAGTAAGATTTAGCTTCTGATGGTCCTTCGTATAGTCTTCCAACTCCGCTATCTGCTCCTGCAACATAGGTGAAAGTTTGCTCTTATCACCAATGATACGCATTTTCAAGTCATCTTTTTTCGACGTCTTCATACAGGTCTTTAAGTAGCTTGAAAAGAGACTCATAAGCGTCTCGACCTCTTCACTTGAACGGTTCCAGTTCTCAGTGGAAAAAGCATACATTGTAAGATATTTAACACCTAAATCCCAGGCTGCTCTAGATATAGTCTCAACATTTTTAGCACCTACCGTATGCCCGTAAGTACGCGGCATTCCTTTGGCTTTTGCCCATCTACCATTTCCATCCAAAATAATAGCTATATGATTAGGTACCATATCCCCTCCAAAAAGAAAAAAGGGACGTCAAAACGACATCCCTTTGGAAAATACATACTAAACCGTAAGAATCTCAGCAGTCTTTACATCTACAGCCTTGTCGATATCTGCAACATGCTTATCAGTAATCTTCTGTGTCTGATCCTCAAGATCCTTTATCTCGTCCTCAGAGATCTCAGTTTTAGCCAATTTCTTGAATGAGTCAATGGCATCACGTCTGATATTTCTGATGGCAACCTTGGCATTCTCGCCACGCTTCTTTACATCTTTTGCCAGTTCCTTACGTCTTTCCTCAGTCAATTCAGGGAATACCAATCTAACAACTTTTCCATCATTAGTAGGATTAAGTCCTAAATCAGAGGTAAGAATCGCCTTCTCTATCTCCTTGATAAGCGATGGATCATAGGGCTGAATCTGAATCATACGTGGCTCTGGTACACTTACATTTGCAACCTGCTGAATCTGTGAAGGTGCACCGTAATACTCAACAACAATTCTGTCAAGCACATGCGGATTGGCACGTCCTGCTCTAATTGTACTAAACTCATCTAAAAGATTAGCATGAGTCTTCTGCATCTTATCCTCAAAAGGCTTAAGTCTTTCGTCCATTTTCCCCCCTTAGTTATACAGTAACTGTCGTTCCGTTAAAATCTCCAGAGTACGCTTTTATTATGCTGTCTTCTTCCTGAAGAGCAAATACATACATAGGCATTTTGTTCTCTCTTGCCATTATTGATGCTGTCATGTCGACCACAGCAAGCTGCTGCGTAATGACATCATCAATGCTAATGCTGTTATATCTTTTAGCATTAGGATTAACCTTCGGATCGCTGTCATATACCCCATCAATAGCTTTGGCTAACAAGATTCCCTCTGCATCAATTTCAACTGCTCTAAGCACAGCACCTGTATCTGTTGAAAAATACGGATGGCCAGTACCTCCAGCAAAGAATACCACCATTCCTTTTTCAAAATACTTATTGGCTCTATCCTTCGAATAAAGCTTGGTAAAAGAACCCACTTCAAAAGGTGTTAAAATATTAGTCTTAAGACCAACTGACCTAAATATTTCAGATACATATATGCAGTTCATAACTGTTGCAAGCATACCTATCTGATCTGCCTTGGTTCTATCTATATTGTTGCTGGTACGGCCTCGCCAGAAATTGCCACCACCTATAACAATCCCCACCTCAGCACCTGCTTCAACGATTTTAGCGACCTGGTTGGCAACCATAAGGCACGTAGCCTCATCAAAGCCTGTCTTTTTGTCGCCCGCTAATGCTTCACCGCTAAGCTTCAGGAGAACTCTTTTGCCCATTAGCTATCCTACTTTCCGAATACACTGTTCACATCGATATCTGCATAGCTCTGTGAGCAGAATCCCTCGATTACAGCACCATTATTAATCTGTACTGAACGAGACTTGATATTACCCATGATAACGGCACTAGTATCTACAACAACAGGACCCTGAACATCAATATCACCCTTAACAGCACCTGCAATAACTGCACTTGCTGCTGTAATGTTACCAATGATAACTGAACCAAGTCCTACCTTTGCTGTACCGCTTGTTACTACCTCGCCTTCGATTTTAGCTGAGTCAGCGAAAAACTCTGCCGAGTTACTATTTCCATGTACTACACCAGCAACGGTAAGCTTACCATTGCAAGTTACATTTCCGTCGATTGATCCCTGAATCTCAATTGAGCCGGTAGAGGTAACATCACCCTTAATGCTCATTCCTGCAGTAATAACCGCATTCTCATCTGAAATTGTTGCAGCTACTGTTGGCTGTACTAATGTCTCGTCCATTTTCTTTCCTTCCTTAGTTGTATCAAAAATTGAAGATAACTGTGGGCTAGCTGGCTGCTCCTTGGCTACTGTAACATCTTCGCCTTTTTCAACCTTAGCTGAAACCTCCTCAAGAAGTCCGTCGAGCTTATCAAGCTCCTTGGTTACATCAACCTCGTCCTCCATGGTATTGGTCATCTCCTGCTCTTCCTTCTCATCAGCTGTTCCTGGCATGAGCTCGTTAACAGCTTCCGAGAGGTCTTCCTTGAAATCTTTGAAAAAACCCATCTTCTACCTCCATAGTTATTGACTTATTTTGCCGTGATGGACGGCTAAAGTCTCATCTGTAATAGGAAGAACTTCTGCGTTCATTGCTTGAAGTGCTTCTAATATATCCGGCAGGGCCTCTACTGTTTTATCTTTCGCTGCCGTATCATGCATGAGCACCACAGATTCCTTGTATTTTACCACATTGCTCATGACATTTTCAATAATATCGTCACTGCTGTAGTTACCAGCAGCGGCATCCCCACTGGACACATTCCAGTCAAAATACCTGACATTTTCAGTATTAAGAAATTCTACATATACAGATATATCAGTATCACTTACCTTATTTGAGCTACCTCCAGGAAAGCGGTACAAATTACAAGTCACACCAGTGGTGTCATATAATAACTTGCTTAGCTTCTTATAGTCATCAATGAACGACTGCTCAGACTCATAGATTTTCCCATAATCATGAGCGTATGAGTGCATTGCCAGGGTATGTCCTTCCTCTACAATACGTTTGTATCGCTCCAATGACTCCTCATCATTCTTTCCCACTACAAAAAAAGTAGCCTTGACATTATATGATGCCAGAATGTCCAATATTGCATCTGTATTGTCACTAGGGCCGTCATCAAATGTTAAATAAACCTGATGATGGTCTCCTTCTTGAGCTTTGTTAAGTGCTGGATTAACCACACCGTCTTCAACAAGTTCAAGCTCATTATCAATATATGCATCATCTGATATTGTGTTTTTGTTATCCACGGCCGGCGTGACAGTAACTACCGTATTCTCATCCTCAGGCAAGCTGCTTGGCATGTTCCAGCTAGCAGAAAACCTGGTATCCATCACTTCTGCCAGCATGTCTATCTGGTTTTGAAGTGAATTTACTTTAATCATGAGAACAACATTAACAAAAATGCACCCTGCTAATATAGTACAAAGTGCAATAAGAGCTACCGTCTTTATCCTGCCAACACGCCTACGTCTATCACGTTGATGCTTTAGGGTTGGTGACTCTGATTCCATTGCCTCTCCTTTTCGCTCTATTAATATACATTAACAGTCAAAGGATTGCAAGTTGGAGTTTTTAGGTATTATTATATCGTGTTTTAATTTATTTTTGATGATTTTTGCTCTACTCCGCACACCTCCAATGTATCTATCGTACCGCTGAACAAAATGTTATATTCGTCAAACCAAATACCATATGTTCTGCTTTCATCCATTACATAAGCCGGCCTAGGATCCTGTCTTAGCATGTCTATAGCCGCCTGTCTCTTACTCTCCGGAAGAATAGAGAGCAGTTCCTCTGGAAATATTACCTCCACAGTCTTTTGTGTAATTGATGTGAAGCCTGCTGAAGCATCAATGTGACAGTCACTATATGGTATATATGGCTTAATGTCATAAATTGGAGTCTTATTAACAATATCTGCACCAAGCACATAAATAGTGGGCCCTAAAACAGCATCGTACTCCACCCTTTCAATTCTAACCGAGGAAAGGCCTAAGTTGTTTGGTCTGTAGGGGGATCTTGTTGCAAATACTCCCACATGAGTCTGACCGCCTAATTTAGGAGGCCTCACTGTTGGGCCATGTTCCTTTCCTATATGTAGTGAAAATCCAAATATCAACCATATATATGTAAAGTCTTCTATGCCTCTTATATAATCCGGATTTCTATATTCCTCTTCAAATATAATTTTACCAACAGCTGTTGGGGCTAACCCGCTCTGCCTTGGCACTCCAAATTTCTCTTTATAATCTGTATAAATGAAAGCAATCGGTTTAATTGTATTATCCATAAATCGTCCATCACCGCTTCGGGCAGAAATTAAATCATAATTTAGCGAATTTCATATAGCATTTCTCGCTGCTATATAAAACAACTGCCCCGACCTTAGCCGGGGCAATAAATCAATTTTCAGTCTTTATCTTTTAGCCTTTTTACCGTACTTGTGCGCAAATACGTGTCCGTCTTTACCGATAACGTCAAGCCTTGTTTCGTGACATACGCTTGAGCATTTTGTTTTCCAACAGATTTCATTTGAGACACAAGTATTATCACAGCAACAGCTGCAATCGCTAACGGAATACCGAGTATTACTCCTAACGAATCAACAATGCCAATTGCCGCAAGGAGCAAGAACACCGCAAGTGAAATGCCAAATATTCCAAAGAAATAACCAACTGCTTTTTTCTTATCAACTGGCAAATCGCCTACAAGCTTGCCAGTCTGACCATTCATTGCAAAAAGGAAACTCTGATCATTCCACCTAGTCGAAAGCATCCATACTGGCATAAGAGCATAATGAATCGCAGATTTTTTAACTTCAAGATTACTATCCTGAGTATGTACATTATCATATCCAGTAACTGAATCTCTGAATGCATCCTCCGCGGTTTCCTTTGCGCGAGTTACAAAGCGTTCTTCACATTCCTCTTTGGTGACATCGTACTTATCAGCCAAGAATCCTGGAAGATATGCCATAGAAAACGGTTTAAGCTCCTCATAATCATATGGCTCTATGCTATCCATATGCTCATCTGGCATTCTAGAAGAAGCATCTGCAGGAACCTTTTCAAATTTGATTTTTCCTTTTCTTATTACTTCATAATGCTCAGTTTCGATTATCTCGTAACGCCCAGTCTCTTTCTTATGCTCTATGGTGCCTTCATACTTGAAATCGCCATCTGCTACACCATCATATAGCCAGAAAGGTACGTATACTCCCTGAATATCTTCTATATGGTTGCCATCAGTAAATGACTTAGGAAGTAATCTCTTTCCTTTGTAATGATTCTTAAGTGCATCAATAGCAGCTTTTTTCTCATGCTTAAAAGGAATGATATACTGTGGCTTCTCAGTTGTAGAAAACTGACCAGGAACCACTGTCGGATTGCCACAATACGGGCAGCTTGTAGCAGCCGTATTCTCATCACAAATAAGCTCCGCTCCGCATGATGGGCAAGAATAACCCTTCATTCCAGCTTCGACGCCCCAGCCTTCTCCGTCTGCATGATTTTTTTCAAATGCAGCCTCTGCCTCAGCCTCTTTAGCGCCATAGATTTTCTCCATCTCTTCAACATCATAGACAGAGCCACAATACTCACATTCAAGCTTGCCTGAACCCGCTCCAAAATGAAGCGGGCCAGTGCATGCCGGACATTTATAATTCTGAATATCAGATGCCATATTTTCTCCCTACTGTCAGTTAGCCTACGATGTCACCATCATTGAAAGGATCACCGCACTGTGGGCAGAACTTCGGCGGGTTATGTGGATCCTCAGGTACAAAGCCACACTTGTCACACTTATAAAGCGGTGCTCCTGCTGGCTTCTTTGCTCCGCAATTCGGGCAGAACTGACCCTGATTTACGCTTCCGCAGCTGCATGTCCAGCCTTGTGCCGGCTGCGGCTTTGGAGAGCCACAAGATGGGCAGAAATTGCCTGTTGCAACAGTTCCACAGCTGCATGTCCAGCTTCCTGCTGGTGCTGCAGCCTGTGCTGGAGCTGCGGCCTGTGCTGCAGCCTGTGCTGCAGCCTGCTGCTGGCCCATTGCATAAAGATTCTGTGCATTCATACCACCTGCCTGGCCTGCAAATCCCATTCCCATGAATCCCATCATAGAACCATTAGGATTGTTGGCTGCATCCTTCATAGCCTGAGCCTGTGCATTAACAATAGCTGCTGCTCCAAGAGTAGGATCCTTGTATGCTGCCTGACGCTGCATATCCTTGATAAGTGCTTCGTCTTCCTCGCTTGCCTTAATTGAAGATACACCAAATGATACTATCTCAATACCACGGAGCTGACCCCATTTTGTAGAGAGAATATCATTTAAAGCTTCTGCCATCTCCTCAGTATGACCCATAAGAGCAGAATAACGAATTCCCATATCTGAGATTCTAGCGAAAAGTGGCTGAAGAGCAGTCAAAACTTCTGACTTAAGCTGACCATCAAGCTTATCCCTTGTGTACTCAGTTGCCTGATTACCACAAACATTAGTATAGAAAAGGATTGGGTCTGCTACTCGGTAGCTATACTCACCAAAGCACTTTACAGCGATATCAATATCAATTCCTGCTCTCTCATCTACAACGCGCCACGGAACTGGTGATGCTGTGCCATACTTATTTCCAATGAGCTCCTTGGTATTAAAGTAATATACTCTCTGATCCTTCGGAACCTCTCCACCAAAGGTAAAACGCTTTCCAATGTTCTTGAATGTATCTAAAATAGAAGTGCCAAGTTTTCCTGCAAAAATTGAAGGCTCTGTTGAGTTATTATAAGTAAATTCACCTGCCTCTGCGCAAAGCTCCACTACCTTACCCTGTTCAACGATAATCATACACTGACCATCTGCTACAGCGATAACTGAACCATTTGAAATAATATTATCAGTCCCCTTATTATTTCCCGTTTTGTTCCTTTTAACGCCCTTCACCATAATGGTGTCTTCAGGAATTGCATCACAGTAGAAATACTCTCTCCACTGATCAGCAACAGCGCTTGAAATAGCGTTACTACCTGCACTAACAAGTCCTCTAATTAATCCCATTTCTTTTCCTCCTCATATATAATGCGAATGGCTTAATCCAAAAATTCGTGCCACCAACTACCAAATTATACTATATATAGTATCTAATGCACAAGAATAACTGACTTAAAAGCCAAATAAATGACTCCATTCTTCTATAACCATCTGACATAGCTCTATATCCATGTTGCTACATGCAGAAGACAAGGCAAGGTACATGTTTTCATGATCCAAATCAAACTCATATCTCTCAAGTACTTCTACTCCTTCTTCTACCGCTGACATATCAAGTTCCTCAAGTCCTTGGAGCATCTTTGAAAATAAAATCTTTATTTTCTCACTATCCACCGGTATCTTTTCAAAGCTCTTAAGCTTCTCTGACTCAAAATAAATGCGAAGTTTCTCAATATGCTCATAGCCCACTTCAATGAGTTTGTCCGTATTATCAGTTATGAACTTAATATTGTTCTCTTTGCCTGCCATCTCAAGTTCTTCCGCAAGCTTCGCAAGTCCAAGTGCCCCCACCTGCCTAGAAGTACTCTTCAGCGAGTGTACTTCTATTGTATAGGCACTTATATCTCCGGCATTTTTATGACGTCTAATTACATCAAACTTTTCTGGTAGTGCCTCATAGTAGTCCTCCAGTATCTCCCAGAAAAGTGCCTCATTTCCAAGAAGTTTCACCGCATACGCTGTATCAAAGCCATCGATGGAAGCCCCAGACTTTACCTCTGATGAGACAGAATACTCTTTTGAAGAAAGAATAATCTTTTCCTTTGGCAGCCATTTTTTCAGCTTATTTAGCATGACTGTCATATCTATTGGCTTACCAATGAAATCGCTCATTCCTTCTTCATAGAACATCGTTCTAGTCTCTGTTACCACATTTGCTGTAAAAGCAATAATTGGTACCTTTTCATATTCAGGAATCATACGTCTTATTAGCCTTGTGGTTTCAATTCCATCCATTTCAGGCATCATATGGTCCATAAATATGATGTCATATTTTTCTTTCTGGATTTTTTCTATGCAGCTCTTACCGCTTAGCGCTGTGTCTATATGCATTTTAAGCGGTTCCAGCAGTCCCTGCGCAACTGTAAGATTAATTTCATTATCATCAACAAGAAGAATTTTTGCAGTGGGAGCTGTGAAGAATAATTCCATATTCTCCGAAGGCTGCGCCTTTCTATTCGAAAATGCTTGGTCATCCTTAAGAAACGCTACAAGTCCGAGCACTAAAAACGGCTGTCGTATAACCCTGATATTGTCCAGCTCATATTCTGTGGTCGCCCCCATAGCACACATAATGGATACCTTCACATCTTGATGTTCTTTTGCGAATTCAAACATCTCGTGATCAAAATATTTCTGTTCCACGAACAAATAATCCAGCTTCAGATGGCCAATAGATTCTGCAGTGTATTCTTGAGGCAATTCAATGACTTCAACGCCCAGATTTCTTAGATCCTTGATGCTTTGTGCTCTTCTGTACGGGTTTTTAATATATATTCCAACTCTATAATTTTTGTTGTCGAGCTGTGCACTTTTCGTTCTATTAGATACAGTTTGAGGAATCGTCACTGAGAAGGTTGAACCCTTACCATACTCGCTTTCAACTGAAATACTCCCTCCCATCAGGTTTAGAAGTCTCTGCGAAATAGCAAGTCCAAGACCTGTACCTTCAATATTTCTATTTCGCTTGCTGTCTACCTGTGAAAATGACTCAAAAATGCTATTAAGATTTTCTTTCTTTATTCCAATTCCAGTGTCCTCTACACTGCACTGTAGATTTATTGTATCCTCGTCTATATATTCGAAATCTATATGTATAGTGACCGCACCGGATTCTGTAAATTTTACCGCATTATTTGCCAGATTAATAAGAATCTGTTTAACTCTTGTAACATCTCCAATAAGGCTTACAGGTATGTCCGGATTAATATCAAGGACCAGCTCTATAGACTTTTCACCAATCCTAGTGAGAACTATATTCGAGATATCATGAATAAGCGACATTGGCTCATATTCATCAACAACAATGTCCATCTTACCTGCTTCTATCTTTGAAAAGTCAAGAATATCATTAATAATTGCCAGTAGGATTTTTCCAGATCCAACTATTTGTCTGACATATTCCCTGGCCTGATCCGGCAGTTCTTCGCGCAAAGCCAGATTCGCCATTCCTATAACTGCATTCATGGGAGTCCTTATTTCATGACTCATATTGGCAAGGAAGTCAGCCTTCATAACTCCGTATTTTTGTGCAACAAGACTGTTGACCCTGGCCTCGTAAGCCTTATATGCCATTTCTGATACAAAATCAGCAATCTGATAAATAAAGTGAGCAGCTCTATTTATCTCTTCCATGGACATTCGCTTAACCTGCATTGCAGCACCCATGAAACCAGATTTATCTTCAATGCCTAATTCCTCAGCAATATTAAGCATTTTGTCCAAATCAGGTTCACCAGAAAGCACTTGACCGCCGACAATTGAGCCAATCATACGACCTCTTAGAATAATAGGCGCCGCAAAGTCAATAAGTCCTGCGTGACAGTAATACGAAACAGGCCCCCCTTTATCGAGAGCCATTATTGCACCTTCCTTATCGCATTTAGCGCATCTGCGCTTGCCTTCTTCTGACTTTTTGCAATAATCCAAACAAAAATCGCAAAGATTAGAATCCTTTGTGACTGGAATCCCGTCCTTGTCCAATGTGGATGCAGCAATTCCATACTGCTCAGAAAAAGAATCTTGCAGCTTTTGGAGCTTATCGACATCTATTAAATCTGTAAGCTTAAACTCGTTTAATCTTAAGTCTCTTGTCTCGTCCATTAAAAACCAACCCAATTATCAATCCAGTAGTTCATAAATCAGTTCATGCAGTTTTTTATTGTCAGCTGGCTTAAAAAGATATCCAGCAACCCGCATCTCCAGTATCTTCTGTATCTTGCCGGGATCACTAACGCCAGTTAAAAATACTACAGGAATATCCGAAGTCCTCTTTGATTCGCGAAGTGCCATCAAGACATCTGTTCCATTCATCTGCGGCATCTCATAATCTAAAAGAATAATATCTACACTCTTTTTCTCAAGGTACTTAAGTGCCAGTTTACCATTAAGTGAGGTCGCTACTTCGAATTCATCCTCAAGATATCTCTTGACAGTTTTTAGCATGACTGCGTCGTCATCAATAATCAAGACTCGCTTTTTATTTTCATTAGGAGCCGTCTTGTTAATCAGTTGTTCTAGCTGCTCGCGTTCCTCGTCACTGTTGTCTGCATCAATAGCTTCACCGCTAGGCTTAATTCGATACTCTTTTATATAATTCTCAATATCAATACGCAGCCTAGCTGTATCATAAGGCCTAACTATAGCCATATCTATAAATGACTTACTAATTTCGTCGAAAACCTCAATGTCCTCTTTGCTTCCGAGGGCAATAAATGGTATACGTTTTTCCCTTAGGTACTCACGAAAAGCTCTTACTCCTATAGCTCGTTCTTTAGTCATATCTTTTGCGCAATAAACAAAGGCATCTGGAACATAATAATTCAAGTGTCCCTTTATATCCTTTATCCTGCTTGACGTGGTTAGGCATTCATAATTAGGTCCGGAATAAGCAAATATACTGTCTATGGCTGCCCTATTGTTACCACCAATAAGTAGTTTCATACACCAATCCTCTAGATTGCATCTAAGGCATTTGCTATATCTGCAATTAAATCACTTGCATCTTCAAGACCACATGAATATCTAACCAAATCTGGTTTAACACCGCATGCAATGAGCTGCTCATCATTCATCTGTCTATGTGTAGCAGAAGCCGGATGCAGGCAGCAGGTTCTAGCATCTGCAACATGAGTCTCTATTGCTGCTATCTTAAGTCCGGCCATGAACTTCTCAGCACACGCTCTTCCGCCTTTTACGCCAAAGCTAACGACACCGCATGAGCCGTTTGGAAGATATTTACCAGCTAATTCATAGTACTTATCGCCTTCAAGACCGCAATAATTTACGTATTCAATCTTTGGATGATTGCTCAAAAACTTTGCAACAGCAAGGCCATTCTCACAATGTCTCTTCATTCTGACGTGAAGGCTTTCAAGGCCAAGATTAAGCATATAAGCATTGATTGGTGACTGTACACATCCGAAATCTCTCATTAACTGTGCTGTAGCCTTAGTAATAAACGCTCCCTCTTTGCCAAACTTTTCTGCGTACGTGATGCCATGATAACTGTCATCAGGTGTACAAAGTCCAGGGAATTTATCGGCGTGAGCCATCCAGTCAAACTTGCCCGCGTCAACCACGCAACCGCCTATTGTTCCTCCGTGACCATCCATATATTTTGTGGTTGAATGAGTCACTATATCAGCTCCCCATTCGATAGGTCTGCAGTTAACCGGAGTCGCAAAAGTGTTATCAATAATCAACGGTACACCATGAGTATGAGCGGCATTTGCAAATTTCTCTATATCAAGAACTGTAAGAGCCGGATTTGCGATAGTTTCGCCAAACACTGCTTTAGTATTAGGCTTAAATGCCGCATTAAGTTCTTCAGCGGTGCAATCCGGGTTAACAAATGTAAAATCTATTCCCATCTTACGCATCGTCACATCAAAAAGATTAAATGTTCCTCCGTAAATAGAATTTGAAGCAACAATATGATCTCCTGCATTCGCGATGTTAAAGGTTGCAAAAAAATTTGCCGCCTGGCCGCTTGAGGTTAGCATTGCTGCCGAACCGCCTTCTAACTCGCATATTTTTGCTGCAACAGTGTCACAAGTTGGATTGGCAAGCCTGCTATAAAAATAACCACTCGCTTCCAAGTCAAAAAGCTTACCCATATCCTCGCTTGATGCATATTTAAAAGTAGTACTCTGAATAATAGGAACCTGTCTAGGCTCTCCATTTCCCGGGGTGTATCCCCCTTGAACACATACTGTTCCTTTTCCCATTTCACTCATTATATTTTCTCCCTTCAAGTTTATTTATTATCTACTTTATCAGCCGGCAAGAAGTTTAAAATCACTTCTTCAAGCTGATCCACCTTTATAGGCTTTGACAGATAATCAGCAAATCCTTCATCTAAGTATTCTTCTTTTACTCCAGAGATTGCATTAGCTGTAAGCATTACAACAGGAGTTGTGGCATTAAGCGCTTCATCCCCCTCTGCACACATATTTTTATACGTTTCAACGCCATCCATTTCAGGCATCATGTGATCCATAAAAATAATGTCATACTTATTTTTATGAACCAAATCCAAGCATTCAAATCCACTTCTTGCCTTGTCAATTTGCATCTTAGTCTTTTTAAGAAGTGAAGCAAATACCATAAGGTTGGTCTCGACATCGTCCACAACAAGAATTCTAGCATTAGGAGCAGTGAAGATTTCTTTCTCTATATGTTTTATATCTTCAATGCCCGTATTCTTACGTTCGAAATCTACCTCCCCTATAGGCTTTCTTTCTACCACTCCTTGCGGAACTTGTATGCGGAATGTGGAGCCTTTGCCATACTCAGAAGATACGCCTACTGTTCCACCCATTGCATCCGTAATGTACTTAGTAATAGCAAGGCCCAGACCTGTTCCCTCAACAGTCTGATTGTGCTCAATATCTACACGCTGGAACTTGGTAAATAGCTTATTAAGATTCGCCTCATCAATACCTATACCGGTATCTTTTACTATTATGTGAAGAATAATATCATCACCAGCATCTTCACCTATTATTACGAGCTCAACTGAACCCTCTTCTGTATACTTTACTGCATTTGTAAGAAGATTCATTATAAGCTGACGAATCTTAGCAGCATCTCCGTTTAGTACTGACGGAAGCATCTCATCCACAGTAAAAAACAGGTCAAATTCCTTTTTAGACATACGATCCTTAATCATGTTGTAGCAATCATGTATTACTGCATACAAGTCATAAGGTCTATTTTCAATCTCCAGTTTACCTGACTCGATTTTTGTAATGTCAAGTACATCACTTACTATTGACAAAAGCGCATTACCTGAATCTCTTACAGTTGATGCGTATTCCAATATTTTCTCATCATTAGACTCACGAATAATCATTTCATTCATACCCAGCACCGCGTTAATTGGAGTACGAATCTCATGTGACATCTGTGAAAGGAAATCACTCTTTGCCTTATTAGCAGCTTCTGCCCTTTGCTCAGAAATTTGAAGTTCCTCGTTATGCTTCTTGATAATTTCAAGACTCTCCTCGGCACGTCTTTTTGAATTGGCAGCAATTCTTCTGATATGAACAAATACCATCAAAAGGCCAAAGAACATTGTACCAATTCGACTGTATCTTCCAAGGTCGCCCACTCGAATGACTCTTGTCATCGCAAGATCTGCTCCTCCACCGATGAGGATTGACGCCATTGCTGTAATCTCCAGAATAAGTGACCTGTCCTTGGTACTAATCAACTGATATATATACTCAGCCTCTACAAGCATAACTGACAAATACATTACTACGTGAGCCAATGTTGCCAACTCCAAAAAATCTACGATATCCAGTAGCTGAAAAACAATCTGCACTGCCACATTAAGATATGATACCGGAAGCATAATCTTAAACAGTCTTGTAAACTTAACTTCATTAGCTGCAATGTAATAGTTAAGCAAAAGCACCGGGAACATCATTATTGTCGCAAAGACAAAATATGAGTAGAGCGTCTGATTGCCATACATGATGCTGAGCACCTTTGTTTCAACACCATAGTATATTGCAGCTGCAATAAGAAGGCCTCCTAGCATAGGTAAACCATCCGACGGCAACTTTGTAAAAATCTGAACAACAGAAAGAATTATAAGCAGAATACCGCAGAAAAGGAGTACAACTGAGCAGCCTAATTTTCCAATATTGCTTCTGAATGTTTCAAGTATTGCGACATCTCTGTCTGCGTAATACATTTCTGTCAAATAGGACGCAAAGTTGTCGTAATACGATTCCATCTCTATTACGAGCTCTCCATTATCCCAATCCCTGGGAAGCTGTACAAAATTCATGTTGCTTCCCGGAGTATGACCAAAAAGTCTATAGTCCCATGTACCAAACTCATAGATAACCTTGTCATCAAGATACACTGTAAACCACTTATCAGCGGTGAGGAAAATGATGTTTTTTCCCTTGTACTTACTAGTCAGCTGCATCTTAAGTCTAATTACATCACCAGCAGCACTTTCTGGATAATATGGCAAATCAGCAACCTCAATTTCGGTGCCATCTCCCATTTCCACCACCATCGGTACATCAACTTCTTTTATTGTGCCTCTGCCAATTGTCATGTCCTGGACCTTAAATCCAAACAATATAACTCCAGACAGCACAAACTGTACAACGATGCAGGCAAGAACTGCCCAGCTATTTAATTTGAGATTAAACTTTTTTGCCATTTTTCTACCCTTAAATGATAGCTACAATTGCATCTCTGTCATAAGAAACACTGCTTATATGCTCTACCTCAATACGGTAAAGTGCATTCGCTGCAATGTGCTCTGCAGCCTGTTCCAAATCTCTAATTCCCGTAGTATTCTCGAACGCTTCTATTACAGCATCCACCGCATCCGATGTTAATACGCACTCTTCTTCGCTCATCCCCATCTTTTTAAGGATTTTGGGAAGAGCAAACTTTGAGAAAATAATTTTCTTCTCATCCGCTGTATAATCTGGCAAATCTATCACAGCAAATCTCGACATAAGCGGAGCTGAAATCAGGCTCTTATCATTTGCTGTGGCAATCGGATAAACGCCCGCAGTCGGTATCATGCATTCCATATAATTGTCGGTAAAGCCTAGATTGTCCAAAAGCGTCAACAATACATCTGCCGGATTCCCATTGCCCTTTCCTGAAGCAGCCTTGTCAAGCTCATTAATGATAAATACAAGATTAGACTCCTTCGCCATGGAGAATGCCTCCATTATGATACCAGGCTTTGCATTTGAATATATACGCGAGCTGCCTGTGAGCTGCTCTGCATCATTGATTGAGCTCATATCCAATGTCGTCCAGGGAAGCTTTAGTATTCTTGCAACAGCATATGCCACCTGAGATTTGCCCGTACCAGCCGGACCACATATCAAAAGGCCATATGCCGGAAGCGTATGTGTCCTGTTTATCTGTATAATAGTCTCGATAATACGTTGCTTAACCCTTTCAAGACCATATAATTCCTCATCCAAAATTTTTCTGGCTTCAACAGGGTCTATGCTTTCAAAGTAGTCATTCTTCCAACTAATATTCAGCATCATGGACAAAGCATGCTGGGCATGTCTTCTCTCCTCAGGAGTAACTTCCTGACTTCTTGCTACTGCAAGGTTCCTTCTCGCCCAAGTCCTAATATTGTCGGGCAGTGTGCGACCTGCGCAATTTAAGAAATCTGTAATAGACTGTATACTGGTAAGGCGCATCTCATCGCCTTCCTCGTCCTCATCCTCATCCGGAAGCTCCTCCGATGGCGCGTCACTAGCCAGAAGTCTTTCTATCATAAACTGCAAAAAACCATCCTGCGCTGATAATTTAGAGCCTCCGCCCTGAGCCGTCTCCCTTATTTTATATACAGCATACCCGTTTTCAGTATCTTGACCTGATAGCCTAACCGAGATATGGTTCTCTCCCAGCCATGCAAGAAGGCTTACAAACCTTGCATCTATCAGCAAAATATCAGAAGTAATCTCCCCCTGATCACTGTCAAATACAAATGATGTTCTCTTAATAGGGTTTGTAAAAAGTCCATCCGTATGATGCTTTAATAACCCCTTTGAATTATCAAGCACAAGCATGGGCTGTCCCGGTGAGCTCACCGGATTATTTGATCTGAATATTGAATATGTACATTCAGACACTACCTTTGTTTCCTTGGAATCAGAAAAATCAAATACGGGCATTATTACCTCCAAATAAACTGTCCATCTCTATATTCCACTAAGACCGGCACGCAATTATTAAGTGGTGGCGTCTCCCAAAATTTAGATAATGGCTCATCAAACATAACCTGTTGTATACCTTTGATAAGAGCGCCATGCGCCACTATCAGCACATTGTTTATATCCTTTCTCGACGTCAGCTCTTCAATAAATAGACGGCATCTTTCAATCACCTGCTCGAAGGACTCTGCGCCATCGCTTGCCTCATAATCACATGGTGACGAAAAGAGAAGTTCTCTGTTTTTGTCAATCTTTGCATAGTCGGGAGTTGTCCCCTCGTATTTTCCAAAGCACATCTCTATAAGTCTATCGTCAACTATCACTTCAATACCATGTACGCCGGCAATAATATCAGCTGTTACATATGCTCTCTTAAGCGGACTGGAAAATATAGCGTCAAGCTTAGTATCAGCCAGCAATTTTGCCGCTTCCTTCGCCTGTAAAAGCCCTTTCTCATTAAGCGGTGTGTCTGTGGCTCCCTGAAGCCTCCATGCTACATTCCAGTCAGTCTCTCCATGACGGATTATATATATATTCATAGCTTAGTAATCGTCTTCCTCATCCATGTTCTCATACGCATCAATCATTTCGTCTGACACCTGGCGGGTAGCAAAGATTATTTTCTTTCCATTGTCTGTGTATATGTAATTCCACTCACTGTTGCTAAGCTCGCAGCCACCATGCAGCCTCTGGTTAGATCTAAATCTAAAGCTGTACTTAGGCGCAATACGGAGACCGTCTATTACTGTGTCCAGACTTGTTGCGGCAAGAAATACGTCTTTGTCCTCTTCATATACAAAGCGGTCATGGTACAGCTCAATTGCATCCTGATATTTCTTTTCACTGGCATATTCTACAAGTACTTGAGGTAAGCCATCATTTTTATAAAACATGAGCTTGCCAGTAGCAACATCTATGACTGCCAGGAAATTGTATTCGCTACACAGGCCATTGATTATATGATAAGCTATCTCCATGCTCTTATGCTCAGCCAGTTTTTCTATACGCTTCTTATCTGGCTTATAAGACATGATTAGCATTTTGCTTACTTCTCCGGCTTCATTTTTTTCGAGAAGTTTAAAATCAGTCCTCTTCCAGGTGCCATCTACTAGTCTGTAGTCACAACTTATAATAGGGTCCGACTTCAGATTCTCCTTCAGATATTCATATGACCCAACAAGTCTTCGAAGATGCGCATCATTCTCATTAACACATCTATTGCAGTAAATCTCATTTAGATCCGAGTATGTACCGTTCTCAGGTATCCTTCCGCCATATTCATCTATTCTGCGTAATAGTTTGTAGCTGTTTTCTTCCATATCAACAAGAAACAGATTACCAAAGCTTTCCGCTAGGGACCAAATAACATTTTGCATCTCGAGCTTATATTTCTTCTCCACAGCACTACGCCTATACTCTGGATGCGACTCGTAAAAATTCTCCTTGTCTCTATACATTCTGCTTTCAGCATCAGAGACTAATTCCTCTATGCTGCCTGCGTTTTCACTAAATGACCATCCAATAGCTGCCAGAGGTATGCTTTTCTTATTGATCAATTCATAGAATGCCTCTGACTTGGAATTGAAAGTACCCTTACTACAGCCAAAGCTTATAACTGCAAATTCATCTCCTGCTATTCTGTAACAATCCTCAGGATTAAAACACTCCATTAATGTCTCTGCGAAATCCATTACAAGAGCATCACCCTGCTCGTGTCCCTTTAAGTCATTAATCAGCTTTAGACCATTCAAATCAGCAAAAACTACACCTATCGGTTCTGACTTATTGGTAAGCGCGTAATTAGCACACAATCCTTTGTAGGCAAAGAAATTATGCACTCCAGAAAGCAAATCATAATTGCAGTAATATTCAAGATCTTTTTTTATCTCAAGTTCACGGCTATATGCATCATGAATATCCCTTACAAAAACAAAGATATTTTCATGCTCTTTTGAATAATCCTCACATGCCATCACCTCAATCTGCGCCCATTTATAGTCCTCTGTGTCCCTGCGCAAATATTTTAAAATCAAGGTGTCCCTTTTTGTTGAAAAATGTTCACGTATTTTATTTGAATCAGCAAAGCTTATAAAGTTTTTAATATCATCTTGATGAATATTACCTGACACTGCATATTCAGCTATAAGTTCTCTAAAGCTTGTAAGACTAAAGCCATCTCTCCCCAATTCATCCTTATCTTCTTTTACATAGACGAAGCTGTCATCAGTAAGATTTACTTTGATAACCTTGTGATAAGAGGATGCCATCAGAGCAATTGCTTCTTCAAGATAATTCTTAATTGACATATGCGCCACCTTTTACATGAACATGGGCAAAAAAGCCCTAATTATCAATTAAACATATTATCATATATAGTTCATAATCTCAAATAAAAAAGCCCTTGCGAACGTCATATTCGCAAGGACCATCAATGGACTTATTTGCAGTTTAATCATTCTTTTTGCCAGCATTTTTAAAGCTGAACTTATTCTCATTCCCGGCAATCAATCTCTTAATATTGCTATGATGCTTTAGTATTCCCAAAAGCCCTACTGTAATGCAGATAACAACCGCTTCAATGCGATACCCCTGTCCTTCAGGTAAAAACATAAAAGTCTGGCTGCCGATTGCGCCAAATACTATCGCCTGAATAATAAGCGAAGCCATGCCTAAGATAGAACCTAGTGACACGTATTTGGATATGATAACAGTACTAAAAAAGATAACCGCTGTGATAGCAAACATCGGAAATGAAAAAGCTGCCAGAAGACCTGCTGAAGATGCGACACCTTTTCCACCTTTAAACTTTGCATATACCGGAAAATCATGTCCAAGCACTACTCCAATGCCAGCATAAAGCTTAAGCAATCTATAAAAATTGGGAATATCTGGAAATTGATTTCTAAAAATAGCCCAAACAAGTACCATTGCCAGAACAGTCTTGCCCAGGTCACCCACAAGTGTAAGTACACCTGAAGGTACCCCCAAAATTCTAAGTGAATTCGTGGTTCCTACATTTCCACTCCCATGCTTTCTCAAATCTACCTTTTGAATTTTAGCCACAATTTCACCTGTCAAAAACAGGCCAAATACATAACCAATGAGAACTGAAATCAGTCTTGCAACAAATGGACTCATTTTTTCTCCTCCTCCCTCTCGCGTATGATAAATTTGATACTAGTGCCTGCAAATTCAAAGCAATCACGAAGCCGGTTCTCAAGATATCGCATATATGAAAAATGCGCCAGTTCCTTATCATTAACGAATAATACAAAAGTAGGAGGCCCTACAGCTACCTGGGTCATATAGAATATTTTAAGCCTGCGTCCCTTATCCTGTGGTGTCTGCTGCATAGCCACAGCCTCAGCTAAAATCTCGTTAAGAACGCCTGTAGCAACTCTGCGCTTAGAGCTGTCAAGCACCTTCTCTATGAGTTCGAAAAGCTTCTCAACTCTCTGCCCATCTTTTACAGAGATAAAGATAATCTCTGCATAAGGCATAAACGAAAGAATCTGATGAATCTTTTCAGTCTCTCTATAGATAGTCTTATCATCCTTCTCTATAGCATCCCACTTATTGACAGCGATTATGACACCTTTGCCACGCTCATGGGCGATACCGGCAATTTTTGCATCCTGTTCAGTAACGCCTTCAGTAGCATCAATCATAAGTATTACTACGTCAGCCTTTTCGACACTGGTAACAGCTCGAATTATAGAAAAGCGCTCAAGCTCCTCTTTAATCTTATTCTTGCGTCTAAGGCCTGCAGTATCAATAAAAATATATTCCTGTCCGTTGCGCTTTACCACTGTATCAACTGCATCTCTAGTGGTTCCAGCAATATCACTTACAATAACCCTGGTCTCACCAGTAAGTCTGTTTATAAGGCTGGATTTCCCTACATTAGGCTTACCAATAACAGCAATCTTTGGTCTGTCATCTTCCTCCTCTTCGCTGGCTGACTCAGGAAAATATGCAGCAACTGCATCCAGCATATCCCCCAATCCCTGTCTGTTGGCTGCTGAAATCGGATATGGTTCACCTATTCCGAGGTTGTAAAACTCGTAGACATCCGCCTCGTATTTTGCGAAGCTATCAACCTTATTTACACACAAAACGACAGGCTTTTTGCTGCGTCTAAGCATATCTGCAACCTTGCCGTCAGAATCTACCAAGCCCTGCTGCACATCCGTAAGGAAAATAATCACATCTGCGGTATCAATAGCAATCTGGGCCTGTTCTCTCATTCGAGAAAGAATCAGATCCTTCGAATCTGGTTCAATACCACCTGTATCAATTAATGTAAAGCTCTTATCAAGCCATGTAGCATCTGCATATATTCTATCTCTGGTGACGCCAGGTGTATCCTTCACAATGGATATACGCTCTCCGGCCAGAGCATTAAACAATGTGGACTTGCCTACGTTTGGTCGGCCTACCACAGCCACTACTGGTTTACTCATATTTCTTTACTCCTAGAAGTTTCTGTACAAACGATAATCCGTCTGATTTTACAATATCAATCTTTACTTGTAAAGCGCGCTCCACGTCATCAACAGTATAGTCATCCAGGAAAACCAGCTCGCCCATTCTCAACATGTTAATAGGCAAAAGAAGCTTATCTCCCAGATCAACTCCCTTCAGCTGAGCCATTAAATCTTGGCCGGTAATTAACCCTGATACTGTAATTCGCTCCCCAAAAAAATCATTTCTAATCTCATACACGTTGACCTCGATTTTAGGAAATTTTTCCATAAAATCAGCAGCCAGTTGCTTTAACATAGGTCCTGCAAGCCTTCCAGTCGCAATTGATATTTTCTGCTTTTTCATAAAGACAGGACGCTTTGTTTCAGCTAATGCCTCATGAAACTCCTCCCACAGAAGTCTCATCATTCCCACGCCATTTTCCAGCTGAATGTATCCGTCGTATCTATCCTCCGCTGGGAAATCAAGGCCAGCCAAAAGATACCACTCATCACTGGCCTGTACGAAATGGTCACCGTATTCTTCCATAGATTTTTGCTGCCATTTTTCAATTATTTCTATGGTGCGTACAGCATCTTCTCTTTCAAATGGTTCCAAAGGATATAGACCATCTCTGTACTTGCTAAGTCCGACTGGCACAACAGACAATGACTTCATGTGCGGATGGAACTTATACAAATCGCTTATTGAGCGCTGGAGCTGCTCTCCATCATTAATGCCCTTGCATAAAACAATTTGCCCATTCATTTCTACATCTGCGGCCGCAAGTTTCTCAATCTTTTCCAGAATATCACCAGCAAATCTATTATGAAGCATCTTACATCGAAGTTCAGGGTCTGTGGCCTGGACGGATATATTAATCGGAGACAGATGATATCTAATCACTCTATCCAGATCCTTATCCTTCATATTAGTCAGCGTAACGTAATTACCCTGAAGAAATGATAATCTGGTGTCATCATCTTTAAAATACAAAGTATCTCGCATACCAGGAGGCATCTGGTCTATAAAGCAAAAAATACACTTGTTGTGGCAGGACCTATAGTCATCCATAAGACCTTTTTCAAAGCTTATGCCAAGGTCTTCACTGGGATCTTTTTCAATAGTAATACTCTGAACTTGATCCGTATTTACATCCCTTATCTCCAGCGTAATGCTATCGTTATCTGTCTGATAATAGTAGTCAAATACATCCTCCATCTCGTATCCATTGACTGACAGTAAAACATCGCCAGGCTGAATACCATACTGCTGGGCAAGGCTGCCTTTCTCCACATTTTTAATTACATTCTCGTTTTTCTGTGTCATAATTCAAAGTTATTCGCAATTCGCTTCGCTACCTGCTCATAAACAGCTGCTGCTTCACATCTAGTTTATATTTTTATATTCACCCACTTGCCCTGCTTGAATCTGATTGATGCAAACGAAAATCTTGATATCTGATCAGCAAGTACTCCCAGCCACACACCTACAATACCAAATCCCAGTGTAAATCCAAATAGATAAGATACTGCAGTACGAATAATTGTAACGCTTATAGTGCTGGATATGGCCGTATACAAAGTATCTCCTGCACCTCTTAGGCTGCCCATATATATAACCTGTCTTATCTGGAAGATACATGTCACAATTATGACGTACATAATGCTTACGCCAATTGTAACTATCTCTTCCTCCTCGAAGAACATGCTAAACAGAGCACGTGCACCAAAGAAGTATGTCACTGCCAATACCACAGATACTACGCCGCCAAGCATCTTGCAGGTACGCCCGTACTCCTTGGCGAGGTCTGGCTTTCTCTCGCCTAAGCTTCTACCTATGAGTGCCACCGCCGTAGACTGGAATCCGTCGCCAAAAGAGAACGACAATCCCATAATATTCATAGCCACCTGATGCGCTGCCATTGGAGCATTGCCCATCTTAGCCGCCATAATTGCTGTGAGCATAAATCCGATTCGCATTAAGAGCTGCTCTATAAATACTGAATATCCAACTTTAACCAAGCTCTTGAGTGACTCGAAAGCAGGTCTTATTTTATTTTTAAATATATATGGCAGACTGACAAAATTATCCGCCTTCATTATCGATATGATGCTCATTATGCAGGATACTACAGTACCTGCAACTGTAGCCGATGCAGCACCAACTATTCCGAGAGCCGGAAATCCCAAGTGACCTTCTATAAGTAAATAATTTAGAATAATGTTAACTACATTTGAAGTAACATTAGTCTTCATCGTGATACGGGTATTACCAGCGCCTCGTTGGGCCGAATTAATACAAATTGATATGCAATTAAAAATCATTCCGCCCACAATAATACGGTAATATGTCACTGCCATATCATGTGTCTCCGGAGTAGAACCACACATACGCATAATTGGATTAGATAACCCAACCATTATCGTGCTTATCACTATACCTGCCACAATTACAAACAGAATTGCCGTAATAAGTATGCGGTTAGCATCATCCTTTTTTTGCTCGCCTCTGCGTCTGGCAACAAGTGCAGATATTGATACCCCCACTGCAAAAAACATAGCGAGACACATAAATTTAGGCTGCGTTGTAATGCCTATAGCAGCTACTGCGTTGGCTCCCATTGAGCTAACCATATATGAGTCAACCAGGCCTGCAAAAGCAGCGAAGAAAGACTCAATGATAGCAGGCCATGCCATATTTAAGGCCGTCTTAATAAGCTCACGGTCGTATTTAAAAAAACTCTTTTTTGTGTTTTCCATTTTATGTACCAAAAGCATTTTTTATGTGGGTTATTGTACTGCCATCTATTCCCACCACGTCAAATCTTACATTTGTATTATCAGGCAGGCCATGCTTTATCATGTAGTACGAAGCCACCTTTACAATTGTTCTGCGCTTTGCTGGCGTCACCGCTTCCAGCGAAGTACCTCCGCGATTGCCAGTCCTATATTTCACTTCAACAAAGACTAGATACTTGTTGTCCTCATCCCGCATGATAAGGTCAATTTCTCCCAATTTGCACCTAAAATTTCGTTCTATCTCATGCATCCCATTTGAGCATAGATAATCTGATGCAATATCTTCGTATTTTCCACCTATCGCCCTATTATTTCGCAATTCTAGTCATGCCTCTCACTCTCATTATCATAGCACTCGCAGAATCTAGCAGAAAATGAGGGGTTCTCTCCTTTTATTGCCAGATGCGACACGTCTCCAAATCCGCTAACCCTAAAGCTAGCCACCCCAGGCCTTCTCTCCTCCGTATAGACCGTCGTGATGCTTGTAGGTGCGGCGCAGAAATTATGCCACAAAATCATAGGTGAGCAATTTATAATATGCGAAAGCATTACGCAGGTCACCCCAAAGTGGCAAAAGAACGCCAAAGTATCATTGTTAGCCTGCTCCACGGTGTATAAACCGCCTACTCCCTGGCGCAAATAACCATGTGATGCAAGCACTGAATCTATGCCATTGCTTACCATGTCATACTTTTCTTTTACTTCGCTATTTTTGAATACGTCATGCTCATACCAGCGATTGACATCGTACATACGAGAATCCCCCATCCAATCGGCCGGCAGCCAGTCCCAAGACACATTTGAGAGCTCTCCATTCTTGTCAGGCCTATATATTTTAGGCTCGAACTCTCTGAGCCAGGGATACATTGTCGCATCCCCTCCTATAGCATCAAGGGTATATTTAGCTGTAGCCTGTGCTCTTCCGAGCGGTGACACATAGAAATCCTTAACTTCAACATTTTTCATGTAGTCAGCTAAGCACTGTGCTTCAATTCTTCCTTGTGGGGTCAAGTTGTCGATACTATAATCCGGATCCCCATGTCTGATAAATAATAATCTCATAATGCTACCTGCCTGTATTTTAGTTAAACACTCTAATTATTTGCTGCGTAATATGCCTGTCCAACGCATATACCTCCATCATTTGGTGGTATGAGGCTGTGTTTTAGCACCTTAAGTCCACTCTCAGTACACAGTCTTCTAGTAATGCTTGTAAGTAAAGTGTTCTGGAAAACACCTCCACTCAATGCCACGGTATGTATTCTTGTGCTACGTCTTATATAGTTCACAGCTTCACTTATATTCTGAGCCATTATAGCATGAAAGTCATAGGCAATTCGCTCAATATCAACACCATTTATTCTTTGTTTTAGAGCATATGTAAAAATAGAATCAGTATCTATAATTATGCCTTCCGTATTCTCTCCAACAAATGTCATTGCTTCAATCACATAATCCGGATTATTTTCGAAAAACCGCTCAGCATGGTATTGCAATTTATTTGCCGCCTCACCCTCATAGCTGGATTCAACGCAAATCCCCAGCACAGCGGCCACGGCATCAAACAGTCTTCCCACGCTGGTGGATATTACTCCTCCCATCTTTTTCCTCGATAGGCTAATAATATTGCTTATATCCACATCTAAGGCAAGCCCTATTCTTTTTGCAATAGATGCAGCATCATCTATATATCCCTTGCTTTCGCAGCTATAGAGCATGCACACAGCATTACGCCAGCCATCTCTGCTAGCACTATCTCCACCTATTTGATAAAATTCAGAAACATGCCCTACTCGCTTATAATCGTGTAGGTCGCAAACAAGCAATTCTCCACCCCAAATAGACTTATCTTCGCCATATCCTGTACCATCAAAGCTCACGCCTATCACTGCATCGCTTTCATCATTTTCCGCCATACATGACAAAATATGGGCATAGTGATGTTGAATCTCAACTTTGTTATCTATGTCTAATTCCCTTGCCACATTTGAGGTGTTATACCTAGGATGCATGTCATAGCATACGCTATTGGGTATAATCTCAAGCAAGCTTTCCATTCTGGTAATCGTCTCGCGAAGAGCAGTCACACTTCTGGCATCCTCCATATCCGAAAGATATGCTGAAGGATAAAGCATTTTATTTTTTGCCAAACAAAATGTGTTTTTTAATTCTCCGCCTATTCCTAGTGCGCTTTTACATCCTTTCGAAACCTTTATAGGAAGCGGCGCGTAACCCCTTGAGCGCCTAATCATATAAGGCTCTCCTTCCAAAAAGTCCATGACACTGTCATCTGCCCTTGTAAGAATCTCTCTATTGTGGGACAAAATGATATCACAATAATTTCCAATCTGACTTAATGCATCCTCATCAGTTCTAGCTATTGGTGCACCTGACACATTTCCAGAGGTCATAACCAAAAGTTCAGGCATATCCACATCATCGGGATAAGCGAATATCAGCTCTTGAAGCGGAGCATAGGGCAACATTATTCCCAGCTTATTGTTGTCCGGAGCCACACATTCTGCCGACCTTGCCGAAGGTGATTTTCGAAGCAATACTATCGGCTTTCTAGGGCCTTTTATCAATTCCTTTTGAGCTTCATTTTCGATTAATACTTCACGTGAAAGCACTTCAAAATCTCTGGCCATCACAGCCAATGGCTTTGCCGGTCTACGCTTTAATGTTCGCAATCTTAGAACGCTATCTTCATTCGTTGCATCGCAGCAAATGTGGAATCCGCCAATTCCTTTTATCGCACCTATTTTACCCGCTGCAATCGCTCTTCTAAACTCAGTTATTGCTAATCCATCATACAAGCTTACATTGCCTGTCTTGGGCAAAATATAGCATCTGGGGCCACATTCATTGCAACACACTGGTTGAGCGTCATACCTCCTATTTGTGCTGTCACAATATTCTTTTTTACACTCCGGGCACATGTCAAAATCAGACATTGTCGTCTGTACTCTATCGTATGGAACGTTTTTCATTATTGAGAGTCTAGGCCCGCAAAGTGTGCAATTTATGAAGGGATGAAGGTATCTTTTATTAGATTTATCATAAAGTTCTGCCCTGCAATCATCGCAAAGAGCAATGTCAGGGCTTACTAAAACACTACCCTTTTGGGGCAACGAATCTACTATCTTAAAGTCTTCAAATGTATGTTGCAGTTCAATTACATTCTCTTCTATCTCTGTAATCTCTGCCCTTGCAGGTGGATTATCTTTCAATTGTCCTAATAGCTCATTGATTGAAAGCGGGTCTCCTTGCAAAAGAATCCTGACATATGAGCCCATATTGCAAACAGAGCCACCCAGAGCCAGCTTTTTAGCCAGCTTGGCCACATAAGGTCTCATTCCTACACCTTGGACTATGCCATACAGTTTTATCTCTCTTGTTTTTGTCATATGTCATCTCTAGAAATGGCTCCACCAAGTATCTGGTGGAGCCATCTGATTATGCTATGCCAAGCACCATTGTTGCCACTCTAAAATACAAAAGAAGCGAAAGTGCATCTACAATTGTTGTAATAAACGGGCTAGCCATAACAGCAGGATCAAATCCCAACCGCTTGGCACCTATAGGCAAAAGGCATCCAACCAGCATTGCCATAAGTACTGCACCCATAAGTGTAATGCATACTGTAAGAGCCACAAGTATTGTCACCTTGTCAAATATAAGAAGCTTAGCAAAGTTAGCAAGTGCCAAGGTAGCTCCACACATAAGAGCTGTAGATATCTCTTTAAGCATTACCCTAGGAACGTCTCTATACTCTATCTCGCCTAGTGACAATCCACGGATTATAGTAACACTCGCCTGTCCACCTGCGTTTCCTCCTGTATCCATTAGCATTGGAATAAACGCTGTAAGCACGGTATATACACTGAGCGCATCTTGAAAATGCGATATAATAGCCCCTGTAAAAGTAGCAGATATCATAAGTAGCAAAAGCCAAGGAATACGCTTTTTGTAGGTCTCAAAGACGCTTGTCCTCATATATGGCTTATCAGATGGTAAAATAGCTGCCATCTTCTCCATATCCTCAGTGGTCTCCTCCTGCATGATATCCACAACGTCATCGACTGTGATAATACCAACAAGTCTATTCTCGTTGTCAACTACCGGCATCGAAGTAAAATCATACTTTTGGAACTGCTTAGCTACTTCCTCCTGATCCTCCATGGTATTGATGGAAATGACATTTTCATGCATTATCTCACCAATGATCTCATCTGCCTGACTAAGGAGCAAATATCTCAAGGCCACAGTACCTAGCAAGTGCCTACCAGCATCGAGTACGTAGCATATATTTATAGTCTCAGAGTCCACTCCCACTCTTCTGATACGTTTAATCGCATCGTCAACCGTAAGATTTTCTTTCAAATCGACAAACTCCACCGTCATCAGACTTCCTGCGGAGTGGTCTGGATATTTTAATAGATGATTAATATCTCGTCTGGTCTCTGCACTTGCTCCCGCAAGTAGCCTCGTAACTACATTTGCCGGCATTTCCTCCAGCAAATCCGCCGCATCATCCGCCATCAAGTTCTCGATGATGTTAGACGCTTCACGCTCAGACAGAGAAGTAATTATCATCTGCTGATTTTCAACTTCAAAGTAGGAAAAAACATCTGCCGCAAGATCCTTAGGCAGAATTCTGAATATTTTAAGAAGGTCGGCCTCGTCGAGCTCCTCCATAAGAGCTGCGATATCCGCCTCATTCAATTCCATAAGATATTCCCGCAGTGCAGTATACTGCTTGCGCTCAATCAAGTCACGGACTTCGTCGAGCTGCTCCTTGATATCTTCCATAGCATTCCTCCATATAAGATAAAATGGTCTTCATAGGTTCATGATAAGGTACTGTACTATCGGTCTTACTGTGACTTGACATATGAAAACCACCTCCTCTCAATACGAAAAAATGCAAAAAGGACTGGTGCAATGCACCAATCCTTATTTTAGCTTTTCAAAACTTGTTATGTCAACAAGAAAACTTAATTAGTATATGAAACTAAGCTACATTTCAGACTTGATTAGTGATGGAAAAGTCTGATTCCGGTGAAACTCATTACCATGTTGTACTTATTGCAGGTAGAGATAACATGATCATCTCTGATTGAGCCGCCCGGCTGAGCAATGAACTCTACTCCACTTCTATGTGCTCTCTCAACATTATCTCCAAACGGGAAGAATGCATCAGATCCAAGTGACACTCCTGTATTCTTTGCAAGCCATGCTTTCTTCTCTTCAGCGGTAAATACAGGTGGCTTCTCCTTAAATATTCTTGGCCAGGCATCATCACTAAGCACATCCATGTAATCCTCGCCAATGTACAAATCTATTGAGTTATCTCTGTCTGCACGACCTATATTATCGAGGAATGGTAAGTTAAGTACCTGCGGAGACTGTCTAAGCCACCAGTTATCTGCCTTGCTTCCTGCGAGTCTGGTGCAATGAATACGTGACTGCTGTCCTGCACCTATTCCGATTGCCTGCCCATCCTTTACATAGCATACTGAATTTGACTGAGTGTATTTGAGAGTTATCATCGCAATAGCCAAATCTCTCTTTGCACCTTCAGGAAGCTCCTTATTATCAGTAACAATATTGTCAAAGAAATTGTCATCAATAACCAATTCATTTCTACCCTGTTCAAACGAGATTCCAAACACTTCCTTCGTCTCGAGTGGTGCTGGTACATAATCGGGATCAATTTCTATAACGTTATATCCACCCTTTTTCTTCTCAGAAAGAATCTTGAGCGCTTCCGGAGTATATCCTGGAGCAATGACACCATCTGACACCTCTCTTTTTATGATGAGCGCGGTTGACTCATCACACACATCTGACAGAGATATAAAATCACCAAATGAGCTCATTCTATCTGCGCCTCTAGCTCTAGCATATGCATTTGCAAGTGGAGTAAACTCGATATCCATGTCATCGACCCAGTATATTTTCTTCTCGATGTCTGAAAGCGGAAGTCCAACTGCTGCGCCAGCAGGTGATACATGCTTAAATGAAGTAGCAGCTGGGAGCCCAGTAGCCTTCTTTAATTCAGATACCAGCTGCCATCCGTTGAAAGCATCCAGAAAGTTGATATATCCTGGTTTTCCATTAAGAACCTTTATTGGCAACTCTCCATCCTTCATATAAATGCGAGATGGTTTCTGATTTGGATTACATCCGTATTTAAGTTCGAGCTCTTTCATCTCATTTCCTTTCACTTGCTTCTGATTAGTCATTATTGTTCTTATTCAAAATAATGGTGCGTGCCTCATGTGAGTTAATATCAACATATCTCACAAAGAGCGAAACCTTATTTTCCTCATTGAGATTACTCCAAAGAAGTCTGGTAAATTCCTCCATGTCTTGAAGTATTTCAACTCGTCTAGGCTCTCCTTCAAAGCTGGGAAGTGGATTTTCGTTTTTCTCATAGGTATGAATGAAGCGTCCCTCGCCTGCTACAGGCTGTTTGTAATCATACGTAAATCTGACACAACTGTCGCCATTGCCATTATCACTCTTAAGAATAGACATAGAATATGTATATCCACCATTCTCCAGATCAAGAATGCCTGAAATGCGCGGAGTAAAATTAGGGCCATCCGGTTCAAACTCTCTAGTTGTAAGCGCCTGCTCGAACGTTTGTCCCTTAGCCATAAGATCATAAATAGTGTCTGTCTGGTCACCATTTGTTACAATAAGTTTTTCACCAAGCTTTCTAACCGGAGCATAAATAATGAGGCTCGGGTCCTCCAGCTTACTAGGGTCATATGCCTGAGTTCTGATTCCTTCTCCCTCAGTTACGAATACTCGATTACGACTATTGACGCTTCTACCCATTATGAAATAAGCTGTCACAGCCTGTCTTCCATCAGGGGTCATACCAATTACAATGCCTCTGCCTGGATAAGCATGGTTTGAAAGAATTTCCTTCATTGATTTCTTTTCCATTTTCATACCTCACTGTTAAATGAAAATATCGACACTAAAACTTATTGTATTGTAACATACTTCAATCGTTTATTCATAACAAACATTATGGCAAGAAAAGGTATAATATAGCTAAAATGCAAAACAGCCACCTATGTGGTGGCTGTCTTACAAGAAGATGATAAAGAAGATGATGAAAAATCCCTTTCGGGATTAATTCCAAATTTATTATTCCTGTCTATCAGGTAAGTTACATAATATCATTTTTACTGCTGTAATGCAAACATTTCATTCGTAAAAGCTAAGATATTCATTACGCTCTAGAGTCTAACTGACACTCCCCTATTTCTAAGATATTCCTTAACTTCACGTATCTCAAGCTCCTTATAGTGAAACAGAGAAGCCGCAAGTGCTGCCTCTGCACCGCCTTCTGTCAAGGCATCATAAAAATGAGACAATTCACCAGCTCCACCAGATGCAATGACAGGTATATCCACAGCAGACGATATTGCTTTAGTCAAAGCTATGTCATATCCAGATTTCGTGCCATCTCCGTCCATACTGGTAAGCAAAATCTCACCCGCACCCATATCTCTGGCTTTAATTGCCCACTCGACTGCATCTATGCCACAATCCAGTCTACCCCCGTGCTTATAGATGTTCCATCCACCATCCGGACGCTTCTTAGCATCAATAGCCACCACGACACACTGACTCCCGAACTTATCAGCGGCCTCCGAAATAAGCTGTGGTCTATCAATTGCTGCAGAGTTAACAGATATCTTGTCTGCACCCTCACGCAACAGAATCTTGAAGTCATCTACTGATTTAATACCACCACCTACTGTAAATGGAATAAATAACTGTTCAGCTACTCTTCTAACCATGTCGACCACAGTGGATCTACCATCAGAAGATGCTGTTATGTCCAAAAAGACTACTTCGTCAGCTCCGGCCTTATCATAAGCCTTAGCTACTTCCACCGGATCCCCAGCATCCATAAGATTGACAAAATTAACGCCTTTTACGACTCTACCGTCCTTAACATCAAGGCAGGGAATTACTCTTTTTGTAAACATATCTACCTCGTTATTCCAATAAACTGCTTTAATATATTTAGCCCTACATCACCGCTCTTTTCAGGATGGAATTGGCACGCAAATACATTGCCACACTCAACCGAAGCCTCAATATTAGCCTCACCATATCTAGTCGTAGCAGTCACTATTGACTTATCTGCCGCATTCAAATAATAGGAATGCACAAAATATACATAAGCCCCCTCGGTAATCTCAGTATACAGTCTGCCCTTATTAGGATAATGGATATCATTCCATCCAATATGTGGTATCTTTAATCCCGGTGCATCAGGAATGCGTAAAATACGCCCCTTTAGAATACCCAAGCCTGGCACATCTGGTGTCTCGTCACTTCCATCAAACAGGAGCTGTAATCCCAGACATATACCCAAAAAAGGTATGTTCATTGAACATACCTCTCTAATAACTTCGCACAGATTGTATTTCTGAAGTTGCTCCATTGCCATACCAAAAGAGCCCACTCCTGGCAGGATTACTCGGTCAGCATTCTTGATTACATCTGCATCTCTGGTTATTACGGCATCCTCTCCCAGAAGTGCCAGCGCTTTTTCAACGCTTTTCAAATTACCTGCATCATAATCAATAATTGCTGTCATAAATCTAGTCCCCTGATTCTGATAAATTTAAACTGATTAGTACTTCATTCAAACGCTTCGCATAATCCTGTCTGCGTCTTGTACTATAAATGTCCATTGCATCCTCTTTGGATAAGCCAAACTGCATCTCAAGTTCGTCTACGTACCTTACCTCAATAGCGTTAAGCTGCGGTACTATGCCATATGTCATTGCATTATTCATATTAGCTTCGCATCTTCCAATACCGCAAATCAGAGCGTCCAAAGCATCGTCGTATCTCTTTAGCTCAGCAGAAGTTCTGTACACATCATATTTAGACTGAGCAGCTGCAAGAATCTTCAGCGAACCCACAAATTCTTCATCTGTTTTCTTTATCTTTAACCCCAATACCTCGCTATATGCACCAACATAGTTTGTGGTACTATACAACTTTTTAGCATTAGTCATCGAAGTACTGTAGCTACCCATATTAGTTACTATAAGAGTCAATGCCAATATCGAACCTGCCAAAACAACAGACACCACTATTTGTACCGTAGGCAGCTTAGGCTCTTTCTCAGCTGGCTCTTTCGGTGTCTTTGGTTTTTTCTCTTTCTTTGGCTTTGGCTCTTTTGCCTTTTTCTCTTTTTTGGGCTTCTCTTTTTTCTTCTTACCGCCGTCCTTCGCACCATCTTCTGAAGCAGTAACTCCATCTGATTCCTGCAGACTCTTTAATGTCTCCAGTTCCTCCTCAGACATATTAGCCATAGCCTGCTCACTTACGACTGAGGCCATTGCCTCATCTGCCTCATCCTCATCATCCTTGCCAAATAGCGCAGCTGCGAGTTTAGCGAAAAAACCTTTTATTCCCTTTGGTGTTTCTTCCTTTTGCGATGTAAGCTTCTCCGAATCGGACACCATCTTTGCTGTATTAGCATCCAGCTCATCTCCTGCACCTTCAACAGCCTCCCCATTAGCATCGCTATCCAGAAGGTCCGCTAAATCCGCAAAAGCAGCATCATTTCCTAAAAGATCATCTAAAGCTATATCACTATCCTCAGATACAAAACCATCGGTAGTACCTTCCGGGAAATTTAGTGCATCAATTTCATCATGCTCATCACTGGCAAATTCTGAAAGAGCACCGATATCTCCAGCACCATTAAGCAATGCTGCTATTTCATCTGGAGATAACTCTCTATTGGCATCATCGTCAACATTATCGAGATTGTCATTTTCAACTACAGGAATATCATTAGAATCATTTTCAGAATCAACAACAGCATCACCAGAAAAAGCTTCCAAGGAATTATCATCTACATCCGATGCAGCTAATTTGGCTCCATCAAGTGAGATGTCAACGGACTCATTATCACCAAATGACTCTGAGGGATCAAACTGCCCACTCCTCATCTCCCTTTCGGTAGATTCAAGTGCGATAGCCTCATCTGCAGCTGACTGCACAGCAGCCTTCTTCTTCGCCTTAGTCACCAGATTCTCTATACTATCCATAAGAGAATCATCTGACAGAGGTGCTGCATATCCATCTTCCTGCTCTAATTCCAGCTCAAAATCTTCAAGGAATTTATCAGCCTCGCCGCTAAGCAATTCCTCTTCGAATTCCTTTAGAAAATCAGTGTCAGAATATGCCTTTCTAATTCTCGCCTTAGGAGACTTCTCCTGCAAATAGAAGTCTAAACCTGAAGCAGCCAAAAAATCTTCGTCCGGCTTCACCCTCATTGCATCAGAAAACAGGGGGGTTCTATCCGAATCTCCCTGTTCAATGTCACTTCTGACCTTAGTTATTGAATTGAGCAACCCGTCAAGGTAATCCTCTGACTCTGCCATTACTATCTATTGCTTTCGTATTTATCGATTAGTTTGTCAATTGTGAGAACTAAATTGCCAATCTCCGGCTTCGTAAGCTGGGCATCTGCACCAAGCTGCTCGCCTTTGCGGAATACCTCCTCATTAATTAATGATGAGAAAATTACAAGCGGTATGTTCTTAAGTACATCATCCTCTTTAACCAATTTAGTGAGGCGATGACCATCCATAAGAGGCATCTCTATATCAGTTATAATGCAATGTACCTGATCTAGCGCAGTGCCCTCTGCCTTCATTGCCAAGAGCTTGTCCCATGCTTCCTGGCCATTAGGATTAACAATAAGTGATGTGTAACCAGCTTTTCTAAGGCAATCTGTAATAAGCTTAGACAGAAGCGGTGAGTCCTCTGCCAAAAGAATAGGTGACTTTGTTCTATCTTTTGTCTCATAGTTATCCATATCAGACATCTTAAGTCCGGTTTCAGGACTAATATCAGATACTATTTTCTCGAAATCCAGAATAACAACAAGCTTCTCCTGAAGCTTAATAACACCTGTAGATACTCCAGCCTCAGAGGTATTAATCGTTGCATCCGGTGTAATAATATCTTCCCATGATACACGGTTGATTCCGATTACTTCATCTACATGGAATGCTATATTTAACTTGTTAAAATTAGTTATGATAAAGAGACCTTCGCCTGAATTACCCTCCATGCCAAGACAAGCACGCAGATTAACTACGGAAATCATAGTATCACGTGGCATGAATATACCTTCCACAAAAGGATGGGCATTTGGAACTGGTGTTACTGGCTGATATAGCAAGATTTCTCTTATCTTCGCTACATTGATACCATAGTGGTTATCACCCAGTTTGAATTCGAGCACTTCCAGCTCATTAGTACCTGTCTCAAGCAAAATATTTGTATCCATAAAGTCTCTCTCCTTCCAGAATACTATACCCCGAAATTATATCATATTAATACAAGATTGTACAAATGTTTTAATAAACATCACAGTATGAACCATCAGCCGTTTCAACCCTCAGCTTCATACCATATAAATCGTCTGCGCAAGATGCAGGTATCTCGATGAGTGCTACCGTAGAAACCAACACTCCTGTGCCAATTTGACCGCTAAACTGGCCAAAATCATCACCCAAAAAAGCATTTATGGACTCAGCAACTGTACCATCACCCATAGTTGCTACAAGCTTTGCTCCCGTGGCACCTATATTGCAATCTACTTCAGATCCTGATGTGTTCTCAAGAGACACATAGCACACTAAATACCTATTGCCATTAGAAGGAGTCATAATAAAATAACTGCCTTCCTTGTATTCATCAGCCGTAAATATCTCTTCAACATTTACTGAAAGCTGAGGATAACCCAGTGTGTCTCCAATAGTAGTTGCTTGATTAGTCGGAGTAATATGGGTAATAGGTGCGCCCGGATTGACCGGTGCAATGCCTGACCCCTGCTCAATTACCGGAGCAGCCGTCATATCTGCCGCATCTATGTCAGCAACATCAATCGGTCCCGAATCAGTAGCATCCTCATTAGCGGTCTCATCTGGCAGCTCTTCAATATCCTCTGCCACCTCTTCATCGCCATCGCTTACAACAGCAACAACATCCCGATTTATCTGCTCCTGACGAACATAGCAAAGACCCTCGTCCTGAAACTTATTATATTTTGCGACCATTTTAGCACTGTACGTAGCGATTATCCGCTCTTCATCCGGAGTGAGCTTATACATTGCTTCGCCACAGCCGGACAGTAGCATCATAATCATTGTAATCGTCAATGCTAATGCTATTTTTTTCTTCATAGTCCATCCCGTAATTAGACAAATTATGCAACTTGTCAAATATTCTCAAGAAAATTATATATAATCTGATATTTTTTTCAATAAATAAGATATTAAAAAGAACAAAATAGTCACAAAGTACTATTCAGCTAATTCTAATTCAAACCAGAACACTACTCCACCTATTGTATTCTCAGCTCCACACTGCTGTCCAAACGACTCCATAGCTGCTTTGACAACAGAAAGACCTATTCCAGAACCTCCATATTCTCTCGTTCTGGCCTTATCTATCTTGTAGAACTTATCCCAGATACGTTCAAGCTCCTCTTCAGGTATTGGCTCCCCTGTATTAAACACATTAATTCTCACCAGTTTGTCACGTTTCTCACAGGATATTTCGATTACCTTCTCTCCGTTTTGAACATCTCCCTTTACATAGTGGATGGCATTGGAAAAATAGTTTGACACAACCTTCTCCACAAGTGCATCATCTGCCCATACCATGAGCTCAGTCTCGTGAGGCAGTAGAACTGTAATATCATCCTGCTTTGTCAGAATATCTGAGGCATTAACAATGCCATATATAACCTCAATAATATTGAACTTCTCCATGTTCACAAAGTCCTGGCCGTATTCGAGTTGGTTTAGAGACAAAAGTTCTCTAACCATGGAATTCATTTTTTGCGCCTCTTCCTTAATAACCTGACAATAGAACATTTTGCTTTCTTCATCGTCAAGCACGCTCTCTTCTAGTCCTTCAGCGTAGCCTTGGATAATTGCGATGGGGGTTTTCAGCTCATGAGATACTCCTGAAAGGAATTCCTTGCGCATCTCCTCTGACTTCGTGCGCCTCTCAATATCTGCCTGCAATTTATTATTTGCAGTCTTTAGCTCACTGATGGTATTTTCCAGTCTGCATGCCATATCATTCATGTTGCGACCCAGCTCATCAATCTCGTTATCAGTATATTTTGACTCGTATTTAACGTCAAAATCCATCATACTCATTCGCTTGCTGATTCTCGTAAGCTGCAAAATTGGCCCTGTAATATTCTTAGAGACGTTTATAACGACAAATGCACTAACAAGCAGTGCTATGATACCAATATATGCCAGGAAAGTACTTGCTATACGTACTACTGAGTCAATACTCTCAATTGATATCCTCATAATTATGAGGCTTCCATCGTCAAGGTATCCGTAAAGCGACATGATTTCCACTCCACTTCCCGATTCCTGCTGTCTCATAATGGTATAATTGTCCCCCTGGGCCAGTATAGTGCCGCTCTCTTCGTCGTCCGTAAGGATTGTGATTAAGAACTGTTGATTAAGCTGATCCTCTGTACCCTGGTATGAAAATGTAGTACCGCCAATACTATCTGAAATGTATATTGCTATATTATTGCTCGCACAATAGGCTTCAAGATTGCGCTGCACCGAATCGTCAGATATATCTGCATCTCTGAGCGCACTCTCCACCAGCTCGAATCCACTCACCAGAATTTCCTGCTTCTCATAAGTTAGATAGAAACGCAAAAAGCGGGCATTGATTACCCAGCAGACTAGAATAGTCCCCGCAATCAGTGCCCACATTGTGCATATAAATTGTCTACTTATAGATTGTTTCATCAAGTATTATTTCTGATTAAGCTCGTTGATTTCCTCCACCAGCTCGCTTATAGCATCTGCGAAGTCACGGATCATAGATACGTTCTTCTCGCTCATAGCGAATGCCTCATGAGTGCTTGCGCTTATCTCCTCGCTTGTTGCTGAAAGGTTACTTACGCTGTCCACAATACTATTATTTGATGTCCTAAGTGTGTTTACCATATCACTAATAGCATTGATTTCATCGGAAAGAGTATTAATCTTCGCAGTAATCTCATCGAACTTAGCTGATGCCTGCTTAGCATACTCATTCTCAAGGATTGAGGACTTAACATTGGTCTCAACTCGCTTGGTTACATCCTCGGCATTGGCAGCAAGCTCCTGGATAAGCTTGGTGATATTTTCAGTCTGTGCTCTGGTCTGCTCAGCCAGGTTACGAATCTCATCTGCAACAACTGCAAAGCCTCTGCCTGACTCACCTGCACGGGCAGCCTCGATTGAAGCATTGAGAGCCAACAGATTGGTCTGACTTGAGATGCCCAGAATAATATCTGTAATGCCTCGTACAGCCTCTGTCTTCTCCTGAAGCTCAGATGCTGCGGTCTGCATTGCCTCATTCTCGCTAATTGATACATCCACCTGCTCGAAGAGACTTGCAACAGCCTTAGAGCCTTCATTAAGGGCTGTCTTTGCCTCACCTGTGATTGCAACAATATTCTGCGCGCTGCTGTGAGTGGTATCAATTACCTCCTGAATCTCCTGGGTCTGCTCAGTCTGCAGCTGGATCTCCTCTGCAGTACCTACAGTACCGGTCGAGATATTGTCCATAGCCTCATTTACAGTGTTGGTCTGCTCGATGATTCGCTCAATCGCCTCAGTCATCTGTGTAGCATGTTCGCTTGCACTGTGAGCAACCTCAACAATCTTCTGCGCTACCGCCTCATTTTTCTCACTGACAGAGGTTACCTCCTCAATTGATGATGTGAAGAACTGATTCAAAAGCTTAAGTCCCCTGATCACTGTGATGGTAACAAGTATAGTTATAATTATCTCAACCATGACGCCTTCAATGACATCATCAACCACCTCTGCTCCGGACAATGTCATAATGACTCTGATAAGATTAGTTAGAGCAAATGCAATCTGTGGTACGAGAAGCGACTTGCCATTAAGAGAAAACATGATAATAAGCAAAATCGGAATCATGTATGGGAATGCAGCACCAGACTTACCCATGATCAGCATAAAGAAATATACTACCGAATATGCCACGCCAACATAAGTTATATATATACCAGGCGCTGATTTTGTCGCAAAAAATACAATTAATCCACCAGCGTATGCTACTAAAGTAAGAATTAGCGGAACTACGCTCTGTACAACAGTCATATCTACCGCAAGCGCCAATTGCGATGCAATTCCTATCACTCCAAATATTGTCGTGATAGTATACACGAACAGCATCAATACCCTAGTGTGCCTTAAATGTGCCTCTCTCATCTCATATCTCCTTTGCAAAAGAAAAAACATTTTTGCTACAAGTGAGAATAATTATACTACTTTTTTTAAAATGATACACCAAGTTCCTTTAATTTTTGTACGGCATCTTCATATCCGTCAAATACAATACCCTCAAATCCAAGTGTCCTGGCAGCCTCAACATTTTTCTGGGTATCATCGATAAAGACGCACTCCTCGGCCTTTAAACCGTATCTATCCAAAAGCAGCTCATATATCCTGCGATCCGGCTTTACGATACCTTCCTTAAAGGAAAATATAGTTCCATCAAAGCTCTCTACAAATGATATCTCGTCATAGCACTCCTTATACCCTGCAGGAGTGAAATTAGTAATGCAGTACAGCTTATAGCCTGCCGCCTTTAGGGCATCAAGCCAACCAATGGTATAGTCATATCTGCCCATAATGCCCTTGACATTGTCATAGGCACGCCTTATATCATCTTCAATCTCAGGATCAGTGCTTACAAATAGAGACAACGCCTCCTCGTTAGTCAGATGCCCTTTCTCAAATTCCTCCCAATGCGGAGTCATCGCTGATGCCTTGTAAATCCTTTTAATCCTATCAGCATCAAAGCCCTTTTCAAAAAGGAATTCCTTGAATCTAAAAGGTGCCAGCACATCACTAATATCAAAAACAATATTCTTAATCATAAGGCAATATCTCCTTTCTATGAGTCAGTTTTCTGTGAGTCGGTTTTCTGTGTATCAAGCTTAAAATTACTCTTCCACCTGCCACTAAAATAGAATGTCCATGTGATTATAAAGCCTACGCCAAATCCGAAAAGACCGTTCCACCAGATAATTCTATATCCCAGGAACGAACTATATCTAAGAATGTATGTCACCGCCACTCTGACTCCAAGTGCGCAGGTCGCCACAATGGTTGGAAACTCGCTGTGACCCATGCCCTGAAAGAGACCAAAAAGCGGGATATACATAGACAGTACAATATTGATAAATGCCACCGTCTGAATATGAGGCAGGCAATACGCCAGTGAGGCTTCACTTAGGCCAAATAATCCAGCTAACTTGCCTGCAGATACCCATATGACAACAGATATCATTATGGTCGTAACAAGTGAGATAAGGACTGTCTGCTTTGCTCCCTTTTTTACTCTATCAATTTTCCCTGCTCCTATGTTCTGACCGGTGTAGGTAGCAAGCGTAGTCTGCAGCGCATTGCAAGGCAGATTGATGTACTGCTCAATTCTATTTCCAACTGTAAATGACGCAGTCATCACCTTGCCAAATTCATTTACAGCCCTCTGTATAAATGTCAGACCTACAGAAACTATAACAAGCTGGAGCGAGATTGGCATACCGATTTTTATAGTCTTTTTAGCTGCATCCTTATCAAATCTGTACTCAGACAGCTTAAATACAAATATAGGATATTTAGAGCGCATATAGGCAAAGGCTGCGATAAGAGATCCCAGCTGAGCCACAACCGTTGCAACAGCTGCGCCCACTACTCCCCATTTAAATACTGCAACCAGCAGCAGGTCTAATGCAATATTGGCCACTGATGATATGAGTAGAAAATATAACGTTGCAGAGCTGTCACCTACAGCCCTTAGAATCGATGAAAGCGAATTATAACCATATTGGAAAATAAGTCCCACTGCGTAGATCATAAAATACTGTAAAGTCAATGGCAGTATCTCATCAGGCACAGCCATAAAATACTTAAACGCAGGTCCGGCAAGTGTGATTCCAAGTATAGCCGATGCAGTACCTAGCAGCATGAGAAGCAAGATGCCTGTCGATGCGCTGCGCCTTACGCCGCCCTCGTCACCTGCGCCATAATGCTGCGCGATGACAACACCGTTTCCCGCTGATAAGCCTATGGCGATAGCCAGAAAGAAAAAGGTCAGGGTACCTGTAGTACCTACCGCAGACAGGGCCTCCTCACTCGAGAACCTGCCTACAATAATAGTATCGACCGTATTATATAATTGTTGCAACAAAGAGCCCAAAAGGACCGGAAGCGCAAATCTAATAATATGCTTCCAGGGAGCTCCCTCCAGCATCGATTTACCGTTCATTTATCATCCACCTTCTATAAAAAATGCCTTTATTAACTAAAGGCATTACTTGAATGTTTATTTGAAAAGACTCTGCACAGCTAATACCAGGAACATGAAGTTCGATGAGCCGCCGCCCAGCACATACTCACTTTGCTGCCACAAAAACGGGAACTCTAAAAGCTCCGGGAAATCCGGTGCAATAAGCTCAGTACCTGAACTCACGCCGCCCGGAATAAATGAGTAGTCAGCTCTGTTAGCGCCATATGCCACAGTATGAGATACAGAGCCCACGCCGGAAGCGAAGCTTGCGGTATTAGTACCCGGATGACATCCCAGTATAAAATTGAGCGCATTAGTCAGTGGCTCGCTAGAGAATATATCCGGAAATGCACGATACAGATAATAGTATCTAACGCTAAACTCCTGAATATTCCAGCCGGTGCCCCAGGCTCTAAGAGAGTATGTGACACCGTAGGGATTGCTGCTTAGTATCTCATCCAGCGCATCCTTGCTTCTTGCTGCCGCTGCACGGATCCTGTCTGCATATTCCTGATTATCTACAGCCTCAATTACCCTGGCAGCCATCCAGCACAGCTCCTCGGGATGCTCTTCAACAACTGATATATGCTCTAGTATAAAATCTCTATACTTATCCTCACCGGTTGTAAGCAACAGCTCTGCTGCTGCATGCACCTTAGGCCCCATAGCATCAGTATCGCAGGTGATATCATAAAGTTCCCTTGCAATCCTAAGAGATTCGCTCGCCAGATTATCATCATAGCCTCTCATAGCGCGTGATGCTGTAGCAAGCTCGGCTGCAACTGTAAGCTCGCGCCTTGGGTTATCCTCAGTAAATACCCAGCGGTCGTCCTCATCGCCCTTGATGCCATCAGTCATAACAGATGCATCTCCCAGAAGTACATACTGGCGGATGTCATTGCATATAATTCCACGATACAGTCGTCCCAGAGAATTATAGCCACCAATGATGGTAAGTAGGCCATGCTCAATCTGCTGCTGTATATCATTTTTGCCATCCGGCTGATGTATCTCAACAGTATGATTGACCTGATCAATCGTAGATGTATCGTAGTAGACATTAAATGCCTCAAGCGCCAAGGCGAGCTTATATACCTCACCTGACTGCGACTCGATTCTAAGGTCATAGTCGCCGGCATCATGCCAGCCACCGGCATCTAGCCCCGGAACATGCTCTAGGGGCTTAAAGCTCGTGAGTGTGTCAGGTCCCTGCACATATCCATCATAATGGTTGTAATTAACAGGTGCCATCAATGCATCATCGCTATGGCACAGGCCATGCCATACGCGGTATTTTTCTGATACTTTCATATGGCACATCTGAACCGGTAGGAAATACTCCAGCACAGGCTGCCATACTCCCCTATCGTATACATCGCTTGCAATCCTGAACAGATTAGACTTAGAGCCTTCATACTCCACCATATACATTCCGGGCTCGCGGATATCCGTAAAATCAAATCTGGCATATTTGTATCTAAGGAAATCCTGTACAGCTGAATTCTCTAAGACGGTCACAGGGTGCATTCCGGTCCTGTCAAGCTTATATAAGCATGCAGCCTGAGGGGCCTGCCTTTTATCAAGTTCTACAATTGCATACTTAGTCTGCTTGGGATGATATCCTACATTAGATACCGCAACTACAGGCTTATATACATGCGGCACAGTAAGATTAGGATATAATTTCCATGATATAACCTGACCTGTGGTGCCGGTTGGAAGCTCAGAGCTTAGTACAAACCATCCATTATTATGGTTGAATCTGCCATCATATAGCTTAAGCTCTGTATCAGACTCAACGCTAAAGCTGTGCTCCTGATCCTCCGGAATAGCTGTAAAATTGTATCCCACAGCATAAGGAGCCCCTATAAGGTCGTCAGCAACCATAGGGCTATATTCTTTTCTATATTTTACAAGCTTGTCCGGGTCTGCCTTACCAATATTGGACTGATAGATTCCAGCCACATCAAAATTAGCAGGAAGGCCAAGAGCCGGGCCATTGGGCTGAGTCGGGAATATTCCCTCCTTATCATCCATGATCCAGCATTTTCCCATGAAATAAATCGGAACCATCTCAAGGTTAAGACATGCCTTGCCCTTTAAGCTATCCGGCAGCGGCTGCTTTAGGTCAGCTATAATCTCAACGCCGCCGTCAATGGCTCTGGTAATAATAGAATAATCCAGCTCGAGGTCCGGATATATGATAGGGTTAAAACCCTTTAGATGTGCATTTGTATTCGGATAGTGCAGCTGCACCTCAACCGATTGTGCATCAGTATCAATAATGCGCTCACCGCACACCGGAATAGGCTGCCACTGCCCTGGAGTCTGCTCGAAGCGCAGATCCACTCCCTGCGCCATGCGCTTGTCATTCATAATCAGAGTGACACCTCCCTGGTGCCCCTCCGGGTACTTGTCATTAAAGGTCATAATCTCCACACCGGAGAAATTAAAGCATCCTGTGTTTTTGTCTAACTCAAATCTCATTTCGGTCTCCTTTTCAAGCATTAGCTCGGGCCCTGCGGCCATCGTAATAAATCATTAAGTAAAAATAAAAACATGAATGATACTTCTATTCATTTGCAGCAGCGCAAAGATGATGCGCCACGTACTAATATTATATGATAAGCCTTGTTGGGGTAAACGTCTAGTATAAGCTGAGGCTATAAAATATCTGGCACCCCCAGGGGAGGTTATCGTGCATTGTCCTTATAGCTCATGACAACCATCCACACATACATGCAGGTCTTCGGCAGCATGAGCATTCCTATCATAGGGCTGACATCTGACCACAGTACTACCGGCAGATAGAATGCGAAGCTAAGCGTTATAGCCAGCCACATAAATCTATACGGCTTGTCGCTTCTTTCTCTAAAATACAGGACTATCATGATGATGCCCATTATTACAAATGGTATGTTTCTATATATGCCCCATGATACCGGTGATTCGCCTGTCCAGTCATTTTGCGGCATAAAGCACAGTATGATTCTGACAGCTGCAAGGCAGATCATGCACGGCTTCAATATCTTATTTTTTCTTATTTGTTCGCATCTCGAATATGCAGTACATGATCAGATAGAAAATAGTCATGGTAATCGAGGTAATTGCCAAGTATCAGTGTTACTATCAGATATGCTACGCAAAATATTGCTTCCATTATTTTTCCCATGTCATAATCTCCTCTCTTCTAAATTATTACAAAAAACAGAGACTTTCGTCTCTGCTTTTTATAGCCACTCCTATATAACCTTATGCCTTAACCACTTATTTCCCAGATATCTGCATCCATAGAAGATTCCTAATCAATTAGAGGCACCCTTTCGGATGCCTCTAAAGTGGACTAGACGGGAGTCGAACCCGTGTCCGAACCACAATCCACCGCTCTTCTACAGGTTTAGTCGGTTGGTCGATTTCCCGCACTGCAAGCCCAATAGACAAAGCTTACAGCTGGTAGCTTCATAATACGCCCGCGGGTGCAAAGCTTAGCCCGTGTCGTTTCCCACAAGGTCGACGCCCGTATCTCATAGTGTGGGTGCTACGAGGCGGACGCGCAGCGCTTAGGCTGCGAGTGCTAAATTATCTTCAGCGTGTAATTTTAATTTTGACAGTAGGATGTCAGCCACCTGCTTCTTCAGATTCATGTAGCCCGTCGAAACCGGAACTAGCCCATGATTTTTATATAATAGCACATTGTTATGATAGATTCCATAAACCTATGGTTTAATCATAACAAGTGCATCATATTACATATTTCTCTCTTTGAATACTCGCTCCATCTCGCGCTTTGCATCCTTTTTAGCGATATCATCACGCTTGTCATAGAGCTTTTTGCCTCGCGCCAGTGCAATCTTCACCTTCACACGGCCTTCCTTGAGATATACCTCAAGCGGCACCAGTGTGTATCCCTTTTCTGAGACCTGCCCTACCAGCTTTCTTATCTCTGCCTTGTGCATCAATAGCTTTTTGGGTCTAAGCGGATCTCTGTTGAAAATATTGCCCTTCTCATATGGCGATATGTGCATCTGATAGCATATCATCTCACCGTCATCTACCCTAAGGAACGCCTCCTTGATTGAGACATGCCCCTGCCTTACAGACTTGACCTCTGTGCCATGGAGTACTATTCCACACTCATAGGTCTCATCTATAAAATAGTCATGAAAGGCCTTTTTGTTATTTGCGATGAGTTTTACGGGTTCTTTTGCCATGTCTTGTCACCCTGTCCTCTCCTGTGTATATCCTGAAATCTATGTTCTTTAGGACTCTGTCTACGCTTGTCACCTGCACTGTGACCGCATCTCCTATCCTATATACATGCTTATTTTTTTTGCCTGTCAAGGTAAGCCTGCGCTCATCAAAATTATAATAGTCATCGAGCATACGTACCGGAACCAGACCCTCTATGGTATTAGGAAGCTTGACATATAATCCCCATCCGGTGACGCCTGATATCCTGCCCTCAAACACCTCGCCTATATGCTGCTCCATATACATTGCCTTATAGAGCTTCTCCACCTCGCGCTCTGCTTCATCTGCTCTGCGCTCCAGCTTCGATGTGCTGTCAGCTACTACCGGAAGGATACTTGCATAATGTCTGATTCGCTTTGGTGTACCCAGGCCTCTTAGCTGCTCCTTTATTATACGATGAATCTGCAGATCCGGGTACCTTCTGATTGGCGATGTAAAATGTGAGTAGTACTCTGCGGCTATTCCAAAGTGCCCCAGGTTCTCTACGCTGTAGCGTGCCTGCTGCATGCTTCGCAGTACCACTGTAGAGATAAATGCCTCATCATCTGTGCCCTGCACCTTCTCTAAAACGTGCTGCACTGCCTTGGGCGATACATCTGCCCCATCACATTTTACATGCAGTGAGAAGCTCTTAAGAGTCTCATTTAGATCCTGCATTTTATCCGCATCCGGCTTTTCATGTATGCGATATAGAAATGGAATCTTCTGCTTGCAAAAGCACTGTGCTACAGTCTCATTTGCCGCCAGCATGAAGTCCTCTATTATCTTGTGCGAATATGACCTATCCGCAGACTCTACCTCAATTGTACCGTCAGCACCAGCTATTATGTGGCTTTCTTCTACATCAAAATCTATACCACCTCTGGTATGACGTCTGTCTCTAAGCAGCCTTGATACCTTCTCCATCAGATAGAATAGTTCTACGCACTCGGAGTATCTTCTAGCTGCATCACAGTCCCTGTCATCCAATATGGCCTGCACATCATCATATGTCATCTTATGACGACTTTTGATTATGCCCTCACATATTTCATAATCTGTGATAGCTCCTGACTTATCAAGCTCCATAATGCAAGAAAGCGTCAGTCTGTCCTCATTCTCATTTAATGAGCATATACCATTAGACAGCTCCCTTGGAAGCATTGGAAGTACTTTATCTGGAAAATATACAGACGTTCCGCGCTTTAATGCCTCGCTGTCAAGCGCACTGCCCTCTGTGACATATTCTGTCACGTCTGCTATATGTACGCCAAGTCTGTAGCCATTTTCAGTCACCTCAAGTCCTACAGCATCATCGATATCTCTGGTGTCTGCTCCATCGATTGTGACTATCAGCTGATCCCTAAAGTCCACTCTGCCCTTTGCTGCCTTCTTGAGCACCTTTTTAGGCATGGCCATAGCTTCAGCCCTTACATCTGCCGGGAAGTCCGTCGGGAGTCCTATCGCATTAATTATAGTCTCCTCATCGGTGCCATGGTCATTTTTTCTGACCTTCTCCTCACCGGTATCAGACATGGACTTTGCACCATCTCTTCTGACCTTAGGCAATGTGCCCTTTTTCTGTGACACCCTCGGCTCACTTTGCACCGCTACCTTCTGCTCATATTCAGAACCCTTCAGAAAGTATTTGCCGCGCTTACTAATCTCAATACTGCCATCTGCTAACAGCTCTGTAAGCGCCTGCTCGAGGTATGGTCTATCCTTATCATCAATCCCGAGAATCAGCTGTATCTCTTTAATTTTCATAGGAACGTACATAGCGTCCCCCATGAAGCTAAGGAGCAAACGCTTACGTTCTCCAAGATTTTTTGTCTGCATTTATATCCCTCGAAAAATAAAAGGACCGGAAATAATCCGGCCCTTGTAGCTATACAAAATAGTATGGTACGTATCCTACCAAATACCAAGACAAAGTACTGCAGAAAGTACGATGAATGCGATAACAAGAATTCTTGTAATCTTAATCAGCATGCCCTCCATAGAGCGTCCCTTGTTCTTGCCCCAATAGGTATCTGCCGCACCGGCGATAGCTCCTAATCCTGCACTCTTTCCCTCCTGAAGAAGGATGATTACAGTAAGTGCCAAGCATATTAAAATCAAAACAACACTGATTATAATCTTAACTACAGCCATGAAAGTCTCCTTGTACTAATCCACTAGAAATTAGCGAACGATTTCCTTAACCTTTGCTGCCTTACCTACGCGGCTACGAAGGTAGTTAAGCTTTGCACGACGAACCTTACCATGACGAACTACCTCAATCTTCTCAATTGAAGGTGAGTTAACCGGCCAGGTCTTCTCTACGCCTACACCGTTAGAAAGCTTACGAACGGTAAAGGTCTCACGGCTTGAGCCACCCTGACGCTTAAGTACTGTACCCTCGAATACCTGTACACGCTCACGGTTACCCTCTTTGATCTTAGCATATACCTTAACGGTATCGCCTACGCGGAAATCTACGATATCCTCACGGATCTGCTCTTTCTCAATGTTCTTAATAATCTCACTTGCGTTCATTTCTATAACCTCCTGTGTATTAATTTAGATGTTCTTAATACATACGTAACAGAGGACCATCACAATAGCAACTGTTGTACTTTATCACAATTTATCTAAAACTGCAACTACTTTTTTCTCTTCTTAGGCTTTGGGATAAGCGGTTCTGCTTTTTCCCATAAATCAGGCCTATTTGCCTTCGTTCTCTCACATTGCTTTTCAAATCTCCAGGCATCAACCTTCGCATGATCCCCTGATAGCAAAATCGGCGGCACAGCCTTTTCCATCCATACCTCAGGTCTTGTATACTGCGGATACTCTAGCAGATCATTTTCGAAGCTCTCTGTCGAGCCTGACTCATCATTTGTGAGCACACCCGGGACCATTCTGGAAATGGCATCTACCATGACCATTGCGGGCAGCTCTCCTCCTGTTAGGACATAATCACCTATTGATACATAATCTGTAACTATCTCCTCGAGGACTCTCTCATCGATGCCCTCGTAATGGCCGCAAAGTAGTATCAGGTCCTCCTCCATTGCCAATTCCTTTGCCATAGGCTGCGAAAAGGTTTGCCCCTGCGGCGTCAGATACACTGTCCTTGCGGGATGACCAATTTTGTCTATTATTGCCTTATGACAGTCGTATACTGGCTGGGCACTCATGACCATACCTGCTCCTCCGCCATATGGGTAGTCATCCACCTTCTTGTGCCTGTCAAGTGTATAATCTCTGATATTTACAGCCTCGATGCTAAGTATCCCTGCGCTCTTGGCACGGCCTATTATGCTCTCTCCAAGGCCACTCATTACCATATCCGGGAACAAAGTCATTATGTGGAAATTCATCTAAGTCCCTCCAGCACATGTACCTTTATATTTCCGCCCTCTATGTCTACATCAAGCACGCAATCCTTAATTGCAGGGAGCATGAACTCTGTCCGGCCATCTGATATCACATACACATCATTGGCGCCGGTCTGAAGTACATCCTGTATCTGTCCGAGGCTTTCGCCCTCATCCGAGGTGACATTAAGGCCTATCAGATCTGCCACAAAATACTCGTCCTTTTTGCACTTTACTCTGTTTTCTTTTGTCACAAAAAGTCCGCACTGGCGATACTTCTCCACCTCGTTCGTATCATCTATCTCTGCGAACTTTAGGATTACCAGATTCTTTTGTGGTCTGGCTGATGTAACAGAGAGCTCTCTAAATCCCTGCTTAGTCTGCAGCAGTAGATGCTTCATATTTTTAAATCTGGATACGTCATCTGTCATCGGAAATACCTTGACCTCCCCGCGGATTCCATGCGGTGATGTGATGGCGCCTACCTGATACAATTCTTCTACATTAATATTTTCCAAATTATAGTCCTTTTAATAACAGAAACCGCGGGGAAGATACTCTCCCCCACGGCCAAATTTACTCTGCAATATCAACTACTACCTTCAGCTTTTCTCTGGCTGCAGCGGCGTTGACAACGGAACGGATTGCCTTTGCGATACGTCCCTGCTTGCCGATTACCTTTCCCATGTCTGAAGGAGCTACACGGAGCTCTACGACAATGGTATGGTCCTTCTCGGTTTGGGTAACAACGACTTGATCGGGGTAATCGACAAGTGATTTTGCAATCACTTCAACTAACTCCTTCATGTCCACCTCCGATTATTTTTCAATGCCGGCAGACTTGAAAAGCTTAGCAACGGTCTCAGTCGGCTGAGCGCCATTTGCAAGCCACTTCTTAGCTACTTCCTCGTTGATCTTGATAGTAGATGGCTCAGTGTTAGGATCGTAGGTACCTACCTCCTCGATGAAGCGTCCATCACGTGGTGAACGAATATCAGCAACAACTATACGATAGAAAGGTGCCTTCTTCTTTCCCATTCTTGTCAAACGAATCTTTACCATTTTTATTTCCTCCTTAAATGCATTTATAAATCAATCAACCCTATGGTCGAATAATTACCTTATGTTATTACTAGAAGCCAAACTTACCAAGGTTCCCCAGGCCTCCAAGTCCGCCCATCATTCCGCGGCCCTTTTTGCCCTTCATCATGCCCGGCATCTGCTTCATCATCTTTTTCATCTGCTCAAACTGCTTATAGAGCCTATGCACTTCAGCAATGTCCACACCAGCACCCAGTGCTATTCTGCGCTTTCTGCTAAGTGAAACCAACTGCGGATTAGCACGCTCCTCAGGAGTCATTGAGTAAATGATGGCGCATGTACGCTTCATTGCCTTGCCGGCCTCGTCCTCGTCAATGTCAGGCATCTTGCCGCCCATGCCAAGTCCGGGCATCATACCCATAATACTTGAAAGTCCACCGAGCTTATTCATCTGCTCAAAGGATGCCAGGTAGTCATTGAAGTCGAACTGATTCTTCTTCATCTTGCGGCCCAGATCAGCCGCCTTCTCCTGGTCGATGCTGGCCTCTGCCTTCTCAATGAGTGTAAGCACATCACCCATTCCAAGGATTCTCGAAGCCATACGGTCCGGGTAGAACTGCTCTAGATCAGAGAGCTTCTCGCCCATACCTACATATATGATCGGCTTACCTGTAACTGCCCTGATTGAAAGTGCCGCACCACCTCTGGCATCACCATCAAGCTTGGTCAGTACTACGCCGTCTATACCTATACGCTCATCGAAGGTCTTGGCTACATTAACTGCATCCTGACCTGTCATGGCATCTACTACCAAAAGGCACTGCGCCACATCAACCTTCGATCTGATATCCTCAAGCTCTGCCATCATCTCTTCATCTACATGAAGTCGGCCGGCTGTATCGAGGATGACTACGTTATGTCCGTTCTTTTTTGCATGCTCTACTGCAGCAGCTGCTATGTTGGCTGGTTTCTCCTTATCACCTAAGGAAAATACATCAACCTCCTGCTTCTTACCATTTATCTGCAGCTGCTCAATAGCTGCTGGTCTGTATACGTCACACGCTACCAAAAGAGGCTTTTTGCCTTTGTTTTTAATCTTGCCAGCAATTTTAGCTGTTGTAGTGGTCTTACCAGCACCCTGAAGACCCATCATCATTACGACGGTAATCTCTTGTCCTGGTCTAAACTTTATCTCAGTAGTCTCAGAGCCCATCATATTGGTAAGCTCTTCGTTAACTATTTTGATAACCATCTGTGCAGGATTAAGTCCATTAAGCACATCGCTGCCGATAGCACGTGCCTCTACAGTCTTTACAAAGTCCTTTACAACCTTGAAGTTAACATCTGCCTCAAGCAGTGCAAGCTTTACCTCCTTGAGGGCTGACTTAACGTCCTCCTCAGAAAGTCTTCCTTTGCCGCGAAGGTTCTTAAACACCTCCTGTAATTTGCCCGAAAGTCCTTCAAATGCCATACTTCCTCCTAACACACCATGATAAAATAACACACGCCTCCATGTACGTCAAGTTTTTTTTCTTGACATGCATAGTAGCGTGTGTAATCAACATCTAACTAAAAGCTGTCCTCTATTTCTTTGGCAATCTGACTTATCCTATCCAGCTCAGCCTTCGATATCTCAGCCTGGGATGCGACACTTTGTATTAATCCAAGCTTCTTTTTGGCTGCCAAAAACTTCTCTAAAAGCCCAAGCTTTCGCTCATACTCCTCGAGAGCCTTGACGCTCCTATGTATCAGGTCATGGGCTGCCTGCCTGGTAATCTGCTGATCCTGGGCTATCTCACTCTCCGAAAAATCCGAGAATAGATAATCCTCCATTATTGCCCTACGGTGCTCATTTAGCAGCTCACCATAAAAGTCATACAAAAGGCCCTGATAGATTTTGTCATTTCTGTCGATATCAGCCAACGATTATGCCTCTACAGTTGGAAGTACACCATCGTTCTTGAGGCTCTCATAGATACCTGCAAGTGAGCAGCTATAGTATGGATTCACATAGAAGATACCAAGGATACCATATGTTATTCCATTGAGGAGCTGCCATCCGATGAAGCTAAGGTACATTACAAAAATCTGGCCCTTATGTCCATCTGTCATCTGCATAGATAGCTTAAGTGCCTCCTTTGCACCGATCTCAGGCTGATCCATAAGAATATATGGTGTCATTGAGTATGCTATTGACTTAATGATACCCGGTACGATGAAGAGCAGGCTCCAGAGGTAGATAAACAGGTACATCCACCACATACCTCCAAGCACATGACCATACTTCTTGAAGCCCTCAAAAAGTGTACCCATGTTAAGGTCCTCTTCGCCTCTAAAGCGCTTAAGGTTACCAAAAGCGATTGATGCCTCGATTATCGGCACTGCTGCGATTGCACCTACGCCTGTGTAAGCGGCTGCAACCAAGAGGAGCATACCTACAATGTTGAAGCCTACCATAAACCAGTATCTCTGCTTAAACTGTACTTTTGCTATTGCTTTGATTTCTTTTCTGTTCATTTTTTCTCTCCTTACCCTAATATATATCAAGAGGGTTGTAATGGTATGTTATGGTCGCTAAATACGTAACATTGCCATTCACAGTCTCCTTGATCACTGATCCAAAAATGTCGAACTCATACTCGGTAATATCATCACCATTTTTCTCGTAGCACAGGTCACCAGCAGCATTAAATCTGCGTTCTATGTCATCCTCGTCTGAGCTCTTAATATAGCATGTATAGCCGCCATCATCATTATACTTTGTCTCAACTATATAATAATCAGTGCGCCCCTCGCCGTAGCACATCTCATAATATGTCTCACGGCCCTGTTCATCGTATTTTGTTATACGCTCCTCGCCGAGGTTAGAGCTGCCATCCTCGTATATGTTAGTTGAGGTATAGTGTATGAGTCTGTCAGCATCATCATATTCCATGACAGTTTCAGTGCTATCGAATCCGTATTCGCCAATGTGAGTATATAATGTATATACCTCTCTGCCCTTTGAGTCATATTCTCTCTCGTAGCGGATGTCCTCAACCACCTTTTTGCTCTGTCTTGATATGCTTTTGGTCATGTTGCCATAGCTATCATATTCTACTTCAAAGTCGGTATCCCACGAGCCAAATTCATCACTGTAAAATGTCTTAACAAGAGACCCACTCTCGTCATAAGTATCTATGCTTTGATACCAAGACTCGCCCTCGCTTAGGATGCTTATCACATTCAAAGACTCTGTGTCGCCAAAATATGTATACTCTGTCGTACGCTCATCAGTGCCATCTAGTCTATCCATCAATACCAGGCGTCCCAGTTCGTCATAGGAATACTGGGTAGATGATATGATATTATTGTCGCCATCCATCTCCGCCTCGCCACACAGCACTCCGTCATTATCATATTCATAGATATATATGTCAGTGATATTGCCTATGACATCTGAGGTGGTCACCTGAACGAGTCTGCCGTCGTCATCATATTCATGTTCTCTAACCTCTGTATCATCAGCAGAATAGATTGGATTTCCCATATCATCATACTTATCTACCATATGATAGCTGCTGCCATCCTCATACTTATACTCGACCTCGCATGTATTGAAATATACATGCTCGCGTATATCATCATACATAGCCACAAGCTCTGCTAATATGGCATCATCCTTTGTATCAGAGTATGCATCTATTATCTTTCTGGCCGCATCTACAGGCTTGTCTTCGTCTAGAAGCGCCTGCACCTGACTGCTAACCTCAGACAACATATCATCCTGCTGGGCTTCGCTCTGTGATGTGCTGTCTCCTAAATCATTTGCTGCATTGGCACCTGCATCCAAGCTTGCAGCGTCATTCGCAGGGGTTTCTTGAGTTTGAGCCGGTGAGTCGATTTTACCGCAGCCAGCAAGTGAAGCTACCACTCCCGTTATTATCATTGCCCCTACCAGCACTAACGCCACTATTGAGATTAACCTGTTTCTTTTATTCTTTTTATTTTTCTTGTTGTTCTTCATTAATTTAGCGTACCCTTGTATGTATACTCTCTGTCTATATGGGCATATTCACTGCCATTTAGCCTAAGCTCTATCACATGCCCCAGAGCATTATAATAGTAGTCTGTTCTCTCACCATCAGTCACTTCCCACAGCATGGTTCCATCTGCTGTATAACAGCTCCAGCTGTCATAGCTTGTAGCTCCTACATAGTTGGTGATATGCTCAGTACATACACCATCACTGTCATAGTCCCATGTCTTTTCAGTATAGCTGATATGGCTCTCATTGTCGTATGTCAACAATTTAACAAGCCTATTTTGGTTATCATACTCATATACCTCCTCATAGTCAAACACTTTATCTTTTGAAGAAGTATTATAACGAAGGACATGTATCAGATTACCGCTGCCATCCTCGTCATATACATACTCATAGGTGTCCTTCGACTGCTGCCTGCCATTGAGCTTGCTGATTCGGCTTATGACATTGTCTCTCTTATCATATTGAATAGACACCTTGCTGGTGGATGACTCTCCCTTTTCATACCACCACTTGTTTTCAGTGCAGCTTCCCTGCTGGTCATATTCAGAAAAAGTGTGGTACTTGGTCTCGTAATCAACGCTGCTGCAGGTCTTCACATCTCCATCGGAAAAATATGTCCATTCTTCCTTAAACTTCGCCTTATCTCCATAATACTCAGTCCTACTTAGCTGCCTTCCCTCGCCATCATAAGTAAAATCAGTATGCATAATCTGAGTACCATCCTCCATGAGCAGAGTCTCAGATATCTTGTTTCCTGACTTATCATATTCGTATGAGTAACCACCGGCATAGGTCAAAGTCTGGGCATCGCGATATACGTAGCTGAGCATATTACCCGATTCATCATAGGTATAGTCCTGCACCATATAGCTATCTTCAGCATGCAATTTATGTCCGTCCAGATTATATGTATATTCCCAATAGTAATTGCTACCATCCGGATAATTGTACTCTCCACATTCGGACAACAGCGCGGTCTCAGCCCTCACTCCATCTAGAAGCGATGCATAAAATTCTCGGTCTTCATCATCAAAATCAATGGCTTCTTCGAGCAACTTTGCCGCCCCCAATGGATTATCATTTTCCAGAAATCCCTTTACCTTCTCCACAATAAGTTGAGCCTGAGTAGTCTCATACTCGGGCTCTCCATATATTATCTCCGACGCCAAAGGTAATTTTTCATCATCTCTTACTGACTTTTCTCCGCAGGCAGATAATGAAGCAAAAACAAGACAAACGGCTGTAAATACTGCAGCCGTTTTGATAGTCTTCTTTATTTCTTGTCGATTAAGTACTCTCATGCTTTTCCCGTGCTTCCAAATCCGCCGCGATCATCGCCACTCAGATGCTCTACTTCCTCGAACTCGATTGTAGGCTGGTTCTTGAAAATCCTAAACTGGCATATACGAGAGTTCACCTCAATAGTCACATCTCTGGTAGCATATACCGGATATCTCCATTGATCATTGTCACCGCAGTAGCTGCAGTCGATAATGCCACAGCTGTTGGTCTGGATGATGCCCCAGTTCTTGAATGTAGAGCTGCGCGGCACGCAGTGAGCCTCATACCCCTTAGGAAGCTCCATTGCTACGCCAAGTGGCAATATTCTAAACTCACCTGCCTTAAGGGTTACAGTCTCTGCAAGCCTTAGGTCTATCCAGTCTGACTTGCCATCAATATATTCGAGTTTATCTATTGCATCTGTAAAATATTTAATCTTGATATGTTCCATTTTCCACCTACTCACAAAATAGTACTGCGTGACCTGAAGCTATAGACGCCTTGACATCAATCACCCTTTGATTGTCAGAGCCTCTCCAGTATGCCTGAACATTGCGACAGTTCTTGTCGTACTCTCCGTCTATCACTACATCCAGAAGCGACATTACAGGAAGCTGTGCCACCTGCTCCCAGGTATAGCCGGTGTAGAGCCACTGTGTCTTGTTAGGAAACTTTCTTCTAATCTCCTGTGCCAGTGCTGTTACATCCCCCCTGTTTCCCATATACAATGGATCTCCACCTGAAAATGTAATGCCAGATATGTAATCTTTGTCAAGTGCTTCAAAGAGCTCCGCCTTGGCTGCTTCATCAAACAGAAGACCTCCATTAGGATCCCATGTAACAGGATTCTGGCAATCTTCACAGCAGTGGTCACATCCGGAAAGCCACAATACCACTCGCAGTCCGTCACCATTAAGCATATCGTCCTTAGTTATGTTGTGGTAACGCATTACATTGACTTCCTTTCTGCAATCTCCGCCATTTTAGCGTCATTTAGCCTAGTGTCGCCCTTTACTCTAGAATATGACAGATATCCATTCATTCGATCTATTTTAGTCAGATTGCGGCTGCCGCACTTAGGACATACATCCATCTCAAGCTCCTCATGTCCACAATCATCACAATATGAAAGTGACAAGTTAACGCCTTCATAGAAGCCTATATCCATTGCACGTCTAACAAGAGTCTTTACGGCCTCCTTGTTATAGTCGATAGGATATTTTACATATTGTATCTTGCCGCCATTAGACAGCTCCCAGAATCTAAATTCAAGGTTCTGCTTCTCTATAGGAGTGATGTCCTCTGATACATGGCAGTGGAAGCTGTTAGATACATATTCTCTGTCTGAGACACCCTCTATGATTCCATACTTATTTCTGAACTGCTTCACCTGCAGACCGCACAGGTTCTCTGCCGGTGTACCATATATTGCATAGAGGTTGCCATCAGCCTCCTTATACTCTGCAATCTTGTCATTGATATGCTGGAGCGTATCTATTGCAAACTGGCCATCTTCAACAAGCGACTTGCCATTGTAGAGCTCCTGTAGCTCATTAAGTGCAGTGATGCCAAATGAAGCTGTAGCATACTTAAGCAATGGCTTAATCTTATCATGATATCCTAAATGACCACCGTAAAAACCGCCTTCACAATACGCCAAAGGATTGGTAGAAGCTCTTAACTCTCCAAGGTATGCGTAGGTACGGATGTGAAGCTGTCTTATAAGCTCCATATAATAATCAAGAACCTCGTAGAATTCTCTGCTCTCCTGTCTTGCCTTAGCCAGAATCATAGGGAGATGTAAGCTTACTGCGCCAATATTGAATCGGCCTACAAAGCGTGGCTTGTCATTCTCATCTGCCGGGTGCATTCCACCTCTCTCATACCATGGTGACAAAAATGCTCTGCAGCCCATAGGACTAATAACTTCGCCGTATTGCTTATACATAGATGCAATATAGCCTTTCCCGGTAAGCGAAAGCCAATCTGGATACATCGTCTTTCTAGAGCACTCGATTCCAGCCTCAAATACGTCCTCGAGCTCTCCGCCCGGTCCGTGCAATTTCTCATCATAGAGAAATACTACCTTAGGGAATAAAACGGGCTTCTTGCAGCCTTCCTTGCCCTCTCCGGTACGTCTTACATTGAGCATGCAGATATTACCCATCTTCGCAAATCTGCCAGTGCCAAGACCCATAGTAACTGTGATAAATGGATAATCTCCTCGTGAAGAAGCTACAGTGTTGAACTTATACTCCCAGCCCTGGAATCCCTGAGTGAACTCACGCTCTACATCCTTTACAGCCTGCTCCTCAGCCTTCTCCTCGCTGACTCCCAAATCAAGATATTTCTGCTTCCATTTCTTATAAGATTTCTCTGCGTATGGCTCTAATATTTTGTCAGCCTGCGGCACAGTAAATCCACCGTACTGCTGACTGGCAGCAGAAAGCACAATATCTCCTATAACATCAAACGCAACGTCCAATGTCTTAGGCTCGTTGTACCATAGATTACCCATCTCGAAACCGCCGCTTAAGACGGTTTCTATATCAAACAGGCAGCAATTCATGGTATCACGTCTGGCAGACATGTCATGAATATAAATATATCCGTCACGGATTGCCTGGATCTCCTCTGTGGTCAGGAAAAACTTCTTATACAGCTCACGGTTGAGCTCATTGAAAATGAGGCTTCGCTTGGTAGATACAAGTGCTGAATCTGTATTGGAATTCTCCTTGTCTCCAATGTACATAATAGACTGGCTCTTCTTATATACATCATCGAGCATGGCTACGAAATCCTGCTTATAATTTCTGTAGTCCCTGTAGCTTTTGGCTACCTTTGGATTAACTCTGTCGAGAGCGCCCTCTACTATGTTGTGCATCTGCCATATCTGAATGCGATCGATGCCAAGCTCGGCTACCTTCTCCTCAACAAAACGGCAGATGAACTTAACCTCCTCATCAGTAAAGGTTATAAGCACACGTGTAGCTGACTTATTTACTGCTGCAACTACTTTCTGGACATCAAATTCCTCTAATGCCCCGTCCTTTTTAACTATCTGTATCATGAAGTCCTCTTTTCACAAAAAATCGAGGACACAACATATTGTGTCCTCGATTATATTATCACCCACATAGGGTATCGTCAAGATGATCTGTATGTATTTTATGAGTAAAATGCACCTAATAATGCCAAAAGATCTGAGAAGTCCTTCTCATGCGCTGTCTCTACTGCAGAGTGCATCGCAAGCTGTGGAAGTCCAATATCCGCCATAGGTATAGAAAGGTGAGTTCCGGATATATCTCCCAGGGTTGAGCCTCCCAGAATATCTGACCTGTTCGCGAAGGTCTGAAGCGATATATTGGCCTTATTCGCAAGCCTTCTCATATATGCTGCAGAGTATCCGTCTGTAGTATATTTTTTGTTGGCAGAGAACTTAAGCGCTACTCCCTCACCGAGCACCGGCTTATTATTTGGATCTGCAAGCTCAGGGTGATTGGGATGTACTGCGTGAGCATTGTCAGCTGATATCATAAAGCTGTCTGCTATAATCTGATGTCTCTGACTATCTGATACATCAAGTGCTTCAAATATCCTGTCCAAAGTATCTGTCAAAAAGGTTCCGTCTGCGCCCTGGATTGTCATGCTGCCGACTTCCTCGTTGTCGAATACCACACCCATCTTTATGGTGTCCTCATCAGCAGATGCATCTGACATTGCTATGCATATTCCAGCAACGCACTCGAGGTCGTCGAGTCTGGGGCTTGCAATATACTGACTGGAAGCACCAAAAAATACCGGCTCTTGCACTGTATATAGATACAGATCGCTGCCTAAAATATCCTTTGGCTCCACTCCTGCATTCTGCGCCACCAGCTCCATCAGGCTTCCTGCATCAGTCACATCTCCCCAGAGCGGCGTCATATCTCTTTGTATATTATATTCCTTGCCCTTATTCATATCCCGGTCCATATGTATGGCCACATTGGGTATGATTGCCATAGGCTTCTCAAGGTCTACAAGAGTAGTCACCAGCTGTCCATCCTGCTCTGTTATTACCCGGCCTGCTACGGAAAGCGGTCTGTCGAGCCAGGTGGATACTATCATTCCGCCATATTTTTCCACATCAAGCTTTATATATGTTCCGTCTCCAAGCTCAGGATTTTCCTTAAGCTTAAAGCATGGCGAATCGCTGTGAGCTGCGGTGGCATGCAACCTTTTAGGAGCATTGGTAGGCAGCACAAATGATATAATCGCTGAATCCTCACGTATCACATAATATTTTCCGCCAGACTTAAGTTTCCACTCATCCTTTTCATAAAGTCTCTCATATTCAGCACATGATAGTATTCCAGCCACATTTGCCACTGCATGATAGGCTGTTGGCGAAGCTTTTATAAATGAAAATAACTCTGAGCTCAATTATTTTTCCTCCATGAAATAAATTCTAGAGCCGAAATCCTGATAGAATCTCACCTGGTCAGAATAGCCTGTGCCGGCATATCCCTGCTTAAGCTTAACACCCGCATACATAAGGGTATCTCCATACATCTCATAGCCCTCATGCTCGCCATCCATCTTAACGATTTTAGCCAACAAATCATGAAATCTGGTATCAGGCTTAACGTGAATAGGACTTACGGTATTCACAAGGTCCCCAAAATTCTTAATATTGTACTTAAGTGCTCTATTGTAGAAATAGTAAAGCTTGTCCTCATCGAGTCCCTTTGCTCTAAATATCTCGTTTCCAAGGTTAGGCTCTACCAGCTTTTGCATTATCATGCCAACTGCTTTGCTCTTGTCCTTAGCTACTATGGTCCACTCTACTGTATTGCCATATCTTGATCTGTAGAAGTCTCCGAACTGAAGGAGCTCTCTCCACTCCTTATAGATTGCAACCTGCGCCTTAATTGCCTCTCTGTCCTCTTTTTTCATATCACAGAGATTGCACTCATAGCCCAGCACTCCAAAGGCTGCTACATTGAAGCGGCTCTCAAGTGGTGTGATGCGGAGCGTCTGATGGTTCGGGCAGCTTGATACATGTGCTGATACAGTAGACTGTGGGTAGCCATAGCTATAGCCATCCTGGATGTCCAGTCTGCAGCTCGCATCTGTATCGTCTGATGCCCATATCTGTGGGAAATAGCACAGAGCGCCAAGGTCAAATCTATTGCCTCCTGACGCACATCCTTCAAAAAGAACCTCTGGATATTTCTCAGTTAATGTCTTAAGCACTCTATAGAATCCTTCATAGAATCTATACGCAAATTCCCCCTGATGCTTTGCATCAAGGCTTGGCGCGTATGCATCAGAGAGAATTCTATTCATATCCCACTTTACATATGCAATATTTGCGCCGTCAAGGAGGTCACTAAGTACCTTTATGATGTGGTCCTGAACCTCAACGTTGCAGTAGTCCAAAGTCCTCTGGTTGCGGCTCTCTGAATGCGGCTTGCCCTCTATCTGCACTGCCCAGTCAGGGTGTTTTTTATAGAGCTCTGAGTCTACATTTACCATCTCAGGCTCTACCCAGATACCAAAATCAAGTCCTAATGCGTTGATTTTTTTCGCAAGGCCGTCTACTCCATTTGGAAGCTTCTTTTTATTAACGATATCCCAGTCCCCAAGAGATCTCTTGTCATCATTTCTCTCGCCAAACCAGCCGTCATCCATCACAAAAAGCTCTATTCCGGCATCCTTTGCCTTGCTTGCGAGATTGAGAAGCTTGCTCTCATCGAAGTCAAAGTATGCTGCCTCCCAGCTGTTAAGAAGGATTGGACGCACCTTGTTAGCCCATTTTCCGCGAACAATATGATTATTAACAAAGTCATGGAAGTGGCGGCTTACTCCATTAAGTCCCTTATGGCTATAGGTCATAACCGCTTCAGGTGCCTCAAGCTCCATGCCGGGCTCAAGTATAAATCTAAAGCCTACCGGTGATATTCCCTGTACCACTCTGGTCTTATTGAAGCCTGATACTTCAGCGGCCTCATAGTGGTTGCCTGAAAATACAAGGTTAAAGCCGTAGACCTCTCCCATATCCTGGGTTGCCTCCTTGGTCTTAAGCAGCATAAGTGGGTTGCATCTGCTGCTAGATGCTCCGCACATACTTCCGCCAGAGAACTTGCCTGCATCCAGCGGGGTTACAGTGCGATTCATCTCTCTGCCCCATGCGCCGTGGAATGATACAACCTCATAGCCTGAAGTAAATAAATCAAGGCTGTTAGACAGAAGTCTGGTAACTACAACCTCATCATTTGAATTATTGATAAGTGTCGCTCTTCTTGTGATGATGTCACAGGCCTCAACTACAGTGTAATATAGCTCCATTGTCATATTGTAGGATGCGTCCTTTAATACAACCTTAAGTGTAGATGCATCCTCCCTGGTGACATGGCTGGTAGGCAGGCTCTTAAGCTCCACATTGCCCTCTATCACCTCATAGCTGTCATAGAGAAAATCGCAGGTGGCACTGCCGTCAGCATGAATCAGCTCCACAAACGGCTCTCTGATATCGCCCTTTCCATATGAGCTCATCTCGAGGTTCACATCCTCAAGCGCTACGCTTGTATCCTCCTGGTTGTATGCAACTGCATTGCCACAGCAGAAGGCATGCTGCTCGAATAAGCCCAGTCCGTCATTTACCTTAATTTTGCGTCCATAGTGCAGGTGCTCTAGGTGCCCTGTAGGCATAACCCTGAATACATAGCTGGTATTCGCAGTATGCAGCGCAAATAGTTTCTCTTTTACTTCGATCATTTTTAATCCCCCTCGTTTTTATTGAAAGTAAGTCTTACTTACCCCATTCCATTGATTTATCACAGAGCCACGCCCAATAATCTCTAATTACTCTGGGCAGTCTAAGCCTTGATGGCAGTTCAACCTCCGGTGGCTCATGCTCCTTGGCATATTTTCTTATAAATGAAAATTCCGGTGTGCCGATATCGTTGGCCTTAAGCCACTCCTCCATCGTATTTGTCACCGTAACAGAGCCAATTAGAAGCCCCTTGTCTGTATACTGCGCATCGTTAGCGAGAGCTATCCTATCGCCTCTTACGGCATCTGTCATATCAAAGTAAATATCATACGACCCCTCGGCTAAGTCCCTGACATCAAGCGTCAATGGGAGCTGTACCTCTTGGCTGCCTCCTACAGTTCTTAGGTCGTAGTCGACCGGAATAGTTTCACTAATATTTTCGCCCACAAGCTCGTATCTTGCATTTACCGGCACATATATATTGGCAAAGCCTTCATTTTTTACAGTAAGCACTGTCTCGCATGGCTGGGCCACATCGCACTTAGGTATATAGTAGCTTTCAAAGACGAATCTGGATCCCAGGTGCCTGTCTATATAGTCATAGCCACTCATTCCATCGAAGACATCTGAGCCTGTATAGGTTGTATTTTGCCATTTTTCCAGAACGCTTGGATCATGCTGATTATTCAGGTACGAAATATGCATCTGCCTGAAATTATCCACTGCATTATTTAGGTCATTTAGCTCTGATGATATGACTACCTCACCGCCGCTTGGCACATAGGTACACAGCTCGTCCTGGAACAGTAGCTCCTCCTCTCTGGTGCCCTTGGCGAAAAATGAATCTGCATATGCGATGCTGGTCTCACCGTAGGTGCCATAGTCGTTCCAGGTGCCCATCATGCCGTCATTAAATAAGCCAAGCCTCGACAGCTTATCGCCGGATCTCCACTCATCCTCAGTCAGAGGTGTAAATCTGCCTGCTATGGCTCTCCACTGCCACGGCGTGCGAACTGCCATGAAAATATCCTCATCGAGCTCGTCTGACAGCTTGTCAAATAGCGCTGACAGATCCTCTACTGTAAGATATTTGGTGCCATTCATCTCACCTATATTGCCTATATAGAGTCCCTGAACTACAAATACTGAGTCCTTGTGGCGATTGATGACCTCCGCAGTCTGCTCCATATGTCTTAGGATGATATCTATAGACTTCGGCTCTGTCTCCAGGTTCTTGCAGTCCCAGTCATAAAGCGGCCTAAGTATTAATGTCTTGCCCTTATTCTCCCAGCCTGTCAGATAATCATCCAGCTGCCTTAGTGCATTTTCCGACAGCTCCTTATTGTTAAATCGGATGAGATTGATTTCTAACAAAATCATGTCCTCATCCACGTCATATATCCCTAGATCCTCGCCATCATATTTATCTGACAGCACTGTCCCATATATGCGATAAAAGCCCGAGTAGAAGCTGTCTATTTTCTCGTTACTCTCCGGATACTCATAGGCTGTTCTCTCAAGAGTTATCATATTATCCGTTAGATAATACTCCTCCCAGATTGCCAGAAATGTAACCGCTCCTATTGCCCCTGCGAAAATCAATATAATGACAAAAAGCTCCACAGCTCCAGTGACAAAGCTAAAGCGCCTGTCACTTTTTTTCATTTGTGCAGTTTCATCAATATACTCTTTTCTCATCCGTCATCTTTCCAAGCAGGTCAATCCATCGGTCTGTTACATAGTCCCGATCAAACTCTGCAAGCTCCATTTTCGACTTATCAGAAAATGACCGGCATAGATTCTCGTCATCCAAAAGGCTCTCTATGTGATTTGCCATTACATCTATATCAAACGGCTCCACCAAATATCCATTCTCGCCATGTGATATAAGGCTGTGCACTCCGTCACATACGTCAAATGCTATGCAGGGCAGTCCTGCGGTCTTTGCCTCAATGAGCACCATCGGAAGCCCCTCATCTCTGGAGGTCATAACATAGAGTCTCGAATCTGCAAACCGGCTTTCAATATCCTTCACGCGACCTGCCAATATTACCTGGGGCTCAAGTCCATTTTCCATGATGCTCGACTTAAGCTCATCCATCATTGGGCCATCGCCAAGTATAACCCATTTCCAGTCCGGGTGAGCCGGCATTACCTTTGGCGCTAGTTTTTCAATAAAATCAATACCCTTTCGCTCGATGAGATGACCGGCTGTGAGTATTAGCTTTTGTCTATTCTCATATGGCCGCACCTTGTCATTTGGCTCTACCGGATTATAGATGCTTGTAATATTCGAGGTCCTACCCAGAACTTTTGCGAAGCTGTCTGCATCCCTTGGAGTAAGTGTCACAATATAGTCCACTCTTTTTGACTCATATTTGACTATCGCTGTCCTATAGCCTCCCTGCATTTCATACTCAAAGCTGAAATGATCCCAGGAGATGATTTTGGTTTTCAGTCCTCTTCTCGCATTAAGTGACAATACGTCAAGCACTGCATCGATATCAACTATTACATCTATCTCATTTTCCTTCAGAAAATGCCTTAGACGTGCCAACAGTGGCAGATACTTCGGCCCCGCCGGTATCCACTTTTTGCTATCCGACAGCTTGTATCTATGAATATCTGCCGAAATATCATAAAACGGCGCATCATTTTGCTCTACCAGGCTCAAAATGACAACATCATACAGCCCTCTTTTAGCTACCTGTGATATGACAGAAATAGCTGCTCGCTCCGTCCCACCGCTTCTGGTTATATCACCCGAAAAAAAGCATATTCTCCTTTTCATCATGACATCACCTCATCAATTGCTGCCAAAAGGCTATTTGCCACAGCACCATAGCTATATACCGGCTCAAAATCCTCGCTGATATATCTCCTGCAGCCCTCGTACGTTGACCTGTCATAGATTAGGCTACTTATAGCATTGCTCCAGTCGGTTTCATCCGGTCCTACTGCTATACCGCACCTTCCGATTATTGACTTATTTACGCCCACATCAGAGCCTATTACAGGCTTTCCCATTGCCAGGTACTGTACCAGCTTAAATCCGCATTTTCCGCGGGTAAACTCATTGTCCTCAAGCGGCATTATGCCTATAGTAAATCTGCTCATCACATCAAGCACTGTATCAGGCGACCATTTCACGAACTCATAATTTGGAAGGTCCAAAAAGTATTCCAGTGGCTCACTTCCAACCATCACAAAGCGGCTTTCGGGATGCTCTAAAAGGAAAGCCTTTAGTGGCTTTTTAATCAGCCCAATGCTTCCGGCTGAGCTTCGTCCCCCTACCCATCCTATTGTATGATTATCGAAGGTATCCTTATGATACGGTACGTAGCTGTCAGTAATATCTGTAGTTGGTACAACCCTGGTATTTAATCCAAGTCCATCATAGTGCGCCTTAAGGTATTCATTTCCGCATATTACAAGGTCAGCGCCCCCTGCCACATTATCGCTTGTATCTACTCTCGAAAGATATGTGGCATCATCATTATCGAAAATTATCTTAATGCCATTTTTTTGAAGCCTCTTTAGGCCACATTTTGAAATAAGCGGGATAGCATCCTTTTGAAAAAGCACTGCGTCAGCACAACGCGCGGCCTTACCAATCTGTATGTATCTGCGCACTGCCCCTACGGTCCAGTCTATGAGCCACATAAATGGATGCTTGCGCTCCTGTCCCATACACTTTTGCACATATCTACTTGTCCAAAATGGATATATGACTGTGTCGAAATGCTCCTTAAGAATATCCTCATATATGTAGATTCTATAATTAGAGGATGCTCCCATTCGATTATATAGGGTGAATATCCAAAGCTTTTTCACTTCTGTCTATACCTCGAATTAGTAATCACTCTGTCAATGCGGACAAATCTGACCATAAACATGCCAAAGGACAGTAATCCCAGAAGTCCCACAGTAAACAAGCGTGAAAAAGTCTTTATTACTATTCTCCAGGTATTATTTGATATTTCATTGACATACCTGCCCCTGGCCAGCTGTCGCATTTCCTTAAGCACGTACGGATTGCATCTGTACTCCTTAAGTGCCCTCCTGCCTCTGGATATCTTATGGCTGCCGTTTTGCTCCTGCTTTACTATAAAAAATGATCCGAAGAAAATATGGAATGCTGCAAGATCCCCATAATCTGCTCGTATTTGGCGCGCCTTTCTCCAATCGTCAAAATCAGAGCCTATGCTGGCCCAGATACTGCCATAATTATTCTTGTACTTGAACGTTACAGAGCTCTCGTTCACCCGGTACAGATAGACACTCTCATCCATGAACGCATATTTAGCTCCGGCTGCAAGGCATCGCATATTAAATGGTTTATCCTGCGTAAATGGATAATTATCATTTCTTATATCTTCCTTTAATAAAAACTCTTTTCGATATAATTTTCCCCACTGATACGAGAGATGACCATACTGATAAAAGCCTCTATATCTGAACTCTACCGAGTCTACTTCCACATCATTCAAATGATGTCGATTGACGCCTGAGATATATCTAATATCTGCAAACCTTCTGAAATTGCCCTGCACGATATCTGCATTTTCTGATAGTGCAGTATCGACCATATGGCTGATGGCAACCTTCGCTTCCATACAATCATCGGCATCGACATTAATTATATAATCGCCTAATGCGTTATCCAGGCCTACATTTCTAACATGCCAAAGACCACTATTTCTCTGGTGTATAGCCCTAACATTCTCGTATTTCCCTGCGTATTTATCGCACAGCTCTCCTGAGGTGTCCGTAGATCCATCATCTACTAAAATGATATCCATATTAGGATAGTCCTGCCCTAATACAGATTCCATGCACTGGTCGAGAAACTCTTCCACGTTATATACCGCGACAATAACTGACACAAGCGGTCTTTGTTCAATTTTATCGCTCATCCTTTACGTCTCCAGCCTTTCCAAGCATCCCCTTAACCACACTCAAAAGATAAAACATGGTTTCATTTTTAGTGATAATAGAAATCATTATATATACAGCAGCACCTATCACAACCTGCAGAGCGAATGTCACAAACAGTCCAAGGCCAAGCCTCGGAACAAAAACTACACTCACCCCCATTATTATTGCAATCAGGATGTCAGTAGACAGATCCTTTATCTGTTCAAAGTAGCCATAGCCCAGCAGCTTTTTATTAGGCCATGCATTTATAGCCTGGCCTATAATATTGCTAGCCAGAAGCCCCCATGCCACAGCCTCTACGCCAAACCATACGGTAATCAGAATCGACAATACATTTACCACTTTTTTTATTACATTGAGCTTTAGGTAAAGGTCGCTATGCCCCATAGCCTTAATAACGCTAAGGTTGGTAGTCTCTATCGCAACAAAGGTATATGATATACAAAATAGTCTGACATAAAAGACGCTTCCTGCCCATTTGTCTGTGAGCAGCAGCTCTATAAGCACCGGCGCTGTAAAAAACATGCCCATCAAAAGTGGCGCCAGCACATAGGTGGTGGTCTTGATGGCTCTACGCATCATCTGCTTTAGTGCAGCCTTGTCGTCCTGTTCCCTCGACATGGTTGGAAAAAGTACGCTGTCTGCAGCGCTGTTTACATTATTTACCACAGTATAGGTATAGTCCATTCCCCTATTGAAAAATGCCAGGTCTGTGGGGGTAAACATCTTGCCAATCACAAGCTGTTGCAGATTGACTCCCGCCAGCTTATCCAAAAGATTTGATACCAGTAGCTTCCAGCCATATCCAAAGAGGGCCTTAAGTCTCTCAAATGAAAACTGCAGCTTAGGTCTCCACTTGACTGTAAACCATAAGATAAAGGTGTTGATGGTGACTGACAGGAGCTGCTGCGCAACCAATGCCCAGATTCCAAAGCCGGTGACAGCCATTATAATTCCAACAGCTGCCGCTGTAATAGTGCCACCTAATGTTGCGAAAAAGAATCTCTTGAACTGAAGATTGCGCGCAACAAAGGATTGCTGCACATTCATAAGTCCTGAGACAATAAGCGAAAGGCACATCACTCTAAAAACAGGTGTCAGTATAGGCTGTCTATAAAAGCCTGCAATAAATGGTGCCGCAAAAAACATCAGCGCATAAAGCGTTATGCATATTGCCATATTGCAATAAAATACCGTCGAAAAATCCAGGTCATCAGCGTCCTTTTTCTGAATAAGGGCATTGCCAAGTCCACTGTCGACAAATACCTGCAATATAGTATTGAATGCTGTTACGATTGCAATCGCACCATATAATTCGGTATCGAGAATCCTGGCCAGTACAACAGAAACTATAAATACTACAAGATTAGCTGCTGTCCTCTCGAAGAATCTCCACAGAAAATTAGATATAGTTTTAATTTTTGTGCTTTGCATTTCCATCTATTTCAACAATCTAGGTATAAACCGATTGATCAGTATCACGCCAATCATCGATACTACGTACATGACCACCAGTGATATCGCTACATTTACTGACACAGGCAAAAAACCAAAAAAGTTTCTGGCACCAAGCCAGCACATGCAGTAGAACACTATGCTGTAACGCCCTGCAAAGGTAAGAGGACTAATTTCTGGCACAGCTGACAATAATAATGTAAGCCCCAATACCCCTGTGATACCTGACAAATATGCCACCAAAGTATTGCCGGTATGCATGAGGTTATAATCAACGTGAGGTACTGTATTGCCCTTCGAAAAGAGGATACATAAGCCGCATTGCGCGATAATAAGCAGTAATCCTGCCAGCAGTCTATGCCAGCTTTTGCTCTTATCTAGATAACCGGTTCTGTCATCTATATATCTTACTATCCTGCCCAGATATCCAAATGGCAGCATTACAATTGCAACATCAATGTCCAAAGGCAGTCTGATCATAAAAGTTGCTCTTATAACATAGATTACAGCTGCCAATATAACGCTAACTCCGGCGCCTATCCACAGGTTAGAAATCCATTTTCCAAGCGTCGAAAATATCAGTGTAAATACCAAAAAGCAAGGCAAAAACCATAAATAACCACTGTATTTTGTCATCCATATAATGAATGTACCTATGAACATATTCACATTAAAGCTATGGGTTAATATACTATCCATCAGCAGCATGACTGCAGACATACCGAAATAGATAGGCAGAATACGCCCGGCTCTGACCCGGAAGGTTCTCAGTATTGAATCACCCTTGAGCTTCCAGAAATAACCTGCCACAAAAAAGAAAGCCGGGATATGAAACGAATAAATCCAGTGTACAAGCGGCTCGGGTACTTTTGGATTGTGTCCTACTGCTACCATAAGGACAGCAAGTCCCTTTAACATATCGGGCCAGATTATTCTTCTAGTGTCATTGCTGTCTGCCATTGCACAAATCTTTAATCTACTTTTATTTTACCCATCAAGCCAAAACCAGCCGCCTAATGGCGGCTAGATTTAAGCTATATATTTATCTTCAAACTTCTTAATAGGTAGTGGCCTGTCAAAATAATACCCCTGATACAGAGTACATCCTATACTATTTAAGAATTCCAGCTGCTCTTTTGTCTCTACGCCCTCTGCAATAACCGGCAGCGAAAGCTTCTTACCCAGTCCCAAAATAAGTTCCATAATGGCCTTAGCTCGCCACTCATCACTTGACTCATCCAAAAATGCCATATCCATCTTGATTATATCTACCACCAGATCCTTAAGCATATTGAGTGATGAATATCCGCTTCCAAAGTCATCCATCTCTATAACGAAGCCTGCATCCTGAAGCTTTCTAACCAATAGCTTTTGAGCATCGAAGTCGTTCATGATAGCAGTCTCTGTTATTTCAAGCCTTAGCATATTAGGCGGTATGTCATATTTTTTGACAAGTCCTGTGAAGACATCATATATATCGCAATAGAAGAAATCCCTGGGTGATATATTCACTGAAAGTGCGATATCTGTTATACCTCTGGCCTTCCAGCGTGCAAGCAGCTCGCAGGTTCTCTCCCATACGCACATATCGAGCTTGAATATCTGACCATTTTTCTCAAGTTGAGGAATAAATCTGGCCGGTGGAATAAGCCCCTTCTCCGGATGCTCCCAGCGCACCAATGCCTCTGCACCGTATGCCTTGCCAGTATCCTGTGATATCTGAGGCTGTAAGTAGATTGTAATCTGCCCTGATTCAATAGCCTCAGACAGCTGTCCTACTAATTCTCTCTCCTCGATCAGTCCCTCTCTGAATTTGTCATCATAGTGGGTTATCTTATTTGCATACTGTCCCTTTGTTGATGACAGTGCCATGACAGCGCGGTCAATCATAGCATCTACGCCCATCAGCCTGTCGTGGATAGCATATACTCCTATGCTGCAGTACAGCGGATACTCCTCACTTGAATTAAATCGGGTAGCTTTCTCTGCAATTTCTATAAATCTCTCATCTGAATACCAGTTAGCTGGTACACACAGTGCAAATCTGTCACCACCAATGCGACCATATACCGAGTCATCAGGCATGTATGCTTTCAGTTCTCCTGCCATTTTACGCAAAACAACATCTCCTGCCTCGCGTCCCATTATGTCATTTACAAGCTTGAAATGCTGTATATCAATGACAACTATGAGATACTCCACGTTCAGATGTGTATTAATTCTGTCAGCAACCTTCTCGCAGAAATGGCTTTTATTATACAGGCCAGTCAGCTCATCATGATATGCCAAAAAATGCTGACGCAACAGTCTGTCATGCTCCTTGGTTACATCATCAAATATAAAGCAGCAACCAATATAATTGCCCCTTACGTCAAATATTCTATTGAACTCCTCCTGTATATGCCTGCCCTCAGCACACATAACGTCTGTGCGCACTCGCTTAAACTCTTCAACGAAGGCAAACGGCATAATACTATTTGTCTCCTTAAGGTGAGATTCTATATCTGAAATGCTCCTCGATCCATCTGCCAGCATCTTCGCTGCAGCCTTGTTGTAATATATGCATTTGCAGTCCGCATTGTATATATAGATGGCTGACGGATTATTTTCCAGGAAGGTGCGCTGAAGTCTGTCAACAATAAGTCTCCTGCCATAATAGTAGTGATACAAATATATCGAGATTGACAGGCCTGCCACAAAGAATGCACTAAACTCCAAGGTCTTGCTGAACACTAATGTGACAACCTCTAGAACAGAGAACAAACCAAAATAGGTAAGGGCAAATATCAACTTTTTGCGACTCGAATCCTTCGTCGCCATAATCCTTCTTATTATGCAGGCTACGAGATGAATAACCAATATAGACAAAAGAATTGTGTGCAAAACGAACAACGGCTTTTGCTTTACAACAAATACCGAGCCATCTCCAATTGACATTGTATAATTAATAGAAAAGAACTCGTTATGTCTTAGATTGGCAACAAATGCCACGCCATCCGCAATAATCAAGGTCAAAAGCACACCCTTATATATACGGTTGACTGGCTTTTGATAGATTACAACATGAACATACAAAAATGCGGTATATAGTGTCAGTGCACTAAATACCGAAAAGAATGTATAGCCTATATTAGCAATCATCACACGCTTGCTGACAAAATACATTCCGAAGAACATCCAGGACATAAAGGACGCTGTCAGAACCCTACGAATAACCGCAGTGGCTTCCTCCTTTTCCTTTAGCTGAGTGCCTATCATCATCCCAAGCTGTGCAATAGCAATCAGGCAAAATATTACGATACTAGTTAAGTATTGGAACAAACTTATTTTCCCCCAGCAGACAATCTAGTTGCTGCCTCTCCCAATGTCTCAAAAAATGGTATAACCTTCTTAAAGCCTGCAGCTGCCCCGGCGTCATCCTTATCCTTAAGAGCTGCCGAAAGCTCAGATACGGCTTCGTTGAACAGTTGCTTGTCAATCACAATGCCATCCTCATTGATCAGATCCAAAGTACCATTAAGCACCTCTATCTCCCAGTTCATAGCATCTGTTATTCCATCAATAAACTTATCGGTATCGTCAAGTCTCTCGCCTTCAAGCTCAGTGATAACAATACCCATGTTTTTCAGAAGTCCAACATTAAACTCCGCCAATGTTTCAAGGGCTTCTATCTGATTCTGTCTGTACTCGTCCATGAGTGCTCCTTTCAATCCCATTTATGAATAAATCTTTTCAATTTGTGGTCTTACTGTATTAAACACCTTCAAGAGGCGCGGAGAAAACATTCCGCACTCTCCATCGGATATCATTTGCGCACATTTGCTGAGCGGGTAGGCTTCCTTATACACGCGCTTTGAAGCCAATGCATCATACGCATCAGCCAATCCGACTATCTGAGCTGCTAGCGGTATCTCCTCGCGAGACAGCTTGTTCGGGTATCCATTGCCATCGTATCTTTCATGATGATATCTAGCCACATCAATAGTAACCATAAACTGCTTACTATTCTTAAACTTAAAGAATCCATCAATCAATGACGCACCCTTGTCAACGTACGTCCTCATAAGCTCAAGTTCGTCTGCGCTAAGTTTTCCAGGCTTTAATAAGATCGCATCTGGTATAGTAATCTTTCCGATATCATATGTAAGTGCCGCACTTTTTATCAAAAAAGTATCTTGCGGAGCAAGACCACTCTCCGGATACAACGAACTCATAGTATCAGCCAAAAGCTCCACCAGCCGTTGCATCCTATTTTGATGATTCAATATACCCGGATATCTTGTATTCATAAGCTGACTGAGCGTCTGTGCCGTATTATCATAGCTGGTCTGCAGCTCTCTTTTATTCTTTTCAAGCAGCTCCTGCATTTCCTTACGGCTGGTATATATCTTTATAATATTTTTCAGCCTGCACTCCACAGCATGCCTTGTAATGGGCTTAAGAATATAATCAGCCACACCTGCATCATAGACAGCTCGTTCAATGGTCTCGTCATCCATAGACGTAACCATAATGACAGGTATTTCATCCAGTAGCTGCTCCTTTTTTAGGCGTTCAACCACCTCAAAGCCATTTATTATAGGCATATCAATGTCCAGAAACATTACTACAATTCTGTCCAAATTATGCAGGCAGACATCTATGGCTTCCTGTCCATTAGCTGCTTCAACAATCTCGTAGGAGTCCTTATAATTTTCCTCTACTATGAGCCTTAACATATCACGATTAAATGACAGGTCATCGGCGATTACTATTAAATCTTTCTCATCCATAGCTATGCTCCAAGGTAAGTTTTAATTATCCTCTCGCAGCACTCATAAGCTGCGACTACCTCATCATATATAGGCGCGATATCGTCTCCATCAGGTATTAGCGCTGTCTTCTGCAGTCTCTCGCAAGCAGCTCTCAGCTCTTCTAAGCCTAAGTTAGCAGCCACACCCTTTAATGCATGTGCAGCATGACCTGTCGCCTCTCTGTCTCCATCAGCATAGCTTTTTAATAGTCCGCTAAAGCTAGGATCATCCAAGAACTTAAGAAGAAATTTTTCGAGCATATCCTCCCTGTTCATAAACCGCATCAACGCTTCTTCGTACTTAAAGCCAGCCTCAGCAATCAATTCCTCTTTGTATCCCATTACGTCACCTCTCAAATTATAAAAGTGCATAGTTATACAAAGTTATCTTATCCAATTTCCATAAAAAAAGCAACAAAAAAGCACGGAGCCAGACGATAAGCCGGGTTATGTCGTGGATGATCATCTATCTGGTACATTCGTTGCCGAATGTCTCTAGCGGACTACTGCAGAGTGCCTTAGCTCGGACGGGCCGCCCTGCTCTGCTGCTGCCTTGCTTCGGATGGGGTTTACATGGCTTTGAACATCACTGCTCAAACGGTGGTCTCTTACACTCACCTTTTCACCCTTGCCTGCAGAAAACTGCAGGCGGTATATTTCTGTTGCACTATCCCTGGAGTCACCTCCGCCGGACGTTATCCGGCATCCTTGCCCTGTGAAGCCCGGACTTTCCTCACAGCTAACGCTGCGCGATCACCTGTCTTGCTCCATGCAATTTGTTAGTATAGTAAGTATTAAGTTATATATCAACTGTCAATTAAACTGGGAAAATACTTCCACCTATAAACTCTCTTACAATAGATATATTCTGAATATCTTCTGGAGGAATTGGCAGGAAGTAATCCAATAGTTTCAAAAGCCTCTTCGCCTCTTTATACTCTGGACATCCCTTTTCAATTGCAAATAATTGTGGCTCAGCATACAACTTTAAAACTGCCATTTCGAATATGAGTGCTGAATTAAACATTACATCTGCTTGCTCTTGGTTTGGGAAAATATAATTTTCCTCTCCCCTTCTAACAGAAGCCCACATGGCTATAGTTTCCTTGGCTGAAGTGCCTCTTGTCCTTGAATCTCTAACAATTCTTCTGATTATTCGACCATCTGTTGTAGGCAACGGATTGTGCTCATCTATCGATAGCTGAGTGAGGGCCGAAATATAAATTTTAAATTTATTCTCCTTCGGAAGTCTGTAGCTCATTTTTTCATTAAGGCCATGGATTCCTTCTATAACAAGCACGTCATTATCGCCCAGCTTCAATGTATGTCCCTTATACTCTCGTGAACCTGTTCTGAAATTATAATTTGGTAATTCCACTTCCTTGCCAGCCAAGAGGTCACTCATATTCTGATTGAACAATTCTACATCCAACGCCTCTAGGCATTCAAAATCGTAGCTCCCATCCTCATTTTTAGGACAGTCAACACGATTTTTGTAGTAGTCATCTAGCGGAATCGGGTGCGGAACTACGCCTCTGGCTCTCAGCTGATTGGAAAGCCTATGCGAAAATGTAGTCTTTCCAGAGCTTGACGGACCGGCAATCATGACAAATTTTCTTCTAGAATCTGATACTATCTCAGCTGCAATTGCACCTATGCGTTCCTCCATAAGAGCCTCCTGCATCAGAATAATATCTCGGGTCTTTCCTTGTACTACAGCCTCATTTAAGTCGCCAACCGTATGAATACCCATGGAAATACCCCAATCTGATGATGCCTGAAGCGTATCATATAACTTTGGTCTATCCTCAAAAGGCGCCACCATTTTAGTATTCTCATTTGGAAATAGCAGCATAAAGCCCTTTCCATATACCATTAAGTCAAAATACTTTAGGTAGCCTGTATGGGGTACCATATATCCAAAATGATAGTCCATCGTGCCATCAAGGTCATAAATATTTATGTTAGAGCTCCGTCTGTACCTGAGAAGTTTCTCTTTATCCTTAAGTCCATACTCAGAGAAAATTCTTCTCGCTTCTGCAGTATGATAGCTCTTTTTCCCAAATGGAAGTTCCTCATCCACAAGCGCCATCATGGCAATCTTGAGCTTAAGCACCCACTCCTTATCCGGCTCCATGCCGTCCATCTCGCAATAGTATCCCTGTCCCAATGAATATTGCACATGCAGCTTTGCATCGAGTCCTGGCTCAATGCCATTAAGCGCTCTCTGCATCAAAAGCACAACGCTTCGCCTGTAAGTCTTGCGTCCAATCTTCTCCTTTGTGGTAACAAACGAAACCTCGGCGTCCTCCTCAAGCTTTTTGGTAAGCTCTCTAAGCTCGCCATTAACCTGTACAAGTACAATATCATCCTCAAAATCCTTCTGAAAATCAGAAGCTATCTTAGAATACAATGTACCTTCCTCGTATTTATAATTTCCCCCGTTTATCAATACTTCCAGCATATCGCTCCCCCTTCCTCAACATGCAAGTCTAGGATTCATACATCTCCAGTGCCCGTTTTATTTGATCAATTTCATTTTCAACCTTTGACGGTGACGCTTTAGCACCTGTAGCGCTAATCTGAGTGAAAATATCTTCCTTCACCTTAAGCTGCCACTCCAGATATTCTTTAAGCACCAGGTCTTTATCAGCCAGGAGTCGTCCTCCAAACATCATACTCAGCTCATCAGTAGGATATTTTTTACCACACACATCAGATTTGTTGGTCCTTATTATGTAATAATACTTACCCTCATCCTTTAGCATGGTCTCGCATTCTATCTGATAGCCCTCCTCCAATAAATAGTTTCTAAAAAAGGGAATATCGGACTGAGGACTTAGTATTAAACTATCGGCTCCTTTAGCCACTTTTTCACCCTGCGATAAAATATCTGCAATAAGCCTGCCGCCCATTCCTGCAATAATGACAGTATCCGCTTCGTCAGGTTCAAGAGCCACCAGACCATTTGCCAGCCGAAAGTCCATATCCTGAGCTGTACCGTACACTCTAGCATTGCTTCTGGCCGCGTCTAAAGGTCCCTCATTTATATCGCAGGCAATCACTCGCTCAGTCTTGTTAAGCAGTAAAGCGGCAATGCCCACATACCCGTGGTCGCAGCCCACATCTGCGAGGCACTTGCTATCTTCTACCAGACCAACAAGCACCTCCATGCGTTTTGATATGCCAGGAAAATTACTCATCCAGATAATCCTTAAGCTTTCTGCTGCGCGACGGATGACGAAGCTTTCTAAGCGCCTTCGCCTCAATCTGTCTAATACGTTCACGCGTTACGTTGAACTCCTTACCTACCTCCTCAAGAGTGCGGGCTCTACCATCCTCAAGACCAAACCTCAGTATAAGCACCTTTCTCTCGCGTTCTGTAAGAGTCTCAAGCACCTCGCCAAGCTGTTCCCTAAGCAATGTAGCCGTAGCAGCCTCTGCTGGAACCGGTACATTTGAATCCTCTATAAAGTCGCCAAGATGGCTATCCTCTTCCTCACCGATAGGCGTCTCCAGTGACACTGGTTCCTGAGATATCTTAAGAATCTCTCGTACACGCTCCTCTGGAATATCCATTTCCTTAGCAATCTCCTCTGGAGAGGGTTCACGACCCAGCTCCTGCAGAAGCTGTCTTGATACTCTTATGAGTTTGTTAATTGTCTCCACCATATGTACAGGAATACGTATAGTTCTAGCCTGGTCTGCAATTGCTCTTGTGATTGCCTGTCTAATCCACCAAGTAGCATATGTCGAGAACTTATATCCCTTCTGGTAATCAAACTTTTCAACTGCCTTTATAAGGCCAAGATTACCCTCCTGAATGAGATCCAAAAACAGCATTCCTCGGCCAACATATCTTTTTGCAATCGATACAACAAGTCTGAGATTTGCCTCTGCCAGCTGCTTTTTAGCTTCTTGATCTCCCTCCTCCATGCGCTTCGCAAGCTCAATCTCCTGCTCTGCTGTAAGAAGCGGCACCTTACCTATTTCCTTAAGGTACATTCTTACCGGGTCTTCAATGCTAACACTATCCGGCACTGACAAATCAATTTTTTCCATATCAACGATTTCATCGTCATCTATGTCAAGCAAGAGCTCATCCACATCGTCATCGTCAATATCACCCATACGAAGAACGTCTACACCGCTCTTCTCAAGCGAGTCAACAATGCGAGACATCTGATTTTCAGGTACATCGCTTCCCTTCATATAATCAACGATCTCCTGATATTCAAGCACGTTCTTTCGCTTTTTAGCCTCTGCTAAAAGACCATCTATACGCGGCTGTATAGAATTCTCATCGCCATTTGATTCGCCTGCTTCATCCGCGTTTTCCGGCTCTTTATCTGAGTCTTTTTCATCTGAGTTCTTAGCAGTAGATTTCTTTGTTGTGGTCTTCTTTGTAGAAGCCTTCTTAGCGGGTGCTTTTGCAGGAGCCTTCTCTTCGGTCTCCTGTTCCACTGCCTCTTCCACTTCTACAACGTCCTCTAAAACATCCTCTACGACTTCCTTCTTCTTGGTTGCCATTACTTACTTCCTCCGCTTTCTATTTCAATACAAAATGTACTTTTCTAAGTTCATCAAGCTGTTTTTTACGTTCACGCACTTCGTTAAAATCTGCAGCCTTGTTTGCCTTTTGAAAATGCTCCTTAACTCTGTATACAGCATCAGCCAAAGCCTTTTCCCGCTCCTGCTTTGAGTCAAATGTTCCGGCGCTTGTATTGAACACCTCCGATATCGCATCCTGCTCATCGCTTCCTACATACTTCGTGATAAGTCTGGCTGCGTTAGGCTGTTCTCCCCGCTCAAGCTGTCCATATATCTCATCAGCCACCTCTGCGTAAAGTTCCTCTGTAAAGTCAGCTCTGCCGACATACCTTGAAACCTGTGCAAAAACCTCCGGTTCCTCAACCAGCCAGGTTAAAAGCATCCTCTGGCAAATAACGCCAGGGTCTTCTCTTCTTTTGTTAAAGTGTACATCAGACAGCCCTATTACATCAGGATCAGGTTCTGCAGCTTTTTCCTCCCGAATAAGTCCCTCAGACTTGCCGACGGTGTTCACGCTCTGCTTGAGCAAGTCCGCCTGTATCATAAATCTATCAGCCACAGCTACCACATAGTTCTCTCGTTCCATAGCATCGGGGAAACGAATCGCAAGCTCAATCGCCAGCTGCCTTTGAAAATTAGCATTCTCCGTAGGGTCATTTGGATCATATTTTTTCCTAAGGCAATCCATTTCAAAGACGAAACTGTTCTGTGCTTTCTCAATTCGTGTCTCAAAGGATTGCGCGCCCTCTGCCTTGATAAATTCATCAGGGTCCTTATAAGGGTCCATGTGAATGACCTTACAGGTAAGCCCAACGTTCGTTAACATTGGAATTGCTCGAAGTATTGCGTCCTGCCCTGGTCCATCAGAGTCAAAACATAAATACACAAGCTTTGAATCTCTGAGGTACTTAGGAAGCATGGCTGCATGGTTCTCTGTAAAAGCCGTCCCCAGCGCTGCCACAGCATTGTCAAACCCTGCCTGATGCAAGGATATAACATCCATATAGCCCTCGCAGAGAATAAGCCCTTTTCGCCTGCTACCTCTAGCCTTATTCATTCCGTAAAATGTTCTTCTTTTTACGAACACTTCTGTCTCGGTTGAATTTAAGTACTTCGGCTCGCCCTCTCCCATAACTCGGCCGCCAAAGGCAATTACTTTTCCAGACGGGTCCATTATCGGAAACATAGCTCTATTCCAAAATCTATCCGATATACCTTTTGATTCCTTCGTAGATACCATACCCGAAGCCTGTATCAGATCATCCGAGTATCCTTTTGACTTAAGATATCTGTATAGGTCACTGCTTTGTCCCATGGCATATCCCAGACCCCAGGCCTTGATTGTATCATCCGTCAGACCTCTTCCTTTGAAGTAATCATAGGCTCTGCTTCCCTGCGGAGACTTCAGCATCCTGTAGTAATACAATCCCGTTTCCTTCAGAATTTCCTTAATGGTCTCGCTCCTTGCATGTCTACGCTTTTGGTCCAAAGACATCTCAACCTCAGGTAATGTGATTCCAGCCTTGCCAGCTAAATACGATAATGCCTCAGGGAAGCTCCAATTCTCATAATCCATTAGAAATGTAATGGCATTTCCGCCCTTATGGCATCCAAAGCAGTAATACATCTGTTTTCTTGGATCTACGGAAAAAGAACCCGTTTTTTCACTATGAAAGGGACAAAGTCCAAAATACTGCGTTCCCTTTTTTTGTAGATGTACGTAGTTGGAGATGACATCCACAATGTCATTGCGGCTTCGTATCTCCTCTACTAGGTTCTCGTCATAATATGGCATATTAGTAACCGTCCACTACCCATGCCTTAGGCATAAAGTATTCGTTAAACTTTGTCATGCAATACTGGTCTGTCATTCCTGCTATATAGTCACAGACCACTCTTGATCTGCTTTCTCCCTCATCCATCATTCTGATGTACTTGTATGGGAGTAGCTCCACATTCTCGTTGTAATACTCGTAGAGCTCCTCTATCATCCTTTTAGCCTTTACTTCTTCTCCCTTGGCTATAGGATTTTTATATACATTATCAAACATGAACTGACGCAGGTCGCGCATGGCCTGATCCATCTCGCTACTCATCTGTATATCAGGCTTTCCTTGACTGTTTTTCACAATGTCGTGAATCATATTGTCAAGTCTGTCCTTGACAGTCATCCCCAACGTTTTTCGAAGATCAAGAGGTATATCCTCCTCTGTCAATAAATTGGCTCGAATAGCATCGTCAATGTCGTGATTTATATATGCAATTTTGTCGGAAAATCTCACAACTTTGCCTTCTAAGGTACTGGGAGTAGTGCTGGTCTGGTGATTTAAAATACCGTCTCTAACCTCCCACGTGAGGTTAAGTCCCTCTCCCGCCTTTTCCAGCTTTTCTACCACTCTGACGCTCTGCTCACTATGTACAAATCCCTCTGTGCTAATCAGATTTAGAATATACTCTCCAGCATGGCCAAAAGGTGTATGACCCAAATCATGCCCCAATGCTATAGCCTCAACCAAATCCTCATTGAGCCTTAAGGCTTTTGCTATTGTTCTTGCATTCTGAGAAACCTCCAGGGTATGCGACAATCTTGTCCTGTAATGGTCACCTTGTGGTGTCAAAAAAACCTGGGTCTTATTTTTGAGACGTCTAAAGGATTTGCAATGCAATATTCTATCCCTATCTCTTTGAAAAACAGGCCTTATATCACACTGTGGTTCGTCCTTGTCCCGCCCCCTAGTGTTAATACTTAGCGTTGCAAATTCAGAAAGATAATCTTTCTCCATCTTTTCAATTTCTTCTCTAATACTCACAAGCCCACCTCCTCGCGAGACCATCTAAATAAATATTCCGCGTCAAGTGCTCATATCCTTTTTTATTCATAAAAAAAGAACATAAAAAGAGATAAAAAAAAGAGCTGTTCTAGTGAACAGCTCCCAAAAGGTCATTCATACTGCGGGTAAGTACCGGGCCATATATTGTTATATCTCCATCCGATTTCGATAAGGTGATATAGCTTCTAAAAGCCACTTGCATACTATATTGTGCCTGCGGTACTGCGCCTAACACAGTGGTAAATGATGTCCTAGATGCATTACTCTCATATATCAGCTCTGTACCAGACACGTCATAGCTTGCAGCGCTATAAACCTTGTCACTACCAAGTACCATGTTATCATTAGTCCTCGCATCCTCCGACATCAACAAGCCACCGAATTCCTTGAGCTTATAGCCATCTACATCTGCCGTTTTTAGTTGATTTAATGTCGAGGTGGCAATTGAGGTCTTCATGCGAATACCAGCCGGTGCTTCATTTCTAATCGAAAAACCATCATAAATCAGGATGTCAGCTAGTCCATCCAGTGGTGTAGCTGTATAATCTGCACCTATCCTCCATACGTACATTCCCACAGGCGTATTGCCATCATACTTGTACATAACTGCAGTCCTGTGGCTTCCGCTTCCCACATCTATGGTTAGCCCACCATCATTTACTGTGGCTGTCTGCGCTTTTCCATCTATCCATACTGTATTTCCGGTGTATCCTGCCGGAGGATTTATTGATACAGTTCCTCCCGCTGTCGGATATGGGCAAGCATATGCCGGCATGTTCTTATATACAGGTATCTTGAAAACAAATGCATTATCAATTGAATTTGCATTGGTATATCCGAGTCTTTGTATGGTTGACTCGCTCATAGGTGCCACTATATTTTGCATGTATTGATGGCTATAAAGGCCCTTTGCTGAGGCATCGACATCGAATTTTTGCAGATAGATAGTATCCTGTCCTGCAAGTATATATCCTGAAGATATGGTGACAGCACCACCGTAGATGGAGCTGTATACAGATGTCCATCCGCTGGACCTTGCCTTGTTTAGTCCATTTCGTATAACCGCATCATTGCTGGTACCGGATGCACTGACATTGAAATAATTATACAAGCCCTCATAGCCCGGATAGCTTCCTGAAATAAGTGGTGATGTTCCCTGACCCTGCTCCTGCTTTACTCGAGATGCCAGATGGAACGGACTTACGCCCACTGAGGCTCCTACCTCTGTGAAGGCTCTGGCATAGGTCATCTCCGGGTCATCAGTAGGCGACGGATTGACAAACCTCCCCGCCATAAAGCTACCATCGAGAAGCCTTTGCACTGCCTCCTGATTATGATACGAGGCATTGTATGTAAGCTGCTCAAAAGCAAATATGCGATTATCCTCCAGATAATTTCTGGGATCGATATAGAACTCTACCGCAGGCTGTGACGCATTATGCCATCCCTGTCCATAGTTAGACAGCTTCATATAATCAGCAGACTTGCTTGTGATAAGGCTCCTTCCCGGAACCATCTCATTTCTTATTACATCATTCCAGTCAAGGCCTGTGTTTTGTGCGACAAATATCCACTGCGGATGATTATTCTTTATGCTCTGAAGCGCATCCTGGTAGCTGGCCGGGAACATAAGTACATCGTCAGAATAGCCCCCCGGACCTGCATAGTAAACATTGCTGCCCACCTGCGCCTCTCCTAGCTGCTCCTTCTCCCACTCTAATACAACCTCGTCTGAGGTTGCCACGTTTTTCCTTAGGACATATCCAAATCGCTCTGCATCTTCCTGGAAAAAGCTGACATAAAGCCATATGTCTCCGTCCTCATCGATTTCAGAGTCATGAATATGTACAGTGGCTCCTCCGGTCAGTGTTGCTACAACCTCACCCGCTGTCGGCTGTTCAAGTACATCATAGCTGTCTGCCAGGAAAATCAGTCCCATGGCATCATGCTCCTCAAGTCTTGTTGCAAGGCTTTGACTATCGTCTTCGGGAGCAGCCAATACAGTTACTCCATTGATATTTGCTACTAGAATAATTAATGTGGCTAAAGCCGCTGTAAGTTTTTTTCTCATCTTCTCAACTTATAGTACTATAGGACTAGGTTTACATAATTACATACAATTATAGCATTTCTACGCAAAAAAATAAACCCCGGCATTCCTGCTGGAACGCCGGGCATATAATTTATAATTAGATAATTCCCTTAAGTCTGTCTCTCATCCACTTGCCGGTTTCGGTCAAGTCATCGTCTTCCCAGTCGTGAATTTTCTCACAACCAACTTTAATCATTGAGGATGATTCATTTCTGCATGCAAGATTCCACTGAGCATAACCTAGATTATTATCATCAGTGAACTTAGCCCACGCCTTGGCTTGTTCAATATCCAGGTCTCCATTTCCTGAAGCATCGCAGTTACTATACTCTGTGATAAAAATAGGCAGATTCTTAGAAAGCGCATATGTAGCCTTTTCTCTAAGTGCCTCCTTATGAGTAGCTGCATAGTAGTGCAGGCTGTACATTACATTCTCTGCTGCAAGTGGATCATCAGCTGCTGCATCTACATCCTGTGACCAGCATGGGGTACCTACCAGTACTATTGAGTCTGGTGCATTTTTTCTAATAACAGGGATAATCTCCTCTGCGTAGCTCTTAACTACCGGCCAGGTTACGTCCTCACCGTTTGGCTCGTTGCAGATCTCGTAGAGCACATTTGGGATATCCTTGTACTTTTCAGTAATTTTATCAAAAAATACCTTTGCAGCCTCTTTATTTGTATGTGGGTTGCCATCTGAAAGGATGTGCCAGTCGATAATCACATACATTCCAAGCTCAACTGCTGCATTTACACCTACATCAAGCAGATTTTCCTGATATCCCTGATGTCCGCCATTGAGATATCCATCCTCTTCCATTACATACATGGCCAGTCTCACCATGTTTCCGCCCCATTTTTTGATAGTCTCAAATGCCTGCGGATTGATGAACTGCGGGTACCAGATTATACCCAGAGTACTAGGGCCCTTGAGCTGAAATGGCTTATCATTCTTATCACAAAGTTGTGTTCCTATTACCTTAAGTGCTCCATGCTCTTCGAATGCTGACATAATTACCCCCTTATCTGTTACTGACATACCGGCTCGAACTCAAGTCGAATCTCCGGCAGTTTTGTCATCTCATAATAGTAGTTAAACATCCAGTCTTCGCCCTGGCTTGGATCATTTTCTCCTGAAGCTGGTGGTGCGAAGATGTTAAGCTGAACTTTCTGTTCTCCAGCAATTTTTCCATCGAAAAATGCTGGCATAAAGTCTACATATGTCTGGCCCGGTGCCTTGTAAAACCAGTGACCGCAAATCTCCATCATTAGATTTGCATCAGCCAACTCATCAGTGAAATTAGCCTCTGCATAGATAGGATTCCCCTCCATATCAAGCTCAATGGAAATGCCATCTGCATCCTCTGAGCCTCCCCAGCGAAGCTTCGCTGGAATGGTATTTTCATCAGACACAGCTAAGCCTGGTTTAAAGAAGTCGTCATTTGCAATATCTCTGTATACCGCAAGCAACGGCTGCTCTATACCCACATCCGGATTGTTCGGATCTGTTATCTCAAGTCCCAGTCTTCCGTCATCTCTGAACTGGTACATAGTCACACCCTTAAGCCACTGCTTTTTGTCATTTTTGATGAGATCAAAAAATTCCTTCACCATCTTGGCCTGATCAAACGGGCCTGTAACATCGCCGTCAGCATTGAACTCAGCAATGGTCATCGGCTTTTCTACACCGCCATTTACTGCAACGAATCTGTCAAAGCTCCTCCTCGCTCTGTCATATACAATAGCTGGGTCTGAGCGCTTATGCTGGAAGTTATCTTTTTGGGCCACCTCATATGGCCAGCCCCAGTTCAGGGCCATATACTGGTCTATTGCCCATACATCTGCCTGTCTAAAGGCCTCCACGAACTCATCCTCCTTATCAACCTTGGTGGACTCCTCGTTCTCTATTGCCCCTGCGCAGATGATTGTTGTTACATTTGGCGCTATCTCTTTCACAATCCTGGTGAATCTGCACCAGAAATCAGCTACCTCCTGATAGCTGGCTCTCTTGTTGAAGCTGAACCAGTCACCTGCAGCCTCATGATTAAGTCTAAGTGACATTCGTCCAAATGTTTTTAAATCATTGGCCACTGCTCTAATATAATCATCAGACACCTTTGGATCACATGTAAGTGTGAGTACAACCTCCTGACCATGGCTTCTGATATCTCTCATACAGGTAAACGGCTCTCCATCAAGGCTACCATCCTTACCTCCAAGATATGGAAAATAATTATCATATGGATAGTCCCAGGCAAAGCTGACATCCTGGTCCTTGAATGCATCGCAGGCCCTTGCCGGCCAGGTTTCATCCAGTGGATAGTAGCAATACATCAGATTGATGCCTCGCATCGGACGGTGCATTTTCCTTAGAACATAATCCTGATTAACATAGAAGCCTCTCTCGCTTCCATCCCCCAAATCCATACCGCATTTGGCAGGAGTAAGTGACACCTTGTTTACCTTCATTTTATTCCCCCTCGTGTGCCTGTTACTGTTCCTTTACAGCCTTAACTACACGGCTTGTTCCTAATCTATCTGCCCCCAGATCTATAAATTTCTGTGCATCATCAAGGCTTGCTATTCCACCTGCAGCCTTAATCTTTTTACCATTTGTGACATTTTTAGCAAACAGCTCAATGTCTGCAAAGGTAGCACCGCCTGTTGAAAAGCCTGTTGAGGTTTTGATGAAATCTGCATTACTCTTAGATACCACCTCGCACATATGTACCTTTTCTTCATCAGTCAGAAGGCAAGTCTCAATGATGACCTTAAGTATGCGCCCCTCGCATGCAGATTTAACGGCGTTAATCTCTGACAAAATGTCATCCCATCGGCCTTCCTTAGCTGCTCCTATATGTATGACCATATCAATTTCATCAGCACCATTGCCTACTGCATCGCTGGTCTCAAACACTTTGGTTGCTGTGGTTGAATCTCCGTTTGGAAATCCGATAACAGTGCAGATGGCAAGCTTATCTCCTACATATTCCTTCGCTTTCTTAACCCATACCGGCGGGATGCATGCAGATGCTGTCTGATATTTAATTCCATCATCCAAGATTGCCTTAATCTGCTCCCAGGTAGCCTCCTGCTTAAGCAATGTGTGGTCACATGCATTTAAAATCTTTTGTACGTCCATTTTCTCCCCTTTTCTATCTCTATTCTAACTCAAAGTCGCCTGTATACAGCCTGTAATATGTACCCTGCTTATCCAAAAGCTCGTTATGCGTGCCGCGCTCAATTATATGGCCGTGATCAAGCACTATGATTGAATCACTATTTCTTACTGTAGATAATCTATGCGCTATTACGAATACCGTGCGGCCCTGCATCAGTTTATCCATGCCATCCTGCACAAGAGCCTCTGTACGTGTATCAATAGAGCTCGTTGCCTCATCAAGTATCATCGCCGGAGTATTGGCTACTGCCGCTCTGGCAATAGATAGCAGCTGCCTCTGCCCCTGTGATAAAGCAGATCCTCCACCTGTCAGCATTGTATTATATCCTTCAGGCAGTCTGCTTATAAAATCATGAGCATTAGCAAGCTTGGCAGCCTCAATACACTCCTCATCAGTAGCATCCAGTCTGCCGTATCTGATATTTTCCATTACAGTGCCTGTAAATAGATTTACATCCTGAAGTACTATTCCAAGAGAACGTCTAAGATCTGCCTTTTTAATCTTATTTACATTGATTCCATCGAATCTAATCTTACCATCAGGTATGTCATAGAATCTGTTGATAAGATTGGTGATTGTGGTCTTGCCGGCACCTGTTGCACCTACAAATGCAAACTTCTCTCCAGGCTTTGCCATAAGTGATACATTTTCCAATACCAGTTTATCTTCTACGTAGCCAAAATCAACCTCCTCCAGTTCTATCTGTCCCTTCAGTTGAGTGTAGGTGACTGTGCCATCGACCTGATGAGGATGTTTCCATGCCCACATGTCTGTGCGCTCTGTGGTCTCTATGATATTGCCATTCGCATCAAGCTTGCAGCGTACCAGCTCAACATAGCCCTCATCTGTCTCAGACTTTTCATCGATTAAATCAAAGCATCTGCCGGCGCCTGCCATACCCATGGCTATCATTACCACCTGCTGTGAGGTCTGGCCTACAACCTGAATAAGCTGTCTGAACATCGCAAGGAATGTAATCATAATTCCCAGCGTAAGGTCCTCAGCACCTCTAAGCGATATATTTGTAAAATGTACTGACGACGACTTGTTGAGTATAAACATAATGCCGCCAATCATAGCCATAAGTACATAGGATATATTACCTACATTATTGATGATTGGTCCTAGTACGTTACCGGCCTTATTTGCCTCTGTTCCGTCCTGGCATAGCTGCTCATTGAGCTTGTCAAAATCCTTTTTTGCTATCTCCTCATGAGTAAATACCTTTACTACCTTAAGGCCTGTAATCATCTCCTCAGTGAAGCCCTCGACAGCTGCAAGTGACTTCTGCTGTGAGATCATATATTTGGAGCTTCTCTTACCAAACTTTCCTGTAAGCTTAGACATGAGGAATATTGCTATACCACCGACCAGGGTCATCCAGATACTATAGTAAAGCATAATTCCTACAACTGAGACCATAGAAATCAATGCAACGAATATATTCGGTATACTCTGGCCTATCATCTGCCTGGTAGCATCAGTGTCATTAGTGTAATTACTCATGATATCGCCATGTGCATGAGTATCAAAATACTTGATAGGCAGTGTCTGCATATTATCAAACATATCATCCCTCAGCCTTTTGAGGGTGCGCTGAGTGATAATTGCCATAAGACGTGTATAGATAAACCCGCAAAGGACACCTACACCGAATATGGTTCCCATAAGGACCATAAGCCTGATCATATTACCAAGTACGGACGCCCAGGCTTCATTTCCGCCTAGCGCAACTAAAAGACCTGGTGTAATTACCTCATCAACCATCCTCTGCATTACGACATTCATCCCTGCCGATGCCACTGAATTGATAACAAGGCATATCATTACAACTATGAGCTTAAATACGTTTCCGTTAAATACATATTTCAGAAGGCGCTTACCTGTGCCTTTTTTTACCTTGAGCTGTGATATATCAACCGGCATACCACGTCTTCTACCTGGTCCTGGCATTTTAGGCCTCCTTTCCCTGAGTCTGAGTCTCATAGATTTCAGCATAGATTCCGCCAAGAGCACGCAGCTCGTCGCTGGTACCCTTTTCCACAATCCTGCCTCCATCTAATACGATTATCTGGTCTGCATCCTCCACAGATGATACTCTTTGTGCAATAATGAGTTTCGTTGTGCCAGGAATCGCCTGTGCAAAGGATTTCCTAATCAAAGCATCAGTCTTGGTATCTACAGCACTGGTACTGTCATCAAGAATCAGTATCTTCGGCTTTTTAAGCAGCGCTCTGGCTATGCAAAGTCTCTGCTTCTGGCCTCCGGATACATTGGTGCCTCCCTGCTCAATTCTATGGTCATAGCCATCCTCGAAAGCAGACACGAACTCATCAGCGCATGCCATCTTGCATGCCTCAATTATCTCTTCATCTGTAGCATTTTCATTGCCCCAGCGCATATTGTCCTTGATTGTACCTGCGAAAAGGACATTTTTCTGCAATACTACAGCAACCTGGTCTCTAAGTGCCTTTAGGTTGTATTCTCTGACATCTACTCCGCCTACCTTAACCTGACCGCCGGTTACATCATACAGTCTTGAAATCAGCTGAATCAAAGTTGTCTTAGAAGATCCTGTTCCGCCTATGATACCTATGGTCTGGCCACTTTGAATCTCAAGATTAATATCCTCAAGGACATTCATCTTGGCATCAGAGCTATACTTAAATGAGACATTGTCAAATACTATACTTCCGTCATCAACATTTTTTCTGCCCTGCTCATTCACATCCAGGGTTGATTCATATTGAAGCACCTCGCATACTCGGTTACCTGCCTCCTGGCTCATTACTATCATTACGAATATAAAGCCAAGCATCATAAGTGATGAAAGCATCTGTACGCCGTATGTTATAAGCGATGAAAGCTCACCCATGGTTAGCTCTGTGGCTCCTGACATTACAATCAGTCGACCACCTAAAAAGCATACTGCAATTATTGCCGAATATATAAAGGTCTGCATGATAGGGCTAAAAAGTGCCAGTATCTTCTCAGCATGTGTGAAGTCTTTTCTAACCTCCTCTGATGCCGCATTGAATTTCTCTATCTCATACTCTTCACGAACATAAGCCTTAACTACCCTAATGCCTGCAATATTTTCCTGCACTGAATTGTTCAGGGCATCATACTTTTTGAAAATGCGCTTGAAAATAGCGCGAACGCTCCTTTGAATAAGAACTATTAAGAGTGCCAGCGGAATTACGATAATGGCAAATACCATGGTAATCCTTGCGCTGATAAGGCAGCCCATAGCTATTGAAAAAATAAACTGAAGCGGTACTCTTACGGCCATTCTGATAATCATTCCAAATGCATTCTGAATATTGGTGACATCTGTTGTCATTCTGGTCACCAGCGAAGATGTGGAAAATTTATCCACATCTGAAAACGCAAAATCCTGCACCTTATAGAACATATCATGTCTTAGATTTCTGGCAAATCCACAGCTGGCTACAGCAGCCTGCTTCGCAGCTGATGTACCAAAAAGCATACTAAGGCTTGCAAATGCCACAAGGGCCAATCCGTAGCCTAATATTACGATAATGCGATCGCCACCCAGACTGTCTATCAGCATGGCAATAAGAAGCGGTATCACGCTCTCCATGAGCACTTCACCGGCCATAAAAACAGGTGACAGTATAGCGGGCTTTTTGAACTCCCTTATACTTTTCAATAATGTCTTAATCAACTTATAACCTCCATTGATGCGGAAATATCGTAGTGCCTTGACAGAAACATATCGCCCCTACATCTTAGGGACGATATGAATATAACCAAGAATATAAATACACCTAATATGTGAACTATTTGCGATTTTCGCTTCTAACCTTACTATCTGGGTTCTCTACTGCCTCATCAAGAGCCATAGAGACTATCTGATTGCGTCCGTGCTCCTTAGCATAATAGAGCTTATCATCCGCCACCTTTACAAGTGCATCAATCGACCAATCACAGTTACCTGGAGCAACTCCAAATGACATCGTTATCTTGATTTCGCGACCAGCATTAACTACAACAGCTTCTCTTATTTCGTTTAAGATGTTTTCCAGTTCAACTGTTGCATCTTCCACTCCATATCCCCAGAAGCCCAGCAAAAACTCTTCTCCGCCCCATCTGGCAGCAAAACCCTTACCCTTCAAATGAGCTCTAAGTATAGTCGCAACCATCTTAAGGACATCGTCTCCTGCATCATGGCCGTAAGTATCATTAACCTTCTTAAAGAAGTCTATATCTCCAAGCGCGATCGAGAAAATCTCTCCATTTTCCTTTAGCTCCTGCTGCATACCAATAATGTATTTTGCAGCTGAGCGTCTGTTATCAAGCTCCGTCAGTGGATCGAGTTCTATAAGTTTTCTCAGATCCCTCTGCATGCTTGTGGCAGACCTTGCCATCTCAGTTATCTCATCGTCACGCCTTATAAGCGAAGGTTCGATTTGCGATTTCAGATTACCTTGCGATACATCCTTCATAAAGAAGTTTAGCTTCATCATATCATCTGCCAGTCTGGAAGAATATCTGAAGCTTATAAGACCTGCAGCAAACGCCGCAATTACTGCAATTAGAATAATCGGGAATACTGCAACAAATACTGCATGCTTAACCTCCTCTGTAGGCTTTGCTACTCCTATCATTCCAACGCATGACCCGTCAGAGTTAAAAAGAGGAAGGTAATATGCAAAATAATCACTGCCATTTACATCAACTCCTGTGTAAAAGGCACTACTTCCGTTCGAAATAACTGCATTCTCTATAGAAGCATTACAGAAAGATCCCAATAGTCTGTTGTGATTATTGTCGCGCAATGTGGTCAAAAATCTAATCTTATCGTAGAAAATTGTGACCTCCATACCTGTGTCTTCTTTAATTGCATCGATGAACTCAAATCGCTCATTAAGTGGAGTCTCTCCCTTTGCCAACACATAGCTGTTCTCTCCAACCACGATATAGTCGCCTGGATATAGAAAGTCTAACATATCTTTTACAGAAGAAGCCACATCCTCCAAGTCCTTACTCACTTGGGAATGTATAACCTCCTCAAATCTAGTGGTAGCAAAAGCAATTATTATGATAGCAAGAACAATTACCGGACCTGTAGCTATTATTAATAGAGGTTTTTTAATACTTTGTCTTTTCACTGATACTCCACCTTATCTACTATCTTCATGAACGCATCAACCACATCAGGGTCAAACTGTGTGCCCTTACATTTTAACATTTCTACCTTGGCAGCATCAACAGATATTGCCTTATGATATGGACGGTCGTGGGTCATAACATCAAAGCTATCGAGCACCGTCATAACTCGCGACAGGTAAGGTATTGCGTTCCCTTTCATTCCAGCCGGATATCCTGTACCATCCCACCTCTCGTGATGATGCCTTATATATATCGCTATAGGCTCAAGATCCGGACTGGCTAGTGCAATTCTATATCCTCGCTCACAGTGTGTCTTCATAACAGCCCACTCTGTATCGTTTAGCTTCTCTGCCTTACTTAGTATCTCATAAGGAATCCCAAGCTTACCTATATCATGAAGTATACATAGCAGTTCAAGCTGCCCTGCTACCTTTTCCGGTAGTCCCAGCTCCCTGGAGAGAAGTATTGAAGCTGCCCTGGTCCTCATAACGTGCTCCTCTGTCTCATAGTCGCTCTCCAGAAGGCTCTGTGTCAGAGAGTTGATTAAAGCACTCGCCCTCGACTGGGTTCCAAGCAGCTTTTTGTTGCTCATAATCTGAAGCGCCTCATCGATAGCCAGCACCGGTGGCTCGTCCATGCTATTAATTGTAGCCACACCATATTCTACTTCGATTGGAACCCCAAGCTTATTATCTCCCATTAAAAGATTGCGTACTGACATAGCCCTGTCTGTGACATCATCAGCGCTAAGATTGGGCACTGCCACTATTAGCGTACCATCATCCATCTTGGCTATATGACACTTCACGTCGAAATATATACGGATAGCATTGGCAAGCATCTTCATTATCTCATCGCCATTTGCATGGCTAAACGCCCTATTTATCACAGAAAGTCCGCTAATATTCATCACTGCTATCTGAAGCGGGATGTCCTCCTGACGGAGATTCCCAAGATAGGTTTGCATTGATTTTATCAGGTCGAAGCCAGTAACAGTATCCCTCTCGTACGTGATATCATTAAGAGCAATCAGTCTGGCAATAGGTCTGCCCGCCTTATCCTTCATTACCTGAACGCTACCTCTGAAGGTATGATGAGCATCATCTATGTCAACGTTATATTCAAATGGAACTCCATTTACTGTCTTTTCGTCAAATTCATACTCCTTAACGAAATCTGAAAATGTAGCCAACTCATAGCTGGCTGTCTTAGTCACCTTATGCTTATTGAAAACCTGTGAGGCTGGCTCGTTTAGATAAATAAGAACGTCCTCATGGTCAAATACGACCACTGGTGACATTGCAGTATTTGCTATGTATGCTCTGGTTCTATTAAGCAATCTGTCCGGCAGAGTCAGGAATGTATCAATATATATGCCCACAGCGGTAATGGTGTAGGTAAGTACACTTATATCTACTGAAAATAGAGCATTTCCAAGCAAATACAGTCCGTTAAGTACAGCAACTACCGCAATAACTACTACAATGCCTAAATATCTTATACGGTAGATGCGAGGGGTCCTGATACTCTTGTAGATAAGTATCGCAACTGAGATAGCCAAAATAAGATAACAATAAACCAGGTGAATAGGAAAATAGAATTTGCCCTCAAAGCCATAACTGGTATATGGAAACACATGAACATGGGTCAGGGAGGTCATATGGCCAGTAAACGGATTAGTCAAATCAGCTAAAAGGTCAACTATAGTGAATACAATAACCATGCGGGGAACGAGCTTGTCAGCTGACTCGCCCAGCCTAAAGCCAGTGAACTCTGCAACATATTTCAAAAGCAAGACGCAGACCATTGTCACGCTTGCAAAATATATACTGTAAAAGCCGGTTGCAATACCTGGATTTCTCGTAAACACAGCAATGGCATAGCTTATATTTACGGCCGCTGCAGCAAGAACCACCCAGCTAAATCTCATGCCACTTTCACCACGTCTTCTTGATAACCCAAACAGTATCAGGTCCGCTATGGCCATTGATATAAAAATTATAAGATAAACTGTCATAAAATTCTCCGCACACTACTCCCACTATTGCCTTCTATTCTCCCACTAATTAAGGGAAAAGTAAACACAAAAAGTTGACACTGTTTTTTCACATAATAGGTCCTTTTTTCGTTGAGTTTTTGAGCTTTGTAGCATATAATGTCGAAGATTATGCATTTATATAGAAATAAAATTACAGACGGAGCAGAAAATGAGTGAATCAAAAATCGGAAAACTGGGTATAGATATCGGCTCTACCACTGTAAAGGTAGCGCTACTTGACGAAAATGACAGTATTCTTTTCTCTGACTATCAAAGACATTTTGCCAACATAAAAGAGACCTTGTCCGAGCTTATCGAAAAAGCGTCAAAGCAGGCTGGCGATATGTCAGTTTATCCAATGATAACTGGCTCTGGCGGACTGACCTTAGCCAAGCATCTCGACGTACCATTCGTGCAGGAGGTTGTAGCTGTAAGCACTGCTATCGAGCACAATGCACCTAAGACCGATGTAGCTATAGAGCTAGGCGGCGAGGATGCCAAGATTATATATTTTGAAAATAACAACGTCGAGCAGCGCATGAACGGTATATGCGCTGGTGGAACAGGATCATTCATAGATCAGATGGCGTCCCTGATTCAAACAGATGCAACGGGATTAAATGAATATGCCAAATCATATAAAGCGATCTATCCTATCGCGGCAAGATGTGGTGTATTTGCCAAGACTGATATCCAGCCTCTCATCAATGAGGGCGCAACCCGTGAGGACCTGTCTGCATCTATTTTCCAGGCAGTAGTTAATCAGACTATTTCCGGCCTTGCCTGTGGCAAGCCAATCAGAGGACATGTTGCATTTCTAGGCGGCCCTCTGCACTTTTTAGATCAGCTGCGCGAAGCCTTCATAAGGACACTAAAGCTGGACGACGAGCATACAATCATTCCTGACAATTCTCATCTTTTTGCAGCAATTGGATCAGCTCTTAACTACGATGAAAAGTCATGCACTTCTCTCTTTTCTCTAATAGACAAATTAAAAAGTGATATTCACATGGAGTTCGAGGTTGCAAGACTCAATCCGCTTTTTGCATCACAGGCTGACTATGACAGCTTTTCAGACAGACACAGCAAGGCACAGGTTAAAAAGGGTGATATTGCGAATTACAGTGGCAACTGCTTTTTAGGTATTGATGCCGGCTCTACAACAACCAAGGTTGCTCTCATCGCTGATGATGGCACTCTTTTGTACAGCTTTTATCAAAGCAATGCCGGAAGTCCGCTCGAGGTGGCCAGAGCTGCCCTCAAGGAAATCCATGAGCTTTTGCCGGAAAGTGCCCACATTGTACGTTCATGCTCTACAGGCTACGGCGAGGCGCTGCTTAAGGCTGCCTTTGTACTTGATGAGGGCGAGGTTGAGACCATAGCGCACTATACCGCCGCAGCATTCTTCGATTCCAAAGTCGACTGTATTTTAGACATCGGCGGCCAGGATATGAAATGCATCAAGATAAAAAATCAGACCGTAGACAGCGTCCAGCTTAACGAAGCCTGCTCAAGCGGCTGCGGCTCGTTCATCGAGACCTTCGCGAAGTCTCTTAGCTATTCTGTTGTCGATTTTGCAAGTGAAGCACTTTTCGCCGCAAACCCTATTGACCTTGGTACCCGATGCACTGTCTTTATGAATTCAAAGGTAAAACAGGCGCAAAAGGAGGGCGCATCAGTGGCAGATATCTCTGCTGGTCTGGCCTACTCTGTAATCAAAAATGCTCTGTTTAAGGTAATAAAGCTTGCTGATGCCAAGGACCTGGGTGAGCATATCGTGGTACAGGGTGGTACCTTCTACAATAATGCTGTGCTTCGTGCATTTGAAAATATTGCAAATGTGCATGCAATAAGGCCTGACATCGCCGGAATCATGGGCGCATTCGGCGCTGCTCTAATCGCCAAGGAACGCTACGAGGGCCAGACTACATCCATGCTCTCTATTGAGGATATTCTAGCGCTGACATTTGAGACTAAGCTCACCAGATGCCAGGGCTGTACCAACCACTGTCTGTTAACCATCAACAAGTTTTCGAATGGCAAATCATATATAACAGGTAACCGCTGCGAGAAGGGACTTGGAAAGGAAAAGAACAAGGACAATATCCCTAATCTTTTTGAGTACAAAAACAATACTTTGTTTTCCTATGAGCCGCTTAGCGAAGAAGCTGCTACACGTGGAACCATGGGTATACCTCGCGTTCTAAATATGTACGAAAACTACCCTCTATGGGCTGTATTTTTCAAGGAGCTTGGATTTAGAGTCCTGCTATCTCCTGCCTCAACGAGAAAAATCTATGAGATGGGTATCGAATCAATCCCAAGTGAGTCAGAGTGCTATCCTGCGAAGCTTGCGCATGGACATATTGAATGGCTTATAAACGAGGGCGCAGATGCCATCTTCTATCCGTGCATACCATATGAGCGCAATGAGTTCCCTGATGCCAATAACCATTTCAACTGTCCTATTGTCACCTCTTACCCGGAGAACATCAGAAATAACGTGGACAGCATCTCAAATGGTAAGCAGAGATTTATAAGTCCATTCCTTAATCTCGGTGAGAAAAAAGCTACCTGCGATATGCTCGTCAAGGTAATGAAGGATGAATACGGCATTTCCGGCTCACTGACCAGATCTGCATTCGAAAAAGGTTGGGCTGAGCTTGAAGCCGCAAGAATACGAATTCAAAAGAAGGGTGAAGAAACCCTTAAATGGATGGAAGAAAACAACAGGCGTGGCATCGTTTTAGCCGGCCGTCCATATCATATTGATCCAGAGATTAATCACGGAATCCCTGAGCTTATCTGCAGCTATGGCCTTGCTGTTTTGACTGAGGATTCCATTTCTCATTTAAATCCGCCTGAGAGGCCGCTTATTGTTAGCGATCAGTGGATGTATCACTCCCGCCTGTATGCTGCAGCAAGCTATGTCAAAACCAGAGATGATCTGGACCTTATACAGCTCAATTCATTCGGCTGTGGTGTCGATGCAGTCACCACCGACATGGTATCAGACATCCTGACCGGCAGCGACAAGGTCTATACCTGTCTGAAAATAGATGAGGTCAACAACCTTGGTGCAGCCAGAATACGTGTACGCTCACTTCTTGCAGCCATCCGCATCCGCGAGAAGCAGCATAAGACCAGAGCTGTACACTCTTCTGCTTTTTCAAGGCCGCTATTTACTCAGCAGATGAAGGAGGAGGGATGGACTATATTATGTCCTCAGATTTCTCCAATACACTTTGATATGCTGGCTCCTGCCTTTAAGGCTGCAGGCTACAATCTAGTGGTATACGAGGATCATGACAGAAGCTATATCGACGTCGGTCTTAAGTATGTAAATAATGATGCATGCTTCCCATCGCTAATTGTCGTAGGTCAGATCATTTCAACTATACAATCCGGCAAATATGATTTGTCTAAATTTGCCGTATTGATGAGTCAGACAGGTGGTGGATGCCGCGCTACAAACTATATCAACTTTATAAGACGCGCGCTGGCGAAGATAGGGCATCCTGAGATACCTGTCATCTCCCTCAATCTATCAAAAATAGAGACCAATCCGGGCTTTAGCTTCAACGCAAAGCTTGTACAGCATGGCATATACGCAATAGTCTTTGGAGACATTTTCATGCGCTGTGTATATGCAACCCGCCCATATGAGGCAGTTCCAGGCACTACTGATGCTGTCCATGAGAAATGGAAGGCTCGAATAAATGAATTTATTACTCAGGACAAAATTATCTCCCATGCAAAATACAATCGCATGTGTCGCGAGATTATTGAGGATTTTGATAATATAGAGCGCATTGATGTTAAGAAGCCTCGCGTTGGTATCGTAGGCGAAATACTTGTTAAATTTGCGCCTGTCGCCAACAATCATCTCGTTGAGTTATTGGAGTCTGAAGGTGCAGAGGTCGTAGTACCGGATTTCATAGACTTTTTCCAGTACTGCTTCTACAACCAGAACTTCAAGCACGAAAATCTGGGAATGTCTAAGTTCTCAGCCGTAAAATCAAACTTTGCCATCTGGGGCGTAGAGCTGCTTAGATCAGCAGCCCGTAAGGCATTTGCCAATTCAAAGCACTTTGCCCCACCTGCGCACATTGTTCAGACTGCTAAAAATGCCAAAGATGTGGTATCTCTAGGCAACCAGACAGGTGAAGGGTGGTTTCTAGCCGGCGAGATTGTCGAGCTGATTCATATGGACTGTCCAAACATTGTATGCTGCCAGCCATTTGGATGCCTTCCTAACCACATTGTAGGAAAAGGAGTCATAAAAAAGGTTCGCTCTACCTACCCTGATGCCAATATAGTTGCTATCGACTTTGACCCAGGTGCATCAGAAGTAAATCAGCTCAACCGTATCAAGCTACTTCTGTCCGCCGCCAACAAGAAGATGAAAAAAGAGGAGGCAAATAATGGCTGATAACAGACCTCATGTAAACACACGAAAAATAAACCTCATCTTATTCTTAGTTCTCTGTGCCATATTAGTCGGCTCCTGGGCTATAAATGCCAAGCTGGAAAGTATGTATGTTACACCAACTTTGGCGCCCGAAGAGATAACTTCTATAAAGGATGTCGCAAAATCCACTAAGGAACGCGCAACTATTACCACCATCGTACCTCTACCTGATGGCGATTGGTTTATTGACAACACCGAGAGTATTACTGACAGCGAAAATACCAACAAAGTATTAAAAGACTTCCAAGTAAAGACCGGTGTTGTGCCCTATCTTTTGATTTTGTCAGACCTTGACGGAGAGCGCGACGTAACTCAAGAAGCACTCGATGCATACGCTGCTGAAAAATATCATGAGCTCTACGATGACGAAGTTCATTTTCTGACAATAATAGTCATGAACGACAACCTGGCAGCAGCAGAAAAAAGATATCTTCTCTCCTGCTATGCTGGCTCCGAGGCTTCACAGTATATGGATGACGAGGCAATGCTCATATTTAGACAGTACGCAGCAGTTTTTATGCATAATACTGTTATGAAGACACAGCAATGCATCGACTACACATATCAGTACACATTAACTCGTGTTTCAACTGAGACCCGCTCGACATTTGCCAGCACGCTTTTGGGATATGTTCCATTCATTATTATAATAATTATCCTGTCGCTAATCTCTTATCGAAGGCAGCAAAGAAAGAAAGCACAATGATGCATTCCAAAAAAAAACTTCTGGGCAAATTAGTCCAGAAGTTTTTTTATGCTCTTTATATTACTTCCCTCTTATCGTAAATGGGGTTCCATTTTCCTGATAGATACTGATATCCAAATAGGAAGAAAAGCAAGATGTTATGGCCTATCATGCAGCCCCAGGCAGCAACTAATCCATAATGTAGTAATTGAGTTGTGATAAACGTTCCAAGTATCCTCACTGCCCACATTCCGGAAACATTAAAGATTAATGGTGCCACAGTCTTGCCCACGCCTTGCATCAAACCCTCTATTACTACCGGAACACCATAGAACGGTTCAGAACATGCAACCATTTTTAGAACAGTCGTACCTAATGCAATTACCTGCTCATCAGTACTGAAAATCATAACCAGTGGTCTTGCGAGAACAAACAGCAAAAATCCACAAATCACCATCAAAGTAATCTCTAACGGCAAAATCGTGCGCCCCAGCGATTTTAGTCGTTTATTATCATTTGCACCTAATGCATTACCTGCCAACGTCGCAGCTGCAGCCTGCATTCCCCAACCTGGAATATAAAAAGCTGACTCCACCGTATTCGCTATAGTATGTGCTGCTGTGGCTACGCCACCCAAAGAATTAATCATGGCTGCAAATACAACAAAGCCCAGGCTTGTTCCAAAGCGCTGAAACATATTGGGAACCGCAATGCGTATGCATGGCTTCAGTAAGTCCAAGTTAAGTTTTAATGAAACTCCTTTGGGTGAGATTACATCGTGTCTAAACAGAGCACCTGTTATTAAAATACCTCCAACAGCAAAGGATAATGCCGATGCAATAGCCGCTCCAATAACTCCATGCCCGGCGCCAAACATAGTCAGTGCTACTCCCAGCACCTTTATCCTTCTAGTAGGATATATTAGTAAATAATTCAATAGCACATTGGTGATATTTACAATTATCCCTACTCTCATAGGTGTCTTTGTATCACCAACTGATCGTAAAACTGTTCCAAATATCATTGTCGCTGTTCTAAATAACATCGGTAAATATATTATAAAGAAATATGTACCAGCGATATCTCGAATTGCAGGATCAACCTGCATCCACACAGGAATCAGATTACTAATCCCCAGCATCAAACAGGTAAACAGCACTCCCAGAAGGAATGTAACACTTACAGCCTGCCCGCTTAGCTGCTTAGCCAACTGCCTCTTACCGGCTCCCATCGCTTGAGAAATATTAGCCAAGAACCCTATACCGACTGCTCCTATTACTCCCATAATGAGCCAACTGACTGTTCCGGTTGCCCCCACTGCTGCGGTTGCCTCGGTCCCCAGCGAACCAACCATTGCAGTGTCAATATACTGCACTGCAGTTTGCATAAGCTGCTCAAGCATAGTGGGCCAGGCCAATGTAAAAATCGTCCCTAATATAGCAAAATCAAATTTTTCTCTACTTTTTGCAGTTATCAAGCTTCAATCCTTTCAAACTACTTTTATGCATAACAATGGATATTATAATGTAAAATTTTTCCTGTTCAAGCACGATTTAATTTGTTTCTAAAAAAAGACCCCTCCCGCAATAGCGAGAGAGGTCTATGCTATAAATCATTACTATTTATTTGCAAGAAGTAACATTTTCTCGTTGCTTCGTGCGATGAATGCGCTCATAGATTCTGCGTCAAGCGGCTGATTGCTAATAAGTGCAAGGTCATAGAGCTGACGGCAGAATACCGGTACATTCTTTGACTTTGGATGTGCCAGTAAGTACTGAACCAAATCGTTGTCAGCATTGAGAACGAGAGTTAAATCAGCTCCCATTCCAGGCATACCCATACCAGCCATTCCATACATCTTCATCATATCAGCCATACGACGGCTCTCCTCTGACTGAGTCATAAGAGAGGCAGTATTTTTATCCTTGAGATGCTCAACAGTAACCTGCATACCCTCACGGCCAAGAGCTTTTGCAAATAGGTCAGACAAAGTCTTCTGAATATCAGTAACATCCTCACCATCCTCTGCCTTAAGTGCATCTGTTACATCAGAGTCAATACGCATGAATTTGTAGTTCTCATTGCGAGACTCAAGCTGAGATATGAATGAAGTATCAATGTTGTGAGTAAGAATAACAGCATTCATACCCTGATCCTTGAAGCGCTTGATGTACTGGCTCTGCTGCTGGAGATCAGTTACATAGTATATTGTCTTCTTCTCTGGCTCCTTAGACTCGCCATCTGCATCGGTAACATCCTCAACCTCTACAGTGTCACCGTTCTCGTCCTTTGCATCTCCAGACTCCGGCTTAACCATCCATTCAGGCAAAGTAAGGTACTGATCATTAATATCCTTGAAGAGAATATAATCATTCATCTTGTCGCAGAACTTCTCATCTCTCAAGCAACCATACTTTATGAATGGGCTAATATCGTCCCAATACTTCTCATAATTTTCCTTATCCGTCTTGCACATACCAGAAAGCTTGTCTGCCACCTTCTTGGTAATGTATTCCGAAATCTTGGTTACAAATCCATCATTCTGAAGTGCGCTACGAGATACGTTAAGTGGTAAATCCGGGCAATCAATTACACCTTTAAGAAGCATCAAGAACTCTGGTATTACTTCTTTAATGTTGTCGGCGATAAACACCTGATTATTATAGAGCTTAATGGTGCCCTCGATGGAGTCATATTCTGTATTAATCTTTGGGAAATACAAAATACCCTTAAGATTAAATGGATAGTCCATATTGAGATGAATCCAGAAGAGAGGCTCCTTGTAATCCATAAATACCTTGCGGTAGAATTCCTTGTACTCATCCTCAGTACACTCATTAGGATTCTTTGCCCAAAGAGGATGAATATCATTTATCGGAACAGGACGCTTTACAATCTTAGCCTTATGCTTTTCTGGAGAGATTTCCTCGCCCTTTTCATCCTTCTTAGCTTCCTCTGTAATATGCTCAACTACAGTGTCAGTATCTTTAACATCAGCCTCGTCTATAGTCTCATACTCAGTCTCAGCATTGGCCTTGTTGATAAAAATCTCAGTCGGCATGAATGAGCAATATTTCTCAACAACCTCTCTGGTGCGATACTCATTTGCAAATTCGAGGCAATCCTCATTGATGAAAAGAGTAATCTTGGTACCAACAGAGTCCTTGCTACCATCCTCCATAGAATACTCAGTGCCACCATCGCACTCCCAGTGTACAGCAGTAGCTCCATCCTTATATGACAGAGTATCAATATGCACTTCGTCAGCAACCATAAACGCTGAATAGAATCCCAAGCCAAAGTGACCGATAATCTGGTCATCGTTAGCCTTGTCCTTATACTTCTCAAGGAAATCAGTAGCGCCAGAAAAAGCTATCTGATTAATGTACTCTTCCACTTCATCAGCAGTCATGCCAAGACCATTGTCCTCAAATGTAAGAGTCTTCTCTTCAGGGTTGCAAGTAATAGTAATCTTTGCCTTATAGTCCTCAGGCAGAGAATATTCACCCATCATGTCCAGCTTCTTCAGCTTGGTAATAGCATCACATCCATTTGATACAAGTTCTCTGTAAAAAATGTCGTGGTCACTGTACATCCACTTCTTAATAATTGGAAAAATATTCTCGCTGCTAATCGAAAGGCTACCGTGTTTTTCACTCATAATATTCACTCCTTTGTTGCCTTAATTTTACATATATAAAAGTCGGTAAACCACCGAACAAAACGTATGATAACGCGCCCCCAAACAAAAGTCAACAAAAAATTAGCACTCAGTCATCTCGAGTGCTAACAATTCATATTTTATTCATATTTACATCTACTCGAGATGACATCGGCGACGCGAAGGTTATTATGCTTTAAAATAACCGAAGAGTCGCCGTGAACTCGCGCCAGCGAGTTCTTTCCTTCCTCATCTCACCCCAGCCTCTTTCTCGCCTCTACTGCCTTCTCATAGTCTCCGCAGGACTCATAGTCAATCCTGGCGTCATCAATAAAGCCCTGCTCTTCATGTATTACACCAATCATATAATTAGGCAAATATGAGTTGACACCATTCATAAGTCCCGCAGGAAGAGTCAACGCCCTTTCAAACGCAGAAATGGCGGCGTCATTAAGTTTGTTCTCCTTATAAATAAGTCCCATCACAAAAGCGAAATCACTGCTGCGCCCAAGATTTGGCCACAACGGCTCAAGCTCCATGGCTTTTTCACCTCTGCCAGATAAAAGAAGCGCATGCCCATAACCAGCTACCAGCTCAACAGCATAGTCCAGTGAAGCATCCTGCTCGCCTGACATAGCCTGCTCAAATGCATCTGCCGCTTCCCTATATTTTCCCGCAAAATACAGCGCCTTTCCCTGCATATAAAGAACCCAGGAATTGGCATTTTTCTTAATGCCATGTCTACCAAAAATGTCAAGATTGCGAACCGCCTTCTCGGCGAGCGATTTAGCGCCATCACCTGTAAATACACAATGCATTAAGCCCGCTTTTGCCACATATCTATCGAATCTGTCAATACTTGCAATTCCAGGTACAGGACAAAGCTTCTCGAATACCTTCCCCTCAAAGTGGCAGTATCTCCTATCATATATACGGCCCGGGTAGTCAGTCAAAAGCAATGGTTCTCCACCTCTAATAGCAGCAGATGTGCGCATCACTCTTCCCACCAGGTACGGATTGATTTTCATTTTCCGCTCAATTGATTCAATATCAATATCCTCCACCAGCTCATCAGTATCAACCATGAAAATTAAATCATTTGAGGCTTTAGCAGCTGCAAAATTACGTGCAGCTGAGAAATCATCTGTCCAGTCGTAATTAAAAAATTTTACTCCGTCATATCCACTCGCAACTATTGAAGTATTATCTGTAGACCCCGTATCAACAACCACAATTTCTAAATCATAGTTTTTAAGTGCTTCAATACAGCCTCTCAGAATGTCTGCTTCATTTCTCGTAATAATACATGCTGAAATCATACACACCCCCTACATCTGATGGCGAACCACCGCATACTCATCGCCATTTCGGTAATACTTGCAGCTGTCACGTTCCTCAGACATCAGCCTGTATACCTCGTCCTCATCCATATTAACAGAGCAAAAGTACTCCTCGTACTCTTCGTCGTACTCAAAATATGCACAAGTGTCACATTGATTGCTCATTACTACCTCTTCTTTGTTAAAAATTCTACACTCTTTTATGTTATTATACACCATTATAGACTTATATAAACACCTTTACGACACATTTATTGATTAGTATTGTCAAGATTATTTTTAAAAACTATATATAGGAGGCTTTATGGCATCAGAAGAAAAGAAGGCGGCTAAGCTCGCTGCCCGCGAAGAAAAAAAGAAAAATAAACCAACAGATGGAAACTGGATAAAAAGGCATAAAGGGCTATTCATCTTTTTATGTATAGCTGTTGTTGTAGGCGGTCTGGTTACATTTCTGGTAATCAAGATTAAAAACGCAGTGAGTCAGGCTCAGGAAATGATTATGAATATGACCCAAATGTCGACGACCGTAGAGCGTATGGACCTGGTGTCATCAATAAGTGTAACCGGCAAAATAGCCTCTGCCGACAGTCGCACTATCACAGACAGCACCCTGCAAGGCAAGAAGATAACCAACATCTACTACAGTGTCGGCGACTACGTCGAAGAAGGTGATGTCATCATAGCTTTTGATGTCGATGATTTGCAGGATGATGTGGATGATACTACTGCTTCTGTAGATTTGTCTAACAAAAGAAGCAATCATAGCGTAAAGGCAGCATATGATGCCTACAAGACAGCTCAGGACAAATACAATGATCCTGACGATGGCTATGCTTATTTTACAAGACAGGCGGATGACTATCTGCAGGTATATTACACCAACCTCGGAAAACAAGGTGAGGCACAGGCTGAGTATGACAAGGAGCAAAGTAGCGCAAACAACATGGAACTGCAGCTCGCAAAGCAAGCCTCTGAGGATGCCCGTAAGCTATATAAGTACTATCGCGATGAAGCAGAGCGTCTTACCAAAAATGTAGAAGATGCCAGATACAACTATGAGGTTGCTTGTGCAGAGAATAATATAAACAAAGACACCAATGGTGAGCAGCTTGACAGCGTAAATAACAGATATGAGGCTGGCCAGGTAATTGCTCCCATTTCCGGAGTAATCACCACTCTCGATTTGAAGGAAGGCGACAAGTACGACGGCGTATCTCCTCTATTTGTCATACAGGACAATAAGAACTTCATCGTAACAGGCTCAGTTGACGAATATGATATAAGTGCTCTCTCTAAAGGACTTAAAGCCATTGTAAAAACAGACTCAACAGGTGATAAAGAGCTTGATGGCACACTTACCTTTGTAGCACCTACTCCTACCGCTGCAACGGCTGCAGTCACTAGTGCTGTTGCTTCTACTGGTACATCAAACAGTTACAAAATTGAAATAACCTTACATGACTATGATGACAATCTCCGTATAGGCATGACTGCAAAGACCAGTATTATACTTGCCTCATCAGACAATGTACTTGCAGTGCCATACGATTGCGTACAGGCAAGACCAGATGGATCTCACTATGTCGTCAAGATGAATGATGACGGTACTACTGAAGATATCCCTGTAACTATAGGTATCGAGAATGACTACTATCAGGAAATCATAGGCGATGGAGTCACCGAAGGGATGCGTATCCAGTCAACTGCATCATCGGCAGGAGCAGGCTTAGACTTTGGCTTAATGTTTGGAATGGATGGCAACGGCCCCGCTGGACCAGGCGGTTTCTAGGAGGTACCCATGTCAGAAGAAAAGGTAATGTTATCCCTGCGGGATATTCACAAAAGCTTTTTCATAGGGACCCCTAATGAATTTGAAGTGCTTCATGGAATCGACCTTGATGTAAGAAAGGGCGAATTTGTATCAATAGTAGGTGCTTCAGGTTCAGGCAAGTCTACCCTAATGAACATAATAGGCGCTCTAGACCGCCCCACCTCTGGTGAGTACGACCTAGATGGCGTTGATATTGGCCGCGCCAAGGACCAGGCCTTATCAGGCATAAGAAACAGAAAAATCGGATTCGTATTTCAGACCTACAATCTGATTGCCAGAACAAATGCTCTAAAAAATGTGGAGCTCCCTATGCTCTACGCAGGTATGACTGGCAGAGACCGAACCAACCGTGCCAAGGAGCTTCTGGAGATGGTTGAAATGGGTGACCGTATGCATCACAATCCTGATGAGCTTTCGGGCGGGCAAAAGCAGCGTGTTGCCATCGCCAGAGCTATGGCCAACGACCCTGCCATCATCCTGGCTGATGAGCCAACCGGAGCTCTCGATTCTACTACCGGACGTCTGATTATGGATATATTCCACAAGCTCCACGATGAGCAGGGCAAAACTATCATACTTATAACCCACTCTCCTGAGCTTTCTCTGGAGACCGAACGTATCATCACTCTTAAGGATGGCAACATCATTGGTGATGAGAAAGGAAAGGGGGTCCCATGCTAATACTTGAAAATATCAAGCTGGCTCTAGCTGGTCTTAAAGCCAACATCATGCGTACTCTCCTTACAATGCTAGGCATTATCATCGGTATCGCATCAGTTATCGCCATTATGACAGTCGGTAATTCTGTTACTTCAGAGGTATCTGGCTCAATGCAGGACCTCGGCGCTAACAACCTCACTGTCGGTGTCACTGCCAAGGCCCTGCCTGCTGAATCCACTGCCGAAGGTCTCAATTTTGGTTCCGGACAGCGCAGATCCATGACGAGTAATGACTATATTACCAACGATATGATTGATGATTTTCGTGAAAAATATGCCGACAACATCAAATACATCACCATCAGCTCAAGTGTTGACTCCGGTACTGCCACCAACAGAGACCTATACGCCTATGTCAGCATTACAGGTGCCAACAACGACTATCTTGCGCAAAATGACATAGACCTCCTTGCCGGCCGGCTCTTCTTGGACAGAGACCAAGACGAGGCCCGTAAGGTCTGCCTTGTATCCGACTACTTTGTTGACAACATGTTTGAAGGCGACAAAAATGCTGCCCTGGGTCAGCCCATAAACGTATCAGTAGGAAATCGCTACTACACCTACTACATTGTAGGCGTATACAAATACGACAACTCCTACTCATTCTCTATGGCCTCTAAAAAGGATACCACTACTACCCTGTATCTGCCGCTGTCAACCGCCAAGGCTCAGACCCACTCTGAGGATGGCTACACACAGATACAGATTGTCACAACCACTGATACTGACAATGAAAGCTTTTCAAAGCAAGTAAACTACTTCTTCAACGTTTACTATGCCAACAACAAATACTACGAGATTACAGTAGCATCAATGGCCAGCCTCTTAGAGTCACTTACTTCAATGCTGAACACCATTTCCGTGGCACTGTCAATCATTGCTGGTATCTCACTTGTCGTCGGCGGTATCGGTGTAATGAACATTATGCTCGTCTCTATAACTGAGCGAACCAAAGAAATCGGTACCCGAAAAGCGCTTGGTGCAACCAACGCCTCTATCCGACTTCAGTTCATCACCGAATCAATAGTAATCTGCACTATCGGAGGTATAATCGGCATCTTTCTAGGACTTCTCATGGGTGCTATAGCCATGAAAGTAATGGATGCGACTGCAACCCCATCATTAGAAAGCATCCTCATAGCCGTCGGTTTCTCAATGCTCATAGGCGTCTTCTTCGGCTATTACCCAGCCAACAAGGCCGCCAAGCTCAATCCAATCGACGCCCTCCGCTACGAGTAACCCAGCACCCACCCATCGAGTAGGCTCGCCCTACTCGATTTTTTATTGCCACGATTCAGCTCCTCTCGCAACGCCCACCACATTATCGACTCAATCGGCCCGCCACATTCCCCAGCATATATACATACTTCCCGGCCTGCACACAGCTGCGCTGCGCCCTCCCTCCACGGCGAGCCACCTTCGGGATTTGCGGGCGATTCATTTCGCGATGTTTTATTGCGCGCCCTCCTCCGAAACTCGATGTGGTCTTCTAGAATTCATCCACTTTTGTTGGGGCTCATTTACTTAACGAGGCTTGCGCACGTACATGGTGCGACTCTCACCACTTT
>JAZLKM010000001.1:0-27550 GCA_045597645.1 Lachnospiraceae bacterium | reverse complement strand
ACTTATATATGGACCACAATAAGAATAACTATGGCCAATTTGTAGACCATGTGCAAACGGGTATTATAGATATGCTGACAGATGGATATTCCATACAAGATATATATGATTCAACGTGTGTGACCAAACAGATGCTTACTGAAACTGCGGATTCACTTTACCCAAGACAGAGGCAGGTATAAGAGTAATTCCGATGATGGATCAAGTGCATGATGCTTTACAGACAGAGTATGATTTGCAGAGCCAAATCGGATTTTGTGAAGCGAATGTTGAGGGAATGACAGGTTTTATTTTCTATAACGCTAACGGAAATCCGCTTTGTGAGCAGAACATCAACGCAGTTATAAGGAGGATAATAGCCTCATATAATGAACAGGAAGAGTTGCAGGCTAGGAAAGAGAAGAGAAAGCCTATATATTTACCACATTTCTCTTGTCATCATCTAAGACACACATTCTGCACTCGATACTGTGAAAATGAAACGAATCTAAAAGTAATTCAGAGCGTCATGGGACATAGAAACATAAAGACTACTTTGGATATCTATGCGGAAGCAACAGACAACAAAAAGCAGGAGTCTATGAAGAGTTTCTCTCAGGCGATGAATGAAGTTATGTGCAACTAGAAGAGTCAACATGACACTTCTTGACATTAATAAACCAGTAAGGACATCACATAGACGTCAAAAACGTACTTGATAACATGTTATAGTCCTAAAGTCGAAAAGTGATAAGCGACATAAAGAGGCCATAATACGTAATAATACCTAGTCTATAATATAAGGTATTAAACGTTGCAATCATGCCATACGTACAGGATTAATTTTCTGAGCGTATAAGCGAAAAGAATTCAAAGCCTTTAAGTACTGATAAACTCAGTATTTAAGGGCTTTTTTATTTGTATTAATAGTATTAAAAGTTCTTACCTTGACACCGAATTGCTCGGAGTTATAATGTAACTAGCATATAGTTACAAGCGGGGGATTATATGCCAAGTAAAAAAGATTTGCTAGATAAGTTATTTAGAAAACCATATCCTAAAAACTTTACGATAAGGGACCTGGATGCACTAATGAATAAATGTGGCTGTAGCAAAGGAAGTGGTGGTAGAGGTTCTAGTATAAAGTATATACATGAAAAAACGGGAAGAATAACTATGGGACAATTATTGGAATATAAAGGATATCATACGACTATGACATATGATTCTGACGATGATATTCTTGTAGGAAGAATTGTTGGAATAAATGATGTTATTGGATTTCATGCAAGTGATGTAAAAGAATTTAAGGAGGCTTTTCATAGAGCCATAGATGATTATCTGGATTTTTGTAGAGAAAATAACAAAAAGCCTGAAAAAGAATATAAGGGAGCTTTTAATGTGCGAGTGACACCAGAGCTGCATAAACAACTAGCTCTTAAGGCTGAGGCAGATGGGGAGACGTTGAACGCAGCTGTTACTCGTGCAATAGCGCAGTATGTAGCACAGCTATAGAACAGCTATAGAACAGCAATAAATTCTTGGCGAATTTATTCCGTGGAATCTATTATATCTAGTGCACCGGGATTTATAGCATTTATTTTTTCAATAGTAGACTCATCTAATAAGCTACATCCATAAAAGGCACCATTTCCTATTGTTACGACACTGTCAGGAATGTTAATATTTTTTAATTGGTCACATCCAAAAAAAGCTCGCTTATCGATATAGGTCAGTGTAGATGGCAATTGCACGCTATACAAGTTTGTGCTTATAAAAAAGTTATCGCCGCCGTAAAAGACACCAAATCCAATATTCGTGATACCTTCGTCTATTATTACCCTGGTAATATTTAAATGGTAATCTTTGTTTTCTTGATTTGCCCATGTGTTGTCTACAATTTCACCTGAGCCTTTTATCACTAAGATGCCGCCTTTATAGTAATACATAGCATTTGGACCACATGAACCATAGCAGACAGCAGATTCTATGTTGATACTGTCGATTAGAGTCTGCGTTTCATCGTCATAAAGACTAACGCTTTCTGAAACGGCTGAAATTGTGTGGTTTTTTTCATCTAACTGCTGCTGCAGCTCATTAATCTGTTTTTTGAGTTCCGCTATTTCCTTGTCGCGGTTATTGCTGGAGAAATCTCCGCATGCAACAAGTGAGAGACTAATACAGGAAATAGTAAATAATGTTATAACTTTAGATTTCATAAAGACCTCCATAAATCGTTGCACACAATGTGCATTAGAAAAGCACGCTAACTAGCTAGGTGAGGATAAGTACAGTCCGAGGTTAATATCAAATGGGATCTCCCGGATTTCTACCGGCAGATTCATCGACCTTAATATCTACATTTTCATAGACGATATTCTGCAGGGTATACTGAGACTCGTCCTCTTTAACGTTAAAGGGCTCTCCTGCAGCACCTTTACAGTTTCTAAAAGTAATATTTCTGGCGTAGGTCTTTGGAAAATCTTCGCGTTCTACTGGGTTATAAAACTGAGTCCAAGGATTTATGTTAACGAAATTACCGGCATATGACTCACAGTTTTCTACAAGAATATTTTCGTATATTTGAGGTGTATCAGGGCGGAGCTTTAATCTAAAGAAATTGTAAGCTTGTCCGCACTTACAGTCTCTTACAATTAAGTTATTAGCGTGAATACACTCAGAGCCAAGAGTGACTGCAGAGTGTGCAAATGGAACCTCACACTTCTCGACAATAACGCGCTCGGTAGCACCGTTCTCTGGTAGCAGATCGGCATAGCTCCCCTTGCCGCCTTTCAAACATACGGCATCATCATTTACACTGATTTTGCATCCGTTGATTAGTACATCAGTGCATACGTCTAAGTCGATTGCATCGGAACTTGGAGCATTTATAGGCTCGCCAGGGGCTTCGATAGTAACGCTTAGATATTTTACATGGTCGCACCTGTATAAGTGATTGGTCCAGAACATAGAGTTTCTCGTGGTTATTCCAGCCACGGTCACATTGCTGGAGTTAGAGATATATATGAGTCTGGCGCGCTGTTCATCTTTGTTGGTGCAGGCGGGATTCCATTTTCTGCGAAGCCAGAACTGTCGCCAAGCCTTGTGCCCATTTCCATCTATCACGCCATCTCCGGCTATTACGAATCCATCCATACCATCAGCGTTTATTAGCGCTGAAAAATAATCGCAGTTCTCGCCCTCTATTCTTGTGGGTAAAATCGGATAGTCTGAAATGTCATCGCTTCCCATTAAAATAGCATCCTTATTCAGATACAAATTTACACCCGGCTTAAAGAAGATAGCGCCAGTGACAAATGTGCCGGCGGGAATACAGATGACACCGCCGCCATCATTGGCTACACGGTCTATTAGATCTTGTAGCGCTTTTGTATTGAGATCTGCTTCGCTACTTACACCGTAATCTGTAGCTATATATTGCTTACCCAAATCTTCGAGAGATGGAATATGGGTGTTATCAAACCATGCATCAATATTACTTCCATCTGGAAAAATGTTCATTACGTATCCTCCTAGGGTGACGTGATTTCTTGCTATTATTTCCCACCATTATGGTGGGAATGGCGGCTGTTAAAAACATGTTATCATGTTATAACAGTTGTGATGATTACTAGAGATAAAAATAACACTGAAGGGACAGCAATATCTAGGAGAATAACTCCCAGTAGTCTTACGAATATGTTGGAACTGGAACATAAAGGCATAAAATGCTGTATATTTCTGTAGTTGCATGAAATAAAAATTATAGAAAGAAAAATAAACAGACAAGTTATGCGATTAAGCCATAAGAACAAGGTGCTTCCCTCAACCATAAGGCTAAGGCTTAGCCATCCGACGAAGCTATAGCCGAGGAGTGCTAATGCTATTTTCCAAGGTGAGCCTGTGCGAAAGCCGGGGGGAAGTATGGAACGGATATTTTCTTTTATAGGAACAGATACGGTTTTGCTAGTTACACGTTGAAGGTCTTTCTTTAAATCACGCACTGAGCGATATCTTGCGGAAGGAGACATCTGAGTGCAACGAGAGATAATGTTGTCGAATTTTTTGGAAGGCTTTGGTAATGAAGAAGCCATTTCCTTTATGAGAATACCAATAGAGTAAATATCGGTTTGTTCTGAAGAGAAACCAAAACCGTATTGCTCAGGTGCAGCATAACCATGGGTTCCTAGAAGAACAGTATCACTGCTGTTGCTGGTATTTAGGAATTTTGCGGCATTGAAATCCAGCAAAACGACACTGTCATTATAGTTTATAACAATATTTGAAGGCTTTATGTCGCGATGTATTATAGCTGGATTAAATGAGTGAAATGAAGCTACTATGTCACATAATGCTGTGGCGTATTTTACGATAGAATCAACAGACAGCACATGTCTATCGATTATTTCAGACATAGAATTGCCAGAAATATATTCTTCGATAAGTACAAGCTGGCCGTTAACCTCGTAAAATTCTATAATAGATGGAGTTCCCATTATGGGATGAGCAATAAGCTCTTTATATACATTTAGATTATATACGTCTAACGTTTTCTTGACATAGAACTTACCAGAGCTTTGGTGCTGAACTAGAAATACGTTGTGACTTTCATTAATTGCAGCAACTGTCTTGTAATATGATAGAGCAAGTTGGTTGGTATAATCCATGAAAATAATCCTTTCACATTAGTTCAAGTATATTATAGCAAATGGAGAAAAAAGATATGGAAAAAAATACGGATGAATTAACGAATGTTTTGGGGAAGACACATTTAGCTGACTATGATAAATATGTTGAAGCAAATAAATCAGATATGATGTCTGAAGTTAATAGCTTTCCAGAATATATAAAAGATATTCTGTATAAAAAGAGAATAAAGCAACAGACGGTTTTTCTTAAAGCTGATATTCCAGAGCGATATGGGTATAAGCTTCTGTCAGGAGAAAAGCATACGAGACAGCGAGATGTTATTTTAAGAATCTGTTATGCGGCAGAGCTTACTCTCGATGAGACGCAAAGAGCGCTAAAAAAATATGGGATGCCAGTGTTGTATCCCAAAATTCCTCGGGATGCGTACATCATGATTTGCTTTAATGATCGACCGGGAAGCATTCTGGAGGTGAATGCACTGATGAAGGAAAATGGACTCGAACCGCTAAGAACTAGTGGTTTTCAGGATTAAATTCCCACCGTCATGGGGGCAATCGAAAGTAGGAGCGTGTGATACACTGACGTCAGTCCAAAGACTATTGTACATATAGAAAGTAGAGGGAGACGCCAGTGGAAGGAACAGAGAATATCGTACAGCAAAAGGATTCATCAACAGCAGCATTGGTGATGGGTATTTTGGGAGCAGTCTTATCGTTCATATTTATAGGCGTGATTTTTGCAATCATTGGCTTGGTGAAGGGTATTAAGACATTGTCCAAAGGAACTCAGAACAAGGGGAAAGCCGTAGCAGGCGTAGTGCTGTCAGGAGTGGGAATCTTAATATCGCTAATCATGGTAATGGCGATGGGATCCTCAAGCGATAGTAAAAAAGAGGTCGTACCCGTTGATGAAGTAAAAACGGAAGTCCTACAAGAAACTGAAAGCGATACTATCAAGACCGAGAATCAGGTGAACACGGCTACAAATGTAACCGCAAATTCAGAAAAAATTACAATTGATGAGCAGATAATTGTTGATAAAGATGGGCTGGTTATTACTGCTGTAGAATACACAACAGACAGCATATGGGGAGATGGCATAAAGCTTCTCATTGAGAACAATACAGATAAGGACTATCACGTGGGCTGTGATGCACTTATTGTCAATGATTATATGATAACAGATCTCTTCTATTCAGAAATAGCTGCTGGAAAGAAGGCTAACGAAGTAATGTATCTATCATCATCAGGGTTAAAAGCAGCTGGGATAGATACAGTTGGAAAAATCGAAATGTATTTCCATGCATATGATTCGGATTGGGACTATATATTTAAGAACGTCTACGCTGAGGTAAAGACATCGCAGTATGATAATATGGATATGCAACCAGACGATGCGGGTATGGAGCTATATAACGATAATGGAATACGAATTGTTGGAAAAACAGTTGATGAATATTCCTTCTGGGGGACAGCGATACTTCTTTATTGCGAAAATAACTCAGGGAAAAACGTAAGTATACATGTTGATGATATGTCTATAAATGGATATATGATGAGTCCGTTTTTCTATGCAGAGGTGTATGATGGCAAAAAAGCTATCGACGATATAACAATCTTCTCCAGTGATTTAGAGAATAATAATATAACCGAAATCGAGGAAGTAGAGCTGAAGTTTAGAATAGTCAACTCTGATACCTATGACAAAATAGACGAGACAAGTCCAATATCATTTTCTGCTAAATAAGTAGCAATTTTCTTACCCTAGGAGGCTGAAAAGCCTCCTTTTTTTATGTATAATAGGTTAAATATATGCAATGAAATAAGTGAGCATAAAGGAGCCATAATGCGAGTATACATAGATTTTGATGATGTTATTTGTGAGACGGGCAGATATTTCACAAAACTGGCAAAAGAACTTTTTGATATAGATTTGCCGTATAGTCAGGTCCAGTTTTTCAACCTGCAAAAAGCCTTTGATATAAATGAAGAGCAGTACGATGCTTTGATGCGTGAGGGGCATTTACCAGAAAATCTGCTTGCATATGAAGAAACACCTGGAGCCTCTGCGACAATCAATAAGTGGGTGGATGAAGGACATGATGTCTCAATTATTACAGGCAGACCTTTTGATTCGTATGAGCCTTCTAGAAAATGGCTGGATGAGCATGGCTTAGAGCGAGTGCCGCTATTTTGCGTAGATAAGTATGGCAGAGAAGTATTTAATCAGAATTGTTCATATAGTATGACATTAGCAGACCTATATGCGCAGACCTACGATTTTGCAATTGAAGATTCTCCAGCGGCATTTGAACATGTGCTTCACTTTGAAGAATGTAAAATAGCAGTATTCAATAGGCCATGGAATATAAATGAAAAGGTGCCTAATGATGACTTCGTAAGGTGCGAGGGATGGACTGATATAGACAGATTATTTGAGGAAAGTGTTAAGTAGATTTTTCGCAATAAAAAGGCGGGTGCATTTTTGCACTCCGCCTTTTTGGATAAATTAAGCGATGCAGACAAGGTACTCGCTTTCCAAATATTTGTTGTTTATCTGACAGCCTTTCTTTGGAGGCAGGTCATAGTAGATATTGTCCTCGAAAGGATACACCTTAATATCAAAATCTTCTGCATATCCATAGCGTTTGGTAGCAATTACCCATTCTTCACCCGTTGAGAACCAGTCGGTTAAGAGCTTACCGTCTGCATCATAGGCTTCTGCTTTATCACCATCAAAATCGATGTGCAAGTATTTGTCGTTTAGAGTGCCAGTTGCTATAGAGACGTTTATCGCGCTTTCTGAACCATCTTCAGAGTATACCTTGACAGTACAATCTTCAGAAGAAAGAATATAGATTTTTCCGTCGTCCTCAAAAAGTTGCTTGTCGGTGATATAAAGCTTGTTTCCGAAGATATATGCGTGATCTGCATCTTCTTTGGAGATAATGGTGATGTTGTCGCAAGTGTTTTGGCCGAAATCACAGTAAGCTTTAGTCAAATCGTCTGTGTATAAGAAGACTCTTTGCCCTATTCGAGCAAGAATAGAAGCGTTGGTGGCCTCTAATCTACATCCGTTGCCCATATCAAGTCCGAAAGGAATGATTGCTGTAGTACTTGTCTTGCAATTGATGTGTTCTATAGACTTTGTGGTGCCATCTGGGAAATTAATGGTCACAGTGAGGTCACTAATAGGAGCCATGCTGCGTTTGCGCTGGTGGTTATTTATGAAAATAAAACCGCACTTCATATCGGCGTTATATCTTAGGCTAACTCGAGGTGTGGTCATATCCTCAGGACTGCTAGGCTGAACCGTAGCAGCTATGAATTGGGCAGGAGCCAGCTCTTCGGTAAAGCTATTGATAAAAGTGTGGAGTCGTCTAGTGTAGTGATAGCTGGTGTTTATCTTCCCGGTCTCGCGAAGACAGGTCTGGAAATCGTATGTCATTTTAGGCAGAGTATTGAAGTATCCCGTCTCTGGAGTCTCTTCAAGGGTGGTAAATTTGCCCATGGGGTTAACGCCGCCGTGATACATATAGTAGCCAATAAGGTTGGCGCCAGCACCGAGCATGCATAGAGCCTGAGCTTCAATATCTTCTGGATAAGGATAAACTCGTCTGTGATGAGTAGGCTGCATTCCACCACCGAGCTCTGCTGTAAGATATGGATTTGTTTCTATATTATATCCACCAAGAATACCCGTAGCTAGATCAGTAGCGATATTTGAATCGTCATGGAATGGCGTAAAGAGAAAATTCTCTGATGCAGGGAGCTCTTCGATGCTGTCAGCCCATGGAGCATCGATGTAGCCGCCCATAACGGGCAGGGTCTCATCCTCGAGCACCATTCCGCCACCCCAACCAGTTGACGTGTAGTAGGGTGCAATATAGCCTAGTTCCAGAGCCAGCTTTTTGAGAGCAATCATATGATCCACGCCTATTTCGCGGGTAGGGGCTCCACCGGCGTGACAGTATTCATTCTCAAGCTGCACACCAAGGATTGGACCGTCATCTTTTACATACATGCCTTCGGCCTGCTTAGCAAGAGCAGTCCAAAAAGCAGTAACATATTTCATGTATAGCTCGTCGTTGGTACGAGAATAGCGATAAGGCTTAGTATCGTCTAGTGGGCCTAGACCGTTGTGGTTGAGCTCTTCGCATAGCCAATCTGGGAATCCGCCATTTCGAGATTCACCGTGCGCCCAGGGTCCAATTCTAAACCATACTTTAAGTCCTACTTCGTTGCACAGCTCAAGAAAAGCCCTTACGTCTTTATTACCTTCAAAATCATAGACGCCTTTTTCTTCCTCGTGATGATTCCAGAAAACATAGCTTGCAACTATATTGATACCACCGGCTTTCATCTTTAAAAGAGCCTGTCGCCACTCTTCTCGTGGATAGCGGCTAAAATGAAACTCTCCCATTATGGGCAAAATAGGGTTGCCATTTTCGGTAAGGTACACGTTGTTGACACCGTATACAGTACCATCTTTAGCTACTCCCTGCATGGGCTTAACGGTGACGCGTTTTCCTTCATTGACATTAAATACAATATTCATGATTCCTCCTTGTATAGAAGACGAAACCTCTATACTTTCTTGTTCTTGACAAGAGTACTGATGAGAACTGTTGCTAATATGCAGACAAATCCTACAAAATCAGCGGTTGAAAAATTTCTATGTAGCCAAAAGATTGAGAGTGTAGTGGCTGTTAACGGCTCAAGACATGATAGAAGGATTGACTTAATAGCTCCAACCATGCTGATGCCTTTTAGGAACAGTGTAAATGCACCAACTGTGCCAACAAGCACTATGAAGGACAAGAAAAAGTAAGCCTTTTTGTCTAGTCCTACTGGTAAATGCCAAGCGCTTGTGGCGATAGAAAAAATTACTCCGCCAATTAGCATCCCCATACCTGTGGCAGGAACGGCGCCTAGTTTATTTACAGGCTTGCGCGATAATAGAGAATAGCTTGAAGCAGTAATACCAGCAGCAAGCCCCCAGAACAATCCTTTAGGGGTAAGTGTTAAGCTGCCGAAACGACCACCTGTAGCAATTAGCCATACTCCGATTGTAGCTAGAATGACACAAACGATATCTGAGAAAAATGGTGCCTTTTTTTCAGATATGCATACATAAAAAGTGACAAATATAACGGATAGATTCTGTAATACTGTTGCAGTTGCAGAGTTGGTCCACATTATGGCACTAAGGTAGGAAAACTGGCAGGCAGTAAGTCCGGCCAAAGCAAAGAGAACAACTTGCAGTACAGTTTTTTTGTCAGTTATGAATGCTTTTATATTTAGTTTTTTTGTACCAAGAGCAATACTGGTAAGCAAAATGCCGGCGACTAGCATTCTAATAGATGTAACCCAGGTGGATTCTATCTCATAGTTGCTAAATAGAGCCTCGCTGAATGCTCCAGAGAAACCCCAACAGGTAGCACCGAAAATGCAACATAAGGTACCAACAAAATTTCTTTTCTTCGAAGTCATATTATATCCAAGATTCATCTTCAGCATAGGCGGCTGATAGTAATGTATCCATTCTGTATACGTCGTCCTTGCCTTCGATGACATCTATCAGATCAGCAGTCTCAAGCAGATCCTCAAGAGACTCTCCGGGTCCTATTTCATAATCGATATCTTGCTCGCATAAAGGACAAGTTGTCCTTGCATCTGTGGCAACAGATAGAAAGCGATAGTTGCACTTACGGCATTCATAGAAACCGCATTTAACTGTATCATCATCAACGAAAAACATAATCTCTCTCCATACGAGTGAATTGCAAAATATTATTAATACACATTATACACGAGTAGAGGAAAAGAAAAATAGAAAAAAGAACTATGAAAGATATAAAATCGGCCATTTTGAAGAGGAATATTCCTTATATATATGTAACAAAAACCACGGTCATATTCGGCCGTGGTTTTTAGCAATATCCGTCAATCAACATTCCGGAATAGTTTGAAGGCGCATATGGGGCACCGTAGGTCTTGCCAGGATTTTTGTACGCAACAATAAGTTTGTTTACATATGCCATAGGATTGATACTCGTTCTTCTGGCAAATGCTCCGAGAGAATCCTTAAATCGATTTAGAGAAGCAAATGTCTCATTTGCTGTTTCAGGATCGTCAATTGCTGTAGCAAGTTTTTCTCTGTCTATTGACATGAAGCCGTCATCTTCAAGATGGAAACCGATATCCTCCAGAGAGGATTGCTGCTTGTAAGCAAGATTGGTGATTTCTCTGTGAAGTACACCAGAGCCACTCTGGTCTGAATACTTCATGCCTACAGAAACCATGTTGTTATAACTGTCAGCCAGAGAGACAACATTGTCAGCGATAGCTTCAGCATTGGCTTTGAATGAAACTTGTGCTGCCTCGCCTGGGGCACTTATTCCTTTTAAAGTAACTTCAAACATATTGTTGATAGTGAAGTTGTTGGTAAGTGACGAGTGCTGATGCCCGTTAAGCAGGAATTCTGAGTTGCTGGCAGGGGATGTAATCTCATCAATACCTAATGCTTTGATAGCACTGTAGGACGAACCTGACTGTATGCTAAAGAGGAATTCCTCGTCTTCCTGAAGACCGGTCTTGACAGATGTAAGCTGAAGAGCACTTTGACCTCTGGAGTTCTCGAGTACCTCTGCGGTGACACCAACTTTAGCAGTGTTGACAAGCCTTGCGATCTTGTCCTGAACTTCCTTGTTAGTATCGCCTTCATTTACATTAAACTGAAACTCGTATGAATTAGAGTCAGTGTTAAGGTCAAATGAATACGAACCAGGTCTAAATAGATGACCATCGTGCTCTAAATAGTTACCTGTTGTAACCTGCGGCTGGGCTAGAGCGCGAACCTCCATAGAGAATCCTTTTGGAGCAGGAGAATCACTATCCTCATCATCAATAAGATATTCAGCATCAAGGACATCTCTGTTAGAGGAAACAGCAACCCTCTTATTAAAAGTATCTTCGATATCGCCGTTTTTTCCAATAATAGAAGATATAGTGCTCTGTATACCACGGGCACCTTCCTTCATATCAATAGCAAACTCAGTAGCATTACCACTCTGAATGATTTTATACAGAGGGGACTCTTTGTTGGCCTTAACTATAGAATTATAGACATTGCGAAGCTCGCTCTTTTTGTGAGCATCGTAACGCGTCTGTGGAGTTTTTCCGTACGCCGAGAGATAGTACTCGTACGCGGCATCGACCTTTGCCATCTATGACCCCCTCCTTTCATCCTTGAAATTAGTGGTTCCACCACCGGGGAATATAATAAGTCCATTTATTCACATACATTATAACAATGGGGTTTAATTTTGTCATCTACTAGATGTGGGGAAAAAGTGTGTTTCTTCTATATAAATTGTGCTATCATAAAAAACATCAAAAAACCTTGATAAACTCATAAAAAAAGCATTTGACGAGTAAATAAGTCTGTGCTATATTACCTAGGCATGGTAAAGGCGAGGAGCCTTTTTTTTGTGACGGGAAAAATCAGGGCCCCGTTACAACGATGTAATAAATAACGGAGGTGGAAGTTGTGCGGACAAAGATAACATTAGCTTGTACCGAGTGCAAGCAGAGAAACTACAATACGACCAAGGAAAAGAAGAACCATCCTGATCGTATGGAAACTAGCAAGTACTGCAGATTCTGCAAGAAGCACACCCTGCACAAGGAAACGAAATAAGGAGAAACCTATGGAAAAAACTAAGGGCGAAGGAAAGCTGAGCAAGTGGTTCGGCGGCCTTAAGAGCGAGTTTTCCAAGATTATCTGGCCGAATCGCGAAGATGTGACCCGTCAAACAATAGCAGTAGTAATTACTTCAATTATCGTAGGTCTTATTATTGCACTGGTTGATGTGGCAGCTCAGCGCGGTATCGATTTCCTGATAGGTCTGTAAGGAGGCAAGCATGGCAGAAGCAGGTTGGTATGTAGCACATACCTATTCCGGCTATGAGAATAAGGTTAAAGCTGATATTGAGAAGACTATCGCTAACCGTCATCTTGAAGAGGAGATTCTTGAAGTTAGAGTTCCTGTAACAGAGACTGTTAAGATAGGTGCTAACGGTAAGAAAAAGGCCGTTACTCAAAAGCTCTATCCAGGTTATGTTCTTGTTAATATGTTCATGAACAGTGAGACTTGGTACGTAGTACGTAATACTACAGGAGTTACAGGCTTTGTAGGACCTGATGGCAAGCCGGTACCATTGTCTGACGCAGAGGTTAAGAGCCTTGGCGTTAAGACAGATACTGAGATTGAAGTCGATTTCAGCGAGGGAGATACCGTCGTTGTTGTCAGCGGTGTTTGGAAGGATACCGTTGGCGTTATCAAGTCTATGAACAAGAATCACCAGATGGTTACCATTTCGGTAGATGTGTTCGGACGCGAGACACCGGTAGATATTAGCTTCGTTGAAGTTCGCAAAATGTAAAATTTAGGAGGTATTTCCAATGGCAAAGAAAGTCGAAGGGTATATCAAACTTCAGATACCCGCAGGCAAGGCAACACCGGCTCCACCGGTAGGCCCAGCGCTTGGTCAGCATGGTGTAAATATTGCTGAGTTCACCAAGCAGTTCAACGCTAGAACCGCAGACCAGGGTGACCTGATTATCCCTGTTGTAATTACGGTTTATGCAGACAGAAGCTTCAGCTTCATCACAAAGACCCCACCAGCGCCAGTTCTTATTAAGAAGGCATGTGGCATTTCAAAGGCTTCAGGCGTTCCAAACAAGAATAAGGTAGCTAAGATCACCAGAGCACAGCTTCAGGAGATCGCAGAGCTTAAGATGCCTGATCTTAATGCTGGTTCAATTGATGCAGCTATCAGCATGATTGCTGGTACCGCAAGATCAATGGGCGTAGAAGTAGTAGACTAATTTACTTATGAAGCATTGCTCTTATAGAGCATTATGTGGAAGGGGCATTCTCCCCCGTTAATACCACAAGGAGGAAAACATGAAAAGAGGAAAGAAATATAATGAAGCTGCAAAGCTTATTGATAGAAGCGTAGCTTATGATTCAGCAGAGGCTATTTCTATCGTTAAGAAGACAGCTACAGCAAAGTTCGACGAGTCTATCGAGGCTCACATCCGTACTGGTTGCGACGGACGTCATGCAGAGCAGCAGATTCGTGGTGCAGTAGTACTGCCACACGGAACAGGACGTACTGTACGCGTTCTTGTATTCGCAAAGGGTGATAAGGTTGACGAGGCACTTGCAGCAGGCGCTGATCATGCAGGTGGCGAAGAGCTTATACCAAAGATTCAGAATGACGGATGGCTTGATTTCGACGTAGTAGTAGCTACTCCTGATATGATGGGCGTTGTAGGACGTCTTGGTAAGGTACTTGGTCCTAAGGGACTTATGCCGAACCCGAAGTCAGGTACTGTAACTATGGATGTAACAAAGGCTATCGCTGATATCAAGGCAGGTAAGGTAGAGTATCGTCTGGACAAGACCAATATTATCCATGTGCCGATTGGAAAAGCTTCCTTTACCGAGGAGCAGTTACAGGACAACTTCCAGACCCTGATGGATGCAATCCAGAAAGCAAAGCCGTCTAGCCTTAAGGGACAGTATCTCCGCAGTATTACCCTTTCAGCTACAATGGGACCTGGTGTAAAGATTAACACCGCAAAATTCTAGGATTGACATTCCGAATATAGAATGCTATATTAGCAAAGCATGTTGCCGAAGACAGCAGGTGGCGTAAGCCGTAACCGTAGTACCTGCCGAGGATGCATCAGAAATGATTTTTCTTGTGCCTTCCCGTCTTTGGGGAGGCATTTTTTCGGCTAAGAAATACTAAAGGAGGAATAAACCGTGGCAAAAGTTGAATTGAAGCAGCCTGTGGTTCAGGAGATCTCCGAGAACATTAAGGACGCTGTCAGCATAGTAGTAGTTGACCATCGTGGACTTACTGTTGCTCAGGACACCCAGCTCCGCAAGCAGCTCAGAGAAGCCGGTATTACTTATAAGGTTTATAAGAATACCATGCTGAACTTTGCTATCAAGGATACGCAGTTCGAGAGCCTTAAGGCTGTTCTTGAGGGACCGAGCGCTATCGCAGTAGCAAAGGAAGATGCAACCGCACCGGCTCGCATCCTTGCAAAGTTTGCAAAGGAGGCACCTGCACTTGAGATTAAGGCAGGCGTTGTAGATGGCGAGTTCTACGATGCAAAGGGAATGACAGTAATCGCTGAAATCCCATCAAAAGAGGTACTTATTTCAAGACTTCTTGGAAGTATGCAGTCACCGATCACCAACTTCGCTCGTGTTCTTAATCAGATCGCAGAGCAGGGTGGTGCACCAGCTGACAAGGCAGAAGAGGCTCCGGTAGCTGAGGAAGCTCCGGCAGCAGAAGAGGCTCCGGCAGCAGAAGAAGCTCCGGCAGCAGAAGAGACTACACCGGCAGAAGCAGAGACTCCTGCAGCCGAGTAATTGAGGAGGAAATATTATGGCAAAGTTAACTACCGCTGAGTTTATCGAGGCAATCAAGGAGCTTTCAGTTCTTGAGCTGAACGAGCTCGTAAAGGCTTGCGAGGAGGAGTTTGGTGTTTCTGCAGCAGCAGGTGTTGTTGTAGCAGCAGCAGGTCCAGCAGCAGGCGCTGAGGAAGAGAAGGATTCATTCGACGTTGAGCTTACTGAAGTAGGTCCAAACAAGGTTAAGGTTATCAAGGTTGTACGTGAGGCTACTGATCTTGGACTTAAGGAAGCTAAAGAGCTTGTTGATTCAGCTCCGAAGGTACTTAAGGAAGGCGTTGACAAGGCTACCGCTGAGGACATCAAGGCTAAGCTTGAGGCAGAGGGCGCTAAGGTTACCCTTAAGTAATCAAAATACAACATTTATGTGGGGGCAGGGCTACCTACCCCCACATTTTTTGTCTATTTTTTCTATAGTATATATGTTATACTACAGTAACTATGGTCGGAGAAACCGACGTAAATAGAGGCGAAAAATGGATCAATACGTAGTGAAGGGTGGATATCCCCTTCATGGCCGTGTGAATGTTGGTGGTGCAAAGAATGCAGCGCTACCCATTCTGGCCGCAGCAATAATGACCGATGAAACGGTTACAATAGAGAATATTCCTGATGTTAGAGATGTCAATGTCCTCTTAGAGGTGATGGCTAACATTGGTGTACATATAGATAGATTAGATGCTCACAAAGTGAAGATAAATGGTGGCACTATACATTCAGTTGCTGTTGACTATGAGTCAATGAGCAGAATTCGTGCATCATATTACCTGTTGGGAGCATTGCTTGGCAAATTTAAGGATGCTAAGGTGGCTCTTCCTGGCGGATGCAATATTGGAGCGAGACCAATAGATTTGCATATCAAGGGGTTTAAGGCACTTGGAGCTGACGTGGATATCTATGACGGCTCAGTGGTAGCAAAAGCTGACAAACTTACAGGTACGCATATTTATATGGATAAGGTGTCTGTAGGAGCTACCATAAATGTAATGATGGCGGCAACCTTAGCAGAGGGGAAGACTATTATTGAGAACGCGGCTAAAGAGCCACATGTTGTTGATATGGCCAACTTTCTAAATAGCATGGGTGCAAATATTCGTGGCACAGGTACAGACGTAATAAGAATTACTGGTGTACCGAAGCTTCATGGCACAGAGTACTCAGTGATCCCTGATCAGATAGAAGCCGGAACATTTATGTTTGCAGCAGCGGTTACAAAGGGTGATGTGGTAGTTGAGAACGTGATACCAAAGCATCTTGAGGCGACTACGGCAAAGCTTAAAGAAATCGGCTGTAAAATCGAAGAATTTGATGATGCAGTGAGGGTTGTAGCTACAGATGTTACTCTTAAGCATACACAGGTTACTACGTTGCCGTATCCAGGATTTCCTACAGATATGCAACCGCAGATGACTGTAGTTTTGGGTTTGGCGGAAGGCACTAGTACTGTTACAGAGAGTATATTTGAGAATCGATTTAGGTATGTTGATGAATTGTCTCGAATGGGAGGAGAAGTAAAGGTAGAGGGAAACATCGCTATTATAAGTGGCGTTAACTCCTACAAGGGAGCAAGAATATGTGCTCCGGATCTTCGCGCTGGTGCAGCCTTGGTTTTAGCGGGGCTTGCGGCAGAGGGAGTGACAATAATAGATGACATCTACTATGTTGAGAGGGGCTACGAGCATTTCGAGAAAAAGCTTCGAAGCATAGGAGCACATATTGAGATGGTCGACAACAATGATGAAGTTGGAAGACATCGAGTGCGGGTATCGTGACGAATAGAATTATAAAAGCCGACCTTATGGTCGGCTTAATTTTTTATAAAACAGATTTAATGAACAAACCAGGCTCTCTAGATAGGTCTAGACAGTTACCATCGGTAAGTTGCACCATTGGCTTGCTGATATGATTTTTGTTCAAAAGAACTATGTTAGCACTTCGTCCGTCGTTTAGAATAATACGGTTGTTTTGATAAGTGGCCGCAATTCTTTCGAGAAAAGTGAGAACGAATTGCGGTTTGTACTTAGATAAGCCGTCTTTTTCGAAGGCTGCTATAACTTCGAAAGGACACATCGGCTGCCTGTAAGACCTCGCTGCTGTCATAGCATCATATACGTCAGCTATGGCTACTATACATGAGAAGTTCTCAATTTCATCAGAATCGAGACCCATTGGATAACCTGACCCATCGCATCTCTCGTGATGTTGAAGAGCGGCCTTCTTAATTCGCGGATCCAGAGTGCTTTTCTTCAATATGTCATAACTCATCTTTGGATGCTTTTGTATGAGAGCAAACTCCTCATCGGTGTATCGACCAGGCTTGTTCAATACGTTTTCAGGGATTTGAATCTTGCCTATATCGTGAAGCAAACCTGCTATTGTAAGTACCTCAATATCCTCTGTGGAGAACTTGCACCAACGACCGATGATTCTTGAAACAAGAGCGACATTTAAACTGTGAGCATATGTAGAGTCGTCAACTTGTCTGATATTGTGAATCATATCAAACATCTGAATAGAAGTCTTGCCTTGGAAGAGAGGGGTCATTTCCTCGTAGAGCATGCCGCAATCCACGCTACGCTCATTTTTTTCGTAGGCATCAAATTCATCCTTGAGAAGGGATAAGAACTTACCATACTGAATCTGGAAATCCTGAAAATCCTTACTCTTTCTAATTCTATGAGAATAGCTTTCTGACTCTTCAATCCAAGTAGGCTTTGCTTTGGGCGGTTCAGCCTTTTGTTCGGGCTTTGGCTCAGGTTTGGGAATGTTGTCGAAATCTACTTTGGTCTCTACAACTACAGATTCTATTTTATAAAAAGAAAGACGCGCAATTAGAGCAGCAGTGAGCTCTGACCCCGCCTTGGCCAATTCCTGGCCTCTACGAGTAATAATCGGCTCTGCTACTATCATGCCCGGCTTTAAATTGCTTGTGTCAAATTCTTTTGTTGCCATTTGTCCTTTTCCCCCACGAAGTCCCCTAACGATTATACGATTTTCAACAAAAAAACACAATAGCTACTTGACATAACATCCTTTTGATAGTAGGCTTTTGGTGTTCAAGTAAATAGTAGTTTTCTCTTATTCAGAGTGATGGAGATACAAAGGATCTATGAAGTCACGGCAACCCCTGAAAAGGAAGGTGCCAACCTGAGCGAGTATTCGAACAATAAGAGGATTTGATAGTCTTTTCGGATCCGCTTATTAAGCGGGTTTTTTTATTATATGTCCGAAAAAACGATAGAGAAAATTACGCCACAATATGGAGGAATATATGGAAAAGAGATTATTCACATCAGAGTCCGTTACTGAAGGACATCCGGACAAAGTCTGCGATGCAGTTAGTGATGCTATTCTTGATGCATGCATGGAGCAGGATCCCATGAGCCGAGTTGCATGCGAGACAGCATGCTGTACAGGATTTGCGCTTGTAACTGGTGAGATAACAACCAAGGCACAGCTTGACATCCCTGCAATTGTACGTAAGACCATTAATGATATTGGCTATAATGATGCCAAGACTGGATTTGATGGAAATACCTGCGCTGTTATGGTGGCACTCGACCAGCAGTCAGCAGACATCGCTATGGGCGTTGATAAGGCGCTCGAGGCAAAGGAAGGCTCTCTTAAGGATGACCTTGATACGGGAGCTGGAGATCAAGGAATGATGTTCGGATATGCTACCAATGAGACTGACTCATACATGCCGTATCCAATTGACCTTGCTCATAAGCTCGCACTTCAGCTTACAAAGGTACGCAAAGATGGCACGCTTAAGTATCTTCGTCCGGATGGTAAGAGCCAGGTTTCTGTAGAGTATGATGAGAATGGCAAGCCTACTAGATTAGAGGCAGTAGTTCTATCTACACAGCACGATGAGGATGTAACACAGGAGCAGATTCATGAGGATATCAAGGAGTACGTATTTAAACCGGTGCTTCCTGCTGAGCTAGTTGATGATAACACTCGCTTTTACATTAATCCTACAGGACGCTTCGTAATCGGTGGGCCGCACGGAGACGCAGGTCTCACTGGACGTAAGATAATAGTAGACACTTATGGTGGTTATGCTCGTCACGGCGGTGGCGCTTTCTCTGGAAAGGACTGCACCAAGGTTGACCGTTCTGCAGCATATGCAGCAAGATATGTAGCTAAGAATATTGTTGCAGCAGGGCTTGCAGACAAGTGCGAGATTCAGCTTTCTTATGCGATAGGTGTAGCACAGCCTACATCAATTATGGTTGATACCTTTGGAACGGGAAAAATGAGCGATGAGGCGCTAGTAGAGCTCGTGCGTAAGCATTTTGACTTAAGGCCGGCAGGAATCATTAAGATGCTTGATCTTAGAAGACCGATTTACTTGCAGACAGCAGCGTATGGACACTTTGGAAGAAACGATTTGAATCTTCCTTGGGAGAAACTGGATAAGGTTGACGTACTTAAAGCAGCACTTTAAGAATGTAGGCGGGACGAAAGTTCCGCCTTTTTTCTTATATAATTATAGAAGATAGTCCTATCCTATTACCCGTAAAAAAATAAAAGTTATTGTTGACATGTTGACGGCTGTCTGATATGATGTCATTTGCATTATCTTGGCAGAGTAGGCCAAGTGCGCCCTTTTTTGCGTTTTTTTAGACGCAAAATGTTGTGGTGCTGCGAAATAAGCACACGAGAGGTGGAGGTCCATGGAGAAAAACCGTATTCGTCCGGTGGCAGCCGGAAAAAACATGCGAATGAGCTACTCTAAGCAAAAAGAGGTGCTCGAGATGCCGAACCTGATCGCGGTACAGAAAGACTCTTACAAGTGGTTTCTTACTGATGGTCTTAAAGAAGTGTTCAATGACATCTCTCCGATTACCGATTATGTTAGTCGTTTGAGCCTGGAGTTCGTAGATTTCAGACTTTGTGAAGAAGAGAAAAAGTACACTATTACCGAATGTAAAGAGAGAGATGCTACATATTCAGCACCTCTTAAGGTTAAGGTACGTTTATTTAACAGCGAATCTGGCGAGATTAGCGAGCATGAGATATTTATGGGAGACCTCCCGCTCATGACAGAGACAGGTACTTTCGTTATCAACGGAGCTGAGCGTGTAATCGTAAGCCAGTTGGTTCGTTCACCTGGTATCTATTATAAGATAGATCACGATAAGATCGGAAAAGAGCTTTATTCATGCACTGTTATTCCTAACCGTGGTGCATGGCTTGAGTATGAGACTGATCCAAACGATGTATTTTATGTACGCGTAGATCGTACCCGTAAGGTTCCGATTACAGTACTTATTCGTGCTCTTGGTACAGGAACTAATCAGGAGATTATTGACCTTTTTGGTGAGGAGCCAAAGATTCTTGCTTCATTTACCAAGGATGTGGCTACTAACCGCGAGGAAGGCCTTCTTGAATTATATAAGAAAATCCGTCCAGGCGAGCCGCTTGCAGTTGATAGCGCGGAAAGCCTTATTTCTGCTATGTTCTTCGACTCACGTCGTTATGACTTAGCAAAGGTAGGACGTTATAAGTTTAATAAGAAACTTGCACTTCGCAATCGTATCCGTGGACACGTTCTTGCTGAAGACGTAATTGATATGTCTACAGGTGAGATTCTTGCAGAAGCTGGAACAAAGGTAACAGCAGAGCTTGCAGATCAGATTCAGAACGCTGGTACCGCATATGTAATGATTCAAGGTGAGGAGAGAAACATCAAGGTTCTTACCAATCAGATGGTTGATATTTCTGCTCACATTGACTTTGATATTTCAGAGCTTGGAATCAAGGAGAAGGTATACTATCCAGTACTTGCTGAAATTCTTGAGAATAATGAAGGTGAGGAGGCTATTAAGGAAGCGCTTAAGCGTGATATGGCAGACCTCATTCCGAAGAATGTTACCAAGGATGATATCTATGCTTCAATCAGCTACAATATGAACCTTGAGTACGGTATCGGTAACGAGGACGATATCGATCACCTTGGCAATCGTCGTATCCGTGCGGTAGGTGAGCTTCTTCAGAATCAGTATCGTATAGGACTATCTCGTCTTGAGAGAGTAGTACGTGAGCGTATGACCACTCAGGATATTGATAGCATGACTCCACATGGACTCATCAATATCAAGCCTGTTACCGCAGCTATCAAGGAGTTCTTCGGTTCATCACAGCTGTCACAGTTCATGGACCAGAACAACCCGCTCGGTGAGCTTACACACAAGAGACGTCTTTCAGCACTTGGACCTGGCGGTCTTTCAAGAGATCGTGCCGGATTCGAGGTTCGAGATGTACATTATTCTCATTATGGACGTATGTGCCCGATTGAGACTCCTGAAGGTCCTAACATCGGACTTATCAACTCTCTGGCATCATATGCTCGTATTAATGAGTATGGATTTATCGAGGCTCCATATCGTGTAATCGATAAGAGCAACCCAGCAGATCCGATTGTAACAGAAGAAGTTATCTACATGACTGCAGACGAAGAGGATAATTACCATGTAGCACAGGCTAATGAGAAGCTTGATGCAGATGGCCATTTCGTAAGACAGTCAGTATCAGGTCGTTATCGTGAGGAGACTCAGGAGTACGATAAGAGCATGTTTGACTACATGGACGTATCTCCGAAGATGGTATTCTCGGTAGCAACCTCACTTATACCATTCCTTCAGAATGACGATGCAAACCGTGCGCTGATGGGATCAAACATGCAGCGTCAGGCAGTTCCGCTTATGCTCACAGAGGCACCTGTAGTAGGTACCGGTATGGAGACCAAGGCAGCTGTTGACTCGGGCGTGTGCGTTGTTGCAAAGCGTGCAGGACGTGTAGAGCTTTCTGAGTCTAAGAGAATCGTTATCATTGCTGATGAGGACAAGGCAAGGGATGAGTACATCCTTTCAAAGTTCGCAAGAAGTAACCAGAGCAACTGCTACAACCAGAGACCTATCGTATTTAAGGGAGACCATGTAGAGGCAGGTGAGGTTATTGCCGATGGAGCATCTACTTCAGACGGCGAGCTCGCTCTTGGTAAGAACCCGCTCATCGGATTCATGACCTGGGAAGGTTATAACTACGAGGATGCTGTACTTCTGTCAGAGCGTCTGGTACAGGACGATGTATATACTTCTATTCATGTTGAGGAGTATGAGACAGAGGCTCGTGATACTAAGCTTGGACCGGAAGAGATTACAAGAGACGTACCTGGTGTAGGTGACGAAGCGCTTAGAGATCTTGATGAGCGTGGCGTTATCCGTATCGGTGCAGAGGTTCGTGCAGGGGATATCCTTGTAGGAAAGGTTACTCCTAAGGGAGAGACAGAGCTTTCAGCAGAGGAGAGACTTCTTAGAGCTATTTTCGGTGAAAAGGCTCGTGAGGTTCGTGATACATCACTTAGAGTACCTCATGGTGAGTACGGTATCGTAGTTGATGCAAAGGTATTCAGCAGAGATAACGATGACGATCTTGCACCTGGTGTAAATCAGTCAGTCCGTATATACATTGCACAAAAGAGAAAGATTTCAGTCGGCGATAAGATGGCAGGTCGTCATGGAAACAAGGGTGTAGTTTCACGTGTGCTTCCAGTAGAGGATATGCCTTATCTTCCAAATGGCCGTCCGCTTGACATCGTGCTGAACCCACTGGGCGTTCCTTCACGTATGAACATCGGACAGGTCCTTGAGATACATCTTTCACTTGCAGCAAAGGCGCTTGGATTCAATATCTCTACTCCAGTATTTGATGGAGCAAAAGAGAACGACATTATGGATACTCTTAGCCTTGCAAACGATTATGTAAACCTTCCGTTTGATGACGAAGAGCTTAAGGCTGCAAAAGCTAAGGCTAAGGCAGAGGGCGAGGAGTATACAAATAAAGATACATTTACCGCTCTTCACAAGGAAGAGCTTGGCGATGCAGTATATGACTATCTCAGTGAGAACAGAGATCACAGAGGCCTCTGGGAGGGCGTTCCAATCTCTAGAGATGGTAAGGTAAGACTTCGTGATGGACGTACCGGAGAGTACTTCGATTCACCGGTAACAATCGGACACATGCATTATCTGAAGCTGCATCACCTTGTAGATGATAAGATTCATGCTCGTTCGACAGGTCCTTACTCTCTCGTAACTCAGCAGCCACTTGGTGGTAAAGCTCAGTTCGGTGGACAGCGTTTCGGAGAGATGGAGGTTTGGGCTCTTGAGGCGTACGGTGCAAGCTACACCCTTCAGGAGATTCTGACCATGAAGTCTGATGACGTTGTAGGACGTGTAAAGACTTACGAAGCCATCATTAAGGGTGACAATATTCCTGAGCCAGGTATTCCTGAGTCATTCAAGGTACTTCTCAAGGAGCTTCAGTCACTTGGACTTGATGTTAGTGTTCTTGATGAGAACCGCAAAGAGGTTGAGCTCATTGAGACCAGTGAGTATGGCAATACCAATATTAATGCTCTGATCTCTGATGATAAGAACTTTGCATTTGAGAGCAATGAGGACTTCGGTAAGGCTGGATTTACCAAGCAGTCATTCAATGATGAGACCGAAGAACTTGAGGATGAAGAGCCGGATGATATGTATGATGATGTTGACGATTATGACGACAACTATTCAGACGGCAACGCGGACGAGTAAGGAGGAACTTTAGAATGCCAGCGACTGGAAGAAATAATCAGGCTATAGAGTTTGACGCAATCCGCATCGGTCTTGCGTCACCGGAGAAGATCCGCGAGTGGTCACGCGGCGAGGTTAAGAAGCCGGAGACCATAAATTATCGTACTCTTAAGCCGGAAAAGGATGGACTTTTCTGCGAGAAAATATTTGGACCTAGCAAGGACTGGGAGTGCCACTGCGGAAAATATAGAAAGATCCGCTATAAGGGCGTAGTCTGCGAGAAGTGTGGTGTAGAGATAACCAAAGCAAGCGTTCGTCGTGAGCGTATGGGACACATCGAGCTTGCAGCACCGGTATCACACATTTGGTACTTCAAGGGCATCCCGAGCCGCATGGGCCTTATACTTGATCTTTCTCCGAAGCTTTTGGAGAAGGTTCTTTACTTTGCTTCTTACATTGTGCTTGATTCAGGAGACACTCCGCTTGTTTACAAGCAGGTTCTTTCTGAGAGCGAATATCAGGAGGCACGTGAGCAGTACGGACTTGGCTTCCGTGCAGCTATGGGTGCAGAGGCTATAAAGGAGCTTCTGTGTGCTATAGACCTTGAGAAAGAGGCAGAGGCTCTTCGCGCAGAGTTTGACGCATCAAGCGGACAGAAGAGAGCACGTATTATTAAGAGACTTGAGGTAGTAGAAGCTTTCCGCGAGTCAGGCAACCGCCCAGAGTGGATGGTTATGGATGTAATCCCGGTAATTCCGCCGGATCTTCGTCCTATGGTTCAGCTTGATGGTGGTAGATTTGCAACCTCAGATTTGAACGACCTTTATCGTCGTATTATTAACAGAAACAATCGTCTCCGTAGACTTCAGGAGCTCGGTGCACCGGATATCATTGTTCGCAATGAGAAGCGTATGCTTCAGGAGGCAGTAGATGCCCTCATCGACAATGGCCGTCGTGGTAGACCTGTTACTGGTCCGGGAAATAGAGCGCTTAAGTCTCTTTCAGACATGCTTAAGGGTAAGTCTGAACGTATCCGTCAGAACCTTCTTGGTAAGCGTGTTGACTACTCAGGACGTTCAGTTATCGTAGTTGGACCTGAGCTTAAGATTTATCAGTGTGGTCTTCCAAAGGAGATGGCTATTGAGCTGTTTAAGCCTTTCGTTATGAAAGAGCTTTGCCAGGCTGGTACTGCACACAACATTAAATCTGCAAAGAAGATGGTAGAGCGTCTCGAGAAGGAAGTATGGGATGTGCTTGAGGATGTAATTAAAGAGCATCCAGTAATGCTTAACCGTGCTCCTACACTTCATAGACTTGGTATACAGGCATTTGAGCCGATTCTGGTAGAAGGTAAGGCTATTAAGCTTCATCCGCTCGTATGTACTGCATTTAATGCGGACTTCGATGGTGACCAGATGGCTGTGCATCTTCCACTTACTGCAGAGGCTCAGGCTGAGTGTAGATTTATGCTTCTCTCACCGAACAACCTGCTTAAGCCGTCAGACGGTGGACCGGTTGCCGTTCCTTCACAGGATATGGTACTTGGTATCTACTATTTGACTCAGGAGCGTCCGGATGATAAGGGCAAAGGAATGGCCTTTAAGGATATTAATGAGGCTCTTCTTGCATATGAGAACAAAGCCATTACACTTCAGGCGCCTATCAAGGTTAGAGTTGAGAAGAAACTTGAAGATGATAGCGTAATTAGTGGTGTTATCGACACTACTCTTGGACGTCTCATCTTTAATGAGATTATTCCACAGGATCTTGGATTTGTTGATCGCAGCATTCCTGGAAATGAGCTTATTCTTGAGATAGATAAGCTTGTTAAGAAAAAGGAGCTTAAGCAGATTCTTGAGAAAGTAATCAATGTACATGGTGCAACCAGAACTGCAGAAGTTCTTGATGACATCAAGTCTATGGGTTATCACTACTCAACTGTAGCAGCAATGACTGTTTCAATTTCAGACATGACTGTACCTGCTAAGAAGGCAGAGATGATTGCTGAGACAGAGAAGACAGTTGCTCGTATTAACCGCGACTATCGTCGTGGTAAGAGTACCGAGGAAGAGCGCTACAAGGAAGTAGTAAAGACTTGGGAGAACACTGATAAGGCTCTTACAAAGGAGCTTCTTGATGGTCTTGATAAGTACAATAACATCTTTATGATGGCTGACTCAGGAGCCCGTGGTTCAGATAAGCAGATCAAGCAGCTTGCTGGTATGCGTGGACTTATGGCGGATACTACTGGACGTACAATTGAGCTTCCGATTAAGTCAAACTTCCGTGAAGGTCTTGACGTACTTGAGTATTTCATGTCAGCACATGGAGCTCGTAAGGGACTTTCAGATACCGCTCTTCGTACTGCAGACTCAGGTTACTTGACTCGTCGAATGGTTGATGTATCTCAGGAGATGATTGTACGTGAGAAGGATTGCGTAGAAGGTACAGGACGTGCTATCCCAGGTATGATTGTATCTGCTTTCATGGAGGGCAAAGAGAACATCGAGTCACTTCAGGAGAGAATAACCGGAAGATTTGCTTGCGAGGACATCGTAGATAAAGACGGTAATGTAATAGTTAAGGCTAATCATATCATTACCCCTGCACGTGCAGAGAAGGTAGTGAATACTGGTGTAAATGATAAGGGTGAGCCAATTACTGAGGTTAAGATAAGAACAGTTCTTAGCTGCCGAAGTAGAGATGGTGTATGTGCGAAGTGCTACGGTGCTAACATGGCTACCGGAAATGCTGTACAGGTAGGTGAGGCAATCGGTATTATTGCAGCTCAGTCAATCGGTGAGCCTGGTACACAGCTTACCATGCGTACATTCCATACTGGTGGTGTTGCAGGTAACGATATTACTCAGGGTCTTCCCCGTGTTGAGGAGCTTTTTGAGGCTCGTAAGCCAAAGGGTCTTGCTATCATCACTGAATTTGCAGGTACTGCAACAATTAGTGACAATAAGAAGAAGCGTGAGGTTATCATTGACAATAAGGAGACTGGTGAGTCTAAGGCTTATCTTATCCCATACGGTTCTCGTATCAAGGCAATTGATGGCGTAGAGCTTGAGGCAGGTGCTCCTATTACAGAAGGCTCAATGAATCCGCATGATATCCTTAGAATTAGAGGTATCCGTGCTGTTCAGGATTACCTCCTTAAGGAAGTACAGCGTGTATATCGTCTTCAGGGTGTTGAGATCAACGATAAGCATATCGAAGTGCTGGTAAGACAGATGCTTAAGAAAGTAAGCATCGATGAGGCTGGTGATACAGATTTCCTTCCAGGAAGCCATGTAGATGTGCTTGAGGTTGAGGATTTGAATGAACAGCTTATCGCTGAAGGCAAAGAGCCTGCACAGTACACTCAGATTCTTCTGGGTATTACAAAGGCATCTCTTGCAACAAGCTCATTCCTTTCAGCAGCATCATTCCAGGAGACTACAAGAGTACTCACAGATGCAGCAATCAAGGGTAAGGTTGACCCGCTTATCGGCCTGAAGGAGAACGTAATCATTGGAAAGCGTATTCCTGCTGGTACTGGTATGAAGAGATATGCAAATCTGAAGTTGGATAGCGATGAGCGTACAGCTATGCAGGATGCAGTTGATTCATTCGAGGAAGAGAATGGCGGAGTCCTTGAAGCAGCAGTTGCTGATGAAGAGGTAGTAGACGTATAAATCTAGTTATAGAACGAAAGGGACGCCGAATGGCGTCCTTTTCTTTATGGAAAAATGAGAGGAAAAGTATATGTGCTCATAGCGGCTGCGCTATGGGGAATAATGGGAATATTTGTAAGAAATCTATCATCGCGAGGGTTTGAATCAATGGATAT